>NZ_JBIASC010000009.1:250912-319621 GCF_042890485.1 Streptomyces sp. NPDC002181 | reverse complement strand
AGCTCGGCCGCGAAGGCCGGGTCGTCCTTGGCCTTCTCGTACTCGACGGCGACCTCGTCCACCGCGGCGACCAGCGCCTCCGGGATGAACTTGCCGCCGAAGTCACCGAAGTAACCCTCGGCATTCGGGGAGTGACCCTCCGGGTCCGGGATGAAGAACGAGCTGCTGGACATGGCCAGTACTCCTACGGGTGCGATGGGATGGATGCACCGTATTGCGCCGTGGGCCCGCCGCACGCGCACCCCGCTGCGGGGGTGGGGATGCGTACGGGCGCAGCGGTCCGTGCCCGGGGCCGGCGGCCCGGGGCGAGGGACCGTAAGCGAGCACCGCGCGGGGCGGTACGCCGGCACCGTCGGAAGGAGACGGTGACGTCAGGCGTACCGGACCGGGCCGGTCCTCGTTACAGCGCGCCTGCGGTGCGCCATCGCATGCCGTTGACCTGACCGGGCTCGGAGCCGATCACGTACCGGACCCGCCGCCCGTGGACGCGCCGGGCCGGGGCGCGGCAGCCGCGGGGGCGGCAGCCGCGCGCCAGGGGCGCGTGCGCCGTCGGCACGCCGGACGGGCCGTGGCCCGGTCGGGTGCGGACGGTGGGGCGGTCGGTGGCCATGGGACGGGTCAGCTCCGCCCGTGGCGCAGGGCGGGGTGGGCGCCGGCGGCGACGAGGTCGGCCACGGCCGCCTTCGGGTCGCGTCCGGTCACCAGGGACTCCCCGACGAGAACGGCGTCGGCGCCCTCGTTGGCGTAGGCGATCAGGTCGTGCGGTCCGCGGATGCCGGACTCGGCGACCTTGACGATGTGGGCCGGGATCTCGCCGACGACGCGCTCGAAGGTGGAGCGGTCGACCTTGAGGTCCTTGAGGTTGCGGGCGTTGACACCGATGATCTTGGCGCCGGCCGCAACCGCGCGCTCGACCTCGTCCTCGTCGTGGACCTCGACGAGCGGGGTGAGACCGATGGACTCGGCCCGCTCGATCAGGGAGACGAGGGCCTCCTGCTCCAGGGCCGCGACGATGAGCAGCGCGAGGTCGGCGCCGTAGGCGCGGGCCTCCCACAGCTGGTAGGCCGTGACGATGAAGTCCTTGCGCAGGATCGGGATGTCCACGCGTGCGCGGACGGCCTCCAGGTCGGCCAGCGAGCCGCCGAAACGGCGCTGCTCGGTGAGGACGGAGATGACCGCCGCACCTCCCGCCTCGTAGTCGGCGGCGAGCCCGGCCGGATCCGCGATCGCGGCCAGCGCGCCCTTGGAGGGGCTGGAGCGCTTGACCTCGCAGATCACCTTGACGCTGTCGCCGCGCAGGGCAGCGACGCCGTCCTTGGCCTGGGGCGCCTTGGCGGCACGCTCCTTGAGCTCGTCGAGGCTCACGCGGGCCTGCCGTTCGGCAAGGTCTTCGCGGACCCCTTCGATGATCTCGTCGAGCACACTCACGCGAGCGGCCCCCTTCCGGGTCGATGACGGTCGGCCGCCTTGCAGACACGTACAACTGCAAGGTCAGCAATCAAATGGTATCCGCAGGAGGCCTTGCCCTCCGCACGCGGTTGACGGCGTCCCATGGAATGGACATTCGGAATCCGGGATTCATAAGGGAATCTCCCGGTCCTCACGGGGCCAGCGCGGCTCCGAACGGCAGGTTTCGGACCACTGCGAAGACCAGGGCCAGTACCCCGATGGCCCACCAGTACGGGCGCCGCAGGGCAAAGCGCGGGGCCGGACCGCCGCGATAGGCGCGAACCAGCCACAGGATCATGAAGCCCGCGAAGACGAAGTAGCCGGCGACGGCCAGGGCATTTGCCCCCAAAGCGGTGATCAGGTCGCCGTGGGCGAAGGCGTGCGCACTGCGCAGACCGCCGCATCCGGGGCACAGGATTCCGGTCACCCGAAATAGCGGGCAGACCGGATAGTGGCCGGGTTCATTGGGATCCACGGTGCCCACGTACGCAAACGCCAGGCCCGCCGCGGCCAGCGTCAGCCCCGGCGGGGCCAGCCGCCGCAGACGGCCCTGGACGGGCACGGGCGCGGGCGTAGGCACGGGCGCAGGCACGGGCGCAGGTGCAGGCGGCCCGGGAGCCACGGGCGGCACGGCGTAGGGGCTGTGAGGGGCGTCCACGCGCTGATTGTCTCCGCTCATGACAAAAGGCGCAGCCCAACGGGGCCGCGCCTTTCGGGTGTGCACCGGTCAGACCTTGGCGGCGGCCTTGTTGGCGGCGATGACCACGGCCAGGTCCTCGTGGGCGGCCTTCGGCATGCCCATGCCCGCGGCCTTCATCGCCAGGCCCACCACACCGCCGAGCGCGACGACGACGAGACCGGCCCAGAACCCGAGCGGGTTGGCGAGCACCATGAAGGCGCCGGAGATGCAGAAACCGATGAAGGCGATGATGACACCGGTCCAGGCGGCCGGGGTGTGTCCGTGGCTAGTGCCCGCCATGAGTTGCTCCTCGTTTGCTTTGTGTCGAATGCTCGGTGCTCATTGTCCCGCACCGGGCGGCGTGCGTGGTCAGCGGGTGGGGTCCTCGCCGCGGTCCAGGGCCTTCCACAGGTCCTCGGGCCGGTCCGGGTCCACCGCCGCCGCCTTGCGGGGCCGGGGGCTGCCGTCGCGCTCGTAGCGGCCGCCCATGGCGGGCCAGCCGCTGCCGAAGCGCAGGGCGAGCAGTCCGGCGACCAGGATCAGCGCCCCGCCGGCGGCCGTGATGTACGGCCAGGCCGTGTGGGTCAGTGCCCCCACCTGCGCCGCCGTGTCCGCCGTCGTACGGGCGGCCTGCGCGTCCAGCGCCTGCCGGTCGTCCGCGGCCAGTACGGCGGCCAGCGCCGCGCCCAGGCCGCTCAGCGCGAGCAGCCCGGAGACCAGCAGCCGGCTCCTGCCGCGTACGGCGAACACGGCCACCAGGGCCGCGAGGCCCACGATGGCCAGGGCCGCCGGCAGCCCGGTGACGGCCCGCCCGTCCGCAGTCAGCGGCAGCGAGCCGCCGCCCACGGCGGCGGTGCCCCGGGCCCAGACGCGGCCGGAGGCGAGCAGGACGACGCTGGCGCCGAGCGCGCCGAACAGCAGGGCGACGGCCACGCTGCGGCGGCCGCCGCGGCCGTCCGGGGCCTGCGGGGCATCGGGGGCGTCGGCGTCGTTTCGGGGTGGGGGTACGGCACTCACGCACCCCACTATCCCCTACGGCGTCACGCGCCGTTCAGCCGGTTCGCCGCTCCCACCGCGCGCAGCACGGCCGCGGCCTTGTTGCGGCACTCCAGGTCCTCCAGCTCGGGCACCGAATCCGCGACGACCCCCGCGCCCGCCTGCACGTACGCCGTGCCGTCGCGCAGCAGCGCCGTACGGATGGCGATGGCGGTGTCGGAGTCCCCGGCGAAGTCGAGGTAGCCGACGCAGCCGCCGTACAGGCCGCGCCGGGAGGGCTCCAGCTCCTCGATGATCTGCATGGCGCGCGGCTTGGGCGCGCCCGAGAGGGTGCCTGCCGGGAAGCAGGCGGTCAGCACGTCGAAGGCGGTCTTCCCCCCGGCGACCCGGCCGGTGACCGTGGAGACGATGTGCATGACGTGCGAGTACCGCTCGATCGACATGAAGTCGACGACCTCGACCGATCCCGGCTCGCAGACCCGGCCCAGGTCGTTGCGGCCCAGGTCGACGAGCATCAGGTGCTCGGCGCGCTCCTTGGGGTCGGCCAGCAGCTCCTCTGCGAGCTCGTGGTCCTCCTGCGGGGTGGCCCCGCGGTGGCGGGTGCCGGCGATCGGGTGGACCATGGCCCGCCCGTCCTCGACCTTGACCAGGGCCTCCGGGCTGGAGCCGACGACGTCGAAGCCGTTCTCGAAGCGGAACAGGTACATGTAAGGGGACGGGTTGGTGGCCCGCAGCACCCGGTAGACGTCCAGCGCGGAGGCGGCGCAGGGGGTCTCGAACCGCTGCGAGGGCACCACCTGGAAGGCCTCGCCGGCCCGGATCCGCTCCTTGATGTCCTCGACGGCCTCCTGGTACTTCTCGCCGCCCCAGAGGGCCGAGAACTCCGGGAGCTCGGAGGCGGGCAGCGGGGTGGGCGTGTACGGGGCGGGCCGCGCGAGGTCGGCCTCCATCGCGTCGAGCCGGGCCACGGCGTCCGCGTACGCCTCGTCCACGCCGGTGTCGAGGTCGTTGTGGTTGATGGCGTTGGCGATGAGCTGGACCGTGCCGTCCCAGTGGTCCATGACGGCCAGGTCGGAGGTGAGCAGCATGGTCAGCTCGGGCAGCTCCAGGTCGTCGGCCGTGTGCTCGCCGATGCGCTCCAGGCGGCGCACGATGTCGTAGCCGAGGTAGCCGACCATGCCGCCGGTGAAGGGCGGCATCCCGGCGGCCAGGTCGCGGGGCGTGTGCAGGGTCTGGACGGTGGCGCGCAGGGCTTCGAGCGGGTCTCCGTCGGTGGGGACGCCGACCGGCGGGGTCCCGATCCAGTGCGCGCGGCCGTCCCGGACGGTCAGCGTGGAGGCGCTGCGCACGCCGACGAAGGAGTAGCGGGACCAGGAGCGGCCGTTCTCCGCGGACTCCAGGAGGAAGGTGCCCGGGCGTTCGGCGGCCAGCTTGCGGTAGAGCCCGACGGGGGTGTCACCGTCGGCCAGGAGCTTGCGGCTCACGGGGATGACGCGGCGGTCCGCCGCGAGCTTGCGGAACGTCTCAAGATCCATGGGGTGGGACCCTACCTACCTATTCGGCCAGCGGAAGGACATCGGCGTCGAAGCACGTGCGGTCGCCCGTGTGGCAGGCGGCGCCGACCTGGTCGACCTTGACGAGGAGGGTGTCCCCGTCGCAGTCGAGGGCGACGGACTTCACGTGCTGGAAGTGGCCGGACGTGTCCCCCTTCACCCAGTACTCCCGGCGGCTGCGGGACCAGTACGTGCAGCGGCCGGTGGTCAGGGTGCGGTGCAAGGCCTCGTCGTCCATCCAGCCGAGCATGAGCACCTCACCGGTGTCGTACTGCTGGGCGATGGCCGGGACCAGACCGTCCGCGGAGCGCTTGAGCCGGGCGGCGATGGCGGGATCGAGGGAGGACGTACTCATGGGGGCCATTGTGCCGCGCCCGGGAGGCCGTGGCGGATCACCGTCCGCCTGATGGGCGGGCGAAGCGGGGCCGCCGGTCGTAGGGTGGCCCCCATGTCTACCCATGCGAAGCGCGAACGCCTGCTGCTGGCGGACCTGTTGGAGGCTGCGGGGCCGGAGGCACCCACGCTGTGCGACGGCTGGCGGGCCCGGGAACTGGCGGCTCACGTGGTGGTCCGGGAGCGCCGCCCGGACGCGGCGGGCGGCCTGCTGCTGAACGTCCTGAAGGACCGGCTGGACAGGGCGATGGCCGAGTACGCGGCCAAGCCGTACGAGGAGCTGATCCAGCTGATCCGGACCGGCCCGCCGAAGATGTCCCTCTACTCGCTGAAGCAGATCGACGAGGCGGCCAACGCGGTGGAGTTCTACGTGCACTCCGAGGACGTACGGCGCGCCCAGCCGGACTGGTCGCCGCGCGCGCTGGATCCGGTGTTCTCGGACGCGCTGTGGTCGCGGCTGGAGAAGCTGGCCCGGCTGACGGGCCGCCGCTCACCGGTGGGCCTGGTGCTGCGCCGCCCGAACGGCCAGACGACGGTGGCGCACAAGGGCACCCCGGTGGTGACGGTCACCGGCGAGCCGGGTGAGCTGACCCTCTTCTGCTTCGGCCGCCAGGACGCGGCCGCGGTGGAACTGGACGGCCCGAAGGAGGCCGTCGCCCGGTTGACGACGGCCAAGCTCGGCATCTGAGGCGCGGGGCTCCGGGGCGTGCGCCGCGGAGCCCCCCGGTACCGCCGGGCCGGTGAAAACGGGCATGGCGCCCCGGGGCAAAAGGTTTCCGCACCCCGCCCCTCCCTACGCTCCGTCACGGATGCCGACCGGTTCGGTGTCGTCACCGTGGAAGGAACGGAAACCCCATGCGTCTTCGCACCACTGCCGCCGCGCTCGCCGGAGCCCTCGCGCTGGTCCTCCCCGCCGGAGCCCAGGCGTTCGCCGACGACGGCAAGGCCCTCGACTACGTGTACGTGGACCAGCAGAACGCCGAGAAGAACGCCCAGATCAAGGATGTCGGCGCGGACCAGTGCCACGCGCTGCCGACGGCCTCGTCGAAGGTCGTCGAGGCCGTGAACGGGACCGACTCGGAGGCCCTGCTGTTCGAGGACGCGGCGTGTGAGGGCGAGCCGGTCGCCACCCTCCAGCCGGGCGACAAGGCCGGTGACTTCCACGCCGCCGCGGTGGTCTTCCGTCAGGTGCGCGACCAGGAGCAGCAGCAGACGGACAAGAAGGAGAAGCCGCAGGCGCCGAAGGAGCAGATGCCGGAGCAGCAGGCGCCGGACCAGCAGGACGACTTCGACTCGTTCGACGACTTCCGCTAGGCCGTCTCCGAGGCCGGGCCGCCCGGCCGGGGACCGGGGGTGCTCCCCCGCGCCATCCCGGCCGGGCGGCCCGGCGGCGGTCAGCGGACCGGGTGACCCGCCCCGCGCAGCGCTTCCTTGACCTGGCCGATCCGCAGGTCCCCGAAGTGGAACACCGAGGCGGCGAGCACCGCGTCGGCGCCGGCCGCGATCGCCGGGGCGAAGTGCTCCAGCTTGCCGGCGCCGCCCGAGGCGATCACCGGGACCGTGACGTGGCTGCGCACGGCCGCGATCATCTCGGTGTCGTACCCGTCCTTCGTGCCGTCGGCGTCCATCGAGTTCAGCAGGATCTCCCCGGCGCCCAGCTCGGCCGCCCGGTGCGCCCACTCGATGGCGTCCATGCCGGTGCCCTTGCGGCCGCCGTGCGTGGTGACCTCGAAGGAGCCGGTGGCGGTGCGGCGGGCGTCGACGGACAGGACGAGCACCTGGCGGCCGAACCGCTCCGCGATCTCCCGGATCAGCTCGGGCCGGGCGATGGCGGCGGTGTTCACGCCGACCTTGTCGGCGCCGGCCCGCAGCAGCTTGTCCACGTCCTCGGCGGTGCGGACGCCGCCGCCCACGGTCAGCGGGATGAAGACCTGCTCGGCGGTCCGGCGCACCACGTCGTACGTGGTCTCGCGGTTGCCGGAGGACGCGGTGATGTCGAGGAAGGTCAGCTCGTCGGCGCCCTCGGCGTCGTACAGCTTGGCCATCTCCACCGGGTCGCCGGCGTCCCGCAGGTTCTGGAAGTTGACGCCCTTGACGACGCGGCCGTTGTCCACGTCGAGGCAGGGGATCACGCGTACGGCGAGGGTCATGCGGAGGCCTCCCGCACCGGGCCGTACGCCTCGACCTCGACCTCGACGACCATCGACGGGTCGACGAAGCCGGAGACGATCAGCATCGTCGCGGCGGGCCGGACGGCGTCGAAGAGCGACTTGTGGGCGCGGCCCACCTCGTCCACGTCGCGGGCGTGCGTGAGGTACATGCGGGTGCGCACCACGTCCTCGGGGCCGAGTCCGACCTGGGCGAGGGCCTTGAACGCGACGCCGAACGCGGCGACGGTCTGGTCGTACGGACCGCCCGCGTCGCCGGCGGTGCAGCCGGAGACGAGCACGAGCCCGTGCGGGAGCTGCACGGCCCGGGAGTAGCCGATCACGTCCTCGTAGGGGCCGCCGGAAGAGATGCGGCGCGGTTCTTCGGAGCTCATGCGGAGACCACCTTCAGGGCTTCTTCCAGG
This sequence comes from Streptomyces sp. NPDC002181, assembly GCF_042890485.1. Classification (NCBI taxonomy): domain Bacteria; kingdom Bacillati; phylum Actinomycetota; class Actinomycetes; order Kitasatosporales; family Streptomycetaceae; genus Streptomyces; species Streptomyces sp. NPDC002181. The sequence goes on along the minus strand of NZ_JBIASC010000009.1, from coordinate 311,979 downwards.
GTGAAGGCCTTCGCGTACAGGGCCTTGCCTACGATCGCGCCCTCGACGCCCGCCGGCACCAGCCCGGCCAGCGCCCGCAGGTCGTCCAGCGAGGAGATGCCGCCGGAGGCCACGACCGGCCGGTCGGTGGCGGCGCAGACGTTCTTCAGCAGCTCCAGGTTGGGGCCGGTCAGCGTGCCGTCCTTGCCGATGTCGGTGACGACGTACCGGGCGCAGCCCTCGGAGTCCAGGCGTGCGAGGGTCTCGTAGAGGTCCCCGCCCTCGCTGGTCCAGCCGCGGCCCTTGAGGGTCGTGCCGCGCACGTCGAGGCCGACCGCGATCTTGTCCCCGTGCTCGGCGATGGCCTTGGCGGCCCACTCGGGGGTCTCCAGGGCGGCGGTGCCGAGGTTGACGCGGGTGCAGCCGGTGGCGAGGGCCGCGGCGAGCGAGGCGTCGTCGCGGATGCCGCCGGACAGCTCGACCTTGATGTCCATGGCGCCGGTGATCTCGGCGACGAGGGCGCGGTTGTCACCGGTGCCGAAGGCGGCGTCGAGGTCGACGAGGTGGAGCCATTCGGCGCCGGAGGCCTGCCAGGCGAGGGCGGCCTGGAGCGGGGACCCGTAGGAGGTCTCGCTGCCGGACACCCCGTGCACGAGGCGGACGGCCTGGCCGTCGCGGACGTCGACGGCAGGCAGCAGTTCGAGCTTGCTGGCGGTCATCAGAGGGTCTCGATCCAGTTGGTGAGGAGCTGGGCGCCGGCGTCGCCGGACTTCTCGGGGTGGAACTGGGTGGCCCACAGGGCCCGGTTCTCCACCGCCGCGACGAAGGGCTCGCCGTGCGTGGCCCAGGTGACCCGGGGGGCGCGGATCGCCGGGTTGGTGACCTCCAGCTCCCAGCTGCGGACCGCGTACGAGTGCACGAAGTAGAACCGGGAGTCGGCGTCCAGGCCCTTGAAGGCCTGGCTGTCGGCCGGGGCGTCCACGGTGTTCCAGCCCATGTGGGGCACGATCGGGGCGCGCAGCGGCTCGACGGTGCCGGGCCACTCGTCGAGGCCCTCGGTCTCCACGCCGTGCTCGATGCCGCGCTCGAAGAGGATCTGCATGCCGACGCAGATGCCCATGACGGGCCGCCCGCCGGAGAGCCGGCGGCCGATGATCCAGTCACCGCGGGCGTCCTTGAGCCCCTGCATGCAGGCGGAGAAGGCCCCGACACCGGGGACGAGCAGCCCGTCGGCGTCCATGGCCTTGTCGTAGTCGCGGGTGATCTCCACGTCCGCGCCGACCCGCGCCAGCGCGCGCTCGGCGGAACGTACGTTTCCGAAGCCGTAGTCGAAGACCACGACCGTCTTGGTCGGTCGGGCTGCGCTCATTCCCAGATCCCTTGGATTCGCAGGACTCCCGCCGCGAGGCACATCGCGGAGGCGAGGGCCAGCAGGATGACGACCGACTTGGGCATCTTCTGCTTCTGGAAGGAGTAGACGCCGCCGGCCAGGAAGAGGCCGAGGACGATGAGGATGGTGTTCAGGCCGTTCACGGCTAGAGGGCGCCCTTCGTGGAGGGCAGGATCCCGGCGGCGCGCGGGTCGAACTCCGCCGCGTAGCGCAGGGCGCGGGCGAGGGCCTTGAACTGGCACTCCACGATGTGGTGGGCGTTGCGGCCGTACGGGACGTGGATGTGCAGGGCGATCTGGGCCTGCGCGACGAAGGACTCGAAGATGTGCCGGGTCATCGTCGTGTCGTACTCGCCGATCATCGGCGCCATGTTCTCGGGCTCGGTGTGCACGAGGTACGGGCGGCCCGACAGGTCGACGGTCACCTGGGCGAGGGACTCGTCGAGCGGCACGGTGCAGTTGCCGAAGCGGTAGATGCCGACCTTGTCGCCGAGGGCCTGCTTGAAGGCGGCGCCGAGCGCGAGGGCGGTGTCCTCGATGGTGTGGTGGCTGTCGATGTGCAGGTCGCCGTCCGTCTTGACCGTGAGGTCGAAGAGGCCGTGGCGGCCGAGCTGGTCGAGCATGTGGTCGTAGAAGCCCACGCCCGTCGAGACGTCGACCTTGCCGGTGCCGTCGAGGTTTATCTCGACGAGGACCGAGGTCTCCTTCGTGGTCCGTTCGACCCGTCCGATGCGGCTCATGCGTGCTGCTCCTTCTTCAGTGCGCGAACCGCTTCCAGGAACGCGTCGTTCTCTGCCGGGGTGCCGGCGGTGACCCGCAGCCGGCCCGGTACGCCGTTGTCCCTGACCAGGACACCCTGGTCGAGGATCTTCCGCCAGGCGGTGTGCGAGTCCGCGAACTTCCCGAACTGGATGAAGTTCGCGTCGGACTCGGTGACCTCGTAGCCGATGGCCCGCAACTCGGTGACCAGGCGGTCCCGCTCGGCCTTGAGCTGTTCGACGTAGCCGAGCAGGGTGTCGGTGTGCTCCAGGGCGGCCAGCGCGGTCGCCTGGGTGACGGCCGACAGGTGGTACGGCAGGCGGACGAGCTGGACGGCGTCGACCACGGCCGGATGTGCGGCCAGGTAGCCCAGGCGCAGCCCGGCGGCGCCGAAGGCCTTGGACATGGTGCGGGAGACCACCAGGTTCGGCCTGCCCTCGATCAGCGGCAGGAGCGAGTCCCGGTGGCTGAACTCCACGTACGCCTCGTCCACGATGACCAGGGAGGCCGAACCCTGATCGGCACGCGCCGCCTGCGCGGCCTCGTAGAGCGCGAGGACGGTCTCCGCCCCGACGGCGGTACCCGTGGGGTTGTTGGGCGAGGTGATGAAGACGACGTGCGGCTTGCTCTCGGCGATCGCCTGCCCGGCCGCCTCCACGTCGATGGTGAAGTCCTCCCGGCGCGTGCCGGAGATCCAGCCCGTGCCGGTGCCGCGCGCGATGAGCGCGTGCATGGAGTACGAGGGCTCGAAGCCGATCGCGGTCCGGCCGGGCCCGCCGAAGGTCTGCAGCAGCTGCTGGATGACCTCGTTGGAGCCGTTGGCGGCCCATACGTTCTCGCGGGAGACCGGGTGCTTGCCGGTGCGGGTGAGGTACGCGGCCAGCTCGGTCCGCAGCTCGACCGCGTCCCGGTCGGGGTAGCGGTTGAGGGTGCGGGCGGCCTCGGCGACCCGCTCGGCGATCCGCGCGACGAGCTCGGCGGGGAGCTCGTACGGGTTCTCGTTGGTGTTCAGCTGGACGGGCACGTCGAGCTGCGGGGCGCCGTACGGGGTCTTGCCGCGCAGCTCGTCCCGGATGGGGAGGTCGTCGATGCCGATCTGGTCGTACGAGGTCACGTGACGGGAACCTTCCACCCGAAGCGCGCCTTGAGGGCCGCGCCGTGTGCGGGCAGGTCCTCGGCCTCGGCGAGGGTCACCACGTGGTGGGTGACCTCGGCGAGGGCGTCGCGCGTGTAGTCGACGATGTGGATGCCGCGCAGGAAGGACTGCACGGACAGGCCGGAGGAGTGGCAGGCGCAGCCGCCGGTGGGCAGCACGTGGTTCGACCCGGCGCAGTAGTCGCCGAGCGATACCGGGGCCCACGGGCCGACGAAGATCGCACCGGCGTTCCGCACGCGGGCGGCCCAGGCGGCGGCGTCGGCGGTCTGGATCTCCAGGTGCTCGGCGCCGTACGCGTCGACGACCTTGAGGCCGTCCTCCAGGCTGTCGACCAGCACGATCGCGGACTGCCTGCCCGCGAGCGCCGGCTTGATCCGGTCCTCGACGTGCTTGGTGGCGGCGACCTGCGGCTCCAGCTCGCGCTCGACGGCGGCCGCGAGCTCCTCCGAGTCCGTGACGAGCACGGCGGCGGCCAGCGGGTCGTGCTCGGCCTGGCTGATCAGGTCGGCGGCGACGTGCACCGGGTCGGCCGTGGAGTCCGCGAGGACCGCGATCTCGGTGGGGCCGGCCTCGGTGTCGATGCCGATGCGGCCGGTGAAGTAGCGCTTGGCGGCGGCGACCCAGATGTTGCCGGGGCCGGTCACCATGTTGACGGGGAGGCAGTCCTCGGTGCCGTACGCGAACATCGCGACGGCCACGGCGCCGCCGGCCGCGTACACCTCGTCCACGCCGAGCAGGGCGCAGGCGGCGAGGATCGTCGGGTGCGGCAGCCCGCCGAACTCCTTCTGCGGCGGGGACGCGAGCGCGATCGATTCGACGCCCGCCTCCTGCGCAGGGACGACGTTCATCACGACGGAGGACGGGTACACGGAGCGGCCGCCCGGGGCGTACAGGCCCACGCGCTCGACCGGGACCCACTTCTCGGTCACGGTTCCGCCGGGGACCACCTGGGTGGTGTGCTCACCGCGGCGCTGCTCGCGGTGGACGATGCGGGCGCGCCGGATGGACTCCTCCAGTGCGGCCCGCACGGCCGGGTCCAGCTCTTCGAGGGCGGTCTTGAGGGCCTCGGCGGGGACCCTGACCTGCTCCAGCGTGACGCCGTCGAACTTCTGCGCGTACTCGATCAACGCCGCCGTGCCGCGATGATGGACGTCCTCGCAGATGGGCCGCACCTTCTCCAGGGCGGCTTCCACGTCGAACTCGGCACGGGGCAGCAGATCGCGCAGGGCGCCACCCTCGGGGAGGGCGTCACCGCGCAGGTCGATACGAGAGATCACCTCCCAATTCTCTCAGACCGCCTCCCGCCACCGTCCGCCCGTATCACTGGCTGATACACGCCCCGCACGTCACGGGCGCCCATTAGCGTTCCGATACACGTATGCGCAGCGGAGGGGGCCGCCATGGCGGAGGCACAGGCGGTCGGGCAACCCGCGGATCTCACCGATCCCGAACGCCGCATGTGGCAGGCCTACCGGACGGGCAGCGTCTGCGATCTCAGCGCCCGCGCCGCCAACGAGGACGATCCGCACGACAGCGGGCGGACGTGGGGCTCCGGGCGGAGCGTCCGCGCCCAGATCGTGGCGCTCCTGCTGCTGCACGGGCCGCCCCCGGTGCCGGGCCGGGTGGCCTCGCTGAAGCTGCGCGGCGTACGGATAACGGGCCGGCTCGACCTGTCCGGCGGGATCGTACAGCCGTACGTCGAACTCCAGTCCTGTCGTTTCGACAGTGAGATCCAGCTGTCCGAGACCCGGTTCATCACCCTCCGCATGATCAATTGCGCGATACCGCGGCTGGACGCCTCACGGCTGCACACCGAGGGCGATCTGCACCTGCCGCGCTGCCGCGTCGCCCGCGGGATCCGGCTGACCGACGCGCAGATCGGCACCGACCTGCTGATCAGCCAGGCCGTGGTGCGCCGGGACAACAAGGGCCGGGCCATCGCCGCGGACGGGATGTCGGTCGCGCAGGACTTCCAGGGCGAGCTGCTGGAGACGGACGGGGAGGTGAGCCTGCGCGGCGCGAAGGTCGGCGTGTCGATGAACCTGCGCGGGGCCCGGCTGCGCAATCCGCACGGGCGGCGCGCGCTGAACGCCCCGCAGCTGACCGTCGAGCGGACCCTGTACCTGACCTCGATCGCCCTCGACTACGTCCCCGGCGACTCCGGCTCCTCCACTCCCCCGTACGGGCTCGGCCAGACGCCCACGCGCGGGCAGCGGGCCCAGCGCTTCGAGTGCCGGGGCGGGCTGCGCCTCGACGACGGCCGCTTCGGCGACGCCGTCGACTTCTACGGCGCCCGGTTCGTCCTGGCCGAGGAGCAGGAGGTCTCGCTGCGCCGGATCCAGACCCCCGAGCTGCGGTTCGTCGGGGAGCGGCCGGAGCGGGGGCGGGTGGTGCTGTCGGGGGCGAAGGTGGTCAAGCTGGTCGACACCTCCACCAGCTGGCCCGGCCCGGGCGGGGTCTCGATGGAGGGGTTCGCGTACGAGAACCTCGCGCCCCGCGGCCACTTCCCGCTGGCGCGCCGCCTCGACTGGGTGGCGGCGGCCACCCCGGAGTACTCGCCGGAGCCGTACGAGCGGCTGGCGACCGTACTGCGGGCCAGCGGCGAGGACGCGGACGCCCGTGAGGTGCTGCTGGCCAAGCAGCGCCGGCGCCGGGCCACCCTGCCGGCGGCGCTCAAGGCCTGGGGGTACCTCCAGGACTGGACGGTGGCGTACGGGTACCGCCCGGGCCGGGCCGCGCTGTGGATGGCGGTGCTGTGGGCGGCGGGCGCCCTGCTGTTCTCCCGGCACGAGCCGCCGCCGATCAAGGCGGACGAGCACCCGCACTGGGACGCCGCCCTGTACGCCCTGGACCTTCTGCTCCCGGTGATCGATCTCGGCCAGGACGGCCAGTGGGACGTGGAGGGCGGCTGGCAGTGGGGCTCGGCGGCGCTGGTCCTGCTCGGCTGGACCCTGGCGACGACGGTGGCGGCGGGAGCCTCACGGCTGCTGAGGCGCGGGTGACCCGGGAGAGTGCGGACAACTGAGGTGACAGGCCCCGGCCCCCGGCCACTACCCTGTGCCTCGTGACCTCCGTTCGCCTGCCCCTCTTCCCGCTGAACTCGGTGCTGTTCCCGGGACTCGTCCTCCCGCTGAACGTGTTCGAGGAGCGTTATCGCGCCATGATGCGCGAGCTGCTGAAGACCGGCGACGAGGAGCCGCGCCGTTTCGCGGTCGTCGCGATCCGCGACGGCCGGGAGGTCGCGCCCACCGCGCCGGGCCTGCCGGACCAGACGGCGCTGCCCGAGCGGGGCCCGACGGCGGGCTTCGGCCCGGACCCCGTCCAGGCCTTCCACCGGGTGGGCTGCATCGCGGACGCGGCCACGATCCGGGAACGGGAGGACGGCAGCTTCGAGGTGCTCGCCACCGGTACGGCGCGGGTGCGCCTGCTGTCGGTGGACGCCTCGGGCCCGTACCTGGTCGCGGAGGTGGAGGAGCTGCCGGAGGACGCGGGCGAGGGCGCGGGCGCGCTGGCGGAGGGGGTCCTGCGGGCCTTCCGGAACTACCAGAAGCGGCTGGCCGGCGCCCGGGAGCGGTCCCTGGCCTCGGCGGCGGACCTGCCGGACGAGCCGTCGGTGGTCTCCTACCTGGTGGCGGCCGCGGCCGTACTGGACATCCCGGCGAAGCAGCGGCTGCTCCAGGCGCCGGACACCGCGACGCGGCTCGCGGAGGAACTGAAGCTGCTGCGCGCGGAGACGGCCGTCATCCGCCACCTGCCGTCGCTGCCGGCGGTGGACCTGACGCGCGCGCCGACGAGCCCGAACTGATGGCGAAGGACTGATGGCGAAGAAGAAAGCCCCTGCGGGGACTCCGGCGATCGCGGCCCTGAACTCCGCCCGTGCGGAGTTCACGCTGCACGCGTACGAGCACGATCCGGCGCACCCCTCGTACGGCGAGGAGGCGGCCCAGGCCATGGGGGTCTCCCCCGACCGGGTCTTCAAGACGCTGGTCGCGGAGGTGGACGGCGTGCTGACGGTGGCGGTGGTCCCGGTGTCGGGGAGCCTGGACCTGAAGGCGCTCGCGACCGCCGTCTCCGGGAAGCGGGCGGCCATGGCCGACCCGGCGCTGGCGGAGCGCACGACGGGCTACGTTCGGGGCGGCATCTCCCCGCTGGGCCAGCGCAAGCGGCTGCGTACGGTGGTGGACGAGTCGGCGGGGGCGCACGCCACGATCTGCGTCTCGGCGGGCCGCCGGGGCCTGGAGGTCGAACTCCCGCCGGCCACCCTGACCACGTTGACCGGCGCCACCCTGGCCCCCATCGCCCGCGCGTAGCCGCCGGGCCCGGGCGTCAGCCCCGCGGGGGCTCCGGCGCGGCCGGGTCCGAGGGGTCCGACGCCGCCGGGGCGGGAGTCCCGTGGACGTGGGACGGGGGGTAGACCCCCCATTCGGGGTCGGTGGTGTCGGACGGGTCCGGGTCCTGCGGGGTCCACAGGGCCGTCAGGCCGAGGTGGACGGCCACGGCGGCCATCGGCCAGACCAGCAGCACCCCCAGCGCCAGCACCTGGAGCGGCGCGTCGAACGCCACCCCCTTCCCCGCCTTCACGGCGGCGGCGGCCACGTCGGACGAGGGTCCGAGCCACAGTCCCGTCCGCCATCCCACGAGCGAGGCGAAGCAGGATCCGATCATCAGGCCGATGACCAGCGGGACACCGCCGCGGCGCCGCCACAGGAACACGAGCACGGCGCTCAGCAGGCCGAATCCCAGCGACAGCAGGAAGAACGTCCCGTCGGCCCCGATCCGGGACTCGCTCTCGGAGTTCTTCAGGAAGACGGCCTCGCCGTTCGAGACGTACTGGGCCTTCGGCGCCAGCCACGCCCACAACACTCCGAGCAGCACCCCGGCCACCCCGATCACCAGGGCCACGGCGGCCCCGTCGCGGATGTCCGCGGGGGTGATGCCCCCGGCGGACGCGCCCGGCTTCTCGGGCGGCAGCGGCGGTTCGTGCGGGGAGGGTGTGGTCAAGGCTTCGGTCACCCCCACATCGTGCCAGGTGCCGACGGCGCCGACATCAGCAGGACCGCCCTGCGGCGACCGCCCCGCGATCCTGCGGGGACCGCCGCTTCAGCGGACGGCCGCCCGCCGGTACGCCCACGTCGCGAGGGCCAGCGAGAGCACGCCCACCGCCCCGCACACCCCGAGGTCCAGCCCGACCGCCGCCCAGTCGGGATGCGGTGCGAACGTACGGGCGAAGGCCTCCACCCCGTACGTGGACGGCAGCAGGTCCCGCGCCCACACGATCACGTGCGGCATCCGCTCCGGCGGCAGCACCCCCAGCAGCAGCGCCGCCGACATGCCGAGCTGCCCGGCCAGCGTGGCCAGCTCCTGCCGCGGCGCCAGCAGCCCGAGCGCCGCCCCCAGCCCGGCCAGCGCGGCCCCGGCCAGCGGCACCACCGCGGCCAGGATCCACAGCCCGCCCATGGGCAGCCCGAACAGCAGGCATCCGAACACGGCCGTCACCAGCGTGCCCGGCAGGGTGAAGGAGGCGTACGCGGCGGCCGCGCCCAGCACCACGGAGGCGGGCGGCACGGGCAGCGTGGCGTAGTGGTCCAGCCCGCCGCTGGCCCGCAGCTGCCCGAAGTGCTGGGCGAGCAGGTTCAGCGCGACGAAGGCGACGACCAGTACGGAGGAGCCGGCGACGACGGCCCGGGCCTCCGAGCCGCCGTCCACCACTCCCCGCATCAGGATCATGATCCCGACGGACTGGAAGGTGGCCACGAACAGCAGCGGGATCCGCGACACCCGGGCCCGGGACAGCTGCGCCCGGTACACGGCGGCCAGCGCGGGGAACAGCCGGGCCTGCGGTGCCAGGGGCGCCGCGGGACGGGACACGGTGCCCGTGGGCGCAGCCTGCCCCGCGGTCTCCTCCGCCTCCGATACCGGCACCGGCGCCGGCCCGACGGCCTGTGCCACCGCGCCGGGTGTGCGCTCGCTCATGACTTCACCAGCCCTTTCGTCTTCCCGCCGAGGGCGAGGTACACGTCCTCCAGGCTGGGTGTGGCCAGGGTGAAGTCGTCGAGGGCCGCGAAGGCCGGCCCGCCCGTGACCACGGCCACCGCGGCGCGCGCCTCGTCCGGTGCCAGTCGCATCACCCAGCGGCGTCCCGACACGACGGCGTCCGCGCTCAGCCGCGCGACCTCGGGCACGTCCAGCGGAGCGCTCTCGCGCCACACCAGCTCCAGCCGGACCTCACCGGAGACCCGCGCCTTCAGCCCGGCCGGGGAATCGCAGGCGATGACCCGGCCCTGGTCGATGACGGCGACCCGGTCCAGGACGGTCTCGGCCTCGATCACGTTGTGCGTGACGAGCAGGACGGTGGCCCCGTGCTGGGCGCGCCGCCGGTCCACGGCGGCCCACACGGCCCGCCGGGCCACGGGGTCCATGCCGGTCGTGGGCTCGTCGAGGACCAGCACCGGCCGCTGCCCGACCAGCGCGGCGGCGAAGCACGCCAGGCGCCGCTGCCCTCCGGAGAGCTTCTTCAGGGGCCGCCCGGCGATCCCGGTCAGCCCGAGCTCCTCCAGTACGGCGTCCCGTTCGGCCCGCGCCGTCCGTACGTCGAGCCCGCGCAGCCGTCCCGTGGTCTCGGCGGCCAGCGCGACGGTGAGCTCGTCGAGGGCGGTGGACTCCTGCCCGAGGTAGGCGAGCAGCCGGGCCGCCCGCTCGGGGTGGCGTACGAGGTCGTGGCCGAGGAGGGTCACGGAGCCGGAGTCGGGGCGCATCAGGCCGGTGAGCTGGCGGACGAGGGTGGACTTGCCGGCGCCGTTGGGGCCGAGCAGGCCGAAGATCTCGCCGCGCCGCACGTCCAGGCGGATCCCGTCGGTGGCGCGGGTCTCGGGCAGGGCGGGAGCCCCGCGCCGTCCTCGTACCGCGGGATACGTCTTGACCAGGTCACGCACCGCGCAGACCACGTCCGAGTCCGCGTCCGCGGCCACTGCCGTGTTCGGTTGTGCTGCTGCTGTGCCCGTACTCACGAGGGAGCAGCCTACGCGGCTTTCGTCCGGGCACCGCCGGGAGGTGCCCCCGACGCCCTGCCCGGCGCCGGTGACGGCGCCCGGCCGAGGGCCTACTCGGCCGTCGTCGAGGCCGGTGCCACGACCAGGGCGGAGGGGGTGCCGGCGACGTGTTCGGCGGCGGCGCGGACGTCGATCTCCCGCCAGAACCCGGCGCGGATGGCGTAGCGGTCGTGCTCGTCGATCTGGTCGTCCTTGTGCGCGAGCAGCCCGAAGCGGGCCGCGTAGCGCAGCAGTTCCCCGTCGATGCGGTGCGGGATCCGCGGGTACATCGTGGCGAGCTTCTGCAGGTGGACGGTTTCCGGAAGGCGTTCCATCCAGCGCCGGGCGAACACCTGGCCGACCTCGAAGGGGTCGCCGCCGACGGTGGTGATGTCCTCCTCGCGGTCCGCCCAGCGCTGCTCGGCGCTGGTGAGCTGGGCGAGGGTGGGCAGCGAGGCGGTCTCGGCGGGCTCGCCGAGCGGTCCGGCCCGGTCGATCCAGCCCTTGTCGGAGGACCAGCGCAGGGCGCTGCCGGCCGGGGGCTGGGCCTGGCCGCCGTGGCCGTGGCCGCCCGCGGGGCCGGGCTGCTGGCCGGGTGCGCGCAGCGAGCCGGCGAGGTCCTTGGGCGTGGGTACGGTCTTGCCCCCGGCGGCGGGGGCGGGCACGGGGGCGCCGCTCCCCTCGGGCTCGGCGGGGGCGGGGGCCGCGGTGCCGTTGTTCCCGGCGCTGCGGGCGGCCTCGGCGAGGGCCGCCTCGGGCAGCGGGGCGGAAAGGATGGCCGCGATCTCGGGGCGGGGCGCGGGCGGCGGCGCGCACAGTCCGGCGAGGTCCTTGGCGCGGACCGCCCGGGTGATCCAGGCCCGGTCCAGGACGCGGCGTTCGTCGGCCTCGGCGACGAGGTCCTCGGACTGGTTGTAGTCGCCGTCGGCGGCCTGGACGGCCCACAGGTGGACGGCGACCCCGTGCTCCTTGGCGGACATCAGGCCGGGCAGCAGGTCTCCGTCTCCCGTGACGAGTACGACGTCGGAGCAGGCGCGGTTGCGGGCCAGCTCGGTGAGCTCGGCGTGCATGGCGGCGTCCACGCCCTTCTGCGCCCAGCGGCCGTCGCTGCGGGTCAGGGCGCCCAGGCGGACGGTGACGCGGGGCATGACGCGCAGCCGCCGGTGCTCGGGCTGGGGCACCCGGTCGGGTGCGCCGTCGAACCAGTAGATACGCAGCAGGGGCTGCTCGGTGTCGGCCTCGGCGCGCTCGCGCAGGCCCTGGATCAGGGCGGCATGGTCGACGGTGATGCGGGAGCGGGAGGGCTCCCCGGCGAGAAGACTGGCGGCGGCGCCCAGCAGATAGCCGGCGTCCACCAGGACGACGCAGCGGTCCACGCGTACCACCCTCTTCCCTGGGGATCCTCTGTGTGTGTCGCGGGTTCCCCGAGTCTGCCCGACCGCAAGGGTGTTGACGGCCGGAACTCGATCATCGGCGTGGCGGATCTCGCACTCGCCCCGGAACGAGGGCCGGCGGCTACGCGGAGTAAAGATCCAAAATGCGCTGTTTGCGGTGGCGTGTGAGGGTGAAGGCGGTCCTGGCCCCTAGACCCTCACGGAGGCTCCACCATGGCCAAGAACAAGAACCGCCAGCACGAACAGAAGCAGCAGACCCGCTCGTCCTCGCAGGATCCGTCGAAGGGCTCGGCGGAATCGGTCTCCGAGCCCTCGGGCGGCGCCCCGAGCCCGATGGACATGGCCCGCAAGGGCAAGCAGAAGAAGTTCGGCCACAACTGACGCCTCCGCGAGCACCACGTACGAGGGCGCGCCCAGAGCTCCGGGCGCGCCCTTCTTCACGTACCGCTACGGACCCGGGCCCGTACGGGGCCCCCGTGACCGGCGCTATCCGGCCAGGCAGGACGGCCCGAGGAGCACCTTGAGGTCGCCGAAGAGCGCGGGGTCGGGCTGGACCCGGTGCTTGTCGAGGCGCAGCACGGTGGTGGAGCGCGGCCCCTGGAGCTTGATCCGGACCTCGGTGTTGCCCCTGTGGTGCCGCAGGATCTCGCCCAACCGGGTGACCATCGGGGGAGTGACCTTGACCGTCGGGATGGTGAGGACGACGGGGGCGTTCGTGCCGGCCGAGGAGAGGTCGGGGACCATCATCTCCATGGCGACGAGCCGGGGGACGTCCTCGCGCTTGTCGAGGCGGCCCTTGACGAAGACGACGGTGTCCTCGACCAGCTGCGTGGAGACGAGCTGGTAGGTCGCCGGGAAGAACATGCACTCGATGGAGCCGGCGAGGTCCTCGACGGTGGCGATGGCCCAGGCGTTGCCCTGCTTGGTCATCTTGCGCTGGAGGCCCGAGATGATGCCGCCGATGGTGACGACGGCGCCGTCGGAGTGCTCGCCGCCGGTCAGCTGGGAGATGCCGGCGTCCGTCTTGTCGGAGAGCACGTGCTCCAGGCCGAAGAGCGGGTGGTCGGAGACGTACAGGCCGAGCATCTCGCGCTCCTGGGCGAGCAGGTAGGACTTCTCCCACTCCACGTCGGAGAACTCGACGTCGAGCCCGAAGCCGGGCTCGTCGCTCGCGCCCTCGTCACCCATTCCGCCGAAGAGGTCGAACTGTCCCTCGGCCTCCTTGCGCTTGACCGCGACCACGTTGTCGATCATCGGCTCGTGGTGGGCGACCAGGCCCTTGCGGGTGTGGCCCATCTCGTCGAAGGCCCCGGCCTTGATCAGCGACTCGACGGTGCGCTTGTTGCAGACGACGGCCTCGACCTTGTCCAGGAAGTCGGGGAACGTGGAGTACTTCCCCTTGGCCTTCCTGGTCTTGATGATCGACTCGACGACGTTCTGGCCGACGTTGCGCACCGCGGTGAGGCCGAAGAGGATCACGTCGTCGCCCTGGGCCGCGAAGTTCGGCTCGGACTCGTTGACGTTCGGCGGGAGCACCTTGATGCCCATGCGCCGGCACTCGTTCAGGTAGATCGCGGACTTGTCCTTGTCGTCCTTGACCGAGGTGAGCAGGCCCGCCATGTACTCGGCCGGGAAGTTCGCCTTGAGGTAGGCGGTCCAGTAGGAGACCAGGCCGTACGCGGCCGAGTGGGCCTTGTTGAAGGCGTAGCCGGCGAAGGGGACCAGGACGTCCCAGAGGGCCTTGATCGCCGCGTCGCTGAAGCCCTTGCCCCGGGCGCCCTCCTCGAAGATGACGAAGTTCTTCGCCAGCTCCTCGGGCTTCTTCTTGCCCATCACGCGGCGCAGGATGTCGGCCTCGCCGAGCGAGTACCCGGCGATGATCTGGGCGGCCTTCTGGACCTGCTCCTGGTAGACGATCAGGCCGTAGGTGACCGCGAGCACCTCTTCGAGCGGCCCCTCCAGCTCCGGGTGGATCGGGGTGATCTCCTGCTGCTTGTTCTTGCGCAGGGCGTAGTTCGTGTGCGAGTTCATGCCCATCGGGCCCGGCCGGTACAGGGCCGAGACGGCGGAGATGTCCTCGAAGTTGTCGGGCTTCATCAGGCGCAGCAGGGAGCGCATGGGGCCGCCGTCGAACTGGAAGACGCCGAGGGTGTCGCCGCGGCCGAGCAGTTCGAAGGTCTTGGGGTCGTCGAGCGGGAGGGCCAGGAGATCGATGTCGATCCCCTTGTTGGCCTTCACCATCTTGACGGCGTCGTCCATGATCGTGAGGTTGCGCAGGCCGAGGAAGTCCATCTTCAGCAGGCCGAGCGATTCGCAGCTCGGGTAGTCCCACTGGGTGATGGTGACGCCGTCGGTGTGCCGGACCCAGACGGGCACGTGGTCGGTGATCGTCTCGCTGGACATGATGACGCCGGCGGCGTGCACGCCCATCTGGCGGACCAGGCCCTCGACGCCGCGGGCGGTGTCGATGACCTTCTTCACGTCCGGCTCGTTCTCGTACATCCCGCGGATCTCGCCGGCCTCGCCGTAGCGGGGGTGCTGCGGGTCGAGGATGCCGGAGAGGGGGATGCCCTTGCCGAGGACGTCGGCGGGCATGGCCTTGGTGAGCCGGTCGCCCATGGCGTACGGGTAGCCCAGGACGCGCGCGGAGTCCTTGATCGCGTTCTTGGCCTTGATGGTGCCGTACGTGCCGATCATGGCGACCTTGTCGGCGCCGTACTTCTCGGTCACGTACCTGATCACCTCGACGCGCCTGCGCTCGTCGAAGTCGATGTCGACATCGGGCATGGAGACGCGCTCGGGGTTCAGGAACCGCTCGAAGATCAGGCCGTGGGTGAGGGGGTCGAGGTCGGTGATGCCCATGGCGTACGCGACGATCGAGCCGGCCGCGGAGCCTCGGCCCGGGCCCACCGCGATGCCCTGGTTCTTGGCCCACATGATGAAGTCGGCGACCACGAGGAAGTATCCGGGGAAGCCCATCGAGATGATCGTGTCCATCTCGTACTCGGCCTGCTGCATCCGGTCGTCCGGGATGCCTCCGGGGTAGCGGCGGTGCATGCCGCGCATGGTCTCCTCGCGGAACCAGCTGACCTCGGTGTGGCCCTCCGGGATGTCGAACTTCGGCATCAGGTTCCGGAACTTGAACATGCCCTCGGTGTCGATCTGGTCCGCGACCAGCCGCGTGTTGGCGCAGCCCTCCTGCCAGGCGTCCGAGGAGTCGATCGCGTACATCTCGTCGGTCGACTTGAGGTAGTAGCCGGTGCCGTCGAAGCGGAAGCGGTCCGGGTCCGAGAGGTTCTTGCCGGTCTGGATGCAGAGCAGGGCGTCGTGCGCGGTGGCCTCGCTCGCGTACGTGTAGTGCGAGTCGTTCGTGACCAGCGGCGGGATGCCGAGCTTCTTGCCGATCTCCAGCAGCCCGTCGCGGACCCGGCGCTCGATCTCGATGCCGTGGTCCATCAGCTCCAGGAAGTAGCGGCCCTCGCCGAAGATGTCCTTGTAGTCGGAGGCGGCCTGCACGGCCTCGTCGAACTGGCCGAGGCGCAGCCTGGTCTGCACCTCGCCCGACGGGCAGCCGGTGGAGGCGATCAGGCCCTCGGACCACTTGGAGATGGTCTCCTTGTCCATCCGCGGCCACTTCGTGAGCCAGCCCTCGGCGTACGCGTCGGAGGACAGCCGGAAGATGTTGTGCAGGCCGGTGGCGTTCGAGGCCCAGATGGTCTTGTGGGTGTAGCCGCCGGAACCGGAGACGTCGTCGCGCTTCTGGTGCGGCTGGCCCCACTGGATGCGCCGCTTGTTGCGCCGGGACTCGGGCGCCACGTACGCCTCGATGCCGATGATCGGCGTGATCCCGGCCTTCTGGGCGGTGTGGAAGAAGTCGTACGCACCGTGCAGGTTGCCGTGGTCGGACATCGCGATGTGCGTCATGCCCATCTCGTTGCACGCGTTGAACATGTCCTTCAGCCGCGCGGCACCGTCCAGCAGCGAGTACTGGGTGTGTACGTGCAGGTGCGTGAACGGCGGCTTGGTCACGGTGGCAGACCTCCGGGGGGAACGAGGGGGGCAGCCTCGAAGTCTACGTCGGCGGAATGACACAACCCGGGCACCGACCGGTACCTTCATCCGTTGCAGACCCAAGGACACCTGTCCGAAAAACGAACCACCCCGCGCCACCAGGAGGCACCCGCCATGGCGGTCCCCGAGACGACGAACGAGCAGCGCGCCGAGCAGATACTCGATGTGTTCGACACCGCATTCGGTGAGCTGCTCGCCGCCGACCCCGCGGCCTTCCAGGTCAAATTCCGCAAGATGGCGGCTTCGGCCTTCGCCTTCTACCGCGGCACGGCCTGCCTCTTCTACGCCGACCTGGAGCGCGACCGCCACGGCGGGCCCTACCTGGACGAGCGGACCGGCCGCGTCTGGATCCACGGCGACCTGCACGCCGAGAACTTCGGCACGTACATGGACGCCAACGGCCGCCTGATCTTCAACGTCAACGACTTCGACGAGGCGTACGTCGGCCCCTTCACCTGGGACCTCAAGCGGTTCGCGGCCTCCGTCGCCCTGATCGGCTACACCAAGGCGCTCAGCGACGAGCAGATCAGCGAGCTGGTGCGGACCTACGCGGCCGCCTACCGCGAGCGGATCCACCGCCTGGCCACCGGCGCCAAGACCGAGGAAGTGCCCTCCTTCACCCTGGACACCGCCGAGGGCCCCCTGCTGGGCGCCCTGCGCTCGGCCCGCTCCCGCACCCGCTTCTCCCTGCTGGACTCGATGACCGAGATCCGCGACTACGAGCGCCGCTTCACCTCCGGCGGGGGCTCGATCGAGCTGGACGCGGCCACCCGGTACAAGGTGCTCGCCGCCTTCGACGGGTACCTGGAGACCCTGCCCGACGAGTCCCTGGTCCGTCCCGACTCCTACCGGGTCAAGGACGTGGTGGGCCGCCGCGGCGTCGGGATCGGCTCGGCCGGCCTGCCCTCCTACAACATCCTGCTGGAGGGGCACAGCGACGCCCTGGAGAACGACGTCGTGATCTACCTCAAGCAGGCGCAGACCCCGGCCGTCTCCCGCCACATCACCGACCGGGCCGTCCGGGACTACTTCCGGCACGAGGGGCACCGCACGGTGATCTCCCAGCGCGCCCTGCAGGCCCACGCCGACCCGTGGCTGGGCTGGACCGAGCTGGACGGCTCCGGCCAGCTGGTGGCCGAGGTCTCCCCGTACGCGGTGGACCTGGACTGGTCGGACCTGGACGAGCCGGAGGAGATCGCGGCCGTCGTCGCGGACCTCGGCCGGGCCACGGCGACCATGCACGCCTCGGCCGACGAGGCCGAGAGCGGGCACTCCCTGGTGCCGTTCTCCACCGAGCGGGCCATCGACGCGGCGATCGCGGCCGACGAGGAGGGCTTCGCGGAGCTGCTGGTCGACTTCGCGCACGCGTACGGGGCCCGGGCGCGCGCCGACCACCAGATCTTCGTGGACCTGTTCCGCAACGGCCGCATCACGCACTGACGGGGTCACGCACCGATCGGGACGAAGAGGGGCCGCAGGAACCGGCCGTTCCGGGACCTGGGACCCCTCTTCACAGGGTCTCGTGGCAGACTCGCGGCGATGGACATATCAAGGGCGGGACTGAGAGGGCTGCGAGCCGCGCTGTTCAGCGCACTCGTCGTGCTGCTCTCGGCCGGCTCGCACGTCCTGATGTCCCGCGTCCCGCTGCCCCCCGCCCTCGTGGCCGGGGCTTTCGCCGGCGTGTTCCTGGTCACGTACGCGCTGGCCGGCCGCGAGCGGGGCTTCGGTCCCATCGCCGGACTGCTCGTTCCTCTGGAGCTGGCGGCCGACACGGTCTTCACCACCGGGCAGCACGTCTGCTACGGCCCGGCCGGCGGGCCCGTCGCCGGGCCGCTGCGAGCCCTGGGCTTCGACGAGCTGTGCGGCGGCCCGCCGCTGGGCGGCCCCCTGGCCGAGGTGCCCGGGGCCGTCCCCGACCCGGTGGCCCTGCTGGGCGCGCCCGGGCCCTGGACCCCGTGGCTGCTGCTCGGCGCCCACGTCTCGGTCGGGCTGCTCGCCGCGGCCTGGCTGCGGTACGGGGAGCGGGCGCTGGGCCAGCTGCTGCGCGCGGTGGCCGCCTTCGCGTTCCGGCCGCTGCTGCTGGCGGCCGCATCGGTGGTCGCCGCCTCCGGACCGGTGCGGCGGATGCCGCGTCCGGCCCTGCCGGGCGCGGGGGCCCGTACCCGCTTCCCCGCCCATTCCGTGGGACGCCGGGGACCTCCCGTACGCGGCGCGCTCGTCTGCGCCTGACCCCGCGTACGCAGTCCCCTTTCCCTTGAGCCACATCCCACGGAGATCACCATGAGTTCACGCAACAGCCAGGCCAACAAGGCGGCGGCCCGCGAGCGGCTGCGCGCCGAGCGCGAGAAGCAGGCGAAGAAGGACAAGGCGCGCCGCCAGGTCGTGGTGGCCGGCGCCGTCGTCGCCGTCCTCGCGCTGGCCGGCGGCGTCGGCTACGCGGTCGTGCAGGCCAACCAGCCGAGCGAGTGGGACAAGGCCGCCGACGCCACGCTCGTCGCGCCGAAGAACACCTCGGGCGACAACGGCACCACGGTCGTCATAGGCAAGGCCGACGCCAAGAAGACCCTGGAGCTCTACGAGGACTCGCGCTGCCCGGTCTGCTCCCAGTTCGAGCAGTCCGTGGGCCCGCAGATCAAGAAGGACGTCGACGCCGGCAAGTACAAGATCCAGTACATCGGCGCCACCTTCCTCGACAAGGGTCTCGGCGGCACCGGCGCGAAGAACGCGCTGAGCGCGCTGGGCGCGGCCCTGAACGTCAGCCCCGAGGCCTTCCTGGAGTACAAGACCGCCCTGTACTCCAAGGAGAACCACCCGGAGGAGCGCGACGACAAGTTCGGCAAGGACGACTACCTGCTGAAGATCGCGGACCAGGTGCCGGCGCTCAAGGGCAACGCCGAGTTCAAGAAGGCCGTCGAGGACGGCACGTACAACCGCTGGGCCATCGAGATGTCGAAGGTCTTCGACAAGAGCGGCATGACGGGCACCCCGTCGCTGAAGATGGGCGACAAGAAGATCGAGGTCAAGATGACCCCGGAGGAGTTCACGGCCGAGGTCGACAAGGCCATCGCGGGCTGACCTGCGTAAACGGGCAGACCGGATAGAACGGGCGGGCGAACTCGAAGAGTTCGCCCGCCCGTTGCTTTCCGAGGGGTGTTCGAATGGGCGTACCCGTCAGTAGCATGCCGGTCCGTGACCAGTCATCTCCCCTCCCCCACTGCGGCAACCCCGCGTCGCCGTACGGTCGTCAAGGCCGCTGCGGCCACCGCCGCCCTCGCGCCCTTCGCGACGGCCGCTCTGGGCATCTCCCCCGCGTCGGCGGCCTCGAACGGGCCCGCCTTCCTGCACGGCGTCGCCTCGGGCGACCCGCTGCCCGACGGGATCCTGCTGTGGACCCGTCTCACCCCGACCCCCGAGGCCGTGCCCGGCTCCGGCGCCGGCCCGGCCACCCAGGTGGCCTGGGAGGTCGCCGAGGACAAGGCCTTCTCCCGCATCGTGGCGAGCGGCTCCGTCACCGCGGCCGCCGCCACCGACCACACGGTCAAGGCGGACGTCCGCGGACTGCGGCCGCAGACCCCGTACTTCTACCGGTTCACCGCGGGCGCGGCCGTCTCCCCGGTCGGGCGCACGCTGACCGCGCCGGCCCACGACGCGAGCACCCCCGGGGTCCGCTTCGGCGTGGTCTCCTGCGCCAACTGGGAGGCCGGCTGGTTCTCGGCCTACCGCCACCTGGCCGCCCGCACCGACCTGCACGCGATCCTGCACCTCGGCGACTACATCTACGAGTACGCGAACGGGGCCTACCCCGAGGCGAAGTACGTCGTGCGCGCGCACGAGCCGAAGCACGAGATCCTCACCCTCGCCGACTACCGGACCCGGCACGGCAAGTACAAGACGGACGCCGACCTCCAGGCGCTGCACGCCGCTCACGCGATCGTGGCGATATGGGACGACCACGAGTTCGCCAACGACGCCTGGTCGGGCGGCGCGGAGAACCACACCCCGGGCGCCGAGGGCGACTGGGCGGCCCGCGCGGCCGCCGCCAAGCAGGCGTACTTCGAGTGGATGCCGGTCCGCACCTCCACGGCCGGCACCGTCTACCGGCGACTGCGCTTCGGCAACCTCGCCGACCTGCACCTGCTGGACCTGCGCACCTTCCGCTCCCAGCAGGCCAAGGTCGGCAGCGGCGCGGTGGACGACCCCGAGCGCACCATCACCGGCCGGGCCCAGCTCGACTGGCTCAAGTCGGGCCTCGCGAGCTCGAACGCGACCTGGAAGCTGGTCGGGACCTCGGTGATGATCTCGCCGGTGGCCTTCGGCTCGCTGCCCGCGCACCTGCTGGCGCCGCTGGCGAAGCTGCTGGGCCTGCCCGAGGGCGGCCTCGCGATCAACGTGGACCAGTGGGACGGCTACACGGACGACCGCAAGGAGCTGCTGAACCACCTGAAGGACCAGAAGATCAAGAACACGGTCTTCCTCACCGGCGACATCCACATGGCGTGGGCCAACGAGGTCCCGATGAACATGGCGACGTACCCGGGCTCGGGTACGGCGGCCACCGAGTTCGTGGTGACGTCGGTGACCTCCGACAACATCGACGACCTCCTGCACGTGCCGGCGGACACCGCCTCGCTCGTAGCGGAGGCCGCGATCAAGGCCGCCAACTGGCACGTGAAGTGGCTGGACATGGACGCCCACGGCTACGGGGTGCTGGACGTGACGGCCGAGCGTTCGCAGATGGACTACTACGCGGTGTCCGACAAGCGGAATCCGGCCGCCACCACCGCGTGGACCCGTTCGTACCGCACGGCGAACGGCACGCAGAAGGTGGAGCGGTCGTACCAGCCGGTGGGCTGAGTCTTTATTGACGGTCCGTCAAATCTCTTGTCAGAAGGGGTGCCTGGTGCAGACCGGGCGCCCCTTCGGCATCAGAAGCAACAAATCTTTTACGTAAAGGGCTTGCTCAGTGCATGACATGGACACATAAGCTTCGCGCCAGCGTGAGGAAATCCCTCACCCCCCACCACGCTTCCGCGAGGAGTCAACGTGCGCGCTTCCGCCCGCATATCCCCCATGCTCCGCCGCCGCCTCATGGGAACGGCCGTTCTGGCCGGAACCCTGGCGTTCGCCCCGCTCACGGCCCCCACGACCGTGGCCGCGGCGCCCAAGACCGGCGCCGAGGCCTGTGCCGACGCCGGCACCGCCTCCGCCCCCGCCAACGCCCGCGTCGCCCGCCCGAAGGACCAGCACGCGGCCGACCCCAACGAGGTGACGGACGCCCAGGTCAAGGCCATGGACGCCGACCTGGCCAAGAAGAACGCCGAGCTCGGCCCGCAGCGCCTGATGCGCGCCGGCGAGTCCGCCGCCGCGACCAGCATCCCGGTGTACTTCCACGTCATCACGTCCGGCTCCGCCGGCAAGCTGACCGCCGCGGACATCAACAACCAGATCGCGGTCCTCAACGCCGCGTACAGCGGCAAGGGCACCGGCAACGTCGACTCCGGCTTCCAGTTCACCCTGGCCGGCACCGACTACACGGACAACTCGTCCTGGTACAACGTGTCCGACGGCACCACGGCCGAGAAGAACATGAAGAACGCCCTGCGCAAGGGCGGCAAGAACGCGCTGAACGTCTACACCGCCAACCTCGGCGGCGGCCTGCTCGGCTGGGCGACCTTCCCGAGCTCGTACGCCTCGCAGCCGAAGATGGACGGCGTGGTCCTGCTCAACACCTCGCTGCCGGGCGGCTCCGCCGCCAACTACAACGAGGGCGACACCGGCACCCACGAGGTCGGCCACTGGATGGGCCTCTACCACACCTTCCAGGGCGGCTGCTCGGGCAGCGGCGACTCGGTCTCCGACACCCCCGCCGAGAAGAGCGCGGCCTTCGAGTGCCCGACCGGCCGTGACACCTGCACCGCCGCGGGCGCCGACCCGATCCACAACTTCATGGACTACACGTACGACTCGTGCATGTACCAGTTCACCGCGGGTCAGGTGTCCCGCATGAAGAGCATGTGGAGCGCGTACCGCGCCTAGTCACCACGTGACACGGAACGGCGAAGGGGCAGGGCACGCGGTTCGTGCCCTGCCCTTTCGCCGTCGGCGCTCGGCCGCCGGTTACAGGCTGTCGAGGAAGCCGATGACGGCCTTCCAGGTCTGCTCCGCGGCCTCGGCGTCGTAGTCGTCGAGGCCCGGGTCCGTGAACAGGTGTCCGGCGCCCGGGTAGCGGTGCACCTCCACGTCCGCGCCCGCCCGCCGCATCCGCAGGTACCAGGCCGTCAGCCAGTCGTGCGTCTCGAACGGGTCGGGATCCGCGATGTGCAGCTGCACCGGCAGTTCGTCGACGGCGGTGTCCTCGTCCAGGTCCGCCGTCCCGTGCAGGAGCAGCAGCCCGCGCGCCTTCTCGTCGGCGAGGGCCAGGTGCTGGGCGACGGACCCGCCGAAGGAGAAGCCCGCGTAGACCAGACCCTGATCGGAGTGGGGGGCCGAGGCCAGCACCGCACGCTTCAGCAGCTCGTCGCGGCCGATCTCGTCCCGGTGCGCCATGCCCTCCTCGACGGTCTCGAAGGTGCGCCCCTCGAAGAGATCCGGCACCTGGACCTGGTGACCGGCCGCGCGCAGCCGGTCGGCCGCCGCGTGCACCGCGGGCCTCAGCCCGTACGTCGAATGGAAAAGCACGATGTTCATGCACCCCATCGTGCCATTCGTCGAATGCGAGGGGTCGGAGCGCGCGTTCCGGTTACGTTGACGTGCATGGACACGGACACCGTTCTGCGCCCGGTCGCCGTCGTCGGCGGGGCCCTGGTCGTCACCCTGCTCGCCGGATGGCTGCTGGACCTGCTGCTGCGCCGGACCGACGCCCGGCACGGCGAGACCTCGCTGTGGGCGCGGCTGCGCCACTGCCGCCCGCCCTTCCAACTCGTCCTGTGCACGACGCTGCTGTACGGGGCCCACCGTCGGATGGGGATCGCGCCGGAGTACGTCTTCGCCGTCGGCCGCGCGCTGACCCTCGTGCTCATCGGCTCGGCGGCGTGGCTGCTGGTGCGGATCGCGACGGCGGTCGTGGACTCCTCGTACGCCCGCTACGCCGCGCAGAACCCGGACGACGCGCGCGTGCGGCGGGTGCGCACCCAGGTGACGCTGATCCACCGGGTGGTCACGGCGGTGGTCGTGGTGGTCGCGGTGGCGGCGATGCTGCTCACCTTCCCGCCGATGCGGGCGGTCGGCGCCTCGGTGCTGGCCTCGGCGGGCGTGCTCGGCATCGTGGCGGGCATCGCCGCCCAGTCCTCGCTGGGCAACCTGTTCGCCGGACTGCAGATCGCCTTCGGCGACACGGTACGGATCGGGGACACGGTGGTCGTGGACAAGGAGTGGGGGACGGTCGAGGAGATCACCCTGACCTTCCTGGTGGTCCGCACCTGGGACGAGCGCCGGATCACGATGCCTGTGTCGTATTTCACAGGGAAGCCGTACGAAAACTGGTCGCGCGGCGGCGCCCAGATGACCGGAACGGTCTTCTGGCACCTGGACCACAGCGCACCGCTGGACCTCATGCGGGCGCGGCTCCAGGAGATCCTGAAGGACATCCCCGAGTGGGACGGCCGCACCGGCACCCTCGCCGTCACGGACACGACCCCGCACACGATCCAGGTCCGGGCGGTGGTCACGGCGAAGGACGGCACGGACATCTGGACGGTCCGCTGCCAGGTCCGCGAACGCCTGATCAGCTGGCTCCTGGCCCACCACCCGTACGCCCTCCCCCGCATCGCCACCTCCCCGGCGGACCCCCGCCCGGGCGCGTCCTGACGGCCCGCTCCGTCAGGACGGCCGGGGCCCGGGTCAGAACGTCAGCCGGAACAGGGCGCCCCCGCCCGGGGCGGCCTCCGCCACCAGCTCCGCCGCGTGCGCCCGGGCGATCTGGCGGGCCATCGCCAGGCCCAGCCCCGAGCCCGGCAGGGCCCGCGCCGCGCCCGCCCGGTAGAAGCGGTCGAAGACGTACGGCAGGTCCTCCGCCGCGATGCCCGGACCGTGGTCCCGTACCGTCAGCTCCGCCCCGCCCCCGGCCCGCGCCACCAGCTCCACCTCCACCGGGGCCCCCGCCGGGCTGAACTTCGCCGCGTTGTCCAGCAGGTTCGACACCAGTCGCGTCAGCCTCGCCGGCACCCCCGCCACCACCACCTCGTCCACGCGGACGTGCACCGGGACCGACGGCCGGTGCGCCCGGGCCGCCTCCGCGCAGTGCTCCACCAGCGGAGCCAGCCGTACCTGTTCCACCAGCGGCTGCGGCTCCTCGTCCCGGGCCAGCTCGATCAGGTCGTTCACCAGCCCCGTCACCTCCCGCAGCTGCCGGCCCAGCGCGAGCGAGGCCCGCTCGCGCTGCCCGGGCGTCAGCCGCTCCCCCCGCGCCAGCAGCTCCGCGTTGGTCCGCAGCGCCGTCAGCGGGGTCCGCAGCTCGTGCGAGGCGTCCGCGACCAGGCGCCGCTGCGCCGTCACCGACTGCTCCAGCTCGGCCAGCATGGTGTTGAAGCTCCCGGCCAGCCGCGTGATCTCGTCCTCCCGGGCGGGCGAGCCCGGCGGTCCCGGCGGCGGCAGTTCGATCCGGTGCCGGGGATCGCGCGTCGCCGCGATCCGCTCGGCGGTGGCCGTCAGCCGGGTCACCGGGGCCAGGCCGGTCCGCGACACCCAGTACCCCAGCCCGGCGGCGACCAGCACCCCGGCCGCGCCGATCAGGGCCAGCCACCCGGCCGCCTCCTCGATCCCCTTCTCCACGGCGTCGGCCCGCAGCGCGACCTGGAGCGCCCGCCCCTTCGCGTAGTCGGTGGTCAGCATCCGCGTCGGGTGCCCGGCGTGCACGATGTCCGTGTAGAACGGCGCGTGCCGCCCGGCGGCCACCGCCCGCGTGGCGGAGTCCACCGGCAGCAGGTAGGGCTTGGCCGGATCGTCCGCCGGATCGGCCGGCACCACCTCCGCGCAGGCGGGCGCCGCCAGGAAGCGGCACTCCCCGGCCAGGGTGTCCGGCCCGGAGTCGGGATTGCGCTGCGCCGCGAGCCGCGCGGACTGGGTCAGGCTCAGGTTCAGCTGCTCGTACAGGGCGCCGCGTACGACGAAGAAGGCCGCCGTGCACACCCCGACCGCGACCAGCGCCACCGCCGAGGTGACCGCCAGCGCCAGGCGGGTCCGCAGCGGCCGGCGCCTGCGCCAGGCGGCGCCGAGCCGGCGCCGCCCCCTCGCGGCGGCGCTCACGCGGGGCCCAGCCGGTAGCCGACCCCGTGGACGGTGTGCACCAGCCGCGGCTCGCCGCCCGCCTCCAGCTTCCGCCGCAGGTAGCCGACGTACACGGCGAGGGAGTTGGAGTCCGGGCCGAAGTCCCGCCCCCACACCAGCTCCAGGATCAGCTCCCGCGGCAGCACCTGTCCGGGGTGGCGCAGCAGCAGCTCCAGCAGCGCCGCCTCGGTCCGGCTGAACTCCAGCGGCCGCCCGCCGCGCCTTCCGGTCCGCGTCCCCGGATCGAGTACGAGATCGGCGAAGGCGAGCGGGACCGCACCGGCCGGCTCGGGCGCGGCCCGCCGCAGCAGGGCCCGGACCCGGGCCACCAGCTCGTCCAGCGCGAACGGCTTGACGAGGTAGTCGTCGGCGCCCGCCTCCAGGCCGTCGACCCGCTCGCTGACCGAGTCCAGCGCGGTCAGGACGAGTACGGGCGTACGGTCGCCCAGCGCGCGCAGCTGCCGGCAGACCCCGAGCCCGTCCAGTACGGGCATCATCACGTCGAGCACCACCGCGTCGGGCTGCCAGAGCGCCACCTCCGACAGCGCGGCCAGCCCGTCGCCGGCCCCCCGTACCTCGTACCCCTCGACGGCCAGCCCGTCCTGGACGGCGGCCCGCACCTCGGGCTCGTCGTCCACGACCAGGATCCGCTGCGCGCCACCCGTGCCCGTGTTCATGGGGCAAAGCCTGCCAAACAGTTCTGAGAGAACCTCTTAGAACGTTCTTAGGGCGCACCGGGAGGCTGCGGCCATGACCACACGACGCACCTCCCTCCGGCCCCTGTCCGTGGTGATCGGCGCGGGCGGCACCGGAGGCCACATCTACCCCGGGCTCGCCCTCGCCGAGGCCCTGCGCGCGGCCGTTCCGGATGCCGTGGTCTCGTTCATCGGGACCGAGCGGGGCCTGGAAACCGAGCTGATCCCGGGCGCCGGGTACCGCCTGCACACCGTCGACATGATCCCCTTCGACCCCTCGCTCGGCGCGAAGCGCTACCTGCTCCCGGCCGCGCTGCTGCGCTCGGCCGGGCAGGCGCGCTCGGTGATCCGGGCCCAGGGCGCGCACGCCGTCGTCGGCATGGGCGGCTACCCGAGCGCGCCGGCCGTGCTGGGCGCCCGGATGGCCGGGCTGCCGGCCGTCATCCACGAGTCCAACGCGGTGCCGGGCCGCGCCAACCAGTTCGCGGCCCGGCTCACCCCGCACATCGCGGTGGCCTTCGACCGCAGCCGGGCCCATCTGGCGGGCGGGGCCCACGCGCTGACCACCGGAATGCCGATCTCGGCGGCCCTCGCGCGGCTGGCGGAGCGCTCCCGCCCGGAGCGGGCGGCGCTGCGCGCCGAGGCCCGGCGGGCCCTGCACGTCCCCGGCGGACGCCGCCTGGTCGTCTTCAACGGCGGCAGCCTGGGCGCCGCCCGGCTCACCGCGGCCGCCGTCGGGCTGGCCGGGCTCTGGCAGGGGCGCGACGACGTCCAGTTGCTGATCAAGACGGGTCCGAAGGCGCTGCCGGACACCGCCGCCGATCTCGCCGCCTGCGGCGGTCAGCGGATCGCCCGGGCCGTGCCCTACCTGGACCGGATGGACCTCGTGTACGCGGCCGCCGACCTGGTGGTGTGCCGGGCCGGCTCCGCCACGGTGGCCGAGCTGGCGGCGACCGGGGTCCCGGCCCTGCTCGTCCCGTACCCGCACGCCCCCGGCGACCACCAGACCCACAACGCCCGGGTCCTGGTCGACGCGGGCGCGGGCCTGCTGCTGCCGGACGCCGCTACCACCGCCGACCGGCTGGCGGTGCTGCTCGGCCCGCTGCTGGCCGATCCGGCCCGGCTGGCCGCCATGGCCGGCGCCGCCGACCCCGGCCCGCACGCCCGGGCCGCCGAACTGCTGGCGGCGGAGGTCCTCCGCGTGGCCGGCCTCCCCCTTCCCACCATGGAGCACGCATGAACACCCGCACGAACACCGTGAACCCCTGGACCGGCCGCACGGTCCTCGTCACCGGAGCCGAGGGGTTCATCGGTTCCACCCTGGTCGACCTGCTGGTGGAGCGGGGCGCCCGGGTCCGCGCCTTCGTCCACTACAAGCCGTACGCGGAGAAGGGCCACCTGGCGCGGTACCTCGCCGACCCCGACGGGCCGGTGGAGATGTGGGCGGGCGACATCCGCGACGCGGGCCGGGTCAGCGACGCGGTCGAGGGCTGCGACACCGTGTTCCACCTGGCGGCGCTGATCGGAATCCCGTACAGCTACGCCTCGCCGGGCGCGTACGTCCAGACGAACGTGACCGGTACGGAGAACATGGCGGAGGCCTGCCGCCGGCACGGGGTGCGCCGCCTGGTGCACACCTCCACCAGCGAGGTCTACGGAACGGCGCTGACGGCCCCGATAGCGGAATCCCATCCGCTCCAGCCGCAGTCCCCGTACTCGGCGTCGAAGATCGGCGCCGACATGATGGCGCTGTCGTTCCACCACGCCTTCGAGCTGCCGGTGACGGTGGTCCGGCCGTTCAACACGTACGGGCCCCGCCAGTCGGCGCGGGCCGTGATCCCGACGATCCTGGCGCAGCTGCACGCGGGCGCGCGGGAGGTCCGGCTGGGCTCGCTGACCCCGACGCGCGACTTCACGTACGTGACGGACACGGCCGAGGGCTTCCTGGCGGTGGCGGAATGCGACCGGGCACTGGGCGAGGTGGTCAACCTCGGTACGGGCGAGGAGATCTCGATCGGTGACCTGGCGCGGGCGCTGATCGCGGCCTCGGGCCGGGACGCGGAGGTGGTGGTGGACGGATCCCGCCTGCGCCCGGCGGGCAGCGAGGTCCAGCGCCTGCTGTCGGACAATTCCCGCGCCCGGGAGTGGGCGGGCTGGAAGCCGCAGGTCCACCTCACGGAGGGGCTGACCCGCACCTCCGAGTGGATCGCCGCGAACCTCGGCCTCTTCGCCCCGTCCCGCTACCAGGTCTGACCGAGCGGGCGTCAGCTGCTGCGCAGGCTGCGGACGTCCAGGTGGCGCAGGACCCGGTCCACGATCTCCGGGTCCGCGCCCGGCTCGCTGCGCGCGGCCAGCACCTCGTGGCGCGCGGCCGACATCATCTCCCGCTGGATCCGCTGCACGTCCCGGATCCGCTCCACGCGCTTCGCGTACGCCTCCCGCCGCTCCTCGTCCACCATCTCGGGGCTGATCCTGGCCCCCACGTCGTAGGCCCGCCGGTACAGCACCTCCAACAGGTCCTCCGGCAGGTCCTCCGCCTCCTCGATCTCCTTCAGCCGCCGCTTGGCCGCCTTCGCCGCGCGGACCGCCAGCTTCCGCTCGGTCTCCCGCTCGGCGTCCTCGTCGGCCTCCACGCCCAGCACCCGCACCAGCCAGGGCAGCGTCAGCCCCTGGCACACCAGCGTCACCATGATCACGGCGAAGGCGATGAAGATGATCTGGTCCCGCGCGGGGAACGGCGCCCCGCCGTCAACCTTCAGCGGAATGGCCAGCGCCAGTGCCACGGAGGCCACCCCGCGCATCCCGGCCCACCACATCACCATGCTCTCCCGCCAGCTCAGCGGGATCTCCTCGTCGTAGTCGCGCCGCTTGTGCAGCCGCTTGGCCAGCCAGCCGGCCGGCAGCAGCCACAGCAGCCGTACGACGACGACGACCGCGGTCACGGTGGCCGCCCAGCCCGCCATCTCCCACTCGCGGCCGGCCGCGACGCCGAACACGTTGTGCAGCTCCAGCCCGATCAGCCCGAACGCCACGCCCGTGACCAGCATGTCCACGACCTCCCAGAACGTGTGCCCGGCGAGCCGCCCGAGCACGTCGTCCGCGTCGGAGGCGTACTCCGCGAGGAACAGGGCCGTCGTCAGCACGGCCAGCACCCCCGACCCGTGGAGCTCTTCGGCCACCACGTACGACACGAACGGCACGAGGAGCGTCAGCCCGATCTGGAGCGTGGCATCGCCGAGCCGCCCCATGAGCGCGCTGGCGGCCCAGCCCAGTCCGAAGCCGACGGCGACGGCGACCACGGCGGAGAGCACGAACTCCCCCAGCGCGTCCGGCCAGGAGAAGCTGCCGCTGACCGCGGCGGAGATGGCCACGTGGTAGAGCACGATCGCGGTGACGTCGTTGAACAGGCCCTCGCCCTCCAGGATCGACACCATGCGGCGCGGCAGCCCGAGCGCGCCGGCGACGGCGGTCGCGGCGACGGGGTCGGGCGGGGCCACGAGCGCGCCGAGCGCGACCGCGGCGGCGAGCGGCAGACCGGGGACGACGGCGTTCGCGGCGGCGGCGACCGCGGCGGTCGTGACGAACACGAGGGCCACGGCGAGCAGGAGGATCGGCCGGACGTTGGCGGCGAACTGCCGCCAGGAGGTGCGCTGCGCGGAGGCGTAGAGCAGCGGGGGCAGGACGAGCGGCAGGATGTACTCGGGCGGGATGTCGACGTTCGGCACGGCCGGGACCAGCGCGAGCGCGACCCCGCCGATGGTCATCAGGACGGGCGCGGGCAGCCTGAGCCGGTCCCCGAGCGGCACGCTGACCACGGCCCCGAGCAACAGTACGAAGAGCAGAGCGAGCTGATCCACTCCCCCACCCTGCCGTACCCGCCCGCCGCGGGGACCCGCGCCCCGGCGAAGCCTCGCCCGCCTGGCGGGGCGGTAACCCGCCGGGAGCTGCCGGCCGGGCCGTTACGGCAGGCTGCGGCGCATCGCCCGGTGCGGGATGCCCGCGTCCTCGAACTCCGGGCCGTAGGCCTCGTACCCCAGCGCCTCGTAGAAGCCGAGGGCGTGCGTCTGCGCGCCGAGGTCGACCGCCGACAGGCCGAGCCGGACCGCCTCGGCCTCGATCGCCCGCACCAGTGCCACGCCGACGCCCAGACCGCGCGCGGCCTTGCGCACGGCCAGCCGTCCGAGCGAGCCGACCGCCGGGTCGCCGCCGGTCTTGCCGAGGGCGGCCGGCCCGTGCAGCAGCCGGCCGGTGCCCAGGGGCTCCCCGTCCGGCGCCACGGCCAGCACGTGCACCGCGACGGCGTCGTACGCGTCGTACTCGATCGACTCCGGCACGGACTGCTCGACCACGAACACCTCGGTCCGCACGGCAAAGCAGGCCTTCAGGTCCTCCTCCGAGACGGCGACCCTGACCTCGGCCGGCGGGGTCACTCGCTCTCCGCCCGGATCACGTCCAGCGCGTGCTGGAGGTCCGCCGGGTACGTGCTCTCGAACTCCACCCACCGGCCGTCCGCCGGGTGTTCGAAGCCGAGCCGCACCGCGTGCAGCCACTGCCGGGTCAGGCCCAGCCGCTTCGCCACCGTCGGGTCGGCGCCGTACGTGAGGTCGCCGACGCACGGGTGCCGGTGCGCGGACATGTGCACGCGGATCTGGTGCGTACGCCCGGTCTCCAGCTTGATGTCGAGCAGCGAGGCCGCGCGGAAGGCCTCGATCAGGTCGTAGTGGGTGACGGAGGGCTTGCCCTCCTGGGTCACGGCCCACTTGTAGTCCGCGCTGGGGTGACGGCCGATCGGCGCGTCGATCGTGCCGCTCATCGGGTCCGGGTGGCCCTGGACGAGCGCGTGGTAGCGCTTGTCGACGACCCGCTCGCGGAACTGGTTCTTCAGGGAGGTGTACGCGCGCTCCGACTTGGCGACGGCCATCAGGCCGGACGTGCCGACGTCGAGGCGGTGGACGATGCCCTGGCGCTCGGACGCGCCGGAGGTGGAGATCCGGTAGCCGGCGGCGGCGAGGCCGCCGATGACGGTGGTGCCGGTCCAGCCGGGGCTCGGGTGGGCGGCCACGCCCACCGGCTTCATGATCACGACGATGTCGTCGTCGTCATGGACGATCTCCATGCCGGGGACCGGCTCGGCGACGAGCTCGACCGGCCGCGGCGGCGCGGGCATCTCGACTTCGAGCCAGGCGCCGCCGTGCACGCGCTCGGACTTCCCGACGACGCTGCCGTCGACCGACACCTTCCCCGCGGCGGCGAGCTCGGCCGCCTTCGTCCGGGAAAAACCGAACATACGGGCGATGGCGGCGTCCACGCGCTCGCCTTCGAGGCCATCGGGAACGGGCAGGGTGCGGATCTCGGGAATCGTACTCACCTGTCGAGTATGCAGGACTCGACGGCGCACCCGTCCCGCGGTGAGCCCGCGATCAGCCCGCGATCAGTCCTTGTGGACGGTGCCGTCCGGGTCCAGGCCCCTGAACGACAGCAGCACGATCAGGATGCCGCCGCACACGATCGCCGAGTCCGCGAGGTTGAAGACGGCGAAGTGGGCGGGTGCGATGAAGTCGACCACGGCCCCCCGGAAGACCCCCGGCGAACGGAAGATCCGGTCGGTGAGGTTGCCCAGCGCGCCGCCCAGCAGCAGGCCCAGCGCGATCGCCCACGGAAGGCTGTAGAGCTTCCGGGCCAGCCGCACGATCACGATGATCACGGTGGCCGCGATGCAGGTGAAGATGATGGTGAAGGCCTCGCCGAAACCGAACGCGGCGCCCGGGTTGCGGATGGCCTCGAACTTCAGCAGATCACCGATGATCCGGATCGGCGGCTGGTGCTCCAGCTTCGCGACGACCAGCATCTTGCTGCCGAAGTCGAGCAGGTAGGCGAGCAGCGCGACGACGAGCAGCGCGACGATCCGCCGACGCCCCCTGGGCGCGGCGGACTCCGGCTGGGTGTCGTCCCCGACCTCCGGCGTACCGATGATGCTCTCCGCCTCTGCCACGTGAGTCCCTCGACTAGCTCGAACAGGCTGACCCTGACGAGACACGAGAGTACGTCAGGGTCGGCCCGCGGCGGCAGCCCGGACGACACCCCCCTAGTGCCGCCGCTCCTGCTTCTGCTTGCAGTCCACGCACAGCGTCGCGCGCGGGAAGGCCTGCATCCTGGCCTTGCCGATGGGCCGGCCGCAGTTCTCGCAGAGTCCGTACGTGCCCGCGTCCAGCCGTTCCAGGGCCCGCTCGGTCTGTTCGAGCATCTCGCGGGCGTTCGCGGCCAGGGCCAGTTCCGACTCGCGGGTGATGTTCTTGGTGCCCGTGTCGGCCTGGTCGTCGCCCGCGCCGTCGCCCGAGTCCCGCATCAGGCCCGAGATGGCTTCGTCGGAGGCCTGGAGCTCGTCGCGCAGGCGCAGCACCTCGCTCTGGAGCTCGGCACGGGCCTCGGCCACCTCCGCCGGGGTCCAGGGGTCCTCGCCGGGCCGTACGGCCAGCTCACCCGGCGCCAGGGCCGCTGCTGCGGTGGCCCTCGCCTTCGGCAGCCCGCTGGTGGCGGCCGCGGCCGTCTTCCTGGCCGTGCCGGTGCTCTTCTTGGCAACCACTTTCCGGGCTCCCGTCTGTTGCGCGGCCTGCGCCGCCCCCTCGGCCGCGGCCGCCTTGGCCGTGGCCTTCCTCGCGGTCGTCTTCCCGACGCCGGTCGCCTTCGCCGCGGCCGTCGTCTTCACGGCCGAGGTCTTCCTGGCCGAGGTCTTCCCGGCGGCGGTCTTCCCGGCCGCCGCCTTCTTGGCGGGCACCTCCTCGGCGTCCGCCTTCTTGGCGGGCACCTTCTTGGCCGGCACCTTCTTGGCCGGCACCTTCTCGGCCGCCGGCTTCACCGCCGTCTCGGCGGCCTTTGCGGCCGGGGACCCGGCTGCCGCTTTCGCCGGCGCCCTCGTCACGGAGTTCACGGCCGTCTTCTTCCCGGCGGCCGTCGTCTTCTTCCGGGCCGGAGCCGCGTCTTCGGCCGCCGCGGCCTTCCCGGCGGCCTTTCCGACAGCCTTCTCGGCAGTTCTCCCGGCGGTCTTCTTCGCCACCATGGCCGCGGCCCCTTCACATACTGTGATCTTGCGCGCGAATCGTGCCGGAACGATAAATCGACTCCGGCCTCGCGGCAACGGGGCACGCGTCCATCGATGCCAACCTGCATCCGTTGTGCCCAGCGGGGAGCCCGGTAATCCGCCACTCCCGTCCCACTGGATCCCGGACCGGCCCGTCGGCCCATTCGGGTCACCCCGCGCCCCGCCCGGTCCCGCCCCGCGGACCGCGCCGGTACCGGCACCGGGCCCGCCCCGACCCCCCGTAAACCGGTCTGCCGAGCGCGCCCCCGCCCCGTACACTGGGCCCAGCGAAAGGCATGGACGGGGACGAGTAGCTTCGGACGCAGCCATGAGCGACCCGGGGACGGTGAGAGCCCGGGGGCGAGCGCGATGCGAAGGATCACCCCTGAGCCGCCGGAAGAAAGCCCGCACGGATCCCCGTGGGGCCAGTAGAACCGGCTTCGCACCCCAATGAGGGGGCCACCGGATCACGTGTCCGGCGGCCAAGGAGGGTGGTACCGCGGGAGCAGCGCGGCCTCGGCAACGAGGACGGCTCTCGTCCCTCCGGACGGAAGTGACACCCCGCCGGAGGAAGAGTTCAGCCTCATGACCACACCGCCGCAGTACCGCCCGGTACCCGCCCAGGTCGACCTGCCTGCCCTTGAGCACGCGGTCCTCGACTTCTGGCGGGAGAGCAAGACCTTCGCCAAGACCCTGGAGCAGTCCGAGGGCCGCCCCGAGTGGGTGTTCTACGAGGGCCCGCCCACCGCCAACGGCATGCCCGGCGCGCACCACATCGAGGCCCGCGTCTTCAAGGACGTCTTCCCGCGCTTCCGCACCATGCGCGGCTACCACGTGGCCCGCAAGGCCGGCTGGGACTGCCACGGCCTGCCCGTCGAGCTCGCCGTCGAGAAGGAGCTCGGCTTCAACGGCAAGCAGGACATCGAGGCGTACGGCATCGCCGAGTTCAACGCCAAGTGCCGCGAGTCCGTGACCCGCCACACCGACGCGTTCGCCGAGCTCACCACCCGGATGGGCTACTGGGTCGACCTGGACGACGCCTACCGGACCATGGACCCCGAGTACGTCGAGTCCGTGTGGTGGTCGCTGAAGGAGATCTTCAACAAGGGTCTGCTCACCCAGGACCACCGCGTCGCCCCCTGGTGCCCGCGCTGCGGCACCGGCCTCTCGGACCACGAGCTGGCCCAGGGCTACGAGACGGTCGTCGACCCCTCCGTCTACGTCCGCTTCCCGCTGACCTCCGGCCCGCTGGCCGGCGAGGCCGCGCTGCTGGTCTGGACGACGACCCCGTGGACCCTGGTGTCCAACACGGCGGTCGCGGCCCACCCCGAGGTCACCTACGTGGTGGCCACGCGCACCGGCGCCGAGGGCTCGGAGAAGCTCGTCGTCGCCCAGCCGCTGCTGGAGAAGTCCCTCGGCGAGGGCTGGGAGGCCACCGGTCAGACCTTCACGGGCAAGGAGATGGAGCGCTGGACGTACCAGCGCCCCTTCGAGCTCGTGGAGTTCCCCGAGCCCGCCCACTACGTCGTGAACGCCGAGTACGTCACGACCGAGGACGGCACCGGTCTGGTCCACCAGTCCCCCGCCTTCGGCGCCGACGACCTCGCGGTCTGCCGCGCGTACGGCCTGCCCGTCGTGAACCCGGTCCGCCCCGACGGCACCTTCGAGGAGGACGTCCCGCTGGTCGGCGGCGTCTTCTTCAAGAAGGCCGACGAGAAGCTGACCGCCGACCTCGACGCGCGCGGCCTGCTCTTCAAGCACATCGCCTACGAGCACAGCTACCCGCACTGCTGGCGCTGCCACACGGCCCTGCTCTACTACGCGCAGCCGTCCTGGTACATCCGCACCACCGCCGTCAAGGACGCGATGCTGCGGGAGAACGAGAAGACGAACTGGTTCCCCGACTCGGTCAAGCAGGGCCGCTTCGGCGACTGGCTGAACAACAACATCGACTGGGCCCTCTCCCGCAACCGCTACTGGGGCACCCCGCTGCCGATCTGGCGCTGCGAGGAGAACCACCTCACGTGCATCGGTTCCCGCGCGGAGCTGGGCGAGCTGACGGGCACGGACCTCTCGGCCCTGGACCCGCACCGCCCGTACATCGACGACGTCACCTTCACCTGCACCCACGAGGGCTGCTCGCTGGAGGCCGTGCGCGTACCCGAGGTCATCGACGCCTGGTACGACTCGGGCTCGATGCCGTTCGCGCAGTGGGGCTACCCGTACAAGAACAAGGAGATCTTCGAGAAGCGCTACCCGGCGCAGTTCATCTCGGAGGCCATCGACCAGACCCGCGGCTGGTTCTACACGCTGATGGCGGTCGGCACGCTCGTCTTCGACAAGTCCTCTTACGAGAACGTGGTCTGCCTGGGCCACATCCTCGCCGAGGACGGCCGCAAGATGTCCAAGCACCTGGGCAACATCCTCCAGCCCATCCCGCTCATGGACCAGCACGGCGCGGACGCGGTGCGCTGGTTCATGGCGGCCGGCGGCTCCCCGTGGGCGGCGCGGCGCGTGGGCCACGGCACGATCCAGGAGGTCGTCCGCAAGACCCTCCTCACGTACTGGAACACGGTCGCCTTCCAGGCGCTGTACGCCCGTACGTCGAACTGGGCCCCGTCGGCGGCCGACCCGGCCCCGGCGGACCGCACGGTCCTGGACCGCTGGCTGCTCTCGGAGCTGAACGCCCTCGTCGTCGAGGTCACCGAGGCGATGGAGTCGTACGACACCCAGCGCGCCGGCAAGCTGCTGTCCGCCTTCGTGGACGACCTGTCCAACTGGTACGTGCGCCGCTCGCGCCGCCGCTTCTGGCAGGGCGACGCGGCCGCGCTGCGCACCCTGCACGACGTGGTGGAGACGGTCACCCGCCTGCTCGCCCCCCTCACCCCGTTCATCACGGAGCGGGTCTGGCAGGACATGGTCGTCCCGGTCACCCCGGAGGCGCCCGAGTCGGTGCACCTCTCCTCCTGGCCGCAGGCGGACACGGCGGCGATCGACCCGACGCTCTCGCAGCAGATGCTGCTGGTCCGGCGTCTGGTGGAGCTGGGGCGCGCGACGCGTGCCGAGTCGGGCGTCAAGACCCGCCAGCCGCTCTCCCGGGCCCTGGTCGGCGCGGCGGGCTTCGACGCACTGTCGGCGGAGCTCCAGGCCCAGATCACGGAGGAGCTGAACGTCTCCTCCCTGGCCTCCCTGTCGGAGGTCGGCGGCTCGCTGGTCGACACGACGGCGAAGGCGAACTTCCGGGCACTGGGCAAGCGCTTCGGCAAGGGCGTGCAGGACGTGGCGAAGGCGGTGGCGGCGGCCGACGCGGCGGCGCTGTCGCTGGCGCTGCGGTCCGGCTCCGCGGTGATCTCGCTGAACGGCGAGGAGATCTCCCTCTCGCCCGAGGAGGTCATCATCACCGAGACCCCGCGCGAGGGCTGGTCGGTGGCGTCCGACTCCGGCGCGACGGTGGCCCTGGACCTGGAGATCACTCCGGAGCTGCGGCTGGCGGGCCTGGCCCGTGACGCGATCCGCCTGATCCAGGAGGCCCGCAAGAACTCCGGCCTGGACGTCGCGGACCGCATCGCCCTGCGCTGGTCCTCCTCGGACCCGGAGGTCGTGACGGCCCTGACCGACCACGCTTCGCTGATCGCGGACGAGGTCCTGTCGACGGACTACGCCGCGGGCGAGGCCGACACCACGTACGGCGACCCGTTCACGGACGAGTCCCTCGGCCTGACGTTCCGCCTCCGCAAGGCGTAACCGAGCGGGAAGAAGCGAACGGCGCCCCCGTCCCGGGAGGCGCCGTTCGTCGTTCCGCACACGCGGTGGGCCGAACCGGATTCGAACCGGCGTCTTCCCTCCTGCGGAGAATGGCGCGACGACCTCTGCGCTACCGGCCCACCGCGCGCCGGGCCACTCTAGCCCTGGCCGGAAAACGGGCCGGGCCCGGTACCCCCGTGGGGGAACCGGGCCCGGCCCGTGACTGCCGACGGCGCCGCAGAGGGCGTACCGCCTAGTTGTCGTCCTCGTCGATCAGGAAGCCGCGCATCGGCGACGGCGCCTGCATCGGCTGCGGCGCGGTCGGCCGCACCGGAGCCATCGGCTGCGTCATCGCGGGGGACATCTGCTGCTGGCCACCGTACGAGGGGCCGCCCATCGGGGACGGGCCGCCCATCGAGGAGGGACCGCCCATGGGCGAAGGGCCGCCCATCGACGGGTTGCTCATCGCGTGGCCCATGGCTCCGGCCGGAGCCATCGAGGGGGTCGGCGACGGCGGGAGCGCCGGGCCGGCCGGGTTGCGCGGCGGGGCCAGGGAGTCGTCCGCCTGGGTCTCCAGCTGGCGCAGCTGCGACTCCAGGTAGGACTTCAGGCGCGTACGGTACTCACGCTCGAAGCCCCGCAGGTCCTCGACCTTGCGCTCCAGCGTGGCGCGGGCGGACTCCAGGGAGCCCATCGCGACGCGGTGCTTCTCCTGCGCGTCCCGCTCCAGCGCGTCGGCCTTGGCGCGGGCGTCCCGCTCCAGGCCCTCGGCGCGGCTGCGGGCCTCGCCGACGATCTTGTTGGCCTCGGAGCGGGCCTCCGCGATCGCCTGGTCGGCGGTCTGCTGCGCCAGCGACAGGACGCGGGCGGCGCTGTCGCCACCGGGGCCCTGCTGCGGGAGCTGCGGCTGCTGCATCTGCTGCATCGGCTGACCCATGGGCTGCATCTGCTGCCCCATCGGCTGCATCTGCTGGCCCATGGGCTGCATCTGCTGGCCGAGCGGGTTCTGGCCGCCCATGGACTGCTGGCCCATGCCCTGCTGGCCCATCGGCTGCTGGCCCATGCCCTGCTGGCCCATCTGCTGCTGGCCGCCCATGGTGTGCATGGGGCCACCCATCGGACCCGGGCCGCCCGGACCCTGCGGTCCGTGTCCGCCGGGACCGGCCGGAAGCTGCGGCTGGCCACCCGGCAGCTGGGGCGGACCCATCTGCGGCGGGCCCTGCTGAGCCGGCGGGCCGGATATGGCGGCGGGCACGGGGGCGCCGGGGCCTCCGGGGCCGCGCTGGTCCTGGGGTTCGGGCTTGCGCATGCCCTGCTGCTGCTGGTTCTGCGCGGCGGCGCGCGTGGCGGCGGCCAGCTTGGCGCGCAGGTCCTCGTTCTCGCGCAGCAGGCGCGTCAGTTCGGACTCGACCTCGTCGAGGAAGGCATCGACCTCGTCCTCGTCATAGCCTTCTCGGAGGCGGACGGTCGTGAACTGCTTGTTCCGCACGTCCTCGGGAGTCAGCGGCATGTCTTCTTCACCTCTACGTAGTCGTCGGCAGTCGGCAGGACCGTATCGGGACTGTCCCCGCGCTCACGGGGAAGCTCATCGTTCACACGCTTCTCGCAGCGGTGCTCACGAAACTGATGAGGATGTAAACGATGATCATCAGAACGAAGAAGGACAGGTCGAGTGCCACGCCCCCGAGACGCAACGGCGGAATGAAACGCCGGAGAAGCTTGAGCGGTGGATCGGTGACAGTGTAGGTGGCCTCAAGGACGACCACCATCGCCTTGCCCGGAGTCCATGAACGTGCGAACTGGAAGACGTAGTCCATCACCAGTCGGAAGATCAGCACGATAAGGAAGCACATCAGCGCGATGTAGACCACCTGCAGTGCGACGCCCATCCCGCGCTTCCCTCTCCCCTGCTCTCGCTCAGTCCCCGGCCCCGTGTCTGACGGATCGGTCTAGCTTTGGTTGAAGAACCCGCCCTCCGCGATGCGGGCCTTGTCCTCCGCCGTGACATCGACGTTAGCAGGCGACAGCAGGAACACCTTCTGTGTCACGCGTTCAATGCTGCCGTGCAGGCCGAAGACGAGGCCGGCGGCAAAGTCGACAAGTCGCTTCGCATCCGTGTCGTCCATCTCCGTGAGGTTCATGATCACCGGAGTGCCCTCACGGAAGTGTTCCCCGATGGTACGGGCCTCGTTGTAGGTCCGGGGGTGCAGCGTCGTGATGCGGTACGGCTCCCGCTCGGAGACGACCTTGGGCATGATCACGGGGGCGTTCTTCTCCAGGTTCGAGCGTTCAGGTGTGATGGATGCCACGGGGGCAATTCGCGCAGGACGTCCGTTTTCTACCGGCAATGGGATGGGTTCCCGTTGCGCGGGAGGCTGGGCAACTCGTACCGGTTCGTCCGTTACGGGCGGTTGGTGCACGGGCTGCTGGCGCCGGCGGTCCCGCTCCGGTTCCGGCTCGGGCTCGAACTCGTCGTCGGGGTCGTACCCCGGGTTGTCGTACCGGTCGTCCTCCACGAGGCCGAGGTAGACCGCCATCTTGCGCATCGCGCCGGCCATTCTCTGAATCCTCCGCTCTGTGGTGGATCGCCCTGTCGCAGGTGTCGCTGTGTCACCAAAGTCACCAACTGCCCGCGATCCACGTGGTCTGTCCGCCCGTCAGCGGGAATGACCATATTTTCTGCTGTGGTCCGACTTTCTTCGCGACGTTACCCGAGCCGGGGTCTCGCGCCGAGTACCGCAGTGCCGACGCGTACATGTGTCGCACCGGCCGCAACGGCCTGTTCCAGGTCTGCGCTCATCCCGGCCGACACCATCGTGGCAGTCGGATGGTCCGCGCGCAGGCGGGATGACAATTCCACCAGCCGCTCGAAGGCCGCCTGTTCGCGTCCCGCGTAGGGCCCGGCCAGCGGGGCGACGGTCATCAGCCCGTCGATCCGCAGTCCGGGCGCCCCGGCGAGGAGGTCCGCGAGTTCGGCGAGCTGCTCGGGAGCCGCGCCGCCGCGGGTGCCGCGCTCCCCCGATTCCGCGTCGAGGGCGATCTGCACGAGGCAGCCGAGTTCGCGCCCGGCCCCCTCGGCGGCCGCCGAGAGCGCCGTGACCAGCCGGGGCCGGTCGACGGACTGCACGACGTGCGCGTATCCCGCCACGGAACGGACTTTGTTCGTCTGCAACTGGCCCACGAAGTGCCAGGTGAGCGGCAGATCCGCGCAGGCCGCGGCCTTGGGGGCGGCGTCCTGGTCACGATTCTCCGCCACATGACGGACCCCCAGGTCCGCCAGCAGTCGTACGTCGCTCGCGGGGTAGGTCTTGGTGACGACGATGAGCGTCACCTCGTCCCGCGCGCGTCCCGCGGCCGCGCAGGCGGACGAGATGCGTTCCTCCACCCGCGCGAGGTTCTCCGCGAGTTCCGTCTTACGGTCCGTCATTCTTCTTTTCCCCCGGGAGTCCGGGGGTCGCCCCCCGGTCAAGCTCCGTCAACCAGACATATCCGGCAAGCCGCCCGGTCACCCGGTCGCGGCGGTACGAGTAGTGGTCCCGCGACTCCAGTGTGCAGACCGGCGAACGGTGCCGGTTCACCACCCCCGCCTCCGCGAGCTGTGCGTGCACCCCGGCGACCACGTCGACGGACGGGGTCCCCCAACTCGTCTCGCCGTAGGCGGCCGGCACCTCCCCGGCGACCGCCGCCCGCATCTCGGCCGGCACCTCGTAGCAGCGCCCGCAGATCGCGGGGCCGGTACGGGCGATGATCCGGCCTGGTTCGGCGCCGAGGGCGACCATCGCCTCCACGGCGGCGGGCACCACTCCGGCGACCAGTCCGGGCCTCCCCGCGTGGGCCGCGCCCGCGACGCCCGCGACCGGGTCGGCCAGCAGGACCGGGGTGCAGTCCGCGGTGAGCACCGCGAGGGCGAGCCCCCGGCGTGCGGTCACCACCGCGTCCACCGCCGGGACGTCGGCGGCGGCGCCCCAGGGTCCGGGGGCCACCGCCACGTCACGGCCGTGGACCTGGTTCATCCAGACCACGTGGTCCGGCTCGATGCCCAGGGCTCCGGCGGCGGCCGCCCTGTTCGCGAGAACGGCGGTGGGGTCGTCTCCGACCGCGCCGCCGAGATTGAGCTCCTCGTACGGAACGGCGCTCACCCCGCCCCACCGGTCGGTGAAGGCGAAGCGGGCGCCGCTCTCGTCGTACTGGTCCAGCGTCACTTCAAGAAGTCCGGGACATCCAGCTCCTCGGCCGGGCTGTCCTGGTACGGCCGGGCCGTCGGGACCTGGGGCGCGGGGGCCGCGGTCTCGATCGGAGCCGCCTCGACCGGGGCCGGGGGCTCCTCGCGCGGGGTGACCGAACCCAGTCCGCCGAAGGCCGGGCGGGCCGGCTCGGCCGCGCGGACCGGCGCCGGGGCCGGCTCCTCGCGCTTGGTGGACGCGGCACCGATGACGTTGTCCCGGCGGGCCGGGGGCTGTCCGCCGTCGAAGCCGGCGGCGATGACGGTGACCCGTACCTCGTCGCCGAGCGCGTCGTCGATGACGGCGCCGAAGATGATGTTCGCCTCGGGGTGGGCGGCCTCGCTGACCAGCTGCGCGGCCTCGTTGATCTCGAAGAGACCGAGGTCGGAGCCACCGGAGATGGAGAGCAGCACACCGCGGGCGCCGTCGATGGACGCCTCCAGCAGCGGCGAGGAGATCGCCATCTCGGCGGCGGCCACCGCGCGGTCGTCGCCGCGGGCCGAGCCGATGCCCATGAGGGCCGAGCCCGCCTCGGACATGACGGACTTGACGTCCGCGAAGTCGAGGTTGATCAGACCCGGGGTGGTGATGAGGTCGGTGATGCCCTGAACGCCCGAGAGCAGGACCTGGTCGGCCGACTTGAAGGCGTCCAGGACCGAGACCTGGCGGTCCGAGATGGACAGCAGTCGGTCGTTGGGGATGACGATGAGGGTGTCGACCTCTTCGCGGAGCTCGGCGATGCCGTCCTCCGCCTGGTTCGCGCGGCGCCGGCCCTCGAAGGTGAACGGCCGGGTGACCACACCGATCGTCAGGGCGCCGAGCGAGCGCGCGATGTTGGCGACGACGGGTGCGCCGCCGGTGCCGGTGCCGCCGCCCTCGCCGGCGGTGACGAAGACCATGTCGGCCCCCTTGAGGACCTCCTCGATCTCCTCGCGGTGGTCCTCTGCCGCCTTGCGACCGACTGCCGGGTTGGCGCCGGCGCCGAGGCCCCGGGTGAGTTCACGGCCGACGTCGAGCTTGACGTCGGCGTCGCTCATCAACAGCGCCTGGGCGTCCGTGTTGATGGCGATGAACTCGACGCCCTTGAGACCGACCTCGATCATTCGGTTGATGGCATTGACACCACCGCCGCCGACACCGATGACCTTGATGACTGCGAGGTAGTTCTGCGGTGCTGCCACGTCGAAGGCCTCTCGCCTCGAGTTACGTGTCGCCGCCTCGCGGGCCTGCGTTGCGACGACTGATGCCGAAATGTGGGACGGTCCGAACGCGCCGACCCAAACCCTAACCCTGAAGTTTAGGGTTAAGTGTGTGCCTGTTCCCTGGACTCTTCCGAACAGGACACTAAGTCGACAAGTAGCGCGTGTTCAACGAACACGCCGAACCTCCCGTTTTTCTTTTCACCCTATGTGATCACCCGTATCGGTGGCCAACCAGGGTGCGTCGCTGTTCGACCCGACGTCAACTCCCGGACACCGCAGGGGCGGTGGGGACGCTCACGTCAAAGTGGTCAGCCTTGGGCGCGGCTTTCAGCAGCGCCGTCAGCGCGCGCCCCTTCGCCTCGCCCTGCTCGCCGCTGCCCCAGACCACGGTCCGCCCGCGGGTCAACTCCAGTACGACCGAGTCGTACGAGCCCACCCTGACCTGCACGGTCTCCTTGGCGACCGTCTCGGGGAGGTCTCCGGCGACGCCCACGGCCTCGTGCAGCAGCCGCTCCTCGTCGAAGCGGCGGCCGCTCGGCGACTGCGCCGCTGACAATTCGAGGACCGGAACGCCCGCGGGAGCTTTCGCGGTCGTGTCGAATCGCACACCCGAAGCGTCCACTTCCACGAACTTGGCGTCCTTTTTGATGAGCAGGACGGGTTTGCGCTCCGTCACTTTCAGCCCGATCCCGTGCGGCCAGGCCCGCACCACGTCGACCGAGTCGACGCGGGGCAGCCGGCCGCGGACGCGGCCCGCGATCTCGTCGGTGTCCACGGTCACGAGCGGCGCCCCGACCGGTACGGCCGCGGCGGCCAGCACCTGCTCGGGTGTCAGCACCAGGGTCCCGCTCGCGGTCACCTTCTCGACGCGGAGCCAGGAGGAGCCGTAGAGCACCCAGCTGCCGCCCCCGGCGAGGAGGAGGGCGGCGAGGAGGACGAGCAGCACGGGGCCCCGGTGCCGCAGACGCCCGACGAGGCGCCGGACACCGGGGCCCTGCGGGCCCGTCCCGCCTGACGGCCCCGACGACCTGGGCCGCTTGGGCGGCTTGGACGGCTTGGGAGAGCCGGAGCCCTTGCCCTTCCGGGCGGACCCGGGGTTGCCGCGCTGTGCGGTCGTCGCTCCGGCCACTCCTGTGCCTCCTGCGCTAGCGGTTCCTGTGTGCGGCGATCGCCTCGTACACCATCGCGACGAGCAGGTCGTCGGCGTCGCGGCGGCCGAACTCGGCGGCGGCGCGGGACATCTCGTACAGGCGGTGCGGGTCGGCGAGCACCGGGAGCACCTGGCTGAGCACCCATTCGGGCGTCAGCTCCGCGTCGTCGACGAGCAGGCCGCCGCCGGCCTTGACCACCGGCTGGGCGTTGAGCCGCTGTTCGCCGTTGCCGATCGGCAACGGGACGTACGCGGCCGGCAGCCCGACGGCGGAGAGTTCGGCGACGGTCATCGCGCCCGCGCGGCACAGCATCATGTCGGCGGCGGCGTACGCGAGATCCATCCGGTCCACGTACGGTACCGGCACATACGGCGGCATCCCGGGCATGTTGTCGACACGCGGCAGTTCGTTCTTGGGGCCGACCGCGTGCAGGATCTGGATCCCGGAGCGCTGGAGGGTGGGAGCGACCTGCTGGATGGTCTCGTTGAGGCGCCGGGCGCCCTGCGAGCCGCCGGAGACCAGCAGGGTCGGCAGGTTCGGGTCCAGGCCGAAGGCGGCGCGCGCCTCCGGGCGGGCCGCGGCCCGGTCCAGGGTGGAGATGGAGCGGCGCAGCGGAATGCCCACGTAGCGGGCGCCGCGCAGCTTGCTGTCGGGGGTGGAGACCGCGACGGCGTGCGCGTAGCGGGAGCCGATCTTATTGGCCAGTCCAGGCCTGGCGTTGGCCTCGTGGACGATGATCGGCACCCCGAGCCGCTTGGCGGCGAGGTAGCCGGGCAGGGCCACGTAGCCGCCGAAGCCGACGACGC
This sequence comes from Streptomyces sp. NPDC002181, assembly GCF_042890485.1. Lineage (NCBI taxonomy): Bacteria > Bacillati > Actinomycetota > Actinomycetes > Kitasatosporales > Streptomycetaceae > Streptomyces > Streptomyces sp. NPDC002181. The sequence goes on along the minus strand of NZ_JBIASC010000009.1, from coordinate 268,040 downwards.
AGTCGGCCTTGGTGCGCTCCAGGATCTCCTCTGCGGCCTTGATCGTCCCGCGCAGCCGCCCGGGGACGGTGATGAGCTCGGGAGTGGGCTTGCGGGGCAGCGGGACGGCCGGGATCAGTCCCAGCTCATAGCCGCGCTCGGGCACGAGGCGGGTTTCGAGCCCGCGCTCCGTGCCGAGGGCGGTGATGCCCACGGAAGGGTCCTGCCTGCGCAGGGCGTCCGCGAGGGCGAGCGCCGGCTCGATGTGGCCGGCGGTCCCCCCACCGGCGAGTACGACATGCACCGAAATTCACCGCTCTCCGGACGGACGCCTCTTGACGCTCCGTCTCATCGACTTCCATCTCTGCCCGGTCCGCTTCCAGCCGGTCTTCGGCTGGCGCATCGCGAGCGCCGCGCGCGCCGCCGGCTCCTCGCGCGCGAAGGCGATGAGCAGTCCGACCGCGAACATGGTCGGCAGCAGCGCGGACCCCCCGTACGAGAACAGCGGGAGCGGGACTCCGGCGATCGGCAGCAGACCGAGCACCGCACCGATGTTGATCACGGCCTGCGCCGTGATCCAGGTGGTCACGCCTCCCGCGGCATACCGTACGAAGGAGTCCTCCGTGCGTCCGGCCACGCGGATACCCGCATAGCCTAGAGCCGCGAACAGGGCGAGTACCGACAGCGTCCCCGCCAGACCCAGTTCCTCCCCGGTGATGGCGAAGATGAAGTCGGTGTGGGCCTCGGGTAGTTGTCCCCATTTTTCCACACTGGCACCCAAACCGGAACCGAACCATCCGCCCGATGCGAGGGCATAGATCCCGTGCACGGCCTGCCAGCACAGGTCGTTCCTGCCGGGATCCGTCGCACCGAGGCAGGCGAGCCGGTCCATCCGGTGCGGACTGGTCTTGATCAGCAGCGCGACGATCACACCCGCGAAGGCGAGCACCGCCACGAACATCCGCGTCGGGGCTCCCGCCAGCCACAGCAGGCCGAACAGGATGGCCCCGAGGATCATCGCGGTGCCCATGTCCCCGCCCAGCATGATCAGCCCGAGCAGCAGGAAGGCGACCGGGACCAGCGGCACCAGAAGGTGCTTCCACTGGCTCAGCAGCTCCTTGTCGCCCTTGCGGGCCAGCAGGTCGGCGCCCCAGAGGATCAGGGCCAGCTTGCCGAACTCACTGGGCTGGAGCATGAACGGACCGCCAAGGGAGATCCAATTCTGGTTGCCGTTGATCGACACCCCTATCCCGGGGACCTGCACCAGGACCATGAGGAACAGGGTTCCCGCGAGCACGGGGTACGACAGCGCCCGGTGCAGTTTCACGGGCATCCGGGAGGCGACGAGCAGCAGTCCGGTGCCGATCAGGGCGGCCAGGAACTGCTTCTTGAAGAAGTACGCGTCGCCCAGGCCCAGCTGGAGCGCCTTGATCATCGAGGCCGAGTAGACCATCACCAGGCCGAGCACGGTGATGAGCAGCGAGCTGCCGAAAATCAGGTAATACGCGGTGAGGGGGCGGTCCCAGGCCTTGCGCAGCTGCCGCTGCGTACGCCGCAGCCGCTCCAGCGGCCCGCGCCCGGCGGGCCGCTGCCCGCCGGAGGCCGGACGCCTGCGGCCCTGCGCCTTGACCGTCCTGGCGGACTTGGCGCCGCTCACGGACTTGGCGGCCTTCACGGCGGACGGCCGCCGTCCCGGCAGCACTTGCTTGGCCGGCATGTGTGACCTTCCCCTCCACTCGTACGAGGCGAGCAGCCGGTCGGGGAGGACTCGCCGACCTGAAGCCGGGCCGGCCGGACCTACGCGCTCTCGGCGGCCAGCTCGCGCACCGCGTCCGCGAATGCGTCCCCGCGCTTGTTGTAGTTCGCGAACATGTCCATCGAGGCACAGGCCGGGGCCAGCAGAACCGTGTCGCCGGGCTCTGCGAGCCGGGCCGCCTCCCGGACCGCCGCGAGCATCGCCCCAGTGTCGGTCCGGTCGAGGTCGACGACCGGGACCTCGGGGGCGTGTCGCGCCAGCGCCTCGGCGATCAGCGCCCGGTCGGCGCCGATCAGCACCGCGGCGCGCATCCGCTTCGCGGACTTCTGCACGAGCTCGTCGAAGGTGGCGCCCTTGGCGAGGCCGCCGGCGATCCACACGACGGGCTCGAAGGCCGCCAGGGAGGCCTCCGCGGCGTGCGTGTTGGTCGCCTTGGAGTCGTCGATGTACGTGACCCCCGCGACCTCGTCCACGAACGCGACGCGGTGCGCGTCGGGGCGGAAGTCGCGCAGCCCGTCGCGGACCGCGCGCGGCTCGACGCCGAAGGCGCGGGCCAGGGCCGCCGCGGCGAGCGCGTTGGCGATGTTGTGCGGGGCCGGCGGGTTGACGTCCTTGACCTCGGCGAGCTCCTGGGCGTTCTTCTGCCGGTTCTCCACGAAGGCGCGGTCGACGAGGATGCCGTCGACGACGCCGAGCATGGAGGGGCCCGGGGCGCCGAGGGTGAAGCCGATCGCCCGGCAGCCCTCTTCGACGTCGGCGTTCTCGACGAGCTTCTCCGTGGCCGGGTCGGCGACGTTGTAGACGCAGGCGACGGTGTTGCCCTCGTAGATGCGGCCCTTGTCGGCGGCGTACGCCTCCATCGTGCCGTGCCAGTCGAGGTGGTCCGGGGCCAGGTTGAGCACGGCCGCCGAGTGGGCGCGCAGCGAGGGCGCCCAGTGCAGCTGGTAGCTGGAGAGCTCGACGGCGAGCACGTCGTACTTCTCCTCGCCGAGCACCACGTCGACGATGGGGGTGCCGATGTTGCCGACGGCCGCGGTCTTCAGGCCCGCCGCCTTCAGGATCGACGCGAGCATCTGGGTGGTGGTGGTCTTGCCGTTGGTTCCGGTGATCGCCAGCCAGGGGGCCGCGTCCGGGCCGCGCAGCTGCCAGGCGATCTCGACGTCACCGACGACCTCGACGCCGGCCGCCGCGGCGGCCGCGAAGAGCGGGCTTTCCGGCTTCCAGCCGGGCGAGGTCACCACCAGGTCGGTGCCCTCGGGCAGCGTCTCGGCGTCCGCGAGCCGTACCGAGATGCCCAGCTCGCCGAGTTCGGCGGCGCGGGCCCGGTGGCCCTCGCCGTCTCCGCCGTCGACGACGGTCACCGAAGCGCCGAGGCCGGCCAGGGCGCGGGCGGCACTGATGCCGCTCACGCCGAGACCGGCGACGGTGATGTTCTTGCCCTGCCAGGACGTCACTTGTCCGCTGCCCATCCCGCGTAGAAGAGTCCGAGACCCACGATCACGCACATGCCCTGGATGATCCAGAACCGGACCACCACCAGGACCTCGGACCACCCCTTCAGTTCGAAGTGGTGCTGGAGCGGGGCCATCCGGAAGACGCGCTTCCCGGTCAGCTTGAAGGAGCCGACCTGGATGACGACCGACATGGTGATGAGGACGAAGAGGCCGCCGAGGAGGGCGATCAGGAACTCCGTGCGGGAGCAGATCGCGAGACCGGCAAGGGCACCACCGAGGGCCAGCGAGCCGGTGTCACCCATGAAGATCTTGGCGGGCGAGGTGTTCCACCACAGGAAGCCGAAGCAGGCGCCCATCAGCGCCGAGGCGACGATGGCGAGGTCCAGCGGATCTCGCACCTCGAAGCAGGCGTTGGGGTTCGTCAGGGTCTGCGCGTTGGCGCACGACTCCTGGAACTGCCAGACGCCGATGAAGGTGTACGCGCCGAAGACCATCACCGCGGCGCCGGTGGCCAGACCGTCCAGGCCGTCCGTCAGGTTCACGCCGTTGGACATCGCCAGGATCATGAACAGCGCCCAGACCACGAACAGCACCGGGCCGATCGACCAGCCGAAGTCCGTGACGAAGGACAGCTTGGTGGAGGCCGGGGCGTTGCCGCGGGCGTCCTTGAACTGCAGCGCGAGCACGGCGAAGGCGATGCCGACGATCAGCTGGCCGGCCATCTTGGCCTTGGCCCGCAGGCCGAGCGAGCGACGCTTGACGATCTTGATGTAGTCGTCGAGGTAGCCCACCAGGCCCATGCCGGCCATCAGGAAAAGCACCAGCACGCCGGAGAAGGTGGGCTGACTGCCCGTGATCACCTTCGTCAGGCCGTACGCGATGATCGTCGCCAGGATGAAGGAGATGCCGCCCATGGTGGGCGTGCCCTTCTTCCCGGCGTGGCCGCGGGGGCCGTCGTCGCGGATGAACTGGCCGTAGCCCTTCCGGGCCAGCAGCTTGATCAGCAGCGGAGTGCCGACCACGGTCAGGAACATGCCGATGACACCGGCGAAGAGGATCTGCCTCATCGGTCGGCGACCTCGCCCTCACCGGACAACAGAGCCAGAGCGACCCGCTCCAGGCCGACCGACCTGGAAGCCTTCACCAGCACGACGTCACCCGGGCGCAGTTCACTGCGCAACAGGTCGATCGCCGCCTGCGCGTCGGACACGACCACCGACTCCTCACCCCACGAACCCTCGTTATATGCGCCCAGTTGCAGCCAGGACGCTTCCCTGCCCCCGACTGCGACGAGCTTGCTCACGTTGAGCCGGACGGCAAGCCGCCCCACCGCGTCGTGCTCGGCCAACGATGCGTCCCCGAGCTCGGCCATGGGACCGAGCACCGCCCACGTACGTCCCCCGTCGGCCCTGGCCGCGCCGCCCATCGCGGCAAGCGCGCGCAGTGCGGCCCTCATGGACTCGGGATTCGCGTTGTAGGCGTCGTTGACGATCGTCACGCCGTCCGCCCGCTCGGTGACCTCCATCCGCCACCGGGACAAGGTGCCCGCTCCGGAGAGCGCGGTGGCGATCTCCTCGACGGACATGCCCAGTACATGGGCGACGGCGGCCGCGGCGAGCGCGTTCGACACGTGGTGCTCACCGTACAGGCGCAAGGTCACTTCGCCGCACCCGGTGGGTGTGTGGAGTGTGAAGGAGGGCTGTCCTGCCGGTGTCATGCGGACTTCCGTGGCCCGTACGTCGGCTTCGTCGGCCTCGCCGAACAGCACCGTACGGGCCTTCGTCCGGGAGGACATCGCGCGCACCAGCGGATCGTCGGCGTTGAGGACCGCCACTCCGCCGTCGGCTTCGGCGGGGAGGGCCTCGACGAGCTCGCCCTTGGCCCGGGCGATCTGCTCGCGGCCGCCGAACTCGCCGATGTGGGCGGTCCCGACGTTGAGGACGAGTCCGATGCGCGGCGGGGTCAGACCGGTGAGGTAGTCGATGTGCCCGATGCCGCGGGCGCCCATCTCCAGTACCAGGTGCCGGGTTTCCTCCGTGGCACGCAGCGCGGTGAGCGGCAGGCCGATCTCGTTGTTGAGGGAGCCCGGGGTCCACACGGTGGGTGCGTGGGTCTGGAGCACCTGGGCGATGAGGTCCTTGGTGGAGGTCTTGCCGGCGGAGCCGGTCAGGGCCACCACATCGGTGCCGAGGCGCTCGACGACGGCCCGGGCGAGGGCGCCCAGGGCCTTCTCGACGTCGGCGACGACGATCGCGGGTACGCCGACGGGCCGGGCGGCGAGAACGGCCGCGGCTCCGGAGGCGACCGCGCGCTCGGCGTAGTCGTGGCCGTCGACGTGCTCGCCGGCGAACGCGGCGAACAGGCTGCCGGCCTCCACCTGGCGGGAGTCGATGACCACGGGCCCGGTGATCCGCACGGACGGATCCGGTATGTCGTGGGGCCGCCCGCCGGTGATGTCGGCGATCTCGGCGAGGGAAAGGGCGATCACTGGTTCACCTCGGCCTGTCGGACGTTGCTGCCTTGCTGGCGTTCGATCGCGGCGCGGAGCACCGCACGGTCGTCGAAGGGCCGTACGACGCCCGCCGTCTCCTGGCCCTGCTCGTGTCCCTTGCCCGCCACCAGCACGGTGTCTCCGGGCTCGGCCCGCGCGACGGCGGCGGCGATGGCCGCGGCCCGGTCGGCGTCGACGAGGACGGTGCCGCGCTCTTCGGCCGGTACGGAGACGGCGCCCCCGAACATCGCGGCGAGGATCGCGAGGGGGTCCTCGGAGCGCGGGTTGTCGGAGGTCAGGACGGCGGTGTCGGCGAAGCGGGCCGCGGCGGCGCCCATCGGGGCGCGCTTGGTGGTGTCGCGGTCGCCGCCGCAGCCGAGCACGATGTGCAGCTTGCCGGTGGTGACCTCGCGCAGCGCCCGGAGCACCGATTCGACGGCGTCCGTCTTGTGCGCGTAGTCGACGACGGCCAGGTACGGCTGGCCCGCGTCCACCCGCTCCAGCCGGCCGGGGACCCCGGGGACCGCGGCGACGCCGTCGGCGGCGGTCTGCGGGTCGAGGCCGGCGGCGGCGAGCGTGACGATCGCGGCGACGGTGTTGGCGACGTTGAACGGGCCGGGCAGCGGGGCCGTGGCCCGTACGCGCTGCCCCTCGGGGCCGACCACGGTCAGCGTGGAGTCCATGTGCCCGAACACGACGTCCTCGGCGCGCCAGTCGGCGGCCCGGTCGCCCTCGGCGGAGAAGGTGACCACCGGGATCGTGGCCTCCTTGGCGAGGCGGCGGCCGTACTCGTCGTCCATGTTGACCACGCCGAGGCGGGCGCGGCGCTCGGTGAAGAGCTGCGCCTTGGCCTGGAAGTAGTCCTCCATGTCCGAGTGGAACTCCATGTGCTCCGGGCTCAGGTTGTTGAAGACGGCGACGTCGAAGACGCATCCGTCGACCCGGCCGAGCACCAGGGCGTGGCTGGAGACCTCCATGGCGACGGCCTCGACCCCGCGTTCGCGCATGACCGCGAACAGGGCCTGGAGGTCGGTGGCCTCGGGGGTGGTGCGCTCCGACTTGATGCGCTCGTCGCCGATGCGCATCTCGACGGTGCCGACCAGTCCGGTGGAGCGTCCGGCGCCGCGCAGACCGCCCTCGACGAGGTACGCCGTGGTGGTCTTGCCGGAGGTGCCGGTGATGCCGATCTGGAGCAGGCCCTCGCCGGGGCGGCCGTAGATCGTGGCGGCGAGCTCGCCCATCCGGCCGCGCGGGTCGGCGACGGCCAGGACCGGCAGTCCGGTGGCGGCCGCGCGTTCGGCGCCCGCCGGGTCGGTCAGCACGGCCGCGGCGCCGAGGGCGGCCGCCTGGGCGGCAAAATCGGCACCGTGCAGCTTGGCGCCGGGCAGCGCCGCGTACAGGTCGCCGGGGCGCACGGCACGGGAGTCGTGCGTGATGCCGGTGATCCTCGGGGGCTGCGCCGCGGTGTCCGCGGGGGCCGCGCCGGGGGCTTCCACACCCAGCAGGTCGGCCAGCTCGCCCAGGGGTGTCGGGCGGGCGGCCTGGGGCCGGGGCGCTCCCGGCGGCGTTGCCGGGGCGTCTTTCTGGGCGGTTCTGGGCTGATCAGCGTGGGGCACGGCGGTGAGCGTACCGGGCGCGGCGGGCCGCTCGCGAAGTGAGGGCCCGGCCGTGTGGTCGCCGGCCGACGGGTTCCCGGGTTTCGGGGTGATCGTTGTCACTGATGGTGCCTCACGGATTTCTGGCGGGCCGGCCGGCCCGCCGGGTCACTGGCCGGGCTGCCGGCTGGGCTGTGCGGAGGGCGCTGCGGAGGGCTGGGTGGCGGGCGGGGGGCCGGCGTCGAAGGTGACGGGAAGCCCGGCCGGGGCGGTTCCGGTCGGGGCGACCTGGAGGGTCTTGAGGGCGAACTCCATGACCTTCTTGTAGATCGGGCCGCAGATCTGGCCGCCGAAGTAGCTGCCCTTGGTGGGGTTCTGGATGGCGCAGTAGACGGTGATCCGCGGGTTGTCGGCGGGGGCGAAACCGGCGAAGGAGGCGGTGTAGCCCTTGTACCGGCCGGTGGCCGGATCCACCCGGTTGGACGTGCCGGTCTTGCCGCCGACCCGGTAGCCGGGGATGCGTGCCTTGGTGCCGGTGCCCTCCTGGTCGTCGACGACCGACTCCAGCATCCGGGCCAGGGTCTTGGCGGTGTCCGCGCTGATCACGGTCGTCTTCTCGGGGGCCGGGGCCGGGGTGAAGCGGCCGTCGGGGCCCTTGGTGCCGCGGACCAGCGTGGGTGCGATGCGTACGCCGCCGTTGGCGATCGTGGAGTACACGGAGGCCGCCTGCATGGCGTTGAGGGACAGGCCCTGGCCGAAAGGGATCGTGTACTGCTGGGAGGTGGACCAGGCCTCGGGCCGGGCCAGGATGCCGCGGGACTCCCCCGGGTAGTTCAGGCCGGTGGGCCGTCCGATGCCGAACTTGTCCAGGTAGGAGTAGAGGACCCGGTTGGCCTCGGGCTGGGTGGCGCCGAGCTGGCCGGTGGCCAGGATGGTGCCGATGTTGGAGGACTTGGCGAGGACCCCGTTGAGGGTCAGGTACCAGGTCGGGTGGTCGATGTCGTCCTTGAACAACCGGTCGCCGCGGTGCAGCCGGTTGGGGACCTCGACGTGGGTCTCGGGGGTGGCCTTCTTCTCCTCCAGCACGGCGGCCATCGACATCACCTTGGCGGTGGAGCCGGGCTCGTACACGTCCTGGAGCGCCGCGTTGCCCATGGCGGCGGAGCTGGCCTTCGACAGGTCGTTGGGGTCGAAGCCGGGGGCGTTGGCCATGGCCAGCACCTCGCCGGTGCGGGTGTCCTGGACGATGACGTAGCCGCGGTCGGCCTCGGACTTGGCGACCTGCTCGCTGATGGCGCTCTGGGCCGCCCACTGGATGTCGCGGTCGATGGTCAGCTCGATGTCCTCGCCGGGTACGGCGGGCTTCTCGCTGGAGCCGGCCGTGGGCACGCGGCGGCCGCCGGACTGGGCGTACGTGATCGCGCCGTCCTTGCCGGCCAGCTTCTTGTCGAGGGAGGACTCCAGGCCGCCGGCGCCCTTGCCCTCGGCGTTGACGTAGCCCAGTATCCCGGCGGCCAGGTCCCCGTTGGGGTACACGCGCTTGCTGCTGTCCTCGTTGAACACGCCGGCCAGGACGTTGGCGCCGGGTCCGTTGTGCTTCTTGTCGGCGGCCGCCTTGTCGGCGAAGACCCGCTTGAGGTCCTTGATCTGGTTCCAGACCTGCGGGGTCTGGCGGCGGGCCAGGACGACGTAGCGGGTGTTCTTGGTCTTGAGGCGGGCCGTCAGCTCCTTGGCGTCCTTGCCGAGGATCGGCGCGAGGAGGGCCGCGGCCTGCTCGGGGGCGTCCGGGGCCTTGCTGTCCTGCGGGGTGAACATCTTCGGGTCGGCGGTGATGTCGTACGCGTCGACGCTGGTCGCGAGGGCGACGCCCTTGCGGTCGGTGATCTCGCCGCGCTCGGCGGCGAGGGTGTAGCTGGCGAAGCGGTTCTCGGAGGCCTTGGCGGAGTACGCCGAGGCGTCGACGGCCTGCACCTGGAGCAGCCGTACGACGAAGGCCACCATGACGAGGGTCAGCCCGACGCTGACGAGCCGCAGCCGCGGCTTGGGGCTGCCGAGCCGGATGGTGTGCGGCTGCCGCGCGGGGCCGGGCCGCCGGGCGGCGGGCCGCGAGGCGGCGCGCGAACGCCCCGGACCGCCGCCGGGCCCGGGCACCCGCCGCCCGCCGGGGGCGCTCACGCGCCCACCGCCGCGGCGGTGCGGGGCGCCGGACCCGCGGACGGACCGGTGCGGGGGGAGGGTCCCGCCGGGGGTACCCCCGGCGGGAGCTGGGGGAGGGTCCGCGTCACGACGTCACCTTCCGGAGGTCGGGTTGGGCTGGGGGGCACCACCCGGCGCGGGCTGCCCGGGCTGCCCGGCCTGCGGGGCGCCCGCCGGAGCGGAGCCCTGGGCGCCGGTCTGGGCGGGACCCGGGGCACCGCCGGTGCCCTGGGGGCCGCCGGGGGCCGGGCCGGGACCGGCGGCCGGGGCGGAGGCCTGGGTGCCCGCCGGGGCCTGGGCACCCGCCTGCGCGCCGCCCGGGCCCGTTCCCGGGGAGGCGGCCGGGGCGCCGGCCGGGGGCGCGGACGGACTCGGGGGCGGCGGCGGGGGCTCCGCGACCGCGGCCGTGCCCGTCACCTTGCCGTCCGGGCCGATGAAGACCGGGCTCCCGCCCGGGACCAGGCCGAGCCCGTGCGCCCGCCGCTGCAGGGCGTCCGGCGCCGAGTAGCCGTCCACGTCCCGCTGCAGCGCCTGCTCCTCGTCCGTGAGCGCCGTGGTCTCCTTCTTCAGCTTGCTCAGCTGGAAGGACCCCTGGTTGAGCGCCGAGTTCAGGAGCAGCAGGCTGATCAGCCCGCCGGCCAGCAACGCCACCACCAGCAGGACGAACGGCGTCAGCGCCGCCTGCCCCGCGGAGCCGCCCCGCAGTCGCCCCAGTCCCCCGGCCCTGCTCACAGCCGCGCCTCCCGGATGCGCTCGACCCCGCGGAAGCGGGCCGGCGCCGCGCGCCGGTTCTCGGCGATCTCCTCCTCCGTGGGCAGCTCCGCGCCCCGGGTGAGCAGCTTCAGCTTGGGCTGGTACTTCTCCGGCACCACCGGCAGCCCCGGCGGCGCCGTCGACGCCGCGCCCGCCGCGAAGACCTGCTTGACCAGCCGGTCCTCCAGCGAGTGGTACGAGAGCACCGCGATCCGGCCGCCCACCGCGATCCGCTCCACGGCGGCCGGGACCGCCCGCTCCAGGACCGACAGCTCGCCGTTGACCTCGATGCGCAGCGCCTGGAAGGTCCGCTTGGCAGGGTTGCCGCCGGTCCGCTTCGCGGCCTGCGGCAGCGCGTCGCGGATCAGTTCGACCAGCCGCGCGCTGTTCGTGAACGGCTCCTTCTCCCGTTCGCGCACGACCGCCGAGACGATCCGCTTGGCCTGCTTCTCCTCGCCGTACTGGCGCAGGATCCGTACGAGCTCGCCCGGCGGATAGGTGTTGAGCACCTCGGCGGCGCTCATCCCGGTCGTCTGGTCCATGCGCATGTCCAGCGGCGCGTCCTGCGCGTACGCGAACCCGCGGTCGGCCTCGTCGAGCTGCATGGAGGAGACGCCGAGGTCGAAGAGGACGCCCTGGACGGCGGGGATGCCGAGCCGGTCCAGTACGTCGGGCAGCTCGTCGTACACGGCGTGGACGAGGGTGGCGCGGTCACCGAAGGGCGCGAGCCGCTCGCCGGAGAGCCGCAGGGCCTCCTTGTCGCGGTCGAGGCCGATCAGGTGCGCCTCGGGGAACCGGGTCAGCAGGGCCTCGCTGTGGCCGCCGAGGCCGAGGGTGCAGTCGACGACGACGGCCCCGGGCCTCTCCAGCGCCGGGGCCAACAGGTCCAGGCACCGCTGGAGCATCACCGGGACATGTCGGGACTCGCTAGTCAAAGCGCCCTCTCAGATAACGGCGCGGCAGGCATACGCCGCGCCGCGCACGCGGAGTGTTACCAGGAGGCCGGGCGGCCGGTGAGGGCCGGGCTCCGGCCGGTTCGCGTCACTTTAGTGCAACGGTCGCCGCGGTCAACGAACCGCCCCGCGCGCCGTGCGCCCCGCTCGTACGGAATCCGCAAAAGCCGCTTATCACCCGTATGGTCGCCCCCGCCTCACCCCTGTGGGTTAGCTCACAACAACGCCGGTTGACGTTCTTTGTCCACCCTCACTCCATCCCTTTACCAGCGGTGACCACTAACGTCATATGCATGACGACTTCCGCATCCCTGCCCGCAGAGACCACCCCCCAGGCATCCAGCGGCGGCTCCGTCACGGACCGGCTGGTCGCGGCGAACCGGGCGTACGCCGCGGAATTCACCGACCCCGGAATGGATGCCCGCCCCGTCCTGCACGTGGCCGTCGTGGCCTGTATGGACGCCCGCCTCGACCTGCACAAGGCCCTCGGCCTGGAGCTCGGCGACTGCCACACCATCCGCAACGCCGGCGGCGTGGTCACCGACGACACCATCCGCTCGCTCACGATCAGCCAGCGGGCCCTCGGCACCCGCACCGTCATACTGATCCACCACACCGGCTGCGGCCTCGAAAGCCTGACCGAGGACTTCCGGCACGAGCTGGAGGACGAGGTCGGCCAGCGCCCCGCCTGGGCCGTGGAGGCCTTCCGGGACGTGGACCAGGACGTCCGCCAGTCCATGCAGCGGGTCCGGACGAACCCCTTCCTGCCCCACCGCGACGATGTGCGAGGCTTCGTCTTCGACGTGCACACCGGACTCCTGCGGGAGATCGATCCCGCCTCGTGAGTGACACAAGGCCGTAACGCCGTCAAGAATGCGGGAAGACGCCGCCCGGAAAACCGTCCGGGCCGGCGTCCGTGTCGGGGTGGGCCGGAGTGCGCCGAGAGCGTCGGCCCTGCGGAAAGGGCCGAGGAGAACCAGGTGACGACGTATGACGACCGAGCGAGCCTCGCAGATCTGACGAGCACGGCGGAGCGGGTGCGCCACTCCGTCGAGAGCGTGATCGAGGGCAAGCCCGAGGTCGTACGCATCGCGCTGACCGTGCTGCTCGCCGAGGGACACCTGCTGATCGAGGACGTCCCCGGCGTCGGCAAGACGATGCTCGCCAAGACGCTCGCCAAGTCCATCGACTGCTCGGTGCAGCGCATCCAGTTCACGCCGGACCTGCTGCCCTCCGACATCACCGGCGTCAGCATCTACGACCAGCAGCGCCGGGAGTTCGAGTTCAAGCCGGGCGCGATCTTCGCGCAGATCGTCATCGGCGACGAGATCAACCGCGCCTCGCCGAAGACCCAGTCCGCCCTGCTGGAGTCGATGGAGGAGCGCCAGGTCACCATCGACGGCACGACGTACACGCTGCCGAGCCCGTTCATGGTGGTCGCCACCCAGAACCCGGTGGAGATGGAGGGCACCTACCCCCTCCCCGAGGCCCAGCGCGACCGCTTCATGGCCCGCGTCTCCGTCGGCTACCCGAGCCCCGACGCCGAGCTCCAGATGCTCGACGTACACGGCGGGACCTCCCCGCTCGACGACCTCCAGGCCGTCGCGCACGCCCACGACATCGTCAAGCTGATAGACGCCGTCCGCGAGGTGTACGTCGCCGAGCCCGTCCGGCGCTACGTCGTCGACCTGGTCTCCGCGACCCGCAGCCACCCGGACCTGCGCCTGGGCGCCTCGCCCCGCGCCACCCTCCACCTGCTGCGCGCCGTGAAGGCCTCCGCCGCGCTGTCCGGCCGGGACTACGTCCTGCCCGACGACGTGCAGGCGCTGGCCGCGCCCGTCCTCGCGCACCGGCTGCTGCCCACCGCGCAGGCCCAGCTGAACCGGCGCACCGCCGAGCAGGTCGTCCACGACATCCTCCAGCGCACCCCCGTCCCGGCCGCGCACGCCCGCGGCGAGATGCCGCCCGGCGCGGGCATCCGGGGCTTCTGATGAGCGCCGGTGCCCCGCGCGGCGCCGGCGGCGGGAGCACGGGCCGGGGTACGGGCGGGCTGCGCGCCTCGCTGGCGGGGCTGACCACCCGCGGCCGGTCCTTCCTGGCCGCCGGGGTGGCCGCCGCCCTGTGCGCGTACGTGCTCGGCCAGGGAGAACTGCTCCGGGTCGGGCTGCTGCTCGCAGTCCTCCCGCTGATCTGCGTCCTCGCCCTGCACCGCACCCGCCACCGGGTCTCCGGCAGCCGCCGGCTGACCCCCATGCGGGTGCCCGCGGGCTCCGAGGCCCGGGTGCAGCTGCGCATGGAGAACGTCTCGCGGCTGCCCACCGGACTGCTGATGCTCCAGGACCGGGTGCCCTACGTCCTCGGCCCCCGGCCCCGCTTCGTCCTGGACCGGGTCGAGCCCGGCGGGCGCCGCGAGGTCTCCTACCGGGTCCGCTCCGACCTGCGCGGCCGCTACCCGCTGGGCCCGCTCCAGCTGCGGCTGACCGACCCCTTCGGGCTGGTCGAGCTGACCCGCTCGTTCAGCACCTACGACACCCTCACCGTCATCCCGCGCACCGAGGCGCTGGCCCCGGTCCGGCTGACCGGCGAGACCTCCGGCTACGGCGACGGCAGCCGCCGCTCGCTGGCCCTGGCCGGCGACGACGACGTGATCCCGCGCGGGTACCGGCGCGGCGACGACCTGCGCCGGGTGCACTGGCGCTCCACCGCCCGCTACGGCGAGCTGATGGTGCGCCGCGAGGAGCAGCCGCAGCGCAGCAAGGCCACGGTCCTGCTGGACACCCGCGGGATCGCCTTCGAGGGCGCCGGACCGGACTCCGCGTTCGAGTGGGCGGTCTCCGGGGCCGCCTCCACCCTGGTGCACCTGCTCGAACAGGGCTTCTCGGTGCGGCTGCTGACCGACACGGGGACCTCCGTGCCCGGCGACGGCAGCGGCTTCACTTCCGGAGGGCAGGAGTCCGCGGAGGCGGCCGGGCTGATGATGGACACCCTCGCGGTCGTCGGGCACTCCGACGGCGCCGGCCTCACCCGCGCGTACGACGCCGTGCGCAGCGGCGGCGGCCACGGCGCCGGGGGCTTCGGCGGAGCCGGCGGTGACGGGCTCCTCATCGCCTTCTTCGGAGACCTGGACGACGTACAGACGGAAGTGGCGGCCAAGATGCGCGGGCGCTGCGGGGCGGCGGTGGCCTTCGTCCTGGACTCCGGTCAGTGGACCGGGGGGCCCTCGCGGGTGGAGGAACGGTTGGGCAGGCTGCGCGACACGGGCTGGACGGCGCTGGCCGCGCCGCCCGGGGTGGCGTTCGGGGAGCTGTGGCGGCAGGCCGGGAACGCTCCGCTCGGCACGGGTACCTCCGGAGGTTGGGGATGAGCGGGCGGGCGCGCGTGACGCTCTTCGCGATGCTGGCGACGCTGCTCACCTCGTGGTCGCTGGCCGCGCTGGTGGACTCCTCGGTCTGGGTGCTGGAGGCGGGGGTCCTGCTGGCCGTGCAGAGCGCGGTGGGGGCCGGGGCCCGGCGCGTGCCGCTGGGGCGCACGCTGACCGTGGCCTCGCAGGTACTGGTGTCGCTGCTGGTGCTGATGTTCCTGTTCGCGGGCAAGGGGGAGTCCACCGGGTCCGGGCCGATGGCCTACCTGGTGACGGACTTCGGCGCCCTGTTCCAGCGGGGCATCCAGGACGTCGGCGAGTTCGCGATCCCGGCTCCGCTGACGGACGGCATCCGGCTCCTGCTGCTGTCCGGGGTGCTGCTGATCGGGCTGCTCGTGGACCTGCTGGCGGTGACCCTGCGGACCGCCGCGGCCTCCGGGCTGCCGCTGCTCGCGCTGTACTCGGTCGCCGCGGGGCTCTCCGGCGGCTCCGGAGCCTCCTGGATCTCCTTCCTGCTGGCCGGCTGCGGCTACCTGTTGCTGCTGCTGGCCGAGGGCCGCGACCGGCTCGCCCAGTGGGGCCGGGTCTTCGGCGCGGCCCCGAGCGGGCGGGCCTCGTCGGGTCCGGCGTACGGGGGCGTCGGCGCGGGCGCCGGCCCGGGCCGGGCGCTGGCTCCCGTACGCACCGGGCGGCGGATCGGCGCGGTGGCGCTGGGCATCGCACTGGCGGTGCCGGCGGCACTGCCCGCGCTCGGCGGCGGGCTGCTGGGGGCGCAGGGCGGCGAGACCGGGGACGGCACCGGGGTGGGCGGGACGATCTCGGCGGTCAACCCGCTGGTGTCCCTCCAGGGCAGCCTCAACGCCCAGGACAACCGGGTGGTGCTGAAGTACCGCACGGACAGCCCGCAGCTCGGCGAGCAGTACCTGCGGATCCTGGCGCTGGACGAGTTCAACGGCGTCAAGTGGGAGGCCTCGGGGCGGGCCCTGACCGACGTGCCGGAGCGGCTGCCGCCCCCGCCGGGGACGAGCGAGCAGGTCCGGGCGACGGGCACCGAGGTGCGGACGAGCATCTCGGCGGCCGACACGTACGCCCAGCGCTACCTGCCGATGCCCTACCCGGCGACGTCCGTGGACATCCCGGGCAAGTGGCGGTTCGAGCCGGCCGGCCGGACGCTGGTCGGCGACCAGCTGGGCCGGGACAGGTACCAGAACGTCCAGGGCGCGGTGTACACCGTGCGGAGCCTGCTGCTGCGGCCGACGGCGGAGCAGTTGCAGGCGGCGCCGGAGCCGGATCCGCTCGTCAAGGCCGAGTACACGAAGATTCCCGACAACCTGCCGGCGGTGGTCGCGGACACGGCCCGCCAGGTGACGAAGGGCGCGAAGGACGACTACACGCGGGCGGTGAAGCTCCAGGACTACTTCGCCGTGAACGGCGGCTTCCGCTACGACACGAAGGTGGCCTCGGGCACGGGGCCGCAGGCCATCGCCCGGTTCCTCGCCGACAAGGAGGGGTTCTGCATCCACTTCGCCTTCTCGATGGCCGCGATGTCGCGCTCGCTCGGGATCCCGGCGCGGGTGGCGGTGGGCTTCACGCCCGGCGAGAAGCAGGCGGACGGCAGCGTGAACGTGTCGATGCGCGATGCGCACGCCTGGCCGGAGCTGTACTTCGAGGGCGTGGGCTGGACCCGGTTCGAGCCGACGCCGCGCCAGGGGATCACCGTCCCGGACTACTCCCGGGCCGAGCTCCCGGCGGCCCAGCCGTCCGCGCCGGCGCCGCTCCCCTCGACCGGCGCGACGCAGCCGTCGACGGCGCCCTCGAAGGCCGAGGACTGCCCGCCGGAGGCGAAGAAGCTGGGCGAGTGCGGGGTGGCCGCGCCGCAGTCGAAGGGGGGTTCCGCCGGCGGCGGACCGTCGCTGGTCGGCGTGCTGGGCTGGACCCTGCCGATCCTGGCCCTGCTGGCCCTCCCGCTGCTCCCGCTGCTGTGGCGGACGCGGCTGCGGGGACGCCGGCTGGCGGCCGGGCAGGTCCTGGCGGCGTGGACCGAGCTGTCCGACGCGGCCTGGGACGTGGGCATCACCCCCGACGGGGCCCTGTCACCGCGCCGGGCCGCGGCGAGGGTGGTGGAGCTGGGCCGGCTGGAGCCGGAGGCGGCGGAGGCGGTGCACCGGGTCGCGGAGGCGGTGGAGCGCTCGCTGTACGCCCCGCCGGGAACGGAGGCCGCGTACGACGGCCTGGGGACGGACGTCCTGCTGGCCCGGACCGCGCTGCTGGCTCCGCTGACCCGCGCGGCCCGCGTCCGCGCGGTGCTCCTCCCGCGCTCGTCGGCGCGCCTGCGCTGGTCGGCGGCCGCGCGCTGGTCGGCCCTGACGACGGCCGTCGCGGCCCGGCTGGCCCCCGTCTCGGCGCTGCTGTCCCGGCTCCCCCTCAGGGGCCGCGGCTGACGCGGCGGGCCCCGGCCCGGGCGGCCGGGGCACCGCGGGCGGACGCGGAACGGCGGGCGGACGCGGAACGGCGGGCGGACGCGGAACGGCGGGCGGACGCGGAACGGCGGGCGGACGCGGAACGGCGGGCGGACGCGGAACGGCGGGGC
>NZ_JBIASC010000009.1:0-250815 GCF_042890485.1 Streptomyces sp. NPDC002181 | reverse complement strand
CGCGGGCGGACGCGGAACGGCGGGCGGACGCGGAACGGCGGGCGGACGCGGAACGGCGGGCGGACGCGGAACGGCGGGCGGACGCGGAACGGCGGGGCCCGTTCCCCCGGGGCCCCGCCGTTCCGCGCCGCACATCGGCATAGGTACCCGGTCCGCACCGGCCGCCCCGTGTCGGCGGTCCGGACCGGGTCCCCGTCCGTGCTCCCCAGTCTGTCGTTCGCCCAGGTGGGGGCCATCCGCGCGCGTACTCATTTCCGCGACTAGGTACGCGTACTCACGCGAAGCGGACGGCGCCCCCAGTTCTACGCCGTCCCGGCACCCCCGCGGCACCGCCGATCGGGGGTCACCCGGGGGCCGGGGCCGGCCGCCCCGGCCCGCCCCGGGGCTCCCCCTCAGCGGTTGCCGCTGACCCTGCCCCGCAGCAGCAGCGACAGCGCCGAATGCACGTCGTCCAGCGACCGCTCGCTCTGGAACGACTGCCAGTCCAGGGCGGCCACCAGCACCATGCCCACCATCGCGGCGGCGGTCAGCGGCACGTCGATCTCCGCGCTCAGCTCCCCCCGCTCCACGCCCTCGCGCAGCACGGTCTCCACGACGGCCACCGCCTCCCGCCGGACCACCATCAGCGTGGACTGCCACGCCCGGTTGGTCCGCCACAGCTCGGCGACGTACAGCTGGGTGAAGGCCGGGTACCGGTCGATGAACACCAGCCCCGCCCGGATCATCGCGTCGAGCGCCTCGACCCGGGTGCCGCCGCGCCCCTCCGTCTCCTCGGCCGCGTCGCGCAGCGAGGCCGTCAGCAGCCCGACCCCGTGCCTCAGCAGCTCCTCGAAGAGTTCGTTCTTGCTCGCGAAGTTGTAGTAGACGGTGCCCTTCGCGACCCCCGCCCGCTCGGCGATCTCGTCGACCGTGGTCGCGGAGAAGCCCTGCTCGGCGATGAGGGTGACGGCCGCCTCGTAGAGCTTCTGGCGGGTCGCCTGCCGGCGGCCGCCGCCGGTACCGGTGCTGCTGCGTTCCATGGCGCTGATTCTCACAGGTCAACCGATCTCCACGGGCCCGGTCACTACAGGCTCAGTTCGGGGTGCAGCCGGTCCATCGTCCACACCTGCTTGCCGCGGGCGGCGAGCGCGGTGAGGGCGAGCGATCCCGCGGTGAACGCCGCCAGGACGGCGCAGCCCTGCCAGACCGGGGTGAGGTCCCCGCCGGTGATGAGGCGGCGCAGGCCCTCGACGATGTACGACATCGGCAGGTACGGGTGGATGGCGTTGAAGAACCCCGGACTGGTCTGGACGGGGTACGTACCGCCGGCCGAGGTGAGCTGGAGCATCAGGACGGCGAGGACCAGGATGCGGCCGGCGGCCCCGAACTTGGCGTTGAGCCACTGGACGATCGCCGCGAAGCAGCCGGTGACCAGGAAGAGGAAGCCGATGGTGAGGGCCGGGCGGGCCATCTCCAGGCCGAGGCCCCAGTGGAGTACGGACATCAGCGCCCCCACCTGTGCGGCGCCGAGCCCTGCCACGGGCAGCCAGCCGGCCAGGGCGATCCGCCAGGGGGAGGCGCCGGCGGCCAGCGCCCGCTTGTTCATCGGCGCGATCAGCATGTAGGCGACCATCGCGCCGACCCAGAGGGAGAGCGGGATGAAGTACGGCGCGAAGCCGGTGCCGTAGTTGGGCGCCTTGTGCAGGGACTGGTTGGCGAGCTTGACCTGGTCGGCCATGACCTCGGTACGGGCGTCGCGCTGCTGCCGGTCGTAGTCCGGGATCTTGTCGACGCCCTGGTGCAGGCCGTCGGCCAGGGCGCCGTTGCCGTCGACGAGCTTGTAGATGCCGCCGTCGAGGCTGTGCGCGCCGTCGCCGATCTTGCCGACTCCCGCGCCGATGGCCTCGGAGCCGTCGGTGGCCTTGCCGAGACCGGTGTGGAGCTGGGCCATGCCGGTGGCGACCTTGTGGGCGCCTGTGTTGAGGGCGTTCGCGTCGGCGACCGCCTGGTCCAGCTTGCCGGCGATGCCGGGGGCGCCCGCAGCGAGCTTGCGCGCCTGCTTCTCCAGGTCGGTGAGCTGCGTGCGCAGGCCGGCCAGATCTCCGCCCGAGTCCTTGACCAGCGTGTCGACGTCGCCGGTGAGCTGGGCGGCCTCGGCGGTGGTGTCCTTCAGCTTCTTCAGGTCGGCGCAGGCGACCGGCAGCGGCTTGGCGGCCGCGCCCGTGCAGGTGCGGGTGTACGTGTCGGCCGCCAGGGCCGCGGCCTGCTTGCTCACCCTGGCGGCGGCGGGGGCCTTCTTGCCGATCGTCTCCAGGTGGTTGTTGACGACCCGGGCGGTGTCCGCGACGAGCAGTGCGGCGTCGGAGAGCTGCTTGGGGTTGTCCAGGTAGGGGCGGACCTGGGAGGCGGTTCCGTTGATCTTGTCCGCGATCTGCTGGGTGCCGGCGGCGACGTCCTTCGTTCCGGTCTCCAGCTTGCCCGCGGCCGTGTCGAGCTTCGTCAGCCCGCCGGTCAGCTCGCCGTTCTTCTCCTCGACCGTGTCGAGGTTGTCGGCGATCTCCTTGGCCCCCTGCTGGGCCTTGCTCGCGCCGTCCTTGAGCTTGTCGGCGCCGTCGGCGGCCTCGGCGGTCTTGTCGTGCAGGTCGGAGAAGGAGACGAAGATCTTGTCGAGGAAGCCGCGGGAGGCGTTGGTGGACGCCGCCGAGCGGACCTCGGCGAAGACGGTGCGGGAGATCGAGCCGACGATGTAGTTGTTGGCGTCGTTGGTGCGCACCTGGAGGGCGCTGGTCGCGGGGTCCGCGCCGGAGCTGGAGGCGATCTTCGTGCTGAAGTCGGCGGGCATGGTCAGGGACAGGTAGTACGTCCCGTTCTCCAGGCCCTTGGCCGCCTCCTCGGCGCTCACGTCGTGCCATTCGAAGGTCTTGCTGGCGTGCAGCTTCTTGGTGATCTCGCTGCCGGCGTCGATGCGGTTGCCTTCGACGGTGGCGCCCTGGTCGGCGTTGACGAGCGCGACGGGGACCTTGTCGAGTCGGCTGTACGGGTCCCAGAAGGACCAGAGGTACAGGGCTCCGTAGAGCAGCGGCAGCAGGAGCAGTGCGACGAGCGCGGCCCGGGGCAGCTTCCCCCGCCCGAACCGCTTCAGCTCAAGCGCGGCCAGTTTCGGCGAGCGCATCGTCCGCCCCCTTCGTGGTGTCTTCGGTCTCTTCGGTCGCCGCGGTCGCCGCGGTCTCTTCGGTCGCCGCGGTCTCTTCGGTCGCCGCGGGCTTGCCGTCCGTGCCCGGCTCGGCGCTCTCGCCGGCGCCCGTGCGCAGGACCGTCACGCCGTCCGGCGCCTCGCTGCACACCGCGAGGACGGTGGTCCCGGCGGCGGCGATGGAACGGAGCAGGCCCCAGGCCTCGGCGCGTTCGGCGTCCGAGAGCTTGAGGTCCAGGTCGTCGAGGGCCAGCAGGCGCGGTGCGCCGAGCAGGGCGATGGCCACGGACAGCCGGACCGCCTCCAGCCGCTCCAGGTCGCGTACGGAGGTGCGCGGGCCCTTGGGCAGGGTCGCGAGGTCCAGCCCGGCGGCGGCCAGGGCGGCGTCGATCCGCGCCCGTGCGGCGACGCGGCGTTCACCGCGCGGGCGCAGCAGGGCGCGGACGGGGCCCTCGTAGCGGCGCTGGAGCAGTGCGCCCTCGCGCAGCTGCTCGGCGACGGTGAGGGACTGGTCGAGCTCGTTGACCCCGGTGACCGGGCCGAGGGCGGCGATCCGGCGGACCGCGGCCATGTGCCGCGGCAGCCGGTGGCCGGCGACCTCGGCGTGGCCCTCGGTGGCCTTCATGCGTCCGGTGAGGGCGAGGACGAGGCAGGTCCGGCCGCTGCCGGAGGGGCCTTCGACGGCGATGAGCGAGCCGGGCTCCGCGTCGAGGCGCACTCCCCGGAACACCCAGCCGCGCGGGCCCTTGAGTCCGAAGTCCTCGGCCTTGACGGCCGCTCCGTGCGGGCTGTCCACGCCGTCCCCCCTTCTTTTGAACTGACTGGTCAGTTCAAAAACTAGCACCTCTGGTGACACCTCACCTGCCCAGGGGGGCAGTTGACAGACGGGCGGGGACAAAGCCGCAGGTCAGCATGATTGTCAGTGGCGACCGTCACGATGGGGGTAGGAACAAACACAGACACAGCAGTACGCAACGACAGGAGGTTCGTCATGGCCACACCGTCCCCGTCCCCTGTCCACCCCGTCCCGCGCAGGTCGGCAGCTCCGCCGGCCGCGCTCGATCTGCTCGCCAAGGCCCACGCCGGCCTGGCCGAGGCCGCCCGGCTGGACCGGCCGGGCGAGCGGTACGCCACCGCCCACCTCGCCGCGCTGCGCACCGCCGCGGCCGTGCTCGCCGCGCGCGGGAATCCGGAGCCCACCGGCGGGCGGCGCCGGCCCCGGATCCGAAGCGCCTGGGACGTACTGCCGGAGATAGCCCCGGAGCTGACGGAGTGGAGCGCGCTGTTCGCCTCCGGCGCCGACCGCCGGGCGCGGGCCGAGGCGGGGATAGCGGACGCGGCGACGGTCCGGGACGCGGACGATCTGGTGCGCGCCGTGGAGATGTTCCTGCGGCTGGTGGAGCGGATGCTCGCCCTCCAGCCGGTGGCGCCGACGCTGCCGCAGCCCCGGCCGGAGCATCCGGACGCGGGCTGAGCTGGGCGGGGTGACCGGCACGGCTTCGTGCAGGCAATAGGGTGGGGCTCGCATCTCCCACCCTTGTCGCGCCGAGGAGCCATCAGCCGTGTCGGACACTTCCCGCCCCCGCGCCTCCCTTCGCACCGCCGTGGTGTGGGAGGTCCTCAAGGAGGCCCTCGACCGCCGGGTGAAGGCGACCGGGCGGGATGAGCTGGACGTGCTGGACACCGGCGGCGGCACCGGCAAGTTCGCCGTGCCGCTGGCCCGGCTGGGCCACCGGGTGACCGTGGTCGACCCCAGCCCGAACGCGCTGTTCGGGCTGGAGCGCCGCGTCGCCGAGGAGGGCGTGGCCGACCTGGTCCGCGGGGTCCAGGGCGACGCCCAGGGCCTGCTGGAGGTCGTCGAGCGCGACGCGTACGACGTGGTGCTCTGCCACGGCGTGCTGGAGTACGTGGACGACCCGGCCGAGGGTGTGGCCAACGCCGTCGCCGCCCTGCGCGCCGGCGGCACGCTGAGCCTGCTCGCCGCGGGCCTCGGCGGGGCCGTGCTGGCCCGCGCCCTCGCCGGCCACTTCACCGAGGCCCGTACGGCGCTCACCGACCCGGCCGGGCGGTGGGGCGCGGGCGACCCGGTGCCGCGCCGCTTCACCGCCGAGCAGCTCGCCGCGCTGGTCGGCGGGGCCGGCCTGGAGGTCGGCTCGGTGCACGGGGTCCGCGTCTTCGCCGACCTCGTCCCCGGCGTCCTGGTCGACACCGAGCCGGGCGCCGTCGAGGCCCTGCTGCGGCTGGAGGAGGCCGCCGCCGAGCTGCCCGCCTTCCACGCCGTCGCCACGCAGCTGCACGTACTGGGCCAGAAGCGTCCCGCCGGCGAGAGTGCCTGATCTGCGGAGTTCCGCTCAGGGAGTACGCCGGACACCCTCCGTTCAGACGCCCGGCCCCGTATGATCGTGCGCAAGGACCGGCATGGTGGATGGGCCAGTGGGGAATAAGCGCCTCAGTGACCGCCCACCCGGCGGTACGGTTCACGCAAGGATGTGTTCGGGCGGCGCCTTTCGGGGTGGCGCCCTTTCCCGACCGTGTTTTGGAACCTGGCGTTGAGGGCGGGTGTCACGGGGGCGATTCCCCGCCTATCCTGAAGGGGACCCCTGGTCGCTACCCCCCGCGACCGACGGATGAGGAGGACTCCCGTGCCGCTCTCGGAGCACGAGCAGCGAATGCTCGAGCAGATGGAGCGAGCGCTGTACGCCGAAGATCCCAAGTTCGCGACAGCGCTTGAGGGAAGCGGACTGCGCACGTACACCCGGCGACGGGTCTACCAGGCAGTCGCAGGCATTGTGGTGGGTATCGCGCTCCTCATGACCGGTGTGATCATTCCGAACGTACTCTGGGTCAGCGTGGTGGGATTCCTCGTCATGCTCGGCTGTACGGTCCTCGTGGTCACCGGTTGGCGCAAGGCACCCAAGCCTGGCGAGCAGCCCGTCTCCGGCAGTGCAGGCGGTTCGGCCCACGGCCGCAACCGGCAGCGTCGGTCGATGATGACCCGCATCGAGGAGCGGTGGCAGCGCCGCCGCGACGAACAGGGGCAGTAGGCCCCCGCAGACATGGGTGAGGGGACGGCCGCCGCACGGCGGCCGTCCCCTCACGGCTCTGCAGCGCCGATCCGCCCCGTCCTCCCGATCGCCCCTGCCGCGGCCCGGTCCTGCGGCATGATGGCCCGGTGAGTGTGCTCCCCCTGGTCTTCACCAGCGGCTGGGCCAGTGGGATCAACGCCTACGCCGTGGTCCTCCTGCTCGGCGTCTTCGGCGCGACCGGACTGACCGACGAGGTCCCGGCTTCCCTCCAGCGCACCGACGTGCTGATCGTCGCCGGCGTGCTGTTCCTCTGCGAGGCCGTCGCCGACAAGATCCCGTACGTGGACTCCGTCTGGGACGCGGTCCACACCGTGATCCGGCCGGTGGCCGGGGCGGCGGTCGGCGCCCTGCTGGCCGGCCAGAGCGGCTCGCTCTCCGACATCGCCGCCGGCGCGGTCGGCGGCTCCACCGCGCTGGCCAGCCATTTCGTCAAGGCCGGCACCCGGATGGCCGTCAACACCTCACCCGAGCCGGTCAGCAACATCGTGCTGAGCACCGCCGAGGACCTGGGCGTGGCGGGCATCGTCACCTTCGCGATGTTCAACCCCCAGGCCGCCGCGATCATCGCGGCCGTCCTGCTGGCGGCCGGTCTGGCCATACTCGTCTTCCTGTGGAGCCGGATCCGCCGCTTCCTGCGCCGCCGGGCCCAGCGCCGCGAGGAGAAGCGGCTCGCGGCCGAGGAGCGCGAGGCGGCCGCGAGGGCCGCCGCGCCACCCCGCTGACCCCGGCCACCCCGCTGACCCCGGCCACCCCGCTGACCCCGGCCTCTCCCCCCGACCTGACCTGCTCCGGTCTCCCCCGATCCCGCTCGATAAGGTCATCCGCATGGCACGAATTGCGGTGATCGGCGCCGGCATGGGCGCGATGGCCACGGCGGCCCGGCTGGCCGTGGCGGGGCACCAGGTGACGGTGTACGAGCGCGGGTCCACCCACGGCGGCTCCGTCGGCCGCCACGAACAGGACGGCTTCGCCTTCGACACCGGGCCAGGTCTGCTGCACCTGCCCGCCGTCTACCGCGACCTGTTCGTCAAGACCGGCAAGCGGCCCCTGGAGGACTGCGTCGAGCTGGTCCAGGTCGACCCGGCCGTCCGGCACGTCCTCGCCGACGGCACCGCCGTGACCCTCCCGGGCGGCTCGCGCGGCGGCGCCGCCACCGTCCTCGACCAGGCCTTCGGCCCGGGAGCCGGAGAGCGCTGGAACGGGGTCCTGGGCCGCGCCCGGGACGCCTGGAACGCCACCCGGCGCCCCCTGCTGGAGGAGCCGCTGCGCCCCGACTGGCAGGTGCTGGGCGGGGACCCGTACCCGGCGCTGCGCAAGAGCGGCCTGCTGCGCCGCCGCCCGCCGACCCTCGCCGAAGTGGCCGACCGCGAGCTGGGCGGGCAGCTCGGGGAGCTCCTCGCCGCGCGGGTACGGGCGTACGGGATCGACCCGGCCACCGCACCCGCCTCGGCGGCCGTGCTCCCGTACATGGAGCAGACCTTCGGCAGCTGGTACGTGCGCGGCGGCATGCGGGCCCTGGCCACCGCCGTGTACGAGCGCTGCCTCGAACGGAAGGTCGCCTTCGTCTTCGACGCGCCCGTACGGGAGGTCCTGGAGCGGGAGGGCCGGGCGGCCGGGCTGCTGCTGGCCGACGGCTCCGAGGCGGCCGCGGACTTCGTGGTGTGCGGGGTCGACCCGCGGCAGCTGCGGGCCCCGCTGCCCGCCGGCGGCGTCCCGGCCCGCGGGCCGGAGGTGGCCGGCCGGATCACCCTGCTGCTCGCGCTGCGCGGAGCCCGCCCCGCGGACGCCGTCCACCGCACCCTGGTGCACTCCCCGGACACCCAGCTGACCGTGCTGCGCCCCGACGACCCCGCCGTACGGCCCGACGCGGACCACGAGGCGGTCACCGTGAGCGCCCCGTGCGGCCCCGGGAGCGCCCCGGCGCCCCGCGCGGAGGCGCTGCTGGACCTGGCGGCCCGGGCCGTGCCCGGACTGCGCGAGCGGCTGCTGTGGAGCCGCGAGCGCACTCCGGCTGACATCGAGGCGGACACCGGCGCGCTGGGCGGCGCGGTGCCCCCGCCGGCGCTCGCCGGGGCCGGCGGGGCGATGCTCTACCCCGCCAACACCACCGCCCTGCCCGGTCTGTTCCTCGCGGGCGGCTGGGCGCACCCCGGCGGCGGGCTGGCGCACGCGGGGATGACGGGGGCCCTGGTGGCCGGGCTGATCGTGGAGGGTGCGGAGTTCCGCGGCTCCCAGTGACGCCGGAGCCCCCGGGGAGGAGTTCCTCCGGGGGCCCACCACGCGCGTCGGTGCCCGTCGCGCCTCAGTAGCGGTACTGCTCGTACTCGCCGGTGCCCTGGTACGGGTACTGCTGCGGTTGCTGCTGCTGCGGGTACGGGTTCTGCTCATCGCCCGGGTAGCCCGGTGCGGCCCCGTCGGTGGACCGCTGCTGCGGCACCCACACCCCGCCGGGCGGGGTGTCCATCGAGTACTGCTGCTGCCCGCCCGCGCTCGCGTACGGGTCGCCGGCCGAGTAGTCGGCGTACGGGGCGTAGTCGTACGGCTGTTGCGGGATCACGGCCCCGCCGGTGCCGATGTACGGATCCGAGTAGGCGGCGTAGACCTGCTGTTCGCCGCCCGCCGGGTAGCCCGCGGAGTAGTCGTAGCCGCCCTGGCCCTGCGGGTCGTAGCCCTGGCCGCCGTAGGAGGCGTACTGGTGGGCGTCCTGCTCGGCCGTGGCGAACGGCGAGGCGAACGGCGCCGTCCGGCCCGCGTCGGCCGTGGGGGCGAAACTCTGTATCCCGTACGAGCCCGTGTCCTCGGGCAGCGGCTCCGGGCTGTAGAACTCCTCGCCCGTGGAACGGAACTGCGGCTCGGCCTGCTCCCGGCCGGACGCGTCGGCCCGGTCGCCGCCCTCGCCGTCCGGCGCCGTGCCGTCGGCCCCGTACTCCAGCCCGGTCACCTCAAGCGCGGGCTCGGGGCGCGGACCGCCCGCCCGCCGGCGCCGGGTCTGCTTCCGTACGGGCTCACCGCCGCGGCGCAGCGCCCAGCCGGCCTCGAAGCCCTTGCGGAAGGAGAGCGTGACCAGGGTCTGGCCCACGGCGAACGCGGCCGCGCCGAGGCCGATGACCGGCACCGACGGCAGCACCACCCCGGCGACCACACCGAGGAACCCGGCGAACGCGAGCAACCGCCAGCGCAGCCGGGCCTTGTACTGCATCAGGACCTCGGCAAGCAGCCACAGCGCGACGAAACCGAACGCGATGTAGAGGACCGTCATTCCCATGCGTGGCACCTCTCGGTACGGCCGACCGCCCAGGAAACGGGAGCCGGCCGATCAGGCCCGCTGGTGCAGGCCCAGGTTCTCGTAGATCTCGAGAGTCGCCGTGGAATTGTTCAGCGTGATGAAGTGCAGCCCCGGGACACCCTCGGACAGCAGCCGCGCGCAGAACTCCGTGGCGAACTCGATCCCCATGGAGCGTACAGCGGCCGGATCGTCCTTGACGGCGAGCATGCGCTCTTTCACGGCCGCAGGGAAGACTGCGTTGCTCAGTTGGGGCAGCCGGTCGAGCTGCTTGATGCCCACAACAGGCATGACCTCGGGGATGATCGGGGTCTCGCAGCCCGCCTTCTGGGCGCTGTCGCGCAGCCGCAGATAATTCTCCGGATCGAAGAACATCTGGGTGATCGCGTAGTCGGCACCGGCGCGGCACTTGTCCACGAAGTGACGGATGTCCGTGTCCCAGTCTTCCGAGCGCGGGTGCATCTCGGGGAAGGCGGCGACACCCACGCAGAAGTCGCCGGACTCCTTGAGCAGGCGCACGAGGTCGGCCGCGTAGTCCACGCCCTCGGCGTGCTTGACCCAGGGACCCATGGGGTCGCCCGGCGGGTCTCCGCGCAGCGCGAGCATGTTGCGGATGCCGGCGTCGGCGAACTGCCCGATCACGTGGCGCAGCTCGGCGACCGACTGGTCGACCGCGGTGAGGTGCGCGACGGGGGTGAGGGTGGTGTCGGCGGCGATCTGCTGGGTGGCCTTGACGGTGCCGCCCCGGGTGGAGCCGCCGGCCCCGTAGGTGACGGACACGAAGCTCGGGCCGACGGCCTCGATCCGGCGCAGCGCGTTCCAGAGGTTGCGCTCGCCCTTCTCCGTCTTGGGGGCCCAGAACTCGAAGGAGTACGACTTGCCCCCGGACGCCAGCAGGTCTCGGACCGTGCGTGCACGGTCCGTACGGGTGGAAGCGGTTCCAAGGGCCATACGGGCAGGTTAGACGCGCCTTCGCGGTCTCCGAAGCCGTGTCCGCCTTTTGGACACGTTTTTGGACACCCGCACGGACGGCCGCCGATGTCTTAGGCGGAAACGCGCTCCCGGACCCGCTTGGCCAGGTCGGCGGCGGCCGCGCCCGGGTCGGAGGCCTCGGTGAGCGCGCGGACGACCACGATGCGGGTGGCTCCCGCGTCGAGGACCTCGTCGAGGTTGCCGGCTTCGATGCCGCCGATGGCGAACCAGGGGCGGGCGGGGGCCAGCGAGGCCGCGTACCGGACCAGCCCGAGCCCGGGGGCGTGGCGGCCGGGCTTGGTGGGGGTGGGCCAGCAGGGGCCGGTGCAGAAGTAGTCCACGCCCGGCTCGGCGACGGCGGCGTCGACCTCGGACTCGGCGTGGCAGGACCGGCCGATGAGCACGGACTCGCCGAGGATCGCGCGGGCGGCGGGCACGGGGATGTCGCCCTGGCCCAGGTGCAGGACGTCGGAGCCGATGGCGTGGGCGACGTCGGCGCGGTCGTTCACCGCGAGGAGCTTGCCGTGCCGGCGGGCGGCCTCGGCGAACACCCGCAGGTGTTCGAGCTCCTCGCCGGCCTCCATGCCCTTGTCGCGCAGCTGGACGATGTCCACGCCGCCGGCCAGGACCGCGTCGAGGAACTCGGGGAGGTCGCCCTGCCGCTTGCGGGCGTCCGTGCACAGGTAGAGCCGGGCGTCGGACAGCTGCTGCATGGGTGTTCCCCCCCTGGTGGTGGCGTACGGGCCCGGGCGGGCCCGTACGCCGGTGGATCAGCCGGTCAGAGGGCGAGCGCCTGAGCGCGGCGCTTCACCTCCGTGCCGCGATTCTCGCTCAGCGCCTGCGCGGGGGTGCCGGGCAGGGTCGGGTCCGGGGTGAACATCCACTCCAGGATCTCCTCGTCGGAGAAGCCGTCGTCGCGGAGCACGGTCAGCAGGCCGGGCAGGCCCTTGACGATCTTGTCGCCGTCGATGAAGGGGGCGGGCACCTGGAGCGAACGGTTCTCGCCCCGGCGTACGGCGATCAGCTGACCTTCCTTGACCAGCTGGCGGACCCGGGTCACCTCGATGTCGAGCATCTCGGCGATGTCGGGTACGTACAGCCAGGCGGGGACAAGGGCGTCGATCTTTGCGTCAATCTCGGTCACGGGCACAAGCCTGCCACCTCGGACCGACACCCGGTACCCGAGCCGACCCGTCCGGGGCCCCGCGGGCCGCCCGGGCGGGCCGCCGGCCCGGGCGCCCGTACCGGCGCCGGGGCCACCACCCGGGCGGGCCACCGCCTAGACCAGCGCCGATTTCAGCGGGACCGCGGGATCCGCGATCCTGGCCGGATCCACCGGGGCGCCCGTCTCGATCAGCTTCCGTCCCTGCGCCAGGTCGCGCGGCCGGCCCACCGCCAGGACCGCGGCCAGCGCCCCGGCCCGCAGCCAGCACACGGACCAGCCCGCCTCGGCCGGGTCCCCGCGCCACACCAGCTCGTCGGCGCCCGCGTGGTGGCCCGCGTACTGGACGAACCGCCCGAACTGCTCCGACCAGAAGTACGGCACCGGGTCGTAGACCTGGAGCGCCTTGCCCGCCACGATGTTCGCCGCGACCACCCGCGGCCCCTGGAGGGCGTTGTCCCAGTGGTGGACCAGCAGCCGCGCCCCGTAGCGGGCCGACGGGAACGACGCGCAGTCGCCCACCGCGTACACCCCGGGCAGGCCGGTCCGCAGGTACTCGTCCGCCGTGACCGCGCCTTCCGGCCCGAGCTCGACCCCCGAGCCGGCCAGCCACCGGGTCGCCGGCCGGGCCCCGATGCCCACGACCACGGCGCCCGCCGGCAGCTCCCGCCCGTCCGCGAGCACGACCCGTCCGGCCTCCACCGAGGAGACCTTGGCGCCGGTCAGCAGCGCGGCCCCGGCCTGCTCGTACCAGTGGGCCATGGGGGCCGCGACCTCGGCGGGCAGCGCCCCGGCCAGCACCCGGTCGGCCGCCTCGACCACGGTCACCGCGCAGCCCGCCTCGCGCGCCGCGGTGGCGAACTCGGCGCCGATCCAGCCCGCCCCGACCACCACGGTCGCCGGAGTCCGCGCCAGCACCGGCCGCAGCCGGGCCGCGTCGTCCAGGGTGCGCAGCAGGTGCACGCCGGGGACGCCCTCGGACCCGGGCAGGGTCAGCGGTTCGGCGCCGGTCGCCAGGACGAGGACGTCGTACGGGACCGGCCCCGCCTCGGTGTCCAGCTCGCGCTCGGCCGCCCGCAGCCCGGTGACCTCCACCCCGAGCCGGAGCACGATGCCGAGCCCCTCGAAGTCCACGTCGAACGCGGAGTCCTCGGCCTTGCCGAGCAGCACCGCCTTCGACAGCGGCGGCCGGTCGTAGGGCTGGTGGGGCTCGGCGCCCAGCAGGGTGATCGGGCGGCGCCACCCCTGCTCCCGCAGCGCGACCGCGGTCTGCACCCCGGCCATTCCGGCGCCGACGATGACGACGCCGCTCTGAGTCTGTTCCGTCTGCTCGCTCACACCGCCCAGCCTAGCGATCTGACGCTTCGTCAGGAACAGCGGCTCGGCGCGGCCGCCGGGGAGGCAGCCTTACCCGCCCCCGGCGGCGGGGTTAGGCTGGCGCCCGTACCTATCGCGGGAGTCCGGGCGCACCGGGCTGAGAGGGAGGCTGAGCGGCCTCCGACCGTACGAACCTGATCCGGGTCATGCCGGCGAAGGGAGGGGCTGGACGCCCATGCACTCATCTCTGAACGGATCCGACCCGGGATCCCCGGGGGCCGGGGGCTCCGCAGGATCTCCGGGGTCCATCGGGTCCCCCGGATCCCCAAGGTCCTCAGGGTCCGACGTCCTCGTCATCGGGGGCGGGATCATCGGCCTGGTCACCGCCTGGCGGGCGGCCCGGCACGGTCTGCGGACCGTGCTCGCCGACCCGGCGCCCGGCGGCGGCGCCGCGCAGGTCGCGGCCGGCATGCTCGCCGCCGTCACGGAGCTGCACTACGGCGAGGAGACCCTGCTCGGGCTCAACCTCGCCTCCGCCGCCCGCTACCCGGAGTTCGCCGCCGAGCTGGCCGAGGCCAGCGGCGGAATGGACATCGGACACCGCGCCTGCGGCACGCTCGCCGTCGCCCTCGACGCCGACGACCGGCTGCACCTGCGCGAACTGCACGCCCTCCAGCGCCGCTGCGGCCTGGAGTCCGAGTGGCTCACCGGCCGCGAGTGCCGCCGCCTGGAGCCGATGCTGGCCCCGGGAGTACGGGGCGGCCTGCGCGTGGACGGCGACCACCAGGTCGATCCGCGCCGGCTGGCGGCCGCGCTGCTGGCCGCGTGCGAGCGCGCCGGGGTGGAGATCCGCCGGGCGGCCGCGGAGCGGCTGCTGACCGCCGCGGACCGGGCCGTCGGTGTACGGCTCGACGACGGTACGGAGCTGCGGGCCGACCAGGTGGTGCTGGCCGCGGGCTCGCTCAGCGGCAAGCTGGCCGGCGTACCGCCGCGGGCACTGCCTCCCGTACGGCCCGTGAAGGGCCAGGTGCTGCGGCTCGCGGTGCCGGCGGCGTACGCGCCGTTCCTCTCGCGAACGGTACGGGCGGTGGTCCGCGGCAGCCACGTCTACCTGGTGCCGCGCGAGAACGGCGAGCTCGTCATCGGGGCCACCAGCGAGGAACTCGGCTGGGACACCACGGTCACCGCGGGCGGGGTGTACGAACTCCTGCGCGACGCGCACGAACTGGTGCCCGGCATCACCGAACTGCCGCTGACCGAGACCCGGGCCGGTCTGCGGCCCGGCTCCCCCGACAACGCCCCGCTGCTCGGCCCGACCGAACTGCCCGGCCTGCACCTGGCCACCGGCCACTACCGCAACGGGGTGCTGCTGACCCCGCTCACCGGCGACGTGATGGCGCAGCTGCTCACCACCGGCACGGTGCCGGAGATCGCCCGCCCGTTCACCCCGCGCCGGTTCTCCGCCGCACGTCAGGAGTCGTACGCATGACCATCTCCGTCAACGGCGAGCCGCGCGAGATCGCGGCCGGCACCACCCTCGACGCGGTGGTCGCCACCTTGACCGCGGCCCCGTCCGGGGTCGCGGCCGCACTGAACGAGACCGTCGTCCCGCGCGGGCAGTGGCCGCTCACGCCGGTGGGCGAGGGCGACCGGGTCGAGGTCCTCACCGCCGTACAGGGGGGCTGAGCACGATGGCTGACGACGCTTTCCAGCTGGCCGGGCGGACCTTCTCGTCCCGCCTGATCATGGGCACGGGCGGGGCGCCGAGCCTGGACGTCCTGGAACGGGCGCTGGTCGCGTCCGGTACGGAGCTCACGACGGTCGCCATGCGGCGGCTGGACCCGACGGTGCAGGGCTCCGTCCTGTCGGTGCTGACGAGGCTGGGCATCTCCGTACTCCCGAACACGGCGGGCTGCTTCACGGCGGGCGAGGCCGTACTGACCGCGCGCCTGGCGCGGGAGGCGCTGGGCACCGACTGGATCAAGCTGGAGGTGGTGGCGGACGAGCGGACGCTGCTGCCGGACGGGGTGGAGCTGCTGGACGCGGCGGAGACCCTGGTGGACGAGGGCTTCACCGTCCTCCCCTACACCAACGACGACCCGGTCCTCGCCCGCAAGCTGGAGGACGTGGGCTGCGCGGCGATCATGCCGCTGGGGTCGCCGATCGGGTCGGGGATGGGGATCCGCAACCCGCACAACTTCGAGCTGATCGCGGAGCGGGCCGGGGTTCCGGTGATCCTGGACGCGGGGGCCGGCACGGCCTCGGACGTGGCGCTGGCGATGGAGCTGGGGTGCGCGGCGGTGATGCTGGCCTCGGCGGTGACGCGGGCCCAGTTCCCGGTGCTGATGGCGGCTGCCATGCGCGACGCGGTGTCGGCGGGCCGGCTGGCACACCGCGCCGGCCGCATCCCCCAGCGCCGCTTCGCGGAGGCCTCCTCCCCCACCGAGGGCCGAGCCACCCTGGACCCGGAACGCCCGGCGTTCTGAACGGGACGGCGGGGGCCCCGGAGCGGCGTTCTTGTCACGGGTGCGCTGCAAGCAGGGGCACCCCGCCCGGCGCCGACGCACCGGCTCGTAGAATCGCCGGGTGGATACGACCCTGGATGACCCCCTCGTCGGGCAGACACTCGACGGCCGCTACCGCGTGGACGCGCGCATCGCGGCCGGCGGCATGGCGACGGTCTACCGGGCCGTCGACACCCGCCTCGACCGCGTACTCGCCCTCAAGGTGATGCACCCGGCGCTCGCCGCCGACGCCGGCTTCGTCGACCGCTTCATCCGCGAGGCCAAGTCCGTCGCCCGCCTCGCGCACCCCAACGTCGTCGCCGTCTTCGACCAGGGCACCGACGGGCCGTACACGTACCTGGCCATGGAGTACGTCTCCGGCTGCACGCTGCGCGACGTGCTCCGCGAGCGCGGCGCGCTCCAGCCCCGCGCCGCCCTCGACATCCTGGAGCCGGTCCTGGCCGCCCTCGGCGCCGCCCACCGCGCCGGGTTCGTACACCGCGACATGAAGCCCGAGAACGTCCTGATCGGCGACGACGGCCGGGTCAAGGTCGCGGACTTCGGCCTGGTCCGCAGCGTCGACACCGTCACCAGCACCACCGGCGCCGTCCTCGGCACCGTCTCCTACCTCGCCCCCGAGCAGATCGAGAACGGCGCGACCGACACCCGCGTGGACGTCTACGCCTGCGGCGTCGTCCTGTACGAGATGCTCACCGGCTCCAAGCCGCACACCGGCGGCACCCCCGCCCAGGTGCTCTACCAGCACCTCCACGAGGACGTGCCGCCCCCGTCGGCCGCCGTTCCGGGGCTGCCCGGCATCCTGGACCAGCTCGTCACGTACGCCACCGCCCGCGATCCCGAGCTGCGGCCCACCGACGCCGCCGGACTGCTCGGGCTGACGCTCGACGCCCGCGCGCTGCTCGGCGACGCCGAGCTGGACGCGGTGCCGCCGCAGGCACGGGCCGAACAGCGGGGCGCGACCGAGGACCGCACCAGCGTGATCCCGCGGCCCGTCACGGCGCAGCCGCCCGTACACCAGACGTCCCGGCTGGAGCGCCCGGAGGCCACGCCCGTACAGAGCCGGTCCCAGGCCCACGCCGAGGCGCCGCCGCCACCGCGATCGCGCGGATCGCGCGGACCGCGCCGCGGCACCCTGCTCGTCATCGCCGGCGTCCTGCTCGCGCTCGGTCTGGGCACCGGGGTCTGGTACATCAACGCCGGCCAGTTCACCAAGGTCCCCAACCTGCTCGGGAAGACCGAGGCGCAGGCCAAGTCCGAGCTTTCGGCGGCCGGCCTCGGCGTGAAGCGGATCGACCGGAAGTTCAGCGACGCCTTCGACCGCGGGACGGTGATGAACTCCGACCCCGAGAGCGGCAAGCGCATCCGCGGCAACGGGGCGGTGGTGCTCACGGTCTCGCGCGGCCCGGAGGTCGTCGTCGTACCGGACGTGAAGGGCAGGCCGCTGGAGGAGGCGAAGGCCGAGCTGGTCAAGAGCGGGCTGGCGCCCGGCATGATCACGCAGGCGTTCAGCCAGGACGTCGCCCAGGGTTCGGTGATCTCCACCAACCCGGACGGCGGGCAGAAGCGGTCGCCCGACACGGCGGTCGCGATCGTGGTCAGCAAGGGCCGGCCGGTCCAGGTGACGAGCGTGGTCGGACGGCCCCTGGACCAGGCGCGGGCCGCCCTCCAGGACCTCGGCCTCAAGGTCGAGACGGCCGCCGAGGAGGTCAACTCGCCGTTCCCGGCCGGTACGGTCGCCAACCAGTCGATCGGCGCCGGCTCCCAGGCCGCGACCGGCGACACGGTGACGCTCACCGTGTCCAAGGGCCCCCGGCAGATCCCGGTGCCGAACGTGACCGGCCTGGAGGCGGACGTGGCCCGCAAGACGCTGGAGGCGGCCGGTTTCAAGGTGAAGGTGGAGCGGCCGCTCATCTCCTTCAGCAACACGGTGGACGCCCAGTCGGTGCCGGGCGGCCAGAGCGCCCCCGAGGGCAGCACGATCGTCGTGCGGACCAAGGGGCTGTAGAGCGATGGACCAGGCCAAGCGCAATCCCGTGGGCGGGCACGTCCCCGTCGCCGGCGGGCTCGCCTCGGTGGGGCTGGCGTACGCGCGGGAGATGGGCGCCGAGGCCGTACAGGTCTTCGTCGCCAACCCGCGCGGCTGGGCCACCCCGGTCGGGAACCCGGCGCAGGACGAGCTGTTCCGCAACCAGTGCGCCGAGGAGTCGATCCCGGCGTACGTGCACGCCCCCTACCTGATCAACTTCGGCTCGCACACCGAGGCGACCGTCGAGAAGTCGGTGGAGTCGTTGCGGCACTCGCTGCGCCGCGCCCGGGAGATCGGCGCGCTCGGGGTGGTCGTACACACCGGCTCGGCGACCGGAGGGCGGCCGCGCGAGGCGGCGTACGCGCAGGTCAGGGAGCACATGCTGCCGCTGCTGGACGAGCTGACGCACGAAGACGACCCGTTCCTGCTGCTGGAGTCCACGGCCGGGCAGGGCTTCTCGCTGTGCTCGCGGACCTGGGACTTCGGTCCGTACTTCGAGGCCCTCGACCACCACCCGAAGCTGGGGATCTGCCTGGACACCTGCCACGTCTTCGCCGCCGGGCACGACCTGGCGGAGCCGGGCGGGACGAAGCAGACGCTGGACCTGCTGGTGGAAACGGTGGGCGAGGGGCGGCTGAAGCTGATCCACGCGAACGACTCGAAGGAGGGCGTGGGCTCCCACAAGGACCGCCACGCCAACATCGGGCAGGGCCACATCGGCCGGGACGCCTTCGCCGAGCTGTTCGCGCACCCCGCGATGGAGGGCGTCCCGCTGATCACCGAAACGCCGGGCGGGAAGGAGGGCCACGCGGGGGACGTGGCCCTGCTGAAGGAACTGCGCGAGCTCCACTGACCACGCCCGGCACGGCCGGGAATACCCCTGGGGGGTATACGGTTCTGTCGTACGCGGGCAGACCGTCACCCGGCGTTCCCCAGGGGGTTGCGATGGACAGCGCACACGGACACGAACACGGACACGGACACGGACACGACGAGCACCGGCACCACGGCGGTGACCACGGTGACCACGGCAGTGACCACGCCGGGGCGAGCTGGGCCACGGCCGCCAGGGCCACGCTCCACTGCCTCACCGGATGCGCCGTCGGCGAGGTGCTCGGCATGGTGATCGGCACGGCACTGGGCTGGGGCAACCTCGCGACGATGATCCTGGCGATCGTCCTCGCGTTCTTCTTCGGCTACGCGCTCACCCTGCGCGGAATCCTCGCCGCCGGCGTTGACCTGCGTACGGCCGTCCGGGTGGCACTG
The DNA here is from genome assembly GCF_042890485.1 of Streptomyces sp. NPDC002181. Lineage (NCBI taxonomy): Bacteria > Bacillati > Actinomycetota > Actinomycetes > Kitasatosporales > Streptomycetaceae > Streptomyces > Streptomyces sp. NPDC002181. Next base: position 232,006 of record NZ_JBIASC010000009.1, on the reverse strand, counting down.
GCGGCGGACACTCTTTCGATCGCCGTCATGGAGCTGATCGACAACGGCGTGATCGCGCTCTGGCCGGGAGCGATGGACGCTCACCTGACGGAGGCGCTGTTCTGGATCGCACTGGCGATCTCGCTCGCGCTCGCCTTCGTGGTGACCACCCCGGTCAACAAGTGGATGATCGGCCGCGGCAAGGGCCACGCGGTCGTCCACCAGTACCACTGACCCGGGGGGCGGGACCTACAGCTCGGGGCCGTCCCCCGGCTCTTCCTGGTACGAGTAGCGCTGCTCCCGCCAGGGGTCGCCGATGTTGTGGTAGCCGCGCTCCTCCCAGAAGCCCCGGCGGTCGGCGGTCATGTACTCGATGCCGCGGACCCACTTGGGGCCCTTCCACGCGTACAGGTGCGGGACCACGAGCCTTACCGGGAAGCCGTGTTCGGCGGTGAGCAGCTCGCCGCCCTCGTGGGTGGCGAACACGGTCCGGTCGGAGGCGAAGTCGGCCAGCCGCAGGTTGGAGCTGAAGCCGTACTCGGCCCACACCATCACATGCGTGACCTGCAGCGACGGCGGCGCCAGGGCGAGTATGTCGCGGGCGAGGACCCCGCCCCACTCGGCGCCCGGCATGCTGAACTTCGTCACGCAGTGCAGGTCCGCCACGACGGATTCGAACGGCAGGGCCGTGAACTCCTCGTGGTTCCAGCAGTGCTTGTCACCGTCGGCGGTGGCCCCGAAGACACGGAACTCCCAGCGGTCCGGCTTGAACTTCGGGACCGGGCCGTAGTGGGTGACCGGCCAGCCGCGCTGCAGCCGCTGCCCCGGAGGAAGCTCCAGTTGCTCTGCTCCCGGAGATTCCCGGCTTTCCGGCTGACCCATGTCTCCATGGTGACAGACGCGGCAGGGTGGTCACGACCAGGTATGCCCCTATACGGGCAACTCACGCCAACTCACACTAAGGAGGCACTTACTGGACGGCCCCCTGCGGCGGTGCAAGGATGCGCGCACTCCCCCAGTCACTGCTGGGGGCGATACCGCGATACCCCCCAGCCCCGTCACGTAGCTGACATTGCCTGGAAGGAGCCTCTGCGATGCAGGGCGACCCCGAGGTTCTCGAGTTTCTGAACGAGCAGTTGACCGGCGAGCTCACGGCGATCAACCAGTACTGGCTCCACTACCGGATCCAGGACAACAAGGGTTGGACCAAGCTCGCCAAGTACACGCGTGAAGAGTCCATCGATGAGATGAAGCACGCGGACAAGATCACCGAGCGCATCCTGATGCTGGACGGGCTGCCGAACTACCAGCGGCTCTTCCACGTCCGGGTCGGCCAGACCCTGACGGAGATGTTCCAGGCGGACCGGCAGGTCGAGGTCGAGGCCATCGACCGCCTCAAGCGGGGCATCGAGGTGATGCGCGGCAAGGGCGACGTGACCTCGGCGCGCCTCTTCGAGGAGATCCTGGGGGACGAGGAGCACCACATCGACTACCTCGACACCCAGCTGGAGCTCATCGAGAGCATCGGTGAGCCGCTCTACATCGCGCAGCTGATCGAGCAGCCGGAGAGCTGAGCCGCGGGCTCACGCCCTCTGCGGCCTCTGCGGCCGACCCCTGCGGCCTCCGCCGAGCCCTACGCGGCTTCCGCGAGCTCCGGGTCGACGGCGAGCACGGCGGCCGCGTTGCCCTTCTCCAGCAGCTCCCGGCGCGGGCAGGCCCCGCGGCCCAGGATGCCCTGGATGGTCCGTACGCAGGACCCGCAGTCGGTGCCGGCCTTGGTGACGGAGGCGATCTGGCGGGGGGTGCAGGCCCCGGCGGCCGCGTGGTCCTTGACCTGCTTGTCGGTGATCCCGAAGCAAGAGCAGACGTACACGCGGTTCACCTCCCTGACAGGAATGGTTTCTGCAGCCATCCCGTATTCGGTGAGGCTTACCTAACCGTACCCAAAGTGAGGCTTGCCTAAAAGCCCTGGAAACGACTGTGGGGCACGGATCACATCGATCCGTGCCCCACAGTCGTAGGTACCTACGTACTGATCCGCTTACTGGTCGCGGTACATCTCGGCGACGAGGAAGGCCAGGTCCAGGGACTGGCTGCGGTTGAGCCGCGGGTCGCAGGCCGTCTCGTAGCGCTGGTGCAGGTCGTCGACGAAGATCTCGTCGCCGCCGCCCACGCACTCGGTGACGTCGTCACCGGTGAGCTCGACGTGGATGCCGCCCGGGTGGGTGCCCAGCGCCTTGTGGACCTCGAAGAAGCCCTTGACCTCGTCGAGCACGTCGTCGAAACGGCGCGTCTTGTGGCCGGAGGCGGCTTCGAAGGTGTTGCCGTGCATCGGGTCGGTCACCCAGGCGACCGTCGCGCCCGAGGCCGTGACCTTCTCGACCAGCTCGGGGAGCTTGTCGCGGACCTTGTCGGCGCCCATGCGGACGACGAAGGTCAGCCGGCCCGGCTCGCGCTCGGGGTCCAGGCGGTCGATGTACGTCAGCGCCTCGTCGACCGTGGTGGTCGGGCCGAGCTTGATGCCGATCGGGTTGGCGATCTGCGAGCAGAACTCGATGTGCGCGTGGTCCAGCTGGCGGGTGCGCTCGCCGATCCAGACCATGTGGCCGGAGGTGTCGTACAGCTTCCCGGTGCGGGAGTCCGTACGGGTCAGGGCGCCCTCGTAGTCGAGCAGCAGCGCCTCGTGCGAGGCGTAGAACTCGACGGCCTTGAACTCGGCCGGGTCGGTGCCGCACGCCTTCATGAAGTTCAGCGCGTTGTCGATCTCCCGCGCGAGCTGCTCGTAGCGCTGCCCGGACGGGGAGGACTTCACGAAGTCCTGGTTCCAGGCGTGCACCTGACGCAGGTCGGCGTAACCACCGGTGGTGAAGGCGCGCACCAGGTTCAGCGTCGACGCGGACGCGTGGTACATGCGCTTCAGCCGCTCGGGGTCCGGGATCCGGGCCCCTTCGGTGAAGGCGAAGCCGTTGACGGAGTCGCCGCGGTAGGTCGGCAGGGTGACGCCGTCGCGGGTCTCGGTGTCCTTGGAGCGCGGCTTGGAGTACTGGCCGGCGATGCGGCCGACCTTGACGACCGGCACGGAGGCCGCGTACGTCAGGACGGCGCTCATCTGGAGCAGCGTCTTCAGCTTGGCGCGGATGTGGTCGGCGGACACGGCGTCGAAGGCCTCGGCACAGTCGCCGCCCTGCAGCAGGAACGCCTCGCCCTTGGCGACGGCTCCCAGACGGGCGCGCAGCTGGTCGCACTCACCCGCGAAAACGAGGGGAGGATACGACTCGAGGTCCGCGACGACAGCGCGCAGTGCCTCGGCATCGGGGTACGAAGGCTGCTGCGCCGCGGGAAGGTCTCGCCAGGTCGCCTTGGCGGCGGGGGCTTGGGTTTCAGCGTTCACGGTCACCCCGTACACATTACGGCGTCCCGGGCCTGGTCCAGGCCGGTGCCCACTCCGTGAGACGGGTGTCTCTGCGATCGTGTGCGCTCGCAGGCGGGCTCGCCGATGGGCTATCGTCGGCGGCATGTACGCGCACTCGAACCAGAACTGGTGGTGGCCCGCTCCCGGCGGCCCACTTCTCGCGCGTACCCACTGACACGCACGACGCGAAGGCCGCCCGAGGGGCGGCCTTCGGTGTTTTCCGGGCCCGGCCGCTCCTCCTTCACCCCGCTTCACGGAGAAGGACGCCAGCCATGGAACCCAGCACGCCCGACCCGATCCGCCGCCTGCTCGACGACGGGTCCTGCCCGCCGTTCGCCCTGCTGCGCCGGCGCACCCCCGGCCGCGACCACGACACCGTCGAGGTGCTGATCGGCCCGGTCCACGAGGCCGGGCGCCTCGCCGAGCTGCCCGTGCGACCACTGCCCACCCTCGCCCTCGTCCCGTTCCGGCAGATCCGCGAGCGCGGGTTCGACGTGCGCGACGACGGCACGCCGCTGTCCGTGCTGACCGCCGAGGAGGCGTACGAGATCCCGCTCGCGCAGGCGCTGGCCGCGCTGCCCGAGCACACGGTGCGGGTCGATGGCGGCGGCTTCGACGTGCCCGACGAGGAGTACGCGGCCACCGTCGAGCGCGTGATCCGGGACGAGATCGGCCACGGCGAGGGGGCGAACTTCGTCATCCGGCGCACCTACGAGGGCCGGATCGAGGGCTTCGGGCGGGCCGACGCGCTCGCGCTGTTCCGGCGGCTGCTGGTGGGCGAGCGGGGCGCGTACTGGACGTACGTCGTCCACACCGGGGACCGGACGCTGGTGGGGGCCAGCCCGGAGGTACACGTACGGATGTCGGGCAGCACGGTGGTGATGAACCCGATCAGTGGCACGTACCGCTATCCGGCCGGGGGCCCGACGGCCGAGTCCCTCCTCGCCTTCCTCGGCGACCGCAAGGAGACCGAGGAGCTGTCCATGGTCGTGGACGAGGAGCTCAAGATGATGTGCACCGTCGGGGACATGGGCGGGGTCGTCGTCGGGCCGCGCCTCAAGGAGATGGCGCACCTCGCGCACACCGAGTACGAGCTGCGCGGCCGGTCCTCGCTGGACGTGCGGGAGGTGCTGCGCGAGACCATGTTCGCGGCCACGGTGACGGGGTCTCCGGTGCAGAACGCCTGCCGGGTGATCGAGCGGTACGAGGCGGGCGGGCGCGGCTACTACGCGGGGGCGCTGGCCCTGCTGGGCCTGGACTCCTCGGGGTCCCAGACGCTGGACTCGCCGATCCTGATCCGGACCGCCGACATCGCCGCGGACGGCACGCTGCGGGTGCCGGTGGGGGCGACGCTGGTGCGGCACTCGGATCCGGCGGGCGAGGTCGCGGAGACCCACGCGAAGGCGGCCGGGGTGCTGGCGGCGCTCGGGGTCCGCCCGGCGGCTCCGCGGGCGGCCTTCGAAGGGGCGCGGCTCGGGGAGGACCCCCGGGTGCGGGCGGCCCTGGCGGCGCGGCGGACGGACCTGGCGCCGTTCTGGCTGCGGATGCAGGAGCGGCCGGCGGCGCCGGCCGGGCACGCGCTGGTGGTGGACGGCGAGGACACGTTCACGGCGATGCTGGCGCACGTGCTGCGGGTGACCGGGCTGGAGGTGACCGTACGCCGCTACGACGATCCCGGGCTGCGGGAGGCGGCGCTGTCGTGGGCCGGTCCGGTCGTCCTGGGCCCGGGGCCGGGGAACCCGGCGGACGCGGCCGACCCGAAGATGCGGATGCTGCGCGCTCTGGCGGCGGAGCTCCTGGCCGGCCACCGGCACGGGCTGCTGGGCGTCTGCCTGGGCCACGAGCTGCTGGCGGCCGAACTGGGCCTGCCGCTGATCCGCAAGGCGGAGCCGGCGCAGGGGGCGCAGACGCGGATCGACTTCTTCGGGAGGGAGGAGGTGGTGGGCTTCTACAACACGTACACGGCCCACTGCCCCGACGAGGTCGCGGCCCGGCTGTCGCAGCGGGCGGTGGAGATCTCCCGGGACCCGGTGACGGGGGAGGTCCACGCCCTGCGGTCCCCGGCCTTCGCGGGGATCCAGTTCCACCCCGAGTCGATCCTCACCCTGGACGGCCCGTCCCTCCTGCGCGAACTCCTGCTCGGCATGACCCCGGCGACGGTCTGAAGACCCCGGACCCGGACCCGCCGCGCGGAGCCGTCAGGCCGGGGTCGGCCCCGGGCGGCGCGCGAGGAAGGCGCGGAGCAGCCGGCAGGCCATGACCGGGCCCAGGACCGCCAGGCCGGCGAGGAACGCCGGGAGGTTCCCGGCGGCCAGCGCCAGCGTCACCGGGACGCCGACCGCCGGGTCCGCGAACGACAGCCACGCGTCGAGCCGCGCCCCCGGCCGGGAGCGGAGCGCGGGCCGCAGGGCCCGTACGGCGTACACGAACTGGGCAGCGGCGGCGGCCAACAGGAGCCAGCGGGCCGCGGAAGGTATGTCCACGGGGGTGAATCTAGGCCCTGCGGCCGCCCCGCAGGCATGGCCGCCGTCCGAACTCGGGGTGAACTCGCGTCACGCGCATCACGCAGGTCATGCGCGTCACGCAGGTCACGTGGGACACAGCGTGTTCTCCGAGCTGCGGCCCGCCAGGTAGTCCTCCACGTTGGCCACCGTCGTCTCGATGATCTGGCCCACCGCGTCCCGCGTGTAGTACGCCTGGTGCGAGGTCACCACGACGTTCGGGAACGTGATCAGCCGTGCCAGGGTGTCGTCCTCGACGGCCTCCAGGGACTTGTCCAGGAAGAAGAGCCCGGCCTCCGCCTCGTACACGTCCAGCCCCACTCCCTCGAACCGCCCCGCCCGCAACTCGGTGACCAGCGCCTCCGAGTCGATCAGCCCGCCCCGGCCGGAGTTCACCAGGATCGCGTCGTCCTTCATCGTCCGCAGGGCCGCCGCGTCGACGATGTGGTGCGTGGACTCCAGCAGCGGTACGTGCAGGCTCACCAGGTCCGCCGACGTGAACAGCTCCTCCTTGTCCACGTACTTCATGCCCAGCTCCAGGCACGCGGGGTTCTCCGCGAGGTCCCAGCCCAGCAGGTTCATGCCGAACCCGTGCGCGATCCGCGTGAACGCCTCGCCGATCTTGCCGGTCCCGAGCACGCCCACCGTGCGGCCGCGCATGTCCCGCCCCATCAACCCGTTCAGCCGGAAGTCGAAATCCCGCGTCCGGTTCGAGGCCCGGACGATCCTGCGGTTCACGGCCATCGCCAGGGTCCACGCGAACTCGGCCACGGAGTACGGGGAGTAGTACGAGACCCGGCTCACCGTCATGCCCAGCTGCCGGGCGACGTCCAGGTCGATGTTGTTGAAGCCCGTCGAGCGCTGGGCGATCATCTTGGTCCCGCCCCCGGCCAGGGTCCGCAGCACCCGCCCGCTCAGATCCGCGTTCACGCTCGACGAGACGACCTCGTACCCGGCGGCGATGGGGGCGGTGTCCTCGCTGAGGAAGACGTCCAGGCACCGCACCTCGTGCTGCCCGGCGGCCGCGAACGCCTTCTCGATCAGCGGCCTCTCGTCGCCCTGCACCCCGAATGCCAGGATTTCCACGTTCGCTCCCGTGCTGTGCCGCCGCGCAAAACAAACCGGACCATGGGTCGTTCCGGCACTTTACGTCCGATACCACCCATGGCCCGTTCACCCACTCCGGCTCAGCCGAAGAAGACCCCGACCTCCTTGTACAGGGCCGGGTCCACCGTCTTCAGCTTCGACGTCGCGTCGGCGATGGGCACCCGCACGATGTCCGTCCCCTTCAGCGCGACCATCTTCCCGAAGTCGCCCTCGTGCACGGCGTCGATGGCGTGCAGCCCGAAGCGCGTGGCCAGCCACCGGTCGAACGCGCTCGGCGTACCGCCGCGCTGGATGTGCCCGAGCACCGTGGTCCGGGCCTCCTTGCCGGTCCGGGCCTCGATCTCCTTGGCCAGCCACTCCCCCACGCCCGACAGCCGGACGTGCCCGAACGAGTCGGTGGTGGCGTCCTTCAGCACCATCTCCCCGTCCTTGGGCATCGCGCCCTCCGCGACCACCACGATCGGCGCGTAGCTCGCCTTGAACCGGGAGGTCACCCAGGCGCACACCTGGTCCAGGTCGAAGCGCTGCTCGGGGATGAGGATGACGTTCGCGCCGCCCGCCAGTCCCGAGTGCAGGGCGATCCAGCCGGCGTGCCGGCCCATCACCTCGACGACCAGCACCCGCATGTGCGACTCGGCCGTGGTGTGCAGCCGGTCGATGGCCTCCGTGGCGATGCCCACCGCCGTGTCGAAGCCGAAGGTGTAGTCCGTGGCCGACAGGTCGTTGTCGATGGTCTTCGGGACGCCGACGCACGGGATCCCGTACTCCCCGTACAGCTTGGCGGCCACGCCCAGCGTGTCCTCGCCGCCGATCGCGACGAGGGCCTCGACCTCGTACTTGGCGAGGTTCTCCTTGATCCGGCGGACCCCGTTCTCCTGCTTGAACGGGTTGGTCCGCGAGGAGCCGAGGATGGTGCCCCCGCGCGGCAGGATGCCGCGGACGGCGGGGATGCCGAGCGGGACGGTGTCGCCCTCGATCGCGCCGCGCCAGCCGTCCTTGAACCCGGTGAACTCGCACCCGTACTCCTGGGTGCCCTTGCGGACGACGGCCCGGATGACCGCGTTGAGACCGGGGCAGTCGCCGCCGCCCGTCAGCACTCCGACCTTCATGGAATCTCCCTTCGCCACAGGGCCCACTGAGCAGACTGAGCCCGCATGGCGGTCACGCTAGTGGTGACTCAGGTCACAGCAAGTGCCCGGGAAGGGTCAATTCCGGTGGATTCAAGGGGCGTTGCGTCTCCCCGTTCACTCGTACGAGGACATGAGTGCGAGGTACGAGACGGTGAACGTCCCCCCGTTACTCGTCGTCGAGGCCGCGCTCTATCGCGTACCGGACGAGCTCCACCCGGTTGTGCAGCTGGAGCTTGCCCAGGGTGTTCTGCACGTGGTTCTGGACCGTGCGGTGCGAGATGACGAGGCGCTCCGCGATCTGCTTGTAGGAGAGCCCCTTGGCCACCAGCCGCAGCACCTCGGTCTCCCGGTCGGTCAGCTGGGGGACCTTCGGCTCGTCGGGGGCGGCGGGCGCCGGGTCGGTGGCCAGGCGCCGGTACTCGCCGAGCACCAGCCCGGCCAGGCCGGGGGTGAACACCGGGTCGCCGGCCGCGGTGCGGCGGACGGCGTCGATCAGCTCCTGGGCGCCCGCGGACTTCAGCAGGTAGCCGGTGGCGCCGGACTTCACCGCCTCCAGGACGTCCGCGTGCTCCCCGCTCGCGGACAGGACCAGGACGCGCAGCGCGGGGTTGGATCCGACGAGTTCCTTGCAGACCTGCACCCCGGGCATGCCGGGCAGGTTGAGGTCGAGGACCAGGACGTGGGGGGCGGCGGGCGCGGCCCGGCGGACGGCCTCGGGGCCGTCGCCGGCCGTGGCGACCACGTCGAAGCCCGCCGCGGCGAGGTCACGGGCGACCGCGTCCCGCCACATCGGGTGGTCGTCGACGACCATCACCTTGATCTCGTGCGGCTGCGGCTGCGCCTGCGACGGCTGTCGCGGCTCGGCGGTCTGGCTCACTGGGTCCTCCCCCTCGGTACTTTCAGTTCCACTTCGGTGCCCTGCCCGGGGACGGACACCAGCTCGGCGCTCCCGCCGAGGTCCCTCAGCCGGCCGCGGATGGACAGGGCCACGCCCATCCGGCCCTCGCCCTCGGCCTGGTCGAGGCGGCCGGCCGGGATGCCCGGGCCGTCGTCCCGGACGGTCACGATCACCTCGTCGCCCCAGTCCTCGACCAGGATCCAGGCCCTGGCCCCCTCGCCGGCGTGCTTGCGCACATTGTCGAGGGCGGCCCCGACGGCCGCGGCCAGCTCCTTCGCCGCGGGCGCCGGCAGCGGCACGGGCGTGCCCGGCTCGGCGAAGCTGACGCGGGATCCGGCGTGCGGGGCCAGCAGGCTCCGCAGGTCCAGCTCGCCCTCGTCCGCGCCGGACTCCTCCACCTCGTACGCGTCCACCAGCGCGCCGAGCGACTCGTCGCGGGAGATCCGGGAGGTGGGCACCAGCCCGCTGGAGACCAGGGTACGCAGCGCCACCTCCTGGTCCCCGGCCATCCGGCCGAGCTCGGCCGCCTCACCGCCCAGCTCGGTCCCGCGCCGCTGGACCATGGCGAGGACCTGGAGGACCCCGTCGTGGATGTCGCGGGCGAGCCGCTCGCGCTCGCGGGTCGCGGCCTCGATCTCCAGGGCGCGGGCCAGGGTGGCCTCACTGGCCCGGGCGACCTCGACGACGTACCCGATCGCGATGGAGGCGACCCAGACCAGCAGCACGTTGTGCAGGGTGTCGCGGGTGGGCTGGCCGCCGTGGACGACGATGTTGGCCACGGCCACGAAGGTCGAGGCGAAGCCGGCCCAGCGCCAGCCGCCCTTGATGGCGAAGGCGAGGACGGAGCCCGCCGTCCAGATGGAGGGGAGGGTGGGGCCGCCCGCGGCGATCCGCGCGTGGGTGTCCGCGATCGGGGTGAGCAGGATGCCGGCGAGGGCGACGGTGAGGTCGGCGCCCAGGAACCGCTTGGTGCAGCTGGCGGCGTTCGCCACCCGGCGGTGGGTGGCCAGGGTCCAGACGGTGAGGACGGCGAGGTAGCCGGCCGCGACCCAGGGCCGGTCGAAGTCCCGGTACGCCGAGGCGAACAGCAGGGCCGCGTAGACCATGGTGAGCAGCCGGTAGGCGGTCAGCGCCCGCCACAGCGGCTGCTCGACCGACATGCGCACGACACGCTCGCGTTTCGCCATCTCCCCCACCCACCCGTGCGGGCGATGCCGCCCGTGTCCTACTCCGCGGCCTTCTCGGCGTTCTTGTCGGCTGCGGCCCTGGCGGCCTTCTCGGCCTTCTCCGCGTCGGCGATCTGCCGCTTGGCGGCCGTCGCGTAGATGTCGACGTACTCCTGGCCGGACAGCTTCATGATCTCGTACATGACCTCGTCGGTCACCGAGCGCAGGATGAAGCGGTCGCCGTCCATGCCGTGGTAGCGGCTGAAGTCGAGCGGCTTGCCGATCCGGATGCCGGGGCGCATCAGCTTGGGGACGACCTTGCCGGGCGGCTGGATCTTCTCCGTGTCGATCATCGCGACGGGGATCACCGGCGCGCCGGTGGCCAGGGCCACGCGGGCCAGCCCGCCGGGCTTGCCGCGGTAGAGGCGGCCGTCGGGTGAACGGGTCCCCTCGGGGTAGATACCGAACAGCTCCCCGCGCTCGATGACGTCGATGCCGCTCTTGATCGCGGCCTCGCCCGCACCGCGCGCTCCGGAGCGGTCCACCGGGAGCTGGCCGACGCCCTTGAAGAAGGCGGCCGTCAGCTTGCCCTTGACGCCCGGGGAGGTGAAGTACTCCGCCTTCGCGATGAAGGTGACCTTCCGGTCCAGCACGGCCGGCAGGAAGAAGGAGTCCGAGAAGGACAGGTGGTTGCTCGCGAGGATCGCCGGCCCCTCGGCGGGAATGTTCTCGAGGCCCTCCACCCACGGCCTGAAGGCGAGCTTCAGGGACCCCCCGATGGAGAACTTCATTGCGCCGTAGATCAACTCGAAAGCCTTCCTGTGTCTGTCGAACAGACCATATCCCCTGGCTCGGGGCGGAGGGGGCGACGACCCTGGTCGGTGTCACCCCCGTCGCGTACGGTGAAGTCACACAGCGCTACGCACCCCCCACCCGTCGAAGGAGACCCTGGTGCCCGTCCTCCCTGGAGCCGAGCCGTTCCGCCACGAGGGCGGAGAGGTCGGTGTCCTCCTCTGCCACGGCTTCACCAGTACCACTCAGTCCATGCGCCCGTGGGCGGAGTACCTGGCCGAGCAGGGTCTGACGGTTTCCGTGCCGCTGCTGCCCGGGCACGGGACGCGCTGGCAGGACATGCAGCTCACCGGCTGGCAGGACTGGTACGCCGAGGTGGACCGGGCGCTGCGGGAGCTGCTGGAGCGGTGCACGAAGGTGTTCGTCTTCGGTCTGTCGATGGGCGGGGCGCTGACCCTGCGGCTGGCCGCCCGGCACGGGGACGCCGTGGCCGGCATCGTCCTGGTCAACCCGGTCAACAAGATCAACGACCCGCTGGCCTTCGCGCTCCCGGTGGCGCAGCACTTCCTGCGCTCCACCCCGGGCATCGCGAGCGACATCGCGAAGCCGGGCGTCGCCGAGGTCGGCTACACCCGGGTCCCGACCCGGGCCGCGGCCTCGCTGAAGCAGTTCCTGAAGCTGGTCGACACCGAGCTGCCGCAGGTCACGCAGCCGGTGCTGCTGCTGCACAGCGTGCAGGACCACGTCGTGAACCCGGCCGACTCGGCGCGGATCCTCGCGCGGATCTCGTCGACGGACGTCACCGAGACCCTGCTGGAACAGAGCTACCACGTCGCGACGTTGGACCATGACGCGGAGCGGATCTTCGCGGACAGTTTTGCGTTCGTCGGGCGGCTCGCGGAGAGCGTCGGCAGGGAGGGGGCGGCCAGCGGTGGCTGAGCACGAGGAGTCCCCGGGGGGTGTTCCCCCGCTGGACGAGGAGGCGGCCTGGGCGGCGATCGTCGCCGGGTACGGGCAGGAGCCGCCGGACCCGCCGGGGGCGAGGCCGTTCCGGCCGATCGAGAACCTGATGCTGCCGGAGGAGGACGTGGAGCCGGAGCCTCCGGCCGCCGCGTCGCCCGCGCCGCAGCCGGAGCCTCCGGCCGCCGCGTCGCCCGCGCCGCAGCCGGAGGCTCCGGCCGAGCCGCCGCCGGCGCCGAAGGCGCTGGGGAGTTCGGTGGTGTTCGCGCCCGGCGTGGGAGTCGGCGCCGCGGGGCCCGGGAGCGGGCCCCGCGATCACACTCCGGCGGAGCCGGACGAGGCGGACGAGGGCCATTTCGTCCCGCCGGAGCCGGAGCTGCCGGAGGCGGACACGACGGCGAAGTTCGCGTGGCTGGCGGTGGTGGGCGGGCCGGTGCTGCTGCTGGTGGCGGTGCTGTTGCAGTGGGAGATGACCTGGTGGCTCACGGCCCTGGGGATCGGCGGTTTCCTGGGCGGGTTCGCGACGCTCATCGCGCGGATGTCCCAGGGAGACGACGAGGACGACGATCCGGGCCGCGGAGCCGTCGTCTGACCTTCTTTGACGCGCCGCTCGCACGGCCCGGCCCTGGCGGGCCTCCCCGGCTTCGCGCCGCTGCGCCGGCTTCCGACCGACCGGCGGGGCGGGGCCCCGGGGGGCCCGCCCCGGCCCGCCCCGGCCTAGCAGGGTGCCGGCAGGCGGAGGGTGGCCAGGACCGGGAGGTGGTCCGTGGCCCTGTCCAGGTCCGATTCCGTGACGTCCGGCAGCGAGGTCGGCACTCCGCAGCTGAGGACCTCCACGTCCCGCGTCGCGAAGATCGCGTCGATCCGCCTGGGCGGGGCGGAGCGGGTGAAGGTGTGTTCGCCGCCCCAGGGGGCGACCGTCCAGCAGTCCTGGAGCTCCGTGGACAGGCGGCGGAACGCCGGGCCCGTCGGGGGCTCGTTGATGTCGCCCGCCGCGATGGCGTACGGGGCGTCCGCGGAGCCGAGCCGGTCCAGCAGGAGGTCCGCCTGGGCCCGGCGTTCCGCCGCGTCCAGCGACAGGTGCGCGCTGAGCACCGCCACCCGCGCGGCCCCGAACCGGACCACCGCCGTCGCGAAGCCCCGCCGGTGCAGGCCCGGAGTCCGCGGGAGCAGGACGTCCTCCGTCCGCTCCACGAAGGCCCGTAGCGAACACAGGAGCAGCGGGCCCGCGGCCGTGGCGCCCCCGCTCAGCACCACCAGGTCCGTCTTCGAGGCCAGCCGCGCCGCGTGCTTGCGCCAGCGGAAGAACCGCGGGGCCTCCTGGACGAACACCAGGTCGGGGGCACAGGCGCGGATCACCCGGACCAGCGCCTCCTCGTCGTCGCGCATCGAGCGGACGTTGTAGCTGAGGGCTCGGATCACCGCGGAACCGTCGGGTTCCGTCACAGAGTTCGGCAGCATGCACGGCAACATAGCCAGACTGCCCGCCGTGCCACAGGGGGCGCGACGGGCAGTTCGGACAACAGCGGGTGTCAGCCCTGGCGGGCCAGGTCCGCGGCGCCGACGAGCCCGGCCTTGCCGCCGAGCTGCGCGGCCAGCACCTGTGCGTGCGGGCGCCAGGCGCCGCCGACCAGCCAGCGCTTGAAGGACTTGCGGATCGGGTCGAGGACGAGGTCGCCCTCGTCCGAGACCCCGCCGCCGACGATGAACGCCGACGGGTCGAAGAGCGAGGCCAGGTCGGCCAGGCCGGCGCCCGCCCAGCGGGCCAGCTCGCGGAAGGCGTCGACGGCCACCAGGTCACCGGCCCGCGCGGCCTCGCTGATGTGCTTGCCCTCGATGCCCTCGGGGGTGCCGTCGCCGAGCGCGAGCAGGGCCACCGCGTTCTCGGGGGTGGCGTTGGCGCGCTGCTTCGCGTACCGCACGAGCGCGCGGCCGGAGGCGTACTGCTCCCAGCAGCCCTGGCTGCCGCACCCGCAGAGAAGGCCGTCCGGGACGACCCGGATGTGCCCGAACTCGGCGGCCACGCCGAAGCGTCCGCGGCGCAGCTTGTTGCCGATGATGATGCCGCCGCCCAGGCCGGTGCCGAGCGTGATGCAGATGACGTCCTCGTGGCCCTGGCCGGCGCCGAAGCGGTATTCGCCCCAGGCCGCGCAGTTGGCGTCGTTCTCGACGACGACCGGCAGGCCGATGCGCTGCTCGACCTTGTCCTTGAGCGGCTCGTGGCGCCAGTTGATGTTGGGCGCGAAGAGTACGGTCGCGCGCTTGTCGTCCACGTATCCGGCGGCGCCGATGCCGACGGCCTCGATGGTGTGGTTGCTGCTGACTTCGGACACTGCGGCGCAGATCGCGTCCGTCACTCCGTCCGCGGTCGGCGGGGTGGGCACCTTGTACGTCTCAAGGATGGTGCCCTCTTCGTCGACCACGCCGGCCGCGATCTTCGTGCCGCCGATGTCGACGCCGATGGTGAGTCCCATTAGTCCCTCGGTTTCCGGTCAAACCCCGCCACGGCCAACCGTACCCGAGGGCAGCGGCGTCTCAGTCGAGATCGATCCGCTGGGCCGGACCGCTCCCGCCCTCGTCGCGCGGGTCGGAACGGTCGCCGGAGGGACGGTCCGCGGGAGGGCCGGGGGCGGGCTCGTCGCGGGTCCAGCGGCGCTCGTGGCCCTCGACGGCCGAGCGGTACGCGGCGAGCAGCTCGGAGCCGGCGGCCGCGAGGTGGTCGAAGACCTCGGGGTTGCGCTCGACGACGGGCTTGGCGGCGGCCTTCGCCTGGTTGACGAACTGGCGTACGGCGCCCTGGGCGGCGGCGCCGAGCACCGGGTTGTTCAGCGCGGACACCTTGTCGGCGACGGCCTCGAACAGCTTGAACAGCTCTTCGGCGGCGGTCCCGGTGCCGCTCCCGGCGCCGGTGCCGCTCCCGGCGCCGGGGCCGCTCCCGGCGCCCTCGCGGGCCCGGCGGCGCTCCCGCTCCGCGGCGAGGTCCTCGGCGCAGGCCTTGGCCCAGGCGTCGTCGTCGGTGGGACGGTCGGTGGCCTCGCTCATGGCGGACTCTCCTGCGGCAGCTGCTGGGCGTGCGGTACGTACTACCTTCGACGGTACCCGAACGGGGGTACGCGGTTCAGGGCCGCGTACCGCCCCGCGCGGGGTTCAGGCCCGGCGCGGCCACAGGTCCGGGTCCGGTGTGAAGCGGATGCGGAGCACCCCGTCGGCGAGCGCGGCGCCGGAGACCGTGCAGCGGCGCAGCACCGACGGGAGCGGAACGATCCTGCGGTACGGGCCGGCGGCGAGCAGCAGCTCGTCGCCGCGCCGGACCAGGTCGAGGTCCCGCTTGCGGGCGCCGGGCAGCGGCACCACCCAGACGAGTACCCCGTCGTCGGCGAGGCGGTCCTCGACCACCCACTCGCGGCGGGCGCGGGAGTCTGCCGAGACCTGCGGAACGAGCCCGTCCGCCCCGGTGAGCCGGGTCAGGTCGTCCGGCCCCGCCGGATCCCGCCCGAGGTGGCCGAGCGGCAGTACGGGCACGTCCCCGGCCGGTCCGGCCCCGGCCCACTCGGACCCGGCCCACTGGGCGGCGTACTTCTCCTGCTGGGCGCCGAGCCCGGCCAGCCAGGGGTCGGGCGAGCCCTGCGGCACCATCCGGTTGGCGACGACCGCGCGGACCGGGAGCTGTTCGAGGGCGAGTCCGAGCAGCCCGGTCCGCAGGGCGGCGTCGGCGCCGGGCCCGGGCTCCGCGACCACGTGGAGCGAGGTGGTGCCGGCCTCGATGACGGCCTGGACGGCGGCCAGCTCCTCGTCCCAGCGCGCGGCGGCCTCGTACAGCCACTGCGCGGGCATGGGTACGCCGGCCAGCTGGGCCAGTACGGGCCGCAGGGCGCGGGCCGCCTGCCGCTCGGCCGGGAGCAGCCGGGCCAGGTAGCGGCGCAGCTGGGCGGGGAGGGCGAGGGTGGCCACGGTCTGGTGGAGCGGGGGCATGTCCACGACGACGAGGTCGGTGCCGGGGGCCGCGGCGGCCCGCCGCAGCGCGCGCAGCAGGGCGAACTGCTCGGCGCCGGGCAGTTCGGTGAGCTCCTCGGCCCCGAGCGGCCGGGCCCCGACCATGCCGAGGAGAGCCGATCCGCGCTCCTGGAGGGCGACGAGCTCCGCGCGGAACTCCTCGCCGGAGTCCACGCGGGCCACGAGCACCCCGGCGGCGGCCCGTACGGCGGCCAGCCCGGGCGCGGCTTCGACGGGCTCCCCCGCCGGCTCCCCGAACAGCGCGGCGAGGGGATCCCCGGGGTCGCCGGAGAGCAGCAGCACCCGCGCACCGTTCTCCGCGGCGGTGAGGGCGGTGGCGGCGGCCACCGTGGTCCGTCCTGCCCCTCCGGGGCCGGTGACGAGCAGGATGCGCATCGGTCAGGCCGACTCGACGCGCTTCTTCAGGCCCGCCAGGGCGCGGTCGATGATGACCTTCTCGGCCTTGCGCTTGATCATGCCGAGCATGGGGATCTTGACGTCGACGGTCAGCTGGTAGGTGACCTCGGTGCGCTTGCCGCCGTCCAGCGGGGCGAGCCGGTAGGAGCCGTCGAGCTGGCGCAGCATCTGCGACTTGTCCAGGGTCCAGCTGACCTCGTCGGCGCCCTTCCAGCTGTAGGCGAGGGTGTGGTCGTCCTTGATCGCGCCCGCGTCGAGCAGCAGCCGGACCTTCTCGGCGCGGCCCTCGGCGTCGGTGGCCAGCACCTCGGCCTCCTTCACCTCGCCGGTCCACTCGGGGTAGCGCGCGAAGTCGGCGATCACGGCCATCACGTCGGCCGGCGCCGCCTCGATCGTGATGCTCGAGCTGGTGTGTTCGGCCATGGCGGTCGCCCCTCCAGGGAGTTTTCGAGGAAGTGTGCGGCCTGCGGCCGCCGCGTGCAGGCTACCGTGCGTGCGGAGGTCACCACTCCAGGGCCCGGGATCACCACTCCAGGGCCGGGGATCACCACTCCAGGGCCCACGGCCTCCCCGTGGCGGCGAAGTGCCCGACGTTCACGCACTCCGTGCCGCCGATCCGCATCCGCCGGGCCAGCGGCTGGTGGACGTGCCCGAACAGCGCGTACCGCGGCCTGGTCCGCCGGATCGCCGCGAGCAGGGCCTCGCTGCCGCGCTCGAAGCGGCGCGCGACCGTGTCGTAGCAGAGCTCCGGCACCTCCGGCGGGATGTGCGAGCACAGCACGTCCACCTCGCCGAGCGCCTCGACCTTGGCGGCGTACTCCTCCTCGTCCACCTCGTAGGGGGTGCGCATCGGGGACGGCAGGCCGCCGCCGACGAAGCCGAAGACGCGGCCGCCGATCTCCACCCGCTGCCCGTCGAGGACGGTGGTGCCGGGACCGGCGTACTCGGTCCACAGACCCGGGATGTCGACATTGCCGTAGGTGGCGTACGTGGGCTGCGGGAACGCGGCGAACATCTCGGCGTACTGGCGGCGCACCGCGCCTTCGATCAGCCGTTCCCGGTCGAGTCCGGCCCACAGCCGGCGCCCGAGGTCTCGCGCCTCCTCGAAGCGGCGCGCGGTGCGCAGCTCGACGATGAGGTCGGCGTTCTCGACGCCGAACAGGTCGGGGAAGATGCCGCGCGAGTGATCGGCGTAGTCGAGGAAGAGCACGAGGTCACCGAGGCAGATCAGCGCGTCGGCGCCGTCTCCGGCCCGGGCCAGCGCTTCGGCGTTGCCGTGGACGTCGCTGACGACGTGGACTCTCGTGCTTCTCTTCCTGCCACCCATGCGCCCCACCCTAGGGGGGCTTGGGGGCAGCGGGTAGAGGAACCTTCACAGGCTGCCTACCTGCGGTTACTTCCGAGTCGTCAACGGGGTCGACTACTGTCGGCATGGCACGGCCGCGTCATGTGACGCACGGAACATCTGGCCGGTTCCCTCTATCCGGAACCCACTACCGGTGGGTAACGTCCGGTCGGTCCACATGGTGGCGATGGCGCCCAGAGGAGCAGCAGTCTTGCGCGAGTTCAGCCTTCCGGCCCTGTACGAGGTCCCGTCGGACGGGAACCTGACGGATCTCATCCGCCGCAACGCCGCTCAGCATCCCGACACCGCAGTCATGGGCCGCAAGGTCGACGGCGGCTGGCAGGACGTGACGGCGACCGAATTCCTCGCCGAGGTGCGCGCCGCCGCCAAGGGGCTGATCGCGGCCGGGATCCGGCCGGGCGACCGCGTCGCGCTGATCTCCCGCACCCGCTACGAGTGGGTCCTGCTCGACTTCGCGATCTGGAGCGCGGGCGGCGTGACCGTCCCGGTGTACGAGACCAGCTCGCCCGAGCAGATCCAGTGGATCCTCGGCGACTCCGGCGCCGTCGCCGTGATCGTCGAGAGCCCGGCGCACAGCGCGGCCGTGGCCTCCCTGCGCGACCGGCTGCCGGAGCTGCGCGAGGTCTGGGAGATCGAGCAGGGCGCGATCGCGGCCCTGAACGCCGCGGGCGGCGAGGTCACCGACGCCGAGGTCGACGAGCGCAGCTCGCTCGCGAACGCCGACGACCCGGCGACCATCGTCTACACCTCGGGCACCACCGGCCGCCCCAAGGGCTGCGTGCTGACCCACCGCAACTTCTTCGCCGAGTGCGGCAACGTGGTGGAGCGCCTGAGCCCGCTGTTCCGCACCGGCGAGTGCTCCGTGCTGCTCTTCCTGCCCGCCGCGCACGTCTTCGGACGCCTGGTGGAGGTGGCCGCCGTACTGGCCCCGATCCGCCTGGGCTGCGTACCGGACATCAAGAACCTCACCGACGAGCTGCAGTCCTTCCGCCCCACGCTGATCCTCGGCGTGCCGCGCGTCTTCGAGAAGGTCTACAACTCGGCGCGCGCCAAGGCGCAGGCCGACGGCAAGGGCAAGATCTTCGACGCGGCGGCCGAGACGGCGATCGCGTACAGCCGCGCGCTGGACGCCCCCGGCGGCCCGTCCTTCGGCCTGAAGCTGAAGCACAAGCTGTTCTCGAAGCTGGTCTACAGCAAGCTGCACACGGTCCTCGGCGGACGCGGCGAGTACGCGATCTCCGGCGGCGCCCCGCTGGGCGAGCGGCTCGGCCACTTCTTCCGCGGCATCGGCTTCACGGTCCTGGAGGGCTACGGCCTGACGGAGTCCTGCGCGGCCACCGCCTTCAACCCCTGGGACCGTACGAAGATCGGTACGGTCGGCCAGCCGCTGCCGGGCTCCGTGGTGCGCATCGCCGACGACGGCGAGGTGCTCCTGCACGGCGAGCACATCTTCAAGGAGTACTGGAAGAACGAGACGGCGACCGCCGAGGCGCTGACCGACGGCTGGTTCCACACCGGCGACGTCGGCACCCTCGACGAGGACGGCTACCTCGCGATCACCGGACGCAAGAAGGAGCTCATCGTCACGGCGGGCGGCAAGAACGTGGCCCCCGCGGTGATCGAGGACCGGATCCGGGCGCACGCGCTGGTCGCGGAGTGCATGGTGGTCGGCGACGCGAGGCCGTTCGTGGCCGCGCTGGTCACCATCGACGAGGAGTTCCTGGGCCGCTGGGCGGCCGAACACGGCAAGCCGGCCGGGGTCACCGCGGCGGAGCTGAGCCAGGACGCGGACCTCATCGCCGCCGTCCAGCAGGCCGTGGACGACGGCAACGCGGCGGTTTCCAAGGCGGAATCGGTACGGAAATTCCGCATCCTGCCCTCCCAGTTCACGGAGGAGTCGGGTCACATCACGCCTTCGCTGAAGCTGAAGCGGAATGTGGTGGCGAAGGACTTCGCGGACGAGATCGAGGCCCTGTACCGGGGCTGAGGTCGCACGAACTCCCTGACGCGGAGGCCGAGTTCAGGCCATACTTGAGCCGCTCGGCCATCTGCCGCTCCGCGACCACGGGAATCCCATTGGACGCCATATTGGTTGTATCAAGCACCGACCTTGGTGAGGGCGAGAAGTCCACGGCTTCGCTGCTCAAGTGGCTGTCCTACGACTCGGCGGTACGAAGGCACTGCCGGCCCGCTCCCGTGTACGCGCGGCCCGAGACCGGAGCCATGGGGTCCACGCTGGACGCGATCAGCGTGGTCATCCAGGACGTCAGCGCGCTCGGCGGCCTGGCGGCGGCGATCGCCGGCTGGATGGAGCTGCGCCGGCGCTCCGCGACCGTACGGATCACCAGGGGCGACACCGCGGTCGCCATCGAACGGGCCTCGCCCCGGCAAGTGGCCGAGATCGCCGAGGCCCTCGGCATCCCGGACGCGGCGGACACGGCGGACACGGGGCCTGCGGGTGGTCCCGGCCCCGGGACGGGCGGCGAGTAGCCGCCGCGGCCATGACCGTGCTTCCCGATCCGGCGTCCTCGCGATGCCTGCTGGTCGGCGTGTCCGCATACAGCGAAGAGGGCATGGACGACCTGCCCGCGGTCGCGAACAACCTCGAAGAGCTGCGGGCCGTGCTCACGGACCCCGAGGTGTGGGGCCTGCCGGAGGAGCACTGCGTCATCCTCCGGCCCGCAGGCGCCGAGGACGTGCTCGACGCCATCCACTCCCTCACGGAGCGGACCGAGGACACCTTCGTCCTGTACTACGCGGGGCACGGCCTGCTCGACCTGGAGAGCGGCAAGGGCCTGCACCTGGCGATGCCCCGGTCTTCCCTGGACCACCTGCACCGGGCCCTCCTCTACGGATCCGTCGTCGAAGCCCTCCAGGACCCGCGGTCCGGGGTCCGGCGCAACATCGTCGTCCTGGACTGCTGCTACAGCGGAGCGGCTTCGCGCGGAAGAATGGGAAGGAAGCGGCCACCACCCGAAGAGCCGCCCGCGGAAGGCGTCTTCCTGCTGACCGCCACGAAGCGCAACGAGCAGGCGAAAGCCCCCGAAGGGCAGCCGTTGACCGACTTCACCACCGAACTCGTGTCCGTCCTGTCGGAGGGGGTTGCGGGCGATCGCCCGCTCCTGGACCTGGACACCCTGTACCGCGAGCTCTACGGCAGGATGCGCCGACGCAACAAGACCAGTCCGCAGCTGCGCACTTCGAGCCCCCCTGCGGATCTCGCCCTCGCCCGCAACCGGCAGTACCGGGAACCGCCGCCCGGGCCGTCGGCACCGGAGCGGGCCGCCGCCGCGACCGGGGCGCGTTCACGCAGGCTGACCGGCGCCCTGGCCGCGGCCGTGACGGTCCTCGCGGCGGTCACCGTTCTGGTGCTGGACCCCTTCTCCTCCTCCGGCGCGGGCTCGAAGGACGGCGGGAACTCCGCGTCCCCGCCCGCCGCCGGCAGCCTGCTCCGGGCTTCCGCAAGCGGCTTCACCGGGAACGTCGACCTGTCGCGGGAGGGGAGGACCGACTGGGTGCAGTGGGGCTACCTCCCCAAGGACCGCGGCGTCACGGCCGAGTTCACCGGCGGGCCCGCGGAGTCGGAATGCCGCCAGACGAACGTCACTTGCGTCACCCGCAGGGCGGACGCCTTCGTCATCGGGGACTTCACCGCGCTCGGCACCGAGGCCCCGTTCAGGCTGCACGCGAGCCGGCAGCCCGTGTCGTTCTCGTGGACCGGGGGCGCCGCCCCGCACGAGTCGGCGAGCGGAGTCCGTTCGGTGGTCTACCAGGGCGGCCCCGGCGCGGGGTTCCGCATCCTCGTCCCCGCCAAGGGCACGACCCGCGTGTTCCGCCTGTACGTCTCCTACCGCCAGGGTTCGATCCGCTTCTCCGCGTCCCTCAGGAACGGCGGAGCACCCGCCTACTCGGCCTCCGCCGACACCGCATCCGGACCACCGAACGAGAACTACTTCCGGGTGTACGAGATGACCTTCCGGACCCCTGAGCCCTCGCTCCTGGAAGTCGCCGTCACGCTCGAAAGCAACCACGGGGGCGGGAACGTCACCCTGATGGCGGCAACCCTGCAGTGAGCGGATGCGGTGCGCGTGCTCAGCGCGGGTCCTCCGCGAGGATCCGCTCCATGTTCCGCTCGGCGAGCGCGGTGATGGTCACGAACGGGTTCACCCCGAGCGAGCCCGGGATCAGGGAGCTGTCGACGACGTACAGCCCCTGATGTCCCTTGGCCCGACCGTAGTCGTCGGTCGCGTCGCCGAGGACGCAGCCGCCGAGCGGGTGGTACGTGAAGTTGTCGGCGAAGTTCCTGTTGTCGCCGAACAGGTCGTACCGGTAGATCGTGAAATTGGCCCGGTTGATCCGGTCGAAGAGGTTCCTGGCGGCCTGGACGGAGGGGGTGTTCTGGTCGCGGCGCCAGTTGAGCCGCGCCGAGTCGGTGGCCGCGTCGTACGTGAAGTGCCCGCGCTCGGGGTTCTTGGTGATGGCCAGGTACATCGAGATCCAGTGCTCGAAGCCCATCGGCAGCGGGGCGATCTCGGCGAACACGGGGTTGGCGGCGTTGTCCCAGTCGTCGATGCCCAGGGCGGGCATGGTGGCCTGGTTGCAGCCGACCGTGTCCCACAGGTGGTTGGCCCGGGCGGTCATGACGTTGCCGTTGTGGCCCCAGCCGAGCCCGACCTTCTCGTTGAGCCCGGGCAGGGTGCCCCGCTCGCGGGCGCGCAGCAGGATCTCGGTGGTGCCGAGGCTGCCGGCGCCCAGGAAGAGCTGTTTGCAGCCGAGTTCCCTGACCTGGGTGACCTTCCCCGTCACGTCGCTGGTCTGCACGGTGAGCACGTACCCGCCGGCCGGGTCCTGGCGGACGCCGACGACGCGCTGCATGGTCTCGATGGTGACGTTGCCGGTGCCGATCGCGGCCGCGAGGTAGGTCTTGTCGACGCTCTTCTTTCCGAAGTTGTTGCCGTAGATGACCTCGCCGGCGAGCGCGGAGCGGGTGGCGGTGCCGGCGGCCTCGCGCTGCATGTACCCGAAGTCGTACACGTTGGGCACGAAGGTGGTCTTCAGGCCGGTGTTCCGGGCGTGCTTGCGGGAGATCCGGGCGAAGCGGTACCACTCCGTGGACTCGAACCAGGCCGGGTCGATGTCGTTGACGCCGAGCATGGCGCGGGCGCGCGGGTAGTACGTGCCGTACATCTCGTCGGCGTTCACCCGGGGCAGCACCTCGGTGAAGTACGAGCGCCGGGGCGTGGGGGCCATGCCGCCGTTGACGAGGGATCCGCCGCCGACGCCCCGGCCGAGGTAGACGGACATGTCTCCGTGGTTCACACGGTCGAGGACACCGGGGTAGGGGCTGATGTCCCGGTTGACGACGTCGAGCCAGAGGAACTGGGCGAGCGGGGCCTCGGTGCGGGTGCGGAACCACATGGAGCGCTGGTCGGGCGCGGAGGTGGAGGGGAAGACCTTGCCGTCCGGGCCCGGGGTGTTCCAGAGCCGGCCCATTTCGAGGACGACGGTCCGTACCCCGGCCTGGCCGAGCCGGAGGGCGGCCACGGCGGAGCCGTAGCCGGAGCCCACGACGATGGCGGGGGCGTACTGGGCGGCGGGGGGCTCGGCGGCGGCCGCCGACTGGAGCCCGATGCGCGTGAAGCCGAGGGCTGCGGCGGTCTGGAGGGCGCCGATGCCCAGGAAGTGACGGCGCGTCAGCTGAGGTGTCATGGCCGCATCATGGGCGGAATCGGGCCGTCCACCCAGAGGCGGTGTTGACAGACATCTGAGGAACAGTCAGGTGTGGCGGAGGATCACGGGCCCGCGGCGGGCGCGCCGGGGCCTCGGCAGGCGCTCCCGGCCCGCCGCCGACGCGCCCCCGCCGGCGGCGTCCCGCGGCGGATCGCGGACAGCGCCGGCAACCCCGGGCGGCGTCAGAGCAGTGCGCGCAGGCGCTCGGCCAGCAGGTCCCAGCGCCACTTCTCCTCGACCCAGGCGCGACCCCGCTCCCCCATGCGACGGCGCAGCTCCGGGTCCCGGAGCAGGGCGATCACGCGGTCCGCCGCGTCCTCGGGGACGCCGCCGCGGACCACCCAGCCCGTCTCGCCCTCCAGCACCGCGTCCGGGGCCCCGCCCGAATCGCCCGCGACCACCGGCAGGCCCGTCGCCGAGGCCTCCAGGTAGACGATGCCGAGGCCCTCCACGTCCAGCCCGCCCCGCCGGGTCCGGCACGGCATCGCGAACACGTCCCCGGCGCCGTAGTGCGCGGGCAGTTCGGCCCACGGGACGGCGCCCGTGAAGACCACCGAGTCCGCGACACCGGTGGAGACGGCCAGCGCCCGCAGGTCCGCCTCGTACGGGCCGCCGCCGACCACCAGCAGTACGGCGTCCGGCACCGCGGCCAGGATCCGCGGCATCGCCTCGATCAGCGTGTCCTGTCCCTTGCGCGGGACCAGCCGCGAGACGCAGACCACCACCGGCCGGTCCGTCAGCCCCAGCCGGGCCCGGACCTCGGCCCCGCCCGAGCCGGGGTGGAACGTCTTCTCGTCCACCCCCGGCGGCAGCTGCACCATGCGCGCCGCCGCCTGCTCCGTCAGCGCCGAGGCGATCCGCGAGCGCGTGTACTCGCCCAGGTACGTCAGCGTGTCCGTGCCCTCGCCGATCCGGCGCAGCAGCTGCCGCGCCCCCGGCAGCTGCGCCCAGCCCGCCTCGTGCCCGTGGGTGGTGGCCACGATCCGCTTCGCCCCGGCCCGGCGCAGTGCGGGGCCCATCAGCCCCAGCGGGGCCGCCGCCCCGAACCACACCGACTCGCAGCCGTGCTCGCGCAGCAGCCCGACGGCCCGCCGGGTCACCCGCGGGGTCGGCAGCAGCATGGTCGTACGGTCGCGGACCACCTGGAAGGGCTGTTCGGCGTCGAAGGCGGCGGTGGCCTCGTGGCCCTCCGCACCGCGCTTCCACGTGGAGGCGTAGACGACGATCCGGTCGGGATCCAGCCGCAGTGCCATGTTGTGCAGGAAGGCCTGGATGCCGCCCGGTCGCGGCGGGAAGTCGTTGGTCACGATCAGGGTCTTGTGCATCGCCTGCCGACAGTACCGGAAGCCCCCGGGCGGCCCCGCCCCCGCCGTCCGAAGTGCCCTAGGGGGTGCCCAGCTCCTGGCGCAGGCTCGCCTGCCAGGCCAGGGTCAGGCCCGGCAGATCGCCGCCGACGGTGTCCTCCAGGGCCGTCGCCAGGGGCTCGCGGCCCGCCCGTTCGTAGAGGCTCACCAGCGTGGCGTCGCCCCATTTCGCCGCGATCAGCCGGCAGGCCAGCCATGCGCCCTCGTACGCGCGGGCCATCGCCTCCGGGTCGCCGCCGAAGGCGAACTCCGCGTCGCCGGGGAGTTCGGCGGGCAGCTGCCCGGCACGGACCGCCCGGCCCAGCGCCGGGGCGGCCTGCTGCGCGCCGACGGCCCCGCCGCGGTAAGCCGCCCAGTCCGCGAAGCCCTCCGACAGCCACAGCGGGGTCTTGGCGGTGGTCGCGGCCCGGGTGGCCACGTGCGTGACCTCGTGGGTCAAGACGATGCCCCGGCCCGCCGCGCTGAGCTCCGCCCAGCCCTCCGGGTTGACGACGACCCGGTCGGCGGGGGCCGGCGCGGCTCCCACGCGGCCCGTCGTGACGGCGCCCATGCCCCGGTACTCGGCGGCCGGCCTGCCCAGCAGCTCCGCCATCCGCTCCAGGGAGCCCGGCACCAGCACCACCACCCGGCCCGCCCATTTCCCCGTCCAGGCGGCGCTCGCCGCGGGCACGGCCCGCTCGGCCTCCGCCGCGATGTCGGACAGGTCCCGCGCGGGGCGGCCGACGCCGAGCACCAGTGCGTGGGCGCCCCGGACCACCTCCACCGGCCCCTGGTCCCACAGCTGCGGCCGCGCGCCGGGCGCCGGCCGGTCGCCGGTGACCCGCCACCGCCCGCCGTCCGCGCCGTCCCGGCTCAGCAGCACCTCGCGCGCCGAGTCGGCCGGGGCCGCGTCGTAGCCGGCGAGGCGGTAGCGCAGTCCGGCGCGGACGGTGGCCCGGTCGCCTTCGCGGCGGACCGCGGTGACCTCGTACGCCCATCCCTCCAGCGGGATCCCGGCGAGCTGCGCGGGCGGGGTCCGCGACCAGGCGGCGACGGCCTCCCGGACGTCCCGCTCGGCGGGGTCCCGCACCGCGGGCGCCCCGCACGCCGCGAGCAGCACGCCCAGCAGGAGCGGCAGGACGCGTACGAGGAGGGGCCGACGGACCGGGGGCATCCGACGATCGTACGCACGCCCCGCGCCGCGGAGGGGTCAGGGACGGGTCACGGAGGACACCGGCATCATCCCGACCGGGTCGTAGCGCACCCGCGCGCCCGGGTACGGGGCGTGGACCACCTGGCCGTTGCCGACGTACATGCCGACATGGCTGGCGTCGGAGCGGTACGTGACCAGGTCGCCCGGCTGCGCCTGCGAGAGCGGGACCTGGCGGCCCGCGTACCGCTGGGCCTGCGAGGTGCGCGGCAGGGAGACGCCCGCCTGCCGGTACGACCACACCATCAGCCCGGAGCAGTCGAACCCGGAGGGCCCGGTGGAGCCCCAGATGTACGGGCGCCCGACCGCGGCCCGGGCGGCCATCACGGCGGTCGCGGCGCGGCCCGAGGAGGGGCCGGGCGAGTTCGGCTCGGGCAGGCCGTCGGAGCGGCCGCCGGAGCGCGAGGCCCGTTCGAACTCGGCCCGCTCCTCGCTGGGCATGGCGCCCAGGAGCCGGCGGGCGGAGGCCAGCTTGGCCGTGACGGCGCGCTTCTGGCGGGCCACGTCGGCCCGTACGGCGTCGAGTTCGGCGAGCTTCCCGGAGGCCTCGTGGCGCTGCTGGCCCAGCCGGCGCTGCTCCTTGCGCAGTTCGTCGAGCTGCCAGGTCTGGCGGTCCGTCAGCCGGTTGAGCTGGGAGGCCTTGTCGAGGTATTCGTCCGGGTTGCCGGACAGCAGCAGCTCGACGGTGGGGTCGATCCCTCCGGAGCGGTACTGGGCTCCGGCGAAGGTGCCGAGGAGGCCGCGCATGGTGTTGATGCGGTCCTGGCCGCGGGCCAGCGCGTCCTGGGCCCGGTCGATCTCGGCCCGCAGCTTCTCGGCCCGCTCGCCCGCCCGGTTGTAGCGCTCGGTGGCCTGTTCGGCCTCCTCGAAGAGCCGGTCGACCTGGGCGCGGGCGCCGCCCGCCGGTTCCTGCGGCAGGGCGGGGGCCGCGGTGGCCGTCGCGCCCGTCAGGGCCGCCGCGGCGGTGGCCGCGGCAGCGGTCAGGACGGTGACCTTGGAGTTCCTGTCGAGGCTGCCGTGCCCGGGCCGACGATGGGACGCCATGGGAACCGCTCCCTTCCGCTGCGCGGGGCCGGGTCCGCCCCCGTGGACGGCTGTGTGCCGGGTTCCGCGCTGGCAGACAGTAACCGCGCCACCACGCACCGGCCAACGACCCCCGGGACGCGGACACGACGACGCCCCGCCGGAGATGCAGGTCACCGGCGGGGCGTGTGGTCACAGCGGGGCCGCGGAATTCGCCCGGATGGGCGGCGTACGGCGCGTCCCGCGACGGGCGCGCGGCCCTCAGGGGTCAGCCGACGCGGACGCCGAACTGGAAGGGCATGTTCTTCATGGCCTCGTAGCGGACGCCGCCGCGCGGGTTCGAGGCGTGGAAGACCTGGCCGTTGCCCGCGTAGAGGCCCACGTGGTGCAGGTCGCCGTAGAAGAGGACCAGGTCTCCGGGCTGGAGGTCGCTCTCGTTGTAGATGCGCGTGCCGTCGTTGGCCTGCGTGGTGGTGACGCGGCTGATCTTGACGCCGGCCTGGGCGTAGGCCCACTGGGTCAGGCCCGAGCAGTCCCACGAGTCGGGGCCGGTGTCGCCCATGTGGTAGGCGTCGCCCTTCTGGGTGATCGCGGCGGCGAGGGCCGCCCCGGCCCGGCCCGAGCCCTTCACCGCGCCCTTGGCGCCGGCGGCGTCCGCGGCGCTCTGGCCGTCCTTGGCCGCGTCGCTCTTCAACTGGCCCCGCTCCTCGGCGGTCAGCGTGTTGAGGAGGGCCTGGGCGTCGGCGAGCTTGCTCTGGGCGGCCGCCTTCTTCTCGGCGAGTTCCTTGCGGACGGCGTCGAGGTCGGCGAGCTTGCCGGTGGCTTCCTGGCGCTGCTGGGCCAGCGCGCGCTGCTTGGCCTGGATCTTCGATATCGCCTCGACCTGCTTGCCGCTCACCTGCTGGAGCGTGGAGGCCTTGTCGAGGTAGCCCTCCGGGTCTTCGGAGAGCATCAGCAGGACGGACTGGTCGAGGCCGCCGCCGCGGTACTGGGCGGTCGCCATCGAACCGAGGGTGTTGCGCAGGTTGTTGAGCTCGTCCTGGCCGCGCGCCACCCGGTCCTGGAGCTGCGAGATCTCCTTCTCCAGCTGGTCCTGGCGCTCCTTGGCCCCGTTGAACTTCTCGGTGGCCTGCTCGGACTCCTCGTAGAGGGCGTCGACCTTGCTCTTGACCTCGTCCTTGCTCGGCTTGGCCGGGGCGGCCATGGCCGAGTGGGAGGAGAGGGCGACGGCCGCGGTGGCGAGGGCGGTGAGCACGCTCACGCGGGTGCGGGTCGGCGGCTTGGGTCGACGGTGGGACGCCACGAACGCGAGCTCCTTCATCCTGGAGCCGCCGAATTACGGTCGCAAGGCTCGGCAGCGCGCCTCCGCCGTCACCCCGAATGAGTGAACTACCGCACGAAGGTTTGAGCCCGACCCTAGTGACCTCGCTGTGATCAGTTCAAATCCTGTCGGCAAAAAACTTCGCCGCCGACCAGCTTCTTTACCTACAGCCCACGCTCCGTACAGGGCACTTGACGGTACGTTCCCTGCCGGCCCTGCGAAATCGGGCATTGCGCCGAGGAGTTACGAAACGCGCGAAAGCCGCTTCAGCAACAAAGCGGACGCCACGGGCCGGGCGCCGGCCTTCGCCACGCCGTCGGCCACCTCGCGGTCCGTGGAGACCACGACCACCGGCCGGCCGGGGGGCTCCGCGCGCACCAGCTGGCGGATGAGCTCGTCCGCCGTCACGCCCGGCTTCGAGAACAGCACCCGCACCCCGCGCGGCGGCGCGAGCAGCACCGGGGCCGCGAGCTCCGCACCGTCGAAGACGCACGTCATCTCCGCGCCCGTCTGCACGGCCAGCATCGACAGCCCGCCCAGCAGCCGCAGCCGCTGCTTCTCCAGCGGCATCGTCGGATAGCCGGTCTTGGTCACGTTGTAGCCGTCGACCACCAGATGGGCCTGGGGCAGCGCCAACAGCTGGTCCAGCAGCGCCGGATCGGTCTCCGACAGGGCGCGTGCCGCGATGTCCTTGGGGGTCATCCGGCCCGGCTCCACCGCGTCCACGGTGTCGGCCGGCCGCGTGGAGACCGGCGGCAGCGCCAGCTCGCGGCGCAGCCCCTGGGCGGCGTCCAGCACGGTGTCCAGCAGCAGCCGCAGCCGCATGTCCTCCACGCTGCGGCCCTCGCGGGTGGCCCTGCGGGAGGTCTCCAGCGCCGCCTCCACCTCCGCGAGACGGGACTTGAGGCGCCGGGTCTCGCTCTCGGCGGCGGCCACCTGCGCGGCCGCCTCGCCCCGGATCCCGTCGATCTCGGCGGTCACCTTGCGCAGGGCCGCCTCGCCCCGCTTCACATCGCTCTGCGCGCTGCGCAGCTTGCGATGAAGCGATTCCGCTTCCTTGCGCGCCGCGTCCAGCTCCGTCCGTACCGTCTCGCCGCCCAGGCGCTGCGCGTCCCGCGCGTGGGCCAGTTCCTCGCGCAGCCGGTCCAGTTCGCGCCGGGTCTCCTCGCCGACCCGCTCGGCGTCGGCCCGCTGGGCCTCCTCGCCGGCGGCGGCCACCAGCTTCACCCACCCGACCGGGCGCAGGACGTACGCGGCGGCCGCCACGTCCAGCGGGTCCGCGGCGGCGGGCGGGGCGCCGGACTCCAGGGCACCGGTGAGCTCGGCCTGTGCCTCGCGCAGCTTCTCGGCGACGCGGCCCCGGAAGACGGCGTCCGCCTCCACCGCCGCGGCCATGGCGTTGCCCGCGAACTTGGCGCGCCGGGTCGGGGTGAACCGGGCGTACTGGCGCAGCTGCGCCGGGAGGTCCGCGACCGTCAGTCCGCCGAAGGCGTCCGAGACGAGCGCGACGACCCGGCGCCGCACGCCTTCCGGCAGCGGGCGGTCGAGCACCTCGGCGGCGTCGCCGGCCGCGTCGGCCGGCTCAGCGCCGCTTGCTGGCTCCACAATCCGTCACCCCTACCGTCATTCACCTGTGGGCGGGGCTCCGTCAGGAGTCCGCGCCCGGCCTGTCCACGAGCTCGATCTGGTCCACCGCGTTGCACCAGCGGCAGCGGACCGACTCGATGGTCTCATTGACCACCTCGCGCTCCTCGACCTTGGGCTCCCCGGCGAGATCCAGGTGGACGTACTCCACGACCTTCGACGAACGAGTGACGTCGAAACGCGTGAGGTTGCCGCACAGCGTGCAGCGCCACCGGGTGGTGTCGGTCGGCAGGGGAACCGTCATCAGGCCGCTCTCTCCTTCGTAGCTCATTCAATTAAAGCCGCCGTCCGCGTCAATCGGCGGACCGCAGCACGTAACCCTACGGCCTGCCGGTCCTCGCGGCGGGCCCACTTGGGTCATGCTCGATCGCATGATCGTAAGGTGGCAGGCCCTCCGGGAGGCCGCCCGGGGCCCGGTGGTCGTCCACGCGCTGATCGCCGGCTGCTGCGCGGTGTTCCTGTTCTGCCCGGCCTCGGGGCTGAATCCCTCGTACGGGACCGGCGAGCGGTTACTGGAGACGGGGACCGCGTACTTCCGGCACTGGGGCGTCGTCCCGGACGAGCTCTTCACCGGCTCCGCACGGGCCCTGCTGACGCCGCTCACCGCCCTGTTCGTGCACGGCAGCTGGCTGCACCTGCTCGGCAACATGCTGTTCCTGTACGTCTTCGGCGTGATGACGCAGGAGCGGATGGGGCGGCCGGAGTTCCTGACGTTCTACGTCTGTACGGGCTACCTGGCGCTGGCGGCGTACGCGGCGGCCAACGCCTCCTCGGCGCAGACGCTGGTGGGCGCCTCGGGCGCGATCTCCGCGGTGCTGGGCGCCTTCCTGTGCCTGTTCCCGCGCGCACGGGTGACGAGCCTGTTCCCGTTCCTGCTGTTCCTGCCGCTGCGCTTCCCGGCGTGGATGGTCCTGCTGTTCTGGTTCGCCCTCCAGTGGGTGGCCGCGCACCGCGCGGGCAGCGGCCCGGGGGTGGCGTACCTGGCCCACCTGGTGGGCTTCTCGCTCGGCTTCGCCTACGCGTGGGTGCGCTATCGGCGTACGACTAGAGTGAGGCGACCAGCGACGGCCACCGAGGGAGACAGCCAGCCGTGATCACCGCGATCGTGCTCATCAAGACCAGCGTGGACCGCATCCCCGAGATCGCCGAGTCGATCGCCGCGCTGGACAGCGTCAGCGAGGTCTACTCCGTCACGGGGACGTACGACCTGATCGCCCTGGTCCGCGTGGCCCGCCACGAGAACCTGGCGGACATCATCCCGGGCCGCATCAGCAAGATCCCGGGCGTCGAGGCGACGGACACGCACGTGGCCTTCCGCACCTACTCCCAGCACGACCTGGAAGCGGCCTTCGCGATCGGCCTCGACGCGTAGCGAGCCCTCAGAGGCGGGGCAGGCCCTCCCCGGCCCGCGCGGGCCGGCCCTCTGCGAGCCGGAAGACGTACCCGCGCAGGTGGTCCTCCAGGCCGCGGTCGATGTGGGCGACGTACACCCGCGCCCCGGCGGCGGCATCGTTCCTCCAGTCGCCGCGGGCAGTGGCCCACGGAACACGAACTCACTGCCGTACTCGTCCTCGTACATGACGTGGTCGGGCGCGCACTGGCGCCCGGTGAGGCAGGTGTCGGTGCTGGCCGCGTAGAAGGGGCCCGGCACACCGCGCCGGTCCCGCTGCTCCCAGCCGTCGGGCGCCGGCCCGGACCAGTCCCGGCTCACCCGGTCCCCCCGCCACAGCGGATGCTGCTCACCCGCCATGGCGCGAACGGTCGGTACCGGGTCCCAGTACGTCATGATCCGCAGAGTCTCACACGGCCGGGACGCAGCGGCCCTCCTCCGTGCGGTACTGCCACTTGGCTCCGGAGGTGACCAGTTCCTTCACGGCGCCGACGAAGCGGTCGACGTGCTCGTCCGGGGTCCCGGCGCCGAAGCTGACGCGGATCGCGTTGAGGGAGCGCTCGCCCGGGGCCGCCTCGGGGGCTCCGCATTCGCCCTGGGCCTGGGGCTCGCTGCCCAGCAGGGTGCGGACCAGCGGGTGGGCGCAGAACAGGCCGTCGCGGACGCCGATCCCGTACTCCGCCGACAGCGCCGCCGCGAAGTGCGAGCTGTTCCAGCCGTCGACCACGAAGGAGATGACGCCGACCCGCGGGGCGTCGTCCCCGAAGAGGGAGAGGATCCGGACCGCCGGGACCTCCGCCAGGCCCTCGCGGACCCTGTCGATGAGGTGGCGCTCGCGGGCGACGAGGTCGTCGAAGCCCGCCTCGGTCAGGGCCTTGCAGGCGGAGGCGATCGAGTACACCCCGATCACGTTCGGGGAGCCGGCCTCGTGGCGGGCCGCCGTGGTGTGCCACTCGACGTCCACGCCGCCGTCCGCGCGGCGGGCGACCTTCCGGGAGGCCCCGCCGCCGGCCAGGTACGGCTCCGCCTGCTGGAGCCAGTCCGCCCGGCCGGCCAGCACGCCCGAGCCGAACGGCGCGTACAGCTTGTGCCCGGAGAAGGCCACCCAGTCCACGTCCAGCTCCTGCACGGAGACGGGGTGGTGCGGGGCCAGCTGGGCGGCGTCCAGGACGATGCGCGCGCCGTGGGCGTGCGCCGCGGCGGCCAGCTCCTTCACCGGCCACAGCTCACCGGTGACGTTGGACGCGCCGGTGACGCAGACCAGCGCGGGACCGTAGGGGTCCCGCTGCGCGAGCGCCCGCTCCAGGGTCTCCACGGCCTGGGCCGGGGTCCGCGGCGCGTTGAGGTACGTGACCTGCGCGTCCCCCCACGGCAGGAGCGAGGCGTGGTGCTCGGTCTCGAACACGAACACCTGGCAGCCGGCCGGCAGCACGGCGGCGAGCAGGTTCAGCGAGTCGGTGGTGGACCGGGTGAAGATCACCTGGTCGGACGGACGGCAGTCGAGGAACCCGGCGACCGTGGCCCGGCTCTGCTCGAAGAGGTCCGTGGACAGCTGGGAGAGGTAGCCCGCGCCGCGGTGGACGCTGCCGTAGTACGGGGCGTACGCGGCGACGTCGTCCCAGACCCGCTGGAGCGCCGGGGCGCTGGCCGCGTAGTCGAGGGCCGCGTACGTGACCTCGCCGCCGGTGACGAGCGGGACGGTGACGTCCCGGCCGAGGACCGGCAGCGGCCCGGTGCAGGCGGGGTCGGCGGAGTCGGTCACGGCGGTGGCGGCGGTGGTGGTGGCGTTCGGGTACGTGGACATGGCGGTATCTCCCGGCAGGACAGGCTGAATGGCTTCGGACGGCCCGTACGCGGGTGCACGCGGCACACGCATCCCGGAAACGGGTGCGCGGATGCACGGGTGCGAGTGGTACGGGGATTGCCTCGACGCGCGGACGGCTCAGGACCGCACGGAGGGTGAAGAAGGGGCGGAGTCGCCCTATCGCATTCGCTTGCTCACGGAAAAGCTCCTCGAGAGACCAGGACCCCTGGTGTCGAGGGATCCGCGCTTGCCGCAGGCCTTTCTGCCTGCGACCTGGTCATCACCCGGGGCACCCCGCCACGGAAGGAGGGTTGCCGGACAGCAAGCCGGGGCCAAAACGCTGTCACTCGTGACCTGGTCAGCATCCTGCCACAAGATCCCCCGCGCACAAGACCCCGGTCCGCATGGTGATACGCGCGAACCGGGGTCCTGGCCGGAATCGGTCAGGCGTTGCTGGCCGCCACCCAGCGGTCCAGGGCCGCCCGGGCCGCGCCCGAGTCGATGGACTCCGCGGCGCGGGCGATCGCGGTGCGGATCTGGTCCTCCAGGGAGCCCGCGCCCGGGTCCAGGGCCACCAGGGCCGCCGCCGCGTTCAGCAGCACCGCCTCGCGCACCGGGCCGCTCTCGCCGGCCAGCAGCCGGCGGGCGACGTCCGCGTTGTACGAGGCGTCCGCGCCCCGCAGCGCCGAGACGTCGACCAGCGGGATGCCGACGTCGCGCGGGTCGAACGGCTGCTCGTCCACCCGGCCGTCGCGGACCCACCACACGCGGGAGGTCGCCGTCGTCGTCAGCTCGTCCAGGCCGTCGTCACCGCGGAACACCAGCGCCGAGGAGCCCCGCTCCGCCAGCACGCCCGCCACGATGGGCGCCACCCGCGGGTCCGCGACACCCGTGGCCTGCGCCCGTACGCGCGCCGGATTGGTCAGCGGGCCGAGGAAGTTGAACGTGGTCCGGATGCCCAGCTCCTTGCGGGCCGCCGCCACGTGCCGCAGCGCCGGGTGGAACTTCACCGCGAAGCAGAAGGTGATGCCGGCCTCCTCCGCGACCTCGACCACCCGCGCCGGGGTGAGGTCCAGGTTGACGCCGAGCTTCTCCAGCACGTCCGAGGAGCCGCTCTCCGAGGACGCGGCCCGGTTGCCGTGCTTGACGACCTTGGCGCCCGTACCGGCCACGACGATGGAGGACATCGTCGAGATGTTCACCGTCTTGGCACCGTCGCCGCCCGTGCCGACGATGTCCACCGTCCGGCCCGGCACCTCGATCAGGTTGGCGTGGTCGTACATCGACCGTACGAGGCCGTTGATCTCCGAGACCGTCTCCCCCTTGGCGCGCAGCGCCACCACGAAGCCGGCGATCTGGGCGTCGGTGGCCTCGCCGCGCATGATCCGGTCCATGGCCCAGGCCGTCTCGTCGGCGCGCAGGTCCTGGCCGGACAGCAGGGCGTCCAGCACGCCCGGCCAGCCGCGGGCCGCCACGCTGTCGCCGCCTGCCGGGGTCGCAACGTTCATGGTCCGCTCCTGCTGTTGATCGGCCACCCGGTGTCGGGGCCCACTCGTATGGGAAGGGGTTCAGCCTATCCAGCCCCGGGGACGGCAAAGAGCCCCGTCCGGACACTGGACGGGGCTCTTGCCGTGGCGACGCCGGGACTGACCTGAATCAGTCCCTCATGCGGGATCAGTGGTGGCCGTGGCCGCTCTGGATCTCCTTGTACTCCTCCACCGTGGGCTTCGGAATCTGGCTGTCCTCCGCGTAGTAGCCCTTGCTGAGCTTCGCGCGGAGCTTCTCCATGCGGCCGACCTTGCGCTCGACGCCGTTCTCGTCGACCGTCGGGCCGATCTCGACCGGCTTGTACTGCTCGTGCGCGGTCAGCGTGTGCAGCTTGCCCTGCGTCAGCGGCTCGTGGACCTCGACGAACTCACCGTGCGGCAGGCGCTTGATGATGCCGGTCTCGCGACCGTGCAGCACCTTGTCGCGGTCACGGCGCTGGAGACCGAGGCAGATGCGCTTGGTGATGACGAACGCGATGACCGGACCGACGAAGAAGCCGATGCGGGCGAACCACGTGATGTTGTTGATCGACAGGTGGAAGTACTGCGCGAACATGTCGTTTCCACCGGCGATCAGCAGGATGACGTACCACGTCAGCCAGGCCACACCGAAGGCCGTACGGGTCGGGACGTTGCGCGGGCGGTCCAGGATGTGGTGCTCGCGCTTGTCCCCGGTGACCCAGGACTCGATGAACGGGTACACCGCGATCGTGGCCAGCACCAGCGGGAAGATCACCAGCGGGATGAACACGCCCAGGACGAGCGTGTGGCCCCAGAGGTTGATCTCCCAGCCGGGCATCGCACGGATGAGGCCCTCGGAGAAGCCCATGTACCAGTCGGGCTGCGCGCCGGTGGACACGTGGTCCGGCCGGTACGGGCCGAGCGCCCAGATCGGGTTGATCGAGGCGATCGCCGCGATGGCCGCGATGACACCGAAGACCAGGAAGAAGAAGCCTCCGGCCTTGGCCATGTAGACCGGCAGCAGCGGCATGCCGACGACGTTGTTGTTCGTCTTGCCGGGACCCGCGAACTGGGTGTGCTTGTGGTAGAAGACCAGGATCAGGTGGGCCACCAGCAGGCCCATCATGATGCCGGGCAGCAGCAGGATGTGGATCGAGTAGAACCGCGCGACGAAGTCGCCGCCGGGGAACTCGCCGCCGAAGAGGAAGAACGACAGGTACGTGCCGACGATCGGCACGGACAGGATCGCGCCCTCCATGAAGCGGACACCGGTGCCCGAGAGCAGGTCGTCCGGCAGGGAGTAACCGGTGAAACCGGTGAACATGCCGAGGACCAGCAGCAGGAAGCCGAAGATCCAGTTGACCTCGCGGGGCTTGCGGAACGCGCCGGTGAAGAACACGCGCATCATGTGCACGAGCATCGCCGCGACGAAGATCAGCGCCGCCCAGTGGTGGATCTGACGGATCAGCAGACCACCGCGGACGTCGAAGCTGATGTCCAGCGTCGAGGCGAAGGCCTCGGACATCTGGACGCCCTGCATCGGCACGTACGAGCCGTGGTACACGACCTCGTTCATGCTCGGGTGGAAGAACAGCGTCAGGTACACACCCGTGAGGATGATGATGATGAAGCTGTAGAGGCAGATCTCACCCAGCATGAAGGACCAGTGGTCCGGGAAGATCTTGCGCATGTTGGACTTGGCCAGGCTGTAGATGCCCAGGCGTCCGTCGGCCCAGTCGGCCACCCGTTCGCCCTTGGAGGGCGCCGGGCGCTTCGTGTCGGTGGCAGTGCTCATCCGCGCTCCCAGAATGCAGGACCGACGGGCTCTTCGAAGTCGCCGAGCGCTTCGAGGAAGCCTTCACCGTTCACGCCGATCCGCAGCTGCGGAAGCGCGTGGCCGGCCGGACCGAAGATGACTCGGGCGCCGTCGGAGAGGTCGAAGGTGGACTGGTGGCACGGGCAGAGCACGTGGTGGGTCTGCTGCTCGTACAGGCTGATCGGGCAGCCGACGTGGGTGCAGATCTTCGAGTAGGCCACGATGCCCTCGTGGGACCACTCGAGTTCCTGCTTGTCCTTGATGTCCTCCGGCTTGATGCGGACGATCATCAGGGCGGCCTTGGCGATCTGCGTCTGGAAGTCGTGCTGCTCCTCCTCCAGGCCCTCGGGCCTGGCGAAGGTCAGCGAACCGACCAGCACGTCCTCGGGACGCAGCGGCTCGTTCGTGTTGTCGTTGATGAGCAGCTTGCCCCTGCTCCACACGGTCTTGCGCAGCTTCTCCTCGGGCAGCGGGCCCAGGTCGCGCATGATCATGAGAGCGGACAGCGGCAGCATCGACAGCGCGCCGAGCATGGTGTTGCGGATCAGCGGGCGGCGGGCGATGCCCGACTCCTGCGCGCCGTCCGCAAAGTCCTGCATGACCTTCGCCTTGAGCTCCGGCGGCGCCGCGATCTCGTGGCGCTCGTCGGCGACCTCAACGTCGGACATCAGGGTGCGGGCCCAGTGGACCGCGCCCGCGCCGATGCAGAAGAGGGCCGTGCCCAGGGTCAGACCGAGCGCGAAGTTCAGCGCGCTCACCTTCCCGATCGGGAAGATGTAGACGATCTTGTCGACCGGGAGGGTCACGTACGAGGCGATGAAGCCGATCGTGGCCAGCATCGACAGCGTGAACAGCATCGCCACGGTGCGCTCGGAGCGCTTCGCGGCCCGCTCGTCGATGTCCTGGATACGGGGCTTGTGGACCGGAAGGCCCGGGTCGGCGAACGGATCGTCCGCGACGGTTACGCCACCGTGGTGCGCGTCGCCCTGCTCGCTCGGCAGGTGCTTCTCTTCGGGAATGTCTTGGCTACTCATGACTTCTTGGCCTTAGCGGTGTGGGCCGCGACCCAGACGGCGACAGCGATCAGCGCACCCAGGCCGAAGATCCAGCCGAACAGACCCTCGGAGACGGGGCCGAGGCCACCGAGCTTGAGACCACCGGGGCTGGTCGACTTATCGCCGTTCACGTGCTGGAGGTACGCGATGATGTCCTTCTTCTCCTTCGTCGGCATGGTGCTGTCCGGGAAGGAGGGCATGTTCTGCGGGCCGGTGAGCATGGCCTCGTAGATGTGCTTCGGCGAGACGCCCTCAAGGTTCGGGGCGTACTTGCCGTTCGTCAGCGCGCCGCCCTCGCCGGTGAAGTTGTGGCACTGCGCGCAGTTGTTGCGGAAGAGCTCACCACCCCTGGCGATGTTGGCGCCCGCCGGGTCGTACTGCTTCTCGGTCGGCACGATGGGGCCGGCGCCGAGGGAGGCGATGTACGCGGCGAGCTGGTCGATCTGCGCCTGGTCGTAGATGACCGGCTTCTTCGGCACCTGCACGCCGGGCTGCTGGGCGGGCATGCGGCCCGTGCTCACCTGGAAGTCGACGGCCGCGGAGCCGACGCCGACCAGGCTGGGGCCGTCAGAGGTACCCTGACCGCCGGTTCCGTGGCAGCTTGCGCAACCCACGGCGTAGAGCTTCTGGCCCTCCTCGATGGCGAGGGACTGGGCGGTTTCATCGGCCTGCGCCTTGCCCGCGGGGGCGAAGGCGGCGTACAGCCCCCCAGTGGCCGCCAGCGCGAGGAGTAGAACGACGACCGCCGCCAGCGGATGGCGTCGTCGTGCGGAGAGCTTTTTCACGGATTACCCCGGTGTCAGGATCTTCTGCGTCGGTGTTTCTGGATGGAGTGCCGGGTCTGGCCCGGTGACGTGTTCGCTACTTGATCAGGTAGATCGTCGCGAAGAGGCCGATCCAGACGACATCGACGAAGTGCCAGTAGTAGGACACGACGATGGCCGACGTGGCCTGTTCGTGGGTGAACCTCTTGGCCGCGTACGTCCGGCCGAGGACCAGCAGGAAGGCGATGAGACCGCCCGTCACGTGCAGACCGTGGAAGCCGGTGGTCAGGTAGAACACCGAGCCGTACGGACCTGACTTGAGAGACATGCCCTCGTGCTTGACCAGCTCGGTGTACTCGAACACCTGGCCGCCAATGAAGATCGCACCCATGACGAATGTGATCATGAACCACGACCGGAGCTTCTTCACGTCACCGCGCTCCGCGGCGAATACGCCGAGCTGGCAGGTGAGGGAGGAAAGCACCAGGATCGTCGTGTTCGTCGCCGAGAAGGGCAGATTCAAGGCCGAAGCCTGCTCTGTCCAGTACTCGGCACCTGTCACGGATCGCAGGGTGAAGTACATCGCGAAGAGGGCCGCGAAGAACATCAGCTCGGAACTCAACCAGATGATGGTTCCGACGCTGACGAGGTTCGGCCGGTTGACCGTCGGGTGCGCGTGCCCGGTATCTACTGTCGTTGCTGTCGCCACGACCGACATTATGTCGGTCGCTTATCCCGCCCTCACCCCGGGGGGTGCCGTTCGGAGTGTCAGGGGCGTGTGCAAGGCCCGAACGGCCCATCAGATCTGCCCTGGATCTTCATCGGCGAGGCTGTTCGAACCGATGTTGACACGGGGTCGGACGGAGTAGCATCCCGCGCAACATCAACGTGATTCACGGCACCGTGGAGGAACGAAATGCGGTCGACTGCACGGGTTCTGGTCTACAGCGACGACGCGGGCACCCGCGAGCAGGTGCGGCTGGCGGCCGGGCGCAGGCCGGCCGCGGACCTGCCCCCGGTCGAGTTCGTGGAATGCGCCACCCTCCCGGCCGTCCTGAGCGAGCTGGACGCGGGCGGGATCGACGTGTGCGTGCTGGACGGCGAGGCGGTCCCGGCCGGCGGCATGGGCGTGTGCCGGCAGATCAAGGACGAGATCTTCCGGTGCCCGCCGGTACTGCTCCTGATGGGGCGTCCGCAGGACGCCTGGCTGGCCACCTGGAGCCGCGCGGACGCCGCGGTGACCCTGCCGGTCGATCCGGTGGAGTTCGCGGACGCCCTGGCGGGCCTGGTGCGTTCCCGGCTGTCTTCGGCGGCCTAGGGGCGTACGGCGGACCAAGGCCGGGCCCGGAAGGCCTGACACCCCCCTAGGGGACACCGCCAAAGGCCGCCGGCGCGCGGGAGTCCATGTGTTCGTGTGGACTCCCGCGCGCCGGCGGCGGGCCGTACGGGCCCTCCCGGCCCGGGGCCGCGCCGGCCCCGGCGACCGGGCTCAGACCTGCGGGCGCAGCCGGGCCTGGTCGATCGGACTGCGGCCTTCCTGGGTGCCCTTGAGGAGAGCGCTGCCGTCGCGCCACTCCTTCCAGTCCAGGTTCCAGTCGCCGAAGCCGTTGCCGAAGGGCTCCATGTCGTCGCCGATGCTGTTGATCACCCGGACGATGTCGCCCTCGGTGATGTTCTCGTAGAACCAGGCGGCGTTGCCCGTGCTCATGCCGGTGCAGCCGTGGCTGACGTTCTCGGAGCCCTGCGAGTCCACGGACCACGGTGCGGCGTGCACGTATTCACCACTCCAGGTGACACGGGTCGCGTAGTAGACGGGCAGGTTGTAGTACTCGCTGCCGCCGATGCCGACGGTGTCGCCGCGCATCTGGACGAAGTACTGCTTGCCGAGCACCACCTTGACCCCGTTGCGGGTGGAGAACCCGGGCTTTCCGGTGGTCACCGGAATGGTGTTGATCACTTCCCCGTTGCGCTCGAACGTCAGGTAGTGCGAGGACGCGTCGGTGGTGACCTCGACCCGGTCGCCGATCTCCAGCGTCAACGGCGTGGCGGCGGCCCCGTGGAGCTCATCGTTGATCTTGATGCCCTCCAGGTTGCTCCGTACGGAGACGGTGGAGTGCGCGGGCCAGTAGTCCTTCGGGCGAAAGTGCAGGTTCTTGTCGTCCACCCAGTGCCAGGCTCCCTCGACGCCCGGCGGAGTGCTGACGACCAGGCCCCGCTCCACGATCGCCCGGGCGGCCTTGTCCGTGATGGGCTCGTTGAGCACGGCCGTAAGGGGCTGGCCCACGCCGTACTTGCCCTCGTCCGGCCCGAATTCGACCTTGAGGACCTTCTCCGCCGGAGTGGTCTCGAACGTCAGCCTGCGCTGCCCCGGAGCGCCCCGCTCGTCCTCGGTGTTCACCAGGACCGTGTAATGGACGCCGGCGGCCATCGGGGCGGTGCTGTGCCAGCGGTCGCCCTTGGCGCTCAGCTCGCCCGCGAGACGGCGGCCCTGGGCGTCCACGGCGGACACGTCGGTGATCCGGCTGCCGCCGGTGCCCTTGGCGGTGATCTCCAGGGGCTTCTCGGGGTCGACGGGCCGTCCGCCGGGCGGCTGGTTGAAGACGACCTGGTCGCCCGCGTCGTACGGGCGGGCTGACAGCGGGTTGTCTCCGGGCCCGCAAGCGGTGACGCCGGCCCCGAGGGACGCCACCAGCACGGAGCAGCTGAGTACCGTCCAAAGACGCGGTGAGTGCTTCATGGAGCCCACGCTATGAAGGTATGACCATTACTGCGCGCGGGGTGACTGCAAACGAGGGGCCCGGACTCCTCCATCGGAGGTGTCCGGGCCCCAGGTCCTGTCTTGCCGCTGTGGTCCTACTGGTTCTGGTTCTCACCGCGGTAGTACTCGTACACCCAGCCCCACAGGCCGATCAGGATGATCGGGGCCGAGAAGTACATGAGCCACCAGCCGAAGACGACGCCCATGAACGCGAAGGCACCGCCGATGGCCAGCGAGAGCGGCTGCCAGCTGTGCGGGGAGAAGAACCCCAGCTCGCCCGCCTCGTCGGCGACGTCGGCCTCCAGGTTGTCCTGGGCCATCTCGTCCACGCGCTTGGCCGTGAAGGCCAGGTAGTAGCCGATCATGACGCTCAGGCCGAAGGCCAGGAAGAGCGCGGTGGTTCCGACGGGCTCCTTCGACCACACGCCGTACACGACGGCCATGATCAGGATGAAGAAGGAGAGCCAGAGGAACATCTTGCCCTGGATCTTCACTTGCCGGCCTCCTTGCCACCCGCGACGGCCTTGGGGGCCACGCTGTGGTCCTCAAGGTGGTCGAGGGCCGCGATCTCGGGGTGGTGAAGGTCGAACGCCGGGGATTCGGAACGGATCCGCGGCAGGGTGAGGAAGTTGTGCCGCGGCGGCGGGCAGGACGTCGCCCACTCCAGCGAACGGCCGTAGCCCCACGGGTCGTCGACCTCGACCTTCTTGCCGTACTTCGCCGTCTTCCAGACGTTGTACATGAACGGCAGCATCGACATGCCCAGCAGGAACGAGCTGATCGTCGAGATCGTGTTCAGGGCGGTGAAGCCGTCGGCCGCGAGGTAGTCCGCGTAACGGCGCGGCATGCCCTCGGCGCCCAGCCAGTGCTGCACCAGGAACGTGCCGTGGAAGCCGATGAACAGCGTCCAGAAGGTGATCTTGCCGAGGCGCTCGTCCAGCATCTTGCCCGTGAACTTCGGCCACCAGAAGTGGAAGCCGGCGAACATCGCGAACACCACGGTGCCGAAGACGACGTAGTGGAAGTGCGCGACGACGAAGTACGAGTCGGAGACGTGGAAGTCCATCGGGGGCGAGGCCAGGATGACGCCGGTCAGACCACCGAAGGTGAAGGTGACCAGGAAGCCGATCGTCCAGAGCATCGGGGTCTCGAAGGACAGCGAGCCCTTCCACATGGTGCCGATCCAGTTGAAGAACTTCACACCGGTCGGTACCGCGATCAGGAAGGTCATGAAGGAGAAGAACGGCAGCAGCACACCGCCGGTGACGTACATGTGGTGGGCCCACACGGTCACGGAGAGGCCGGCGATCGCGATCGTCGCACCGATCAGACCGATGTAACCGAACATCGGCTTGCGGGAGAAGACCGGGATGATCTCGGAGACGATTCCGAAGAACGGCAGGGCGATGATGTACACCTCTGGGTGTCCGAAGAACCAGAAGAGGTGTTGCCAGAGCAATGCTCCGCCGTTTGAGGCGTCGAATACGTGGGCGCCGAACTTGCGGTCGGCCTCCAGCGCGAAGAGCGCGGCGGCCAGGACCGGGAAGGCGAGCAGGACCAGGACACCGGTCAGCAGCACGTTCCAGGTGAAGATCGGCATGCGGAACATCGTCATGCCCGGAGCGCGCATGCAGATGATCGTGGTGATGAAGTTGACCGAGCCGAGGATCGTGCCGAAGCCGGAGAAGGCCAGACCCATGATCCACATGTCGGCGCCGATGCCCGGCGAGCGGACCGCGTCCGACAGCGGGGAGTAGGCGAACCAGCCGAAGTCGGCGGCGCCGTTCGGCGTCACGAAGCCGGCCACCGCGATGGTCGAGCCGAAGACGTACAGCCAGTACGCGAACATGTTCAGCCGCGGGAACGCCACGTCGGGCGCGCCGATCTGCAGCGGCATGATCCAGTTCGCGAAGCCCGCGAAGAGCGGGGTGGCGAACATCAGCAGCATGATCGTGCCATGCATGGTGAACGCCTGGTTGAACTGCTCGTTCGACATGATCTGCGTACCCGGACGAGCCAGCTCGGCGCGCATGAGGAGCGCCAGCAGACCGCCGATGATGAAGAACACGAACGAGGTGACCAGGTACATCGTGCCGATGGTCTTGTGGTCGGTAGTGGTCAGCCACTTCACGACGACATTGCCCGGCTGCTTGCGCCGCACCGGCAGCTCGTTTTCATACGAGTCGGCGGCGGCACCCTGAGGTTCGTTGAGGATGCTCACAGTTTGTTCGTCTCCGCATTCCGGGCCGGGTCAGTCTGCTTGATGCCGGCCGGGAGGAAGCCGGTCTGCCCCTTCTCGGCCAGTTCCTTGAGGTGCGCCCGGTAGGCCTCGGGCGAGACGACCTTGACGTTGAAGAGCATCCGGGAGTGGTCGACGCCGCAGAGCTCGGCGCACTTGCCCACGAAGACGCCCTCTTCGGAGGGGGTGACCTCGAAGACGTTGGTGTGGCCCGGGATCACGTCCTGCTTGAACAGGAAGGGGACCACCCAGAAGGAGTGGATGACGTCGTTCGACGACAGGATGAAGCGGACCTTCTCGCCCTTGGGCAGCCAGAGGGTCGGCCCCGGGTTGCCCGTCTCCAGGTTCCGGTCGTTGGGAACGCCCTTCTCGTAGACGCCCTCGGCGCCCGCGGGGAATTCCTTGGTGAAGCGGTCCGGAATGTTGGCGAGCTCCTTGGGGACCTCGCCGGCCTTCGGGGTCGCCGCATCTCCGTCGACGTTCTCGACGTAGTTGAAGCCCCAGCTCCACTGGAAGCCGATCACGTTGATCGTGTGCGCCGGCTTGGGGGTGAGCGCGAGCAGCTTCGACTCGTCACGCGCGGTGAAGTAGAAGAGCACCGAGACGATGATGAGCGGGACCACGGTGTACAGCGCCTCGATGGGCATGTTGTACCGGGTCTGCGGGGGGACCTCCACCTTCGTCCGGCTGCGCCGGTGGAAGATGACGCTCCAGATGATCAGGCCCCAGACCAGGATGCCCGTGATGAGGGCAGCTGCCCACGACCCCTGCCACAGGGACAGGATGCGAGGCGCCTCCTCCGTGACCGGATAGGGCATTCCGAGCCGGGGGAAGTCTTGCCAGTTGTACGAGCAACCAGTGGCGGTCGCCAGGACCGCGCCCGCAGTCAGCGCCTGCAGCAGCTTCCGCCGCATCGGGCGCCGCGGCGAGCGGTCGGAGCCGTAGGGACTCACGTAGCGCCTTCCCGAGAGTCTCGGCCCGCGCGGCCGGCCGCGGCCGTATTCGGGTCGGTCGCCGGCCCTGACGCAGGCAGGGGTTTGGATGTTTATGCGGACCAAACCCTACTGGACGCTATTTGGGGTCGCGCGGGGAGGGTGCCCAACGCGCCGCTACTGCCCCCGAAGGGATGGATCCGCCGTACGGGGGACGGCCCAACACCCCCTGAATGGCGGCCTCCGGAGGGCATCTGACGGCCCCTGACCTCGAAGGGTCCCGGCCGCCGGTTAGCGTGGCAGGATGCCGTACTTCGACACCGCGTCCGCCGCTCCCCTGCACCCCGTGGCCCGGCAGGCGTTGCAGGCCTCCCTGGACGAGGGCTGGGCGGACCCCGCCCGGCTCTACCGGGAGGGCCGGCGCGCCCGGCTGCTGCTGGACGCGGCGCGCGAGGCGGCGGCGGAGGCCGTGGGCTGTCGCCCCGACGA
Source organism: Streptomyces sp. NPDC002181 (assembly GCF_042890485.1). NCBI lineage: Bacteria > Bacillati > Actinomycetota > Actinomycetes > Kitasatosporales > Streptomycetaceae > Streptomyces > Streptomyces sp. NPDC002181. The sequence goes on along the minus strand of NZ_JBIASC010000009.1, from coordinate 187,259 downwards.
GCTCGTGTTCACTCCTTCGGGGACGCACGCGGTTCACACGGGGGTCGCGGGGGCGCTCGCCGGGCGCCGGCGTGTCGGCGGTCATCTGGTCGTATCGGCGGTCGAACACAGTTCTGTACTCCACGCGGCGGACGCGCACGAGGCCTCCGGGGGGACGGTGACCCACGTCCCCGTGGACCGCGCGGGCGCGGTCTCCCCGGCCGGGTACGCCTCCGCACTCGGCCCGTCGACGGCCCTGGCCTGCCTCCAGTCGGCCAACCACGAGGTGGGCACCGTCCAGCCGGTGGCGGAGGTGGCCGAGGTCTGCGCGGCGGCCGGTGTGCCGCTGCTGGTGGACGCGGCGCAGTCGCTGGGCTGGGGCCCGGTGGAGGGCGGCTGGTCGGTGCTCACCGCCAGTGCGCACAAATGGGGCGGTCCGGCGGGAGTCGGGCTGCTGGCCGTCCGCAAGGGGGTCCGCTTCTCCCCCCAATTCCCCGCGGACGAAAGGGAGTCCGGCCGCTCCCCCGGCTTCGTGAACCTCCCGGCCGTCGTGGCGGCGGCCGCCTCGCTGCGGGCGGTACGGGCCGAGGCCGACGCGGAGGCGGCCCGGCTGCGGATCCTGGTGGACCGCATCCGGCGGCGCGTGGCCCGGCTGGTGCCGGACGTGGAGGTGGTCGGGGACGCGGAGCGGCGGCTGCCGCACCTGGTCACGTTCTCCTGCCTGTACGTCGACGGCGAGACGCTGCTGCACGAGCTGGACCGGGCGGGCTACTCGGTCTCCTCCGGCTCCTCCTGCACGAGCTCCACGCTGACCCCGAGTCATGTGCTCCGGGCGATGGGCGTGCTGTCGGAGGGGAACGTACGGGTCTCCCTGCCACCGGGGACGACGGCGCAGGAGGTGAACGGCTTCCTGGAGGTCCTGCCGGGGGTGGTGGCGGGGGTCCGCGCCACGCTCGGCGTGGTCGAACCGGCCTCCGGGGCGCCGGTGTCGGACGCGCTGGAGATCGACGCACTGGGCCTGCGCTGTCCGCAGCCGGTGATCGAGCTGGCCCGCGCGATCGGCACGGTCGCGGTCGGCGGCACCGTCACCGTCCTCTCGGACGACGAGGTGGCCCGCCTGGACATCCCGGCCTGGTGCACGATGCGCGGCCACACGTACGTGGGCGAGGCCCCGCGCGCGGCGGGGGTCGCGTACACGGTCCGCCGGCGGGCCTGAGTCCCGGGCCCGCCGGCGTCCGGTGTCCGCTGTCCGGTGTCCCGGAGGCTTACGCCGCCAGGTGGGCGCGGACCTCGGCGGCCGCGTCCTCGCCGTACGCCTTGGTGAAGCGCTCCATGAAGTGGGCGCGGGCCAGGGTGTACTCCTGCGTGCCCAGCGTCTCGATGACGAGCGTGGCCAGCATGCAGCCGACCTGCGCCGCCCGCTCCAGGCCCACGCCCCAGCCGAGGCCGGTGAGGAAGCCCGCGCGGAACGCGTCGCCGACGCCCGTCGGGTCCACCTTCGCCGTCTCGTCCGGGCAGCCGACCACGATCGGCTCCTCGCCGACCCGCTCGATCCGCACGCCCCGCGAGCCCAGGGTGGTCACGCGCGTGCCGACCTTGGCCAGGATCTCCGCGTCCGTCCAGCCCGACTTCGTCTCGATCAGGCCCTTCTCGTACTCGTTCGAGAAGAGGTACGTCGCACCCTCCATCAGGGTGCGGATGTTCTCGCCGTCCATCCGGGCGATCTGCTGCGAGAAGTCGGCGGCGAACGGGATCCCGCGCGTGCGGCACTCCTCCGTGTGGCGCAGCATCGCCTCGGGGTCGTCGGCGCCGATGAGGACGAGGTCGAGCCCGCCCACCCGGTCCGCGACCGCCTTCAGCTCGATCAGGCGGGCCTCGCTCATCGCGCCCGTGTAGAAGGAGCCGATCTGGTTGTGGTCGGCGTCCGTGGTGCACACGAAGCGCGCGGTGTGCAGCACCTCGGAGATGCGCACCGAGTCGGTGTCGACGCCGTGCCGGTCCAGCCACGCGCGGTACTCGTCGAAGTCGTACCCGGCCGCGCCGACCAGGATCGGGCGGGTGCCGAGCTGGCCCATGCCGAAGCAGATGTTCGGGCCGACGCCGCCCCGGCGCACGTCGAGGTTGTCGACGAGGAAGGAGAGGGAGACCGTGTGCAGCTGGTCCGCGACCAGCTGGTCGGCGAAGCGGCCGGGGAAGGTCATGAGGTGGTCGGTGGCGATGGAGCCGGTGACTGCGATACGCACGGCGTGGACGCTCCTGCGGAGGACGGCGAGGGGGACAGTCAAAACTACCCGGTCGCTGCCCGGCCGCCGACCGCACGAAACTACCCCGTAGTAGGTCTTTCTTCGCCCGCCGCGCCGTGCCTACCGTGCCCCCATGACCTACACCGATGGTTTCGGGTACACGGGCATGCCGAAGGAAGGCGCCGAGAAGGGCGCCGACGGCACACGGCCCGGCTTCGCGCGGCTGCTGGGCGACTGCGCCAGGATGGCCCCGCACTGGGCGGTCCCGGCGGACCCCCGGCCGGACCGGGTGGCGCCCTCGCAGATCCACGGGATCAGCGTCCCGCCGGCCTCGGCCCGACTGATCGCCTCCACGGCCGAGTACGGGGACTAGCCGGGTACGGGACCAGGGGACCGGGGAACCGGTTCGCCGTCTGTTCCGTCACAGCCGCATCAGCCACTGCGGCGAGGGCGAAGGAGCAAGCGGTGACCACCGAACAACCCGACACATCACGCGGCACACGGCGGCGGCCGGCCTGGGCCATCGGCTCGATCGCGGCCGCCGTCCTGCTCGCGGGCGGCGGTACGGCGTACTGGGCCTCGGCCGCCTCCGGCGACGGCAAGGCGGGCGCCCGTACGGGTGACAGCGCGGCCTCGGCGCCCCGCGTGGCGCCGAGCCCCTCCGGGCCTGGCATCGCCCCCGGAGAGCCGGACCCGCACGGCGGCGGGGTGACGTACCGGGCCGACGTGAAGCTCCCCGACGCCCCCGCGGCGACCGCACCGTCCTTCGCCGCGACCGGCGAGGTGGGCGCGGAGGAGGCGGCGCGGCTCGCGGCGGCCCTCGGCCTCCCGGGGACCCCGCGGCTCAGCGGGGAGACCTGGGTGGCCGGTGAGGGCGGCGACGGCTCCGGGCCCCGGCTCACGGTGAACCACAAGGCCCCCGGGACCTGGAACTTCACACGCTTCCAGGGGACCGGCGGCGCCGGTGACGACTGCAAGCGCGGCAAGGACACCTGCGGCCCGGCCACCCTCCCCCAGTCGGACGGCGTGGACGGCAACGGGGCCGCGGAGGCCAAGGGCGGCACCCCGGTGAGCGAGGAGGCCGCCAAGGCCGCCGCCGCCCCGGTGCTCGCGGCGCTCGGCCAGGGCGGTGCCAAGCTGGACGCCCGGCTCACGCAGGGCTCCGTACGCGTCGTGACGGCCGACCCGGTGATCGGCGGGCTGCCCACCCAGGGCTGGACCACGAAGATCAGCGTGGGCGGGGACTCCCGGGTGGTGGCGGGCAGCGGCGAGCTGAAGGCGCCCGTACGCGCGGCGGAGCGGCCGGTGGTGGGGGCCGTGGAGGCGCTGGCCCGGCTGAACCGGGCCTCGGCCGGATCCGGCGGTACGGACCCGGGGCCCAGCGGCTGCGCGACCTCGGTCCCGCTGTCCCCGGACGACCCGGTCGGTCCCGGGGAGACGCCGCCCTGCAACCCGGAGCCGCGGCCGATGAAGCCGCCGCGGACCGAGACCGTGAAGGGCGCGGTGCTCGGGCTGGCCCCGGGGACCGTGGACGGGGCGCGCGGGCTGGTCCCGGCCTGGCTGTTCGAGGTGGCGGGGAGCAACGGCGGGCCCGGCCGTACGGTGTCCCAGCCGGCCGGTGAGGACGCCGCGGGCGTGCCGTCGGCCCCCAAGGGCGGGCGGACCGTGCCGGGGGTCACGTACCAGGAGGCCGACCGGAAGCTGACCGTGAACTTCTGGGGCAGCGTGTGCAGCACGTACGCCCTGGAGGCGCGCGAGGAGGCCGGATCGGTGACGGTGCGGATCACGGACACCCCGAACGAGCCGGGGCGGGCCTGCATCATGCTCGCCCAGGACATGACGGTGTCGGCGACCCTTCAGCAGCCGCTGGGCGAGCGCAAGGTGATCGACGCGACGTCGGGCAAGCCGCTCCCCCGGCAGTAGCCCGGCCCGCACGGCGGGAGGCCCCCGGCGCCGATGGCGCCGGGGGCCTCCCGTGTGTCCGTGCTCGCTTCAGGCTTAGCTGAAGGAGTCGCCGCAGGCGCAGGAGCCCGTGGCGTTGGGGTTGTCGATCGTGAAGCCCTGCTTCTCGATGGTGTCGACGAAGTCGATCGAGGCACCGTGCAGGTACGGGGAGCTCATCCGGTCCGTGACGACCTTCACGCCGTCGAAGTCCTTGACGACGTCGCCGTCGAGGGAGCGCTCGTCGAAGAAGAGCTGGTAGCGCAGGCCGGAGCAGCCGCCGGGCTGGACGGCGACGCGGAGCGCCAGGTCATCGCGGCCTTCCTGCTCCAGCAGGGTCCTGACCTTCTCGGCGGCGGCGTCGGACAGGAGGATGCCGTCGCTCACAGTGGTCTTGTCGTCCTGTACGGACATCTGCATTCACTCCCGAAGTGGGCGGCTCCCCACCCAAGGCGGGGAAACGTCGGACTCTTGCCGTCGATGGCAACGAGCGGGGCCGCGGATTCATTCCGGACCCGACGCATGTTTCAGATTTCCATGCTCGCACACCGTCGCGGGGAGGCGGACCTGACGGACCCGGTGCTTCGTCGCGGGCGAATTCGTCACATCGACACTATCGGCATCGTCAAAGTGACGTGAAGGAGCTATGATAGATAGCGTCAAATAGACGAGAAGTCGAACTCTGCTTCAGAAGCCCCGCTTCGGAAGTCCCTTGTCGCGGAACAGAAAGGGTGCGTGTCGTGACCACCGCCCAGCCTTTGGACGTCCAGCCGACGCCCCTTGCCCTGCTGCTGCTCGGCCGCGAGGCCGACCCCAAGAGCGAGCGCGGGGTGGAGTGCCCCGGCGACCTGCCGTCGCCGTCGGACCCGGACCTGGTCGCGCGCGCCCGCGCGGCCAAGGAGAAGCTCGGGGACAAGGTCTTCATCCTCGGCCACCACTACCAGCGTGACGAGGTGATCGAGTTCGCCGACGTCACCGGCGACTCCTTCAAGCTGGCCAAGGACGCGGCCGCCAAGCCGGAGGCCGAGTACATCGTCTTCTGCGGCGTCCACTTCATGGCGGAGTCCGCGGACATCCTGACCTCGGACGACCAGAAGGTCGTCCTGCCGGACCTGGCCGCCGGCTGCTCGATGGCCGACATGGCCACCGCCGAGCAGGTCGCCGAGTGCTGGGACGTGCTCACCGAGGCCGGCATAGCCGGTGCGACGGTCCCCGTCTCGTACATGAACTCCTCCGCCGACATCAAGGCGTTCACCGGCAAGCACGGCGGCACCATCTGTACCTCCTCCAACGCGAAGAAGGCCCTGGAGTGGGCCTTCGAGCAGGGCGAGAAGGTGCTCTTCCTGCCGGACCAGCACCTGGGCCGCAACACCGCCGTCCGCGACATGGGCATGTCCCTGGACGACTGCGTGCTCTACAACCCGCACAAGCCGAACGGCGGCCTGACCGCCCAGCAGCTGCGCGACGCCAAGATGATCCTGTGGCGCGGGCACTGCTCGGTGCACGGGCGGTTCTCGGTCGACTCGGTCAACGACGTGCGTGCCCGCATCCCCGGCGTGAACGTCCTCGTCCACCCCGAGTGCAAGCACGAGGTCGTGGCGGCCGCGGACTACGTCGGCTCGACGGAGTACATCATCAAGGCGCTGGAGGCGGCCCCGGCCGGCTCCAAGTGGGCCATCGGCACCGAGCTGAACCTCGTCCGCCGACTGGCGAATCGATTCGCCGCGGAAGACAAGGAAGTCGTCTTCCTCGACAAGACGGTCTGCTTCTGCTCGACGATGAACCGCATCGACCTCCCCCACCTGGTGTGGACCCTGGAGTCCCTGGCCGAGGGCACCCTCGTCAACCAGATCCAGGTCGACAAGGAGACGGAGAGCTTCGCGAAGCTGGCCCTGGAGCGCATGCTCGCCCTCCCGTAGCCCTCCGCCCCGTCGGTACGGCCGCCCGCAAGCCCGAAGGGCCGCTGCCCCCTCGATCGAGGGGGCAGCGGCCCTTCGGCGTTCACCGGGCCGTACGTCAGACCTTGACCGGGGACTCCTCGTCCGAGGACTCGTCCGGGGTCCGGACCACCGTCAGGCGGGCCGTGCGCCTGGCCTCGCGCTTCGCGCGGCGGCGCTCCTTGCGGAGCTCGATCATCGTGTAGAGGGTCGGCACCAGGAGCAGGGTCAGCAGGGTCGAGCTGACCAGGCCGCCGATCACCACCACCGCGAGCGGCTGCGAGATGAACCCGCCCCCGCCGGTGACGCCGAACGCCATCGGGAGCAGCGCGAAGATCGTCGCGAGGGCCGTCATGAGGATCGGCCGCAGACGGTGCCGCCCGCCCTCGATGACGGCTTCGACCACGCCGAGGCCCTGGGCCCGGTACTGGTTGACCAGGTCGATCAGGACGATCGCGTTGGTCACCACGATGCCGATGAGCATCAGCATGCCGATCATCGCCGGGACGCCCAGCGGGGTGCCGGTCACCAGGAGCAGGCCGAGCGCGCCGGTCGCCGCGAACGGAATCGACACGAGCAGGACCAGCGGCTGGATCAGCGACCGGAACGTGGCCACCAGCAGCATGAACACGATCGCGACGGCCGCGAGCATGGCCAGGCCCAGGGAGGCGAACGCGTCGTCCTGGTCCGAGGAGACGCCGCCGATGGTGGCCGTGGCCCCCTCGGGCAGGTCCAGCGCCTTGATCTTCGTCTGGAGTTCGGCGCCGATCGCGCCGGTGTTGTCGCCGACCGGCTTCGCGGTGACGGTCGCGGCGCGGGCGCCGTCGATCCGGGTCATCGAGACCGGGCCGGGGACCTCCTTGACCTCGGCCACGTCGCCGAGCTTGACCGGGCCGACCGGGAGCGCCTGGAGCTCGGCCAGGGTGGTGGCCGGGTGCGCGGACTTGATGACGATGTCCCGCTCGGTGTTGTCCAGTACGGCCTTGCCCGCCGGGGTGCCCCGTACGGCCTGGGCGACGATCGCGCCGAGGGCGGCCTGGTTCAGGCCCGCCTCGGCGGCCTTCGGGGTGGCGGTCACCGAGATGCGGGGGACGGACTGGGAGAGGTCGCTCTGTACGTCGGTGACGTCGTCGAGCGTGGCCACCTCGGCCCGGACCTGCTCGGCGGCCTTGGCGAGGACGTCCGCCTGGCCGGCCTTGACGACGACGCTCAGGTTCTGGCTGCCGAAGCCGCCGCCCGCCGAGATGCTCGTGTCGCCGATGCCGTCGAGCTTGCCGAGGGCGTCCTCGATGCGCTGCTTGACGCCCTCGGAGTCGCCGGAGTCCTCCAGGGTGACCTGGTACGAGGCCTGGTTGGAGCCCGTACCGCCGCCGAAGGCGGCCAGGAAGCCGGAGGAGCCGACGGTGACCTGGTAGTCCTTGACGCCCTTGATCTCGGTCAGGGCCTTCTCGACCTTGCGGCTCGCCTCGTCGGAGGCGGCGAGCGAGGTGCCCGGGGGCAGCTGCTGCTTGACCGTCAGGACGCTCTGCTCCCCCTGGTCGAAGAAGTTGGTCTTGAGCAGCGGGGCCATCCCGAAGGTGGCGATGAGCACGACCACCGCGACCGCCAGGGTGGCGATCCGGCGGCGCGTGACCAGGCCGAGCGCCCGTACGTAGAAGCCCTGGAGGCGGCTCTTGGCCTCCTTCTCCTCGGCCTCGCGCCGGGCCTTCGCCGCGCTCTCGGGGTCCCCCGCCGCCACGCCCTCGGGCGCGCGCAGGAACCAGTAGGAGAGCACCGGCACGACCGTGAGGGACACGATCAGCGAGGCGAGCAGGGCCGCGGTGACGGTGAGGGAGAACGGGCCGAAGAACTCGCCGACCATGCCGCCGACGAAGGCGATCGGCAGGAAGACGGCGACGGTGGTGAGCGTGGAGGAGGTGACCGCGCCGGCGACCTCCTTGACCGCGGCGGTGATGGCGGCCTCGCGCTCCTCGCCGTAGCCGAGGTGGCGCTTGATGTTCTCCAGGACCACGATCGAGTCGTCGACGACGCGGCCGATGGCGATGGTGAGGGCGCCCAGGGTCAGCATGTTGAGCGAGAGGTCGCGGGTCCACAGCACGATCAGCGCGAGGACGACGGACAGCGGGATGGAGACCGCGGTGACCAGCGTCGAGCGCAGCGAGGCCAGGAAGACCAGGATCACGATCACCGCGAAGAGCAGGCCGAGCAGGCCTTCGGTGGTGAGGCTGGAGATGGACTTGGCGACGGGCGGGCCCTGATCGCTGACGACGGTCAGCCGGGAGCCGGCGCCGAGCGCGGAGCGCAGCTCGGGGAGCTTGTCCTGGACGGCGTCGGAGATCGCGACGGCGCTGCCGTCCTTGTCCATGGTGAGGACGAGGGCCAGGCTGGGCTTGCCGTTGGTCCGGGTCAGGGATGCGGCCTTGGCGGGCTCCTGCGCGACGGTGGCGACGTCGGCCAGGCGCACGGCCGGCTTGCCGGAGCCGCCGCCGAGGCGCAGTTCCTGGAGCTGGGCGAGGGAGGTGTAGCCGCCGCCGACGCGGACGGTCCGGTTCTTGCCGGCCTCGTCGAAGGAGCCGGCGGGGACGGTCGCGCCGCCCGCCTGGAGGGCCTGCGCGAGCGCGGCGCCGTCGAGGCCCGCCGCCGCCAGTTTGGCGTTGTCGGGGGTGACGGCGACCTGGAGGTCCTGGACCCCGTCGACGCTGACCTGGCCGACGCCCTCGATGTCCTCCAGGACGGGGACGACGGAGCGGTTGAGCTGGTCGGCGAGGGCCTGCTGGTCCTTGTCAGAGGTGACGGCGAGGACGACGGTCGGGATGTCGTCGGTGGAGCCGGCCACGACCTGCGGGTCCACCTCGGCGGGCAGCCGTACGCGGGCCCGGTTCACGGCCTGCTGGACATCGGCGACGAGCTGCTTGGTGCCCTCGTCGCCGTAGTCGAACTTGGCCATGATGAGGGCGTTGCCCTCGCTGGCGGTGGAGGTGATGCCGGTGATGCCGTCGACGCCCTTGAGGGTCGCCTCGATCGGCTCGATGACCTGCTTCTCCACCACGTCGGGCGAGGCACCCTGGTACGGCGCGAGCACGGACACCATCGGCAGTTCGATGGACGGCAGCAGCTGCTGCTTGAGCTGCGGGATGGCTATGGCGCCGAAGAGCAGTGCGGTGATCGACACGAGGCCGATCAGCGCTCTTTGGGCCAGGCTGAAGCGGGACAGCCAGGACATGGGTGGGATCTCTCTGCAGTGGCGTGCGCGGGGCTGGGCCTGAAGGCCGCGGGCCTTCAGCCTTCCGTACGCGGGGGCGGCGCTGCGTCGCTCCCAGGTGTCGCCTCTTTATGTGCCGCATACCGCGTCCGCAGTACGCGGCCGTACTCCACCGCCGGGCCCGCGGCCGTGCTCCCTCAGTCGACCCGGGGTCGGACCAGGCCCGATTCGTAGGCGATGACCACCAGTTGGGCCCGGTCGCGGGCGCCCAGCTTGGCCATGGCCCGGTTCACGTGGGTCTTGACGGTGAGCGGGCTGACTTCGAGCCGTCCGGCGATCTCGTCGTTGGACAGGCCCGCGGCGACGTGGACGAGGACCTCGCGCTCGCGGACGGTCAGCGCGGCGAGCCGTTCGGCGTGCGCGGCGGGGGCGCCGGGGTCGGCTCCGCCGCCCTGGGCGAGGAAGGTGGCGATGAGCCCTTTGGTGGCGGCCGGGGACAGGAGCGCCTCCCCGGCGGCGGCGACGCGGATGGCGTTGAGGAGCTCGTCGGGCTCGGCACCCTTGCCGAGGAAGCCGGAGGCGCCGGCCCGCAGGGACTGCACGACGTACTCGTCGACCTCGAAGGTCGTCAGCATGACGACGCGGACGGCGGCGAGTTCGGGATCGGCGCTGATCATGCGGGTGGCGGCGAGCCCGTCCGTGCCGGGCATCCGGATGTCCATGAGGACCACGTCGGGCCGGGTCTCCCGGGCGAGGGCGCAGGCCTGGGCGCCGTCGGAGGCCTCTGCGACGACCTCCATGTCGGGCTCGGAGTCGACCAGCACCTTGAACGCGCTGCGCAGCAGCGCCTGGTCGTCGGCGAGCAGCACCCTGATGGTCGTCGGCGTCTCTTCCACGTCCCGCACCCTACGCGGATACGCCCCCGGCGGTTCAGCCCAGGGCCAGGACCACGAGGGCCGTGGTCGCCGCGACTTCGGCGAGGGCGCCGAACACGTCGCCGGTGACCCCGTCGAAACGGCGTACGCACCGGCGGAGCAGGGACTCCGCCGCCGCCAGGGCGATCAGGACCGCGGCCGCGCACTGGACGGCGGCGCCCGGACCCACCGGCAGGGCGGCGGCCCCGGCCGCGGCGGCCACCAGTGCGGCGATCCCGGCGGCCGAGCGCGTGGGGAGCACCCCGGCGACCGCCGCCCCCAGTCCCTCGGGGCGGGCCGGCGGTACGCCGTCGCGGGCGGCCATCGTCATGGCCAGCCGGGCGGTGACGGCCGCGATGACCGTCGCGAGGGCTCCGTGGACCCAGCTCTCGGCGTAGAGGTCCGCCAGCGCCCCGGCCTGGACCAGCAGCACCAGCAGCAGTGCCACCACCCCGAAGGGGCCGATGTCGGACTGCTTCATGATGCGCAGCGCCTCCCCGGCGGGCTTCGCGCTGCCCAGCCCGTCGGCGGTGTCGGCGAGCCCGTCGAGGTGCAGCCCCCGCGTCAGGGCGGCCGGTACGGCGACGGTGGCGGCCGCCGCGAGCAGCGGGCCGCCGCCCAGCACCAGCAGCAGCACCCCGGGCACGGCGGCGAGCACGCCCACGACGAGCCCGGCGAGCGGGGCGCAGGCCATGCCGGTACGGGCCGCTGGCCGGTCCCAGCGGGTGATGCGGGCGGGCAGCACGGTGAGCGTGCCGAACGCGAAGCGCACGCCGTCGCGCAGCGAGGCGCGCTCGTCGGGCGGCGTCAGCGGCGGCTCGGGCGGCTCGGAGGGCTGGTCATCGAACGAATCTTTCATCGGCGCGAACGCTACCTGCTCACCGTGGACGGTAAATTGCCGCATACGGGAAGAATCGGGAGCTGCCACAGCAGGGGAGCCGGCGGTATGGGTCACTGGTGGTACCGGAACATCGTCGAGCCGGGCAAACTGCCGCTGCTCCTCGCCCTGCTCTCCTTCGTCCTGTCGTTCCTGATCACCCGTGTGATCACGCGGATGATCCGGGCGGGACGGGGGCCCTTCAAGAACATCACCCCGGGCGGCGTGCACATCCACCACGTGGTGCCCGGCGTCATCCTCGTGGTCATCGGCGGCTTCGGGGCCGTCGGCAGCGGCCGGCACGGTTTCGGCGCCATGCTCTCCGCCGTGATCTTCGGACTGGGCGCGGGCCTCGTACTGGACGAGTTCGCGCTGATCCTGCACCTCGACGACGTCTACTGGAGCGAGCAGGGCCGCAAGAGCGTGGAGATCGTGGTGCTGACGGCCGCGCTGGTGGCGCTGGTGCTGGGCGGGTTCCTGCCGTTCGGCGTCAACGACCTGACCTCCGAGGAGCGCCAGAGCCGCGGTCTCATCATCATGAACACGGCCACCAACTTCTTCCTGGCCCTGATCGCCCTGTGGAAGGGCAAGGCCCGCACCGCCCTCTTCGGCACGGTCATCCCCTTCCTGGCGCTGATCGGGGCGATCCGGCTGGCCCGGCCCGGCTCCCCCTACGCGAAGAAGTTCTACGCGAAACGTCCGCGGGCCCGCGCCAAGGCCAATCTGCGCGCCTTCCACCACGACCGGCGCTGGGCGATCCCGCGCCGCAAGTTCGAGAACTTCATCGGCGGGACCCCCGATCCGGAACGGACACAGATCTCGAAGCCCACGAAGCACTGAAGACGACGGCGCCCGGCCCGGCTCCCCAAGGGGCCGGGCGCCGGTCACATCAGGATCAGCCCGGGATCAGCCCGTCGTCGCTGAGCATCTCCCTGACCTCGTCGAGCGAGGCGTCCGGCGCGGGGAGGATCAGCTCGGACGGTTCCAGGGCGTCGTCCGGCAGCGGCGAGCCGAGCCGCCGCACGGCGTCGAGCAGCGCGCCCAGCGTCCGCCGGAAGCCCTCCTCGTCGCCGCTCTCCATCTCCGCGAGCAGGTCGTCGTCCAGCTTGTTGAGCTCGGCGAAGTGGCTGTCGGCCACCTTCACCTGCCCTTCCCCCATGATGCGGACAATCATGACGGCCCCGTCCTACTGCTTGTCGAAGCGGTGCTGGGTCTGGGGGGACTGCTGGGTGCCGCCCTGGGCACCGCCCTCGATGGCCTGCTGCTGCGCCGACGGGCCGCCGGCCAGCTCCGCCTTCATCCGCTGGAGCTCCAGCTCCACGTCCGTACCGCCCGAGAGGCGGTCCAGCTCGGCCTGGATGTCGTCCTTGGAGCCGAGGCCGCTCTGGTCGTCGAGGGCGCCGGAGGCCAGCAGCTCGTCGATCGCCCCGGCGCGGGCCTGGAGCTGGGCCGTCTTGTCCTCGGCCCGCTGGATGGCCAGGCCGACGTCGCTCATCTCCTCGGAGATGCCGGAGAAGGACTCCGCGATCCGGGTCTGGGCCTGCGCCGCCGTGTACGTGGCCTTGATGGTCTCCTTCTTCGTACGGAAGGCGTCCACCTTGGCCTGCAGGCGCTGCGCGGCCAGCGTCAGCTTCTCCTCCTCGCCCTGGAGGGTCTGGTGCTGCACCTCCAGGTCGCTGACCTGCTGCTGGAGCGAGGCGCGCCGCGACAGCGCCTCTCGGGCCAGGTCCTCGCGGCCCAGCGCGAGCGCCTTGCGGCCCTGGTCCTCCAGTTTGGCGGACTGGCCCTGGAGCTGGTTGAGCTGCAGCTCCAGGCGCTTGCGGGAGGTCGCCACATCGGCGACGCCGCGGCGCACCTTCTGCAGCAGCTCCAGCTGCTTCTGGTACGAGTAGTCGAGGGTCTCGCGCGGGTCCTCGGCCCGGTCCAGGGCCTTGTTCGCCTTCGCGCGGAAGATCATCCCCATACGCTTCATGACACCGCTCATGGGCTTCGCGCGCCCCCTTCTAGACGGACTGTGCTCCAGGTCACCGACAGGACCCACAGTACGGGCCCTGTCTCCATTACCGCACTGTTCCTGTGTGGATGCGCTCCTCCTCCAGGACGACTCCACCCCCGCCCTTGTCAGGCGTAGGGAGTAGGTGCTCCCCCGAGCGCGCCCGCCGCAAGAACCCTGCACAGGGGAAGACGCCCGCCGTTGCCGGATCGTTCCCCGGCGGAGTGGGGTACCCGGCCGCGACCACGTAGGCTTGGGTTTTGTGTTTGGTAGCCGTTCCTCCAAGGAAGAGAAGGCCGCCGCCACCGACAAGGTGAGCGCCGACCTCTCGCAGCCCCGTGACCCGCAGGCCCCGAAGGGCCGCCCGACGCCGAAGCGTGCTGTGGCCCAGTCGCAGCGCAAGGCCGTCGTGGCATCGACCGGCAATCGCAAGGAGGATGCAAAGCGCGCCCGCGAGCGCCGTCGCGAAGAGATGGCCAAGCAGCGCGAGGCCCTCGCCAACGGCGACCAGCGTTACCTGCCGGCCCGTGACAAGGGCCCCGTGCGCAAGTTCGTCCGCGACTACGTGGACTCCCGCTTCTCCGTCGCCGAGATGTTCCTGCCGCTGGCAGTGGTCATCCTGGTGCTGAGCATGGTGCGGGTGCCGTCCATCCAGAACATCGCCCTGCTGCTGTGGCTCGCGGTGATCGCCCTGATCCTCGTCGACTCCGTCGCGCTGGGCTTCCGGCTGAGCAAGGCCCTCGCCGGGCGCTTCCCCGACGAGCCGCGTCGCGGCGCCGTCGCGTACGGCCTGATGCGCACCCTCCAGATGCGCCGGCTCCGCCTTCCGAAGCCGCAGGTCAAGCGCGGGGAACGGCCCTGACCGGAGGGAAGCCCGGAGCGTCGGGGGACGGCTTCGCGGGGGGCGCCAGGCTGTGGCTTGAGGGACTGGGCGGACTGCGCAACGCCGTCCGCCAGGAACTCGTGGGCCGGCAGGTCGACGAACAGATCGCGCACCGCTTCCCGGTCGGGCAGCGGCTGCGCGTCCTCGACGTCGGCATGGGCCAGGGCACCCAGGCGCTGCGTCTCGCGCGCGCCGGGCACAAGGTCACCGGACTCGAACAGGATCCCGCGATGCTCGCCGTCGCCCGGGAGGCGCTCGCGGCCGAGCCCGCCGGGATCCAGGACCGGGTCGAGTTCCTGGAGGGCGACGGCCGGGAGACCGGCGCGCACTTCCTGCCGGGCAGCTTCGACGTGGTGCTCTGCCACGGCGTACTGATGTACGTGCCCGAGCCGGACGCCATGCTGGCCGGGCTGGCCCGGATGCTGGCGCCCGGCGGGCTGCTGTCCCTGCTGGTGCGCAACGGCGACGCCCTCGCCATGCGGCCGGGGCTGGGCGCCGACTGGTCGGCCGCGCTGGCCGCCTTCGACACCGTCGACTACACGAACCGGCTGGGCCTGGACGTACGGGCCGACCGGCTGGCCGGGCTCACGGCCACGCTCTCCGGGATCGGCGCCCCGCTGTCGGCCTGGTACGGCGTACGCGTCTTCACCGACGGCACCGAGGCCGGCGACAAGCTGCCCCCGGACGAGGAACTGGAGCGGCTGCTGGCCGCCGAGGACCGCGCCGGGCGGACCGACCCGTACCGCGGGGTCGCCGCGCTGCTGCACCTGTGCGGCGTACGGGGCTGACCCGGCACGGCACGCGCAGGAGCCCGGACCCCGCACGGGGTCCGGGCTCCTCGCGTCAGCGGCCGCCGCTCAGGCGTCCAGCGCCGAACGCAGGCTCATCGTGTACAGCTCGGTGCCGCTGTCGTCGGACAGCTTCACCGTCTCGGTGCCGCCTTCCAGCAGCTCCTTCCACACCTCGCCGATCCAGGACTCCGCGTCGCCCTGCGTGGTGAACTCCTCCGGCTCGACCGCCGGGCTCGTCTCGGTGCCGTCGCCCGTCTCGAACCGCCACGTCCACGCCATGTCCGCCTCCGTTGCTCGTCCGCTGCTCGCACGTTCCCGCACGCTGCTCCCCTTGAGTCTGCCCGCAGAGTAGCCGGGCGCGCAGCAGTCTCGGGGACGCGGGAGGATCTTCCTGTGGAACTCACTCTGCTCGGCACCGGCACACCCGAAGGACTGCCCCGCCCCGGCTGTCCCTGCGCGGCCTGCGCGGTCTCCGTAGGCTCCCGGTCGCGCGCCGCGACCTCGCTGCTCGTCGACGGTGCGCTGCTGCTCGACCTGACCCCCGGGGCGGTGCTGGCCGGCGCCCGCGCGGGGCATTCGCTGGCCGGCGTGCGGCAGGTGCTGCTCACCCATCCGCACGACGGGCCGCCGGTCGAGCTGCCCCCGGGGCTGCCGGCCGCCGGGCGGGTGCCGGACGGGCGGGAGCTCGCGGTGATCAGCGGGCACCGGGTGCGGGCGGTGCCGATGGACGCACCGGGCACCGGGTACGAGGTGACCGGCCCGGACGGCAGCCGGCTGCTGTACCTGCCGCCCGGCGGGGCACCGGCGGGGACGAACGGTGCCGTCGGGCAGCGGCCGTACGACATGGTCCTCGCGGACGTGCTGGGCCGGCCGGAGGCGCTGGCCAGGCTGCGGGCGAGCGGCGCCGCCGGGCCGACCACGGACGTGATCGCGGTGCACCTGGACCACGACGTGCCGCCGGGCCGGGAGCTGGAGCGCCGGTGCGCGGCGGCGGGAGCGAGGGCGGTGCCGGACGGGACGACCGTGACGGTCGGTGAGTACCACGCGGTGCCGGACCTGCCGCGCCGGACCCTGGTGCTCGGCGGGGCGCGCTCGGGGAAGTCCGTCGAGGCGGAGCGGCGGCTGGCCGGCTTTCCGGAGGTGGAGTACGTGGCCACCGGCGGCACCCGGGACGGCGACTCCGAGTGGGCGGCGCGGGTGGGTCTGCACCGGGAGCGCCGGCCGGCGAGCTGGCGGACGGTGGAGACCTGCGAGCTGGCCCCGCTGCTGGTGGAGGGAGGGCCGCCGCTGCTGATCGACTGTCTGGCGCTGTGGCTGACGGACGCGATGGACCGCGCGGGCGCCTGGGACGACGCGGTCTGGGCGGGGCAGGGGCAGAAGGAGCTGCGGGAGCGGGTGGCGGAGCTGGTGGCGGCGGTGCGCGCGACCCGCCGGACGGTGGTGGCGGTCAGCAACGAGGTGGGCTCCGGCGTCGTTCCCGCGACGGCTTCCGGGCGGCGTTTCCGCGATGAACTGGGGCGCCTGAACAGCCTGGTGGCGGGCGAGTGCGAGCACGTACTGCTGGTGGTCGCCGGGCAGGCGGTGGTCCTGAAGGACTGACCCCGGGCCCCGTCCGGCGAGGTCGCGGGACGGGGCTTGGGGAGGGCCTCACCCGCTGTACGCTCTGGCAGATGACCACGCTTAATCTCGACGACTTCTCCGATCTGATCGAGCGCCCCGACGGGGGCGTCCGGCGTGACGCCGAGGAACGCCGTGAGCGGCTGGCCGTGCCGGCCGGGGCGCTGGGGCGGCTCGACGAGCTCGCCGAATGGCTCGCCGCCGCGCAGGGGCGGGTGCCCGTCCGCCCGATCGAGCGGCCCCGCGTCGTGCTGTTCGCCGCCGACCACGGGATCGCCGCCGCGGGGGTGTCCGCACGGGCCGCCGGCGGCGCGCACGAGCTGGTGCGCTCGGTGCTCGACGGGAACAGCCCGGTGTCGATCCTGGCCGGCCGCCTGGGCGCCGGGGTGCGGATCGTGGACGCCGGCCTGGACTGCGAGCCCGGTCTGCTGCCCGAGGACGTGGTCCGCCACCGGGTGCGCCGCGGCAGCGGGCGCATCGACGTCGAGGACGCGCTCACCCGCGAGGAGGCCGACGCCGCCCTGCGGCTCGGCATGCGGATCGCCGACGAGGAGGCCGACTCGGGCACCGACCTCGTGATCCTGGGGGACTTGAGCGTCGGTGGAACCACGGTCGCGGCGACGCTCGTCGCGGCCCTGTGCGGAACCGACGCCTCCGTGGTCACCGGACGCGGCGGGCGGCCCGTCGACGACCTGACCTGGATGCGCAAGTGCGCGGCGATCCGCGACGCGCTGCGCCGGGCCCGCCCGGTCCTCGGCGACCAGGTCGCCCTGCTCGCGGCGGTCGGCGGCGCGGACGTGGCCGCGATCACTGGCTTCCTGCTCCAGTGCGCGGTGCGCCGTACGCCGGTCATCCTCGACGGGGTCGTTTCCGCAGCGTGCGGGCTCGTGGCCCAGCGCGCGGCGTTCCGGGCGCCCGACTGGTGGCTGGCCGGGCAGGCCAGCGGGGAGCCGGGCCAGGCGAAGGCCCTGGACCGGATGGCGCTCAACCCCGTGCTCGACCACGGCGTCACAGTGGGAGAGGGAACCGGGGCATTGCTGGCCCTGCCCCTGGTCCAGGCGGCCGCCGCACTCGCGGCGGAACTCCCGGAGCGGGCGGTGCAGGAGCCGGAGGAGTCGCAGGAGCCGGAAGAGCCGCAGGGGCCGCGGGGGCCGCAGGACTGAGCGGCCGGTCGGCGGCGCCCCATATGATCGCGTTTCATGGGAGAGGCCGCGTTGACCAGCGCAGACATCGGCCGGACCGCACAAGCTGCCAAGGCAGCGCAGGGATCCGGCAAGGACACGAACAGCAGGAAAGAAGAGAAGAAGGACGAAGGGGGCGGCCGGGAGACCGGCCGGGGATCCGCCCGCTCACGGCGCAGCGCCGCGTTCGCGGTCTGGTACCTGCGCGCCGTCACCTTCGTCAACTTCCTGAGCGCGGTGTGGCTTTCGCTCGGCCAGGACCTGCGCCGGCACAACACCGCCGATTTCTACACCCCGTACCTGCTCACCGCGGGTTTCGCGTCCGGCATGTTCTCGCTGCTGCTCGCGGTCACCATGGGCCGCCGCAAGCGGGCCGCCTGGATCCTGAACCTGGTGCTCAGCGGCATGCTGCTGCTGGCCTTCGCCACCGCGGCCTTCGCCCCGTGCACCAGCGGTGACTTCAACCTCTGCTACCCGGAGTTCCGCGACCACACCCAGAACTGGGTCTCGCTCGCCCTGACCGCGGCCTTCGTCGGCGCCCTCGTGCTCGGCCGCCGCGAGTTCTACGCCAAGGGCGACCGCTCCAACCCCAAGCTGGCCACCGCCGTGGGCGCCGTCGGCCTGCTGTGCACCTCGCTGCTCGCCGCGCTGATCGTCGGCGCGGCCAACACCGACCCGGACGCCGCCGAGGCCACGTTCCTGGCCCGCTGGCGGTACGGCGTGATGCGGCTGATCACCCTGGAGCCCAACGCCCGCGACTACGCCGCGATCACCACGCCCGGCTGGGTGGACATCGTGATCAACGTCATGTCGACGCTGCTCCTGATCGCCGTCCTGCTCGCCGCGTTCCGTTCGCGCCGCGCCGTCGACCCCCTCACCCCCGAGGACGAGGAGAAGCTGCGGGCGCTGCTCGCCAAGCAGGGCGACCGCGACTCGCTCGGCTACTTCGCGCTGCGCCGCGAGAAGTCCGTCATCTGGTCCCCCACCGGCAAGGCGGCCGTCACGTACCGCGTCGTCGGCGGCGTCTCGCTGGCCTCCGGCGACCCGATCGGCGACCCCGAGGCCTGGCCCGGCGCCATCGAGCCCTGGCTGGCCGAGGCCCGCGAGCACGGCTGGGTGCCGGCCGTCATGGGCGCGAGCGAGGAGGCCGGGCAGATCTACGCGCGCCACGGACTCGACGCGCTGGAGCTGGGCGACGAGGCCATCGTCGAGACCGACGAGTTCACCCTGGAGGGCCGCGCCATGCGGACCGTCCGGCAGGCCTACAACCGCGTCAAGCGCGCCGGCTACACCGTCCGCATCCGCCGCCACGCCGACATCCCGGCCGACGAGATGGCCGTACTCCTCACCCGCGCCGACGACTGGCGCGACGGTGCGACCGAGCGCGGCTTCTCGATGGCGCTGGGCCGACTGGGCGATCCCGGCGACGGCCAGTGCGTGATGCTGGAGTGCACCGACGGCAACGGCGATCTGCGCGCCGTCCTCTCCTTCGTGCCGTGGGGCCCCAAGGGCCTGTCCCTGGACCTGATGCGCCGCGACCGTGATTCCGAGAACGGCCTGATGGAGTTCATGGTCATCGAACTCCTCGAACGCTCCAAGGAGATCGGCGTCACACAGGTCTCGCTCAACTTCGCGATGTTCCGTTCCGTCTTCGAGCGGGGGTCCAAGCTCGGCGCGGGTCCGGTGCTGCGCATGTGGCGCTCGCTGCTGAGCTTCTTCTCCCGCTGGTGGCAGATCGAGTCCCTCTACCGGGCCAACGCCAAATACCGGCCGATCTGGGAGCCGCGGTTCATGCTCTTCGAGAAGAGCTCCGACCTGCTGCGGATCGGTATCGCGGCGGGCCGGGCCGAGGGCTTCCTGGAGGCTCCCGGGCTGCCGAAGTGGCTGAACCGCAAACATCTGGAGACCAATCGTTGACGGCTTGGACGACCACCCCCCTGCGGCGGTTCGCCCGCCGCGAGTGGGGGCCCCTGTTCTGGACCGTCCGGGACGCCCTGGTCCGTGACAAGTGGCGGGCCGCCCCGATGACCCTGGGGGCCGTCTGCCTGACCTCGGTCTTCCAGATCGTCCAGAACACGTCCTGGGGGTTCCAGCCCGTCCAGAACCTCGGGTCGGTCAAGGCCGTCGACCCGCTGTGGCTGGCCCTGCTGCGCACCCCGCTGTCCCTGTTCGTCCCCGCCCTCGACCTGCCCGTGTGGGGGGCGCTCGCCCAGATCCTGCTGGTCTTCGGGATCTCGGAGATCTGCATCGGCTGGTGGCGCACGCTGGTCATCGGCTACGTCGCCACCCTCGCCGGGACCACGTACGCGCGGATCGGCCTCTCCCTGGGCGCCGACCACCCCTTCGGCCTGCCGCTGTCCGACCGCGTCGTCAACGACACCGGGCCCTCGGCGGCGGTGGTCGGCCTCGCGATCTACGTGTGCTGGCGGTACCGGGCGTACCTGACCGGTGCGATCGTGATCGCGGTGATGATCGGCGAGGTGCTGGTCAAGGACAACCTGGCCGGCAAGGAGCACCTCGCGGCCATCGCCGCCGTCATGGCGGTGTGCGTGGTCCGCGCCAAATGGGGCCCGGAGCGCTCCCGCGTCCCCCTCGGCCGGCGCCCTCCCCCGGCGGCCCCGCTGCCCCCGCAGCGTCCCGGCACCTGACGGGCCCGCCCGTTCCGCGGCGGGCAGGCCGTACCGTATCGGGGTGACGACAGACCTCGGGCCTTTCGCCCCCACCCGGCACTGGATGCGGTCGCATCCGCTGGCCACCGATGCCGTCGTCGCGCTCGGGGTGCTCGTCGCCATGGTCATCGGCTCCTTCGCCGGTCCGCACGGCCCGCACGGGCCCACCTTCGTGACCCGCACCCCCGAGCCGCTCTCCCTGCTGCTGATGGTGCTGGGCGCGGCCGCGCTCGTGTTCCGGCGGCGGCACACGCGCGCCGTGCTCGCCGTGACCGGCGCGCTCTGCCTGCTGGAGCTGACCACCGGCGAACCCCGGGCGCCCGTCGCCATGTCCACGGTGATCGCCCTGTACACGCTGGCCTCCCGCACCGACCGGCCCACCACCTGGCGGGTCGGCCTGCTCACGATGACGGGGCTGACGGGCGTGGCCATGCTGGCCGGTCCCCCGCCCTGGTACGCCCAGGAGAACATCGGCATCTTCGCCTGGACCGGGATGGCCGCGGCCGCCGGCGACGCCGTGCGCAGCCGCCGGGCCTTCATCGGCGCGATACGGGAGCGGGCGGAGCGGGCCGAGCGGACCCGCGAGGAGGAGGCCCGCCGCCGGGTCGCCGAGGAGCGGCTGCGGATCGCCCGTGACCTGCACGACGTGGTGGCCCACCACATCGCCCTGGTCAACGTGCAGGCGGGGGTGGCCGCGCACGTCATGGACAAACGCCCCGACCAGGCCAAGGAGGCGCTGGCCCACGTACGGGACGCGAGCCGCTCGGCGCTGAACGAGCTGCGGGCCACGGTCGGGCTGCTGCGGCAGTCCGGTGATCCGGAGGCGCCGACCGAGCCGGCGCCGGGGCTGGGCGTCCTCGACGAGCTGGTGGACACCTTCCGGCACGCCGGGCTGCCGGTGAAGGTGATGGTCGAGCTGGGCGGGGAGCGGGACGTGCTGCCGGCCGCCGTGGACCTGGCGGCGTACCGGGTGATCCAGGAGGCGCTGACGAACGTGCGCAAGCACGCCGGGCCCGAGGTGCGGGCCGAGGTCAGCGTGGTCCGGGTCGGCGCCTCGGTGGAGGTGACCGTGCTGGACGACGGCGGGGCCCCGGCGGCCGCGGAGGACGAGGGGGCGGGCGGCGGCCACGGGCTGCTCGGCATGCGCGAGCGGGCCACGGCCCTGGGCGGCTCCTGCTTCGCCGGACCGCGGTTCGGCGGCGGCTACCGGGTGCACGCCATCCTGCCGGTCACCTGACCTTCAGTTCCCGGGCGGACAGAACTGCCGCCAGGCGCCCAGTTCGTACTTCTTCTGCAGCGAGCTGAGCCTCAGCTCCTGCGACTGCCCGCACCACTGGCCGATCCGGCCCTCGTACTCCACGTGGAAGACGGCCTTGCCCGCCGCGATGAACGGGGTGAGCCGCTCGCACTCCTCGTACTCGGCGCACTGCTCGTTGACCGCGAAGTCGAAGTCCCCCACCAGCTGCGGGATCTGGTCGAGGTCGTTCTTCAGCCCGACCGCCATGCCCCGGTCGTGGGCCAGCTTCGCGATCAGCCGGTTATACGCCAGCTGGTCCTCGGCGGTGAGCGGGAAGCCGGTCGTGTTGCGGTAGCCGTCCATGTTGTCCGGCTCCACCGCGTCGAAGCCCTTCTCCCGGCACATGTCGAAGCGCTTCGCCATCAGCGGCTCCAGCTCGGCGAGCCGGCGGACGTCCAGCCAGCGCTCGCCCTCCCAGCCGTTGCCCTCGCCGAGCAGCTCCTTCGGGAAGGCCGCGGCGTCCGGGCGGAACTCCTCCCAGGCGCCGGTGGACAGGTAGCAGATCGTCCGCCGGCCGGCCTTCTCCAGCGCGGCGACCTGCTCCTTGGTGGTGGTGAACCCGTCGACGTCGTACACCGCCGCCTTCACGGAGGTGTCCAGCTTCCCGGTGAGCTGCCACTGCCAGCTGACCTCCGGCGCGGGCTGCCAGCGCTCCCCCGGCGCCGGGGCGGGCGACACGTCGTCCGGCTCGTCCGGCGCCTGGGTGGTGCAGGCGGCCAGCAGGAGCAGTACGGCGAGCGGCAGGGCGCGGCCGCCGCGCACCG
Organism: Streptomyces sp. NPDC002181; assembly: GCF_042890485.1. Lineage (NCBI taxonomy): Bacteria > Bacillati > Actinomycetota > Actinomycetes > Kitasatosporales > Streptomycetaceae > Streptomyces > Streptomyces sp. NPDC002181. The sequence goes on along the minus strand of NZ_JBIASC010000009.1, from coordinate 164,971 downwards.
CGCCGCGCGGCGGGCGGGTCATCCGGCGGCCTCCAGCGCGTACGGGAGGGTCCCCCACGGGTGTGCGCCGGTTCCGGGGACGGCGCAGTGCACCCCGGCCCCCCGCTGCCGGGCGAGCTCGGCGGCGGGCGCGCCCGGCGGGACCGCGTACACGAGGTGGCAGAACCGCTGGGCGGGGTGGTCGGCCGTCCAGTCCGGCACCGACGCGTCCCGGTACGCGTCCCAGGGGCCCTCGAAAGTGACCAGCAGATCCGCGAGTTCGGCGTAGCCGGGGTGCGGGTGGACCCCGTGGTTGAGGACGAGGGTACGGGCGCCCGCGGCCCGGGCGGCGATCCCGAGCCGCCCGTAGTGCGCGAGCAGGTCCGGTTCGGCGGAGGCCTGGTCGAGGAAGGCCCCGTCGGCTCCGTACCAGTCGCGGTGGCGCAGCAGGTCCTGCACCACCGCGGAATGCGGGCGCCGCCCGTAGTCGGTGTCGGTGTACCCGAGGACGGGCACCCCCGCGTCGCGCAGCCGCTGCGCCACGGAGGCGAACCGCGGGTCGGGGGCCTCGCCGGGCCCGCTGGCGGGGTTGAGCACCACGGAGTGGAGCCGGCCGGCGCAGCTGATGAGCCGCTCCCAGTCCTCGGGCCGGTCGGCGGGGTGCTCGTAGAGGGGCACCAGCAGCATCGGGACCTTCTTCTCGTACGGGGTCGGGTGGTCTGGGTGGGGTGATCGGCTCAGCGGTGGGCCGTCGCGCGGCCCAGCAGCAGGCAGACGAGCGCACCCAGCGCGGCCGCGGCCGCGCCCGCCACCACCAGCTGGACCAGCCGCGGCTGCCCCACCCCCAGCAGCAGCGCCACGCTCTGCGCCAGCGCCGCCGAGGCGCAGACCACGGCCGCGGGCCGGACCGCCCCGAAGGACTGGAGCAGCAGCCCGGTCCACATCACGGCGCCGAGCAGCAGCAGGGTCGCGGCCCGGATCCCGGTCAGCCCGGGGGCTCCCGGCCACAGCAGGGTGCCGGCCAGCCCGAGGGCCAGCAGCACCGCCAGGTACGCGGCGAGGCAGCGGCCCAGCGTCCCGAGCATCCGCAGCCAGAACTGCCGGGTCGAGCGGGCCGCCCGCAGCCCGGACAGGCTGCCGCTGCGGAAGCGGTGGAGGAGCCATTCGGCGGGACCCATGCTGAGGGTGAGCGCCACCGCCGAGGGGGCGGCGACGGCCTCGGCGGGCCCCCCGGCGAGCACCTCCCCCAGGGCGGCGTACAGCACCAGCAGGCCGGTGCCGAGGCCGAACATCCCGTACGGCACGGAGTCCCCGATCCGGGGTCCGCGCGGCCCGTAGTCCTCCTCCGCGCCCCGCAGCATCCGCCAGCGCACCGGGCCCTCCCCGGGCCGGTGTCCGGTCCAGCCGCGGATCCGGCGCACCCCGGCCCGTACGCCCTCGGCCACCGGCAGCTCCCGCACGGCGAGGGCGCAGGCGGCCAGCAGCGATGCCACGAGCAGGCCCACCCGTACGGGCACCGGCACCTCGGTGAAGAGCGCGAGCACCGAGCCCGCGGCCATCGGGCCGAGCGCGGCGAGCAGCACCCGCTCCCGGCCGAGGACCAGCAGTACGGTGGCGGCGCCGACGTACAGGGCCTGGCCGGCGGCGAACGCGTAGCTGAACGGGGGCCCGCCGGGCACGGTCAGCGCGGCGGCGATGCCGAGCAGGGCTCCCACGGGGGCGCCGACGAGCAGGGTCCGCCCGGCGGCGGCCCGGTCGCCGAGGCCCAGCCAGGTGTAGGCGCGGTGGGACAGGGTCTGGTCCCACACCCAGCCGATGAGCGCCCCGGCGAGCAGGGTCAGCGTCCCGGCGGGGAGCCCGAGCCGGTCCTTGGGGCCCTCCAGCAGGGGGGCGCCCAGGACGTAGGCGAGGCCGGGCAGCGCGAAGACCACCCCGCGCAGCAGGCAGGCGGTGAGGGAGACCTTCCAGGGGTCGGGGACGTGTTCCGGTTCCGGAAAGGCGCGGGGCACCCGGGCGTAGAGCTCCTCGGCGAGGCCGAAGGAGTCGTGGCGCCCGTAGGTGAGCCGGATGTGCTCGTCGGTCATCCCGTCGGATTCGAGGACGGCGGCGATCTCGTCGGGGTGGACGGCCGCCGCGATCAACCCGTCGAGGCGTTCGGCGAGTTGCTCCATCGGGTCGCCGGCCGGGCCGGGGTCCCCCGGCTCGCCGCGGCGGGGCCGGGGGACGGCGGGGAGGGTGTCCCCGCCGGGGACGCGCAGCCAGAGGGATCCGCTCACCACAGGCTCCCGTCGGCCGCGAGTTCGCGGTACCAGGGGTCGGCGAGGCGCTGCGTCCAGTCGTCGCCCGGGCGGACCGGCAGGACGGGCTGGCCGGCGAGTTCGCGGTAGATGTGGCGGAAGCCGTCCACGGACTGGTGGAGGGTGAACTTCTCGACGACCCGTTTGCGGGAGCGGCGGCCCAGTTCGGCGCGTCGTTCGGGGTCGCGGAGCAGGGCGAGGGTGGCGCTGGCCATGGTCTGCGGTTCGCGCGGCGGGACCACGAGCCCGGTGTCGCCGACCGCTTCGCGCACCCCGCCGACGTCGGTGGAGACGGTGGTGCGCCCGCAGGACATGGCCTCGATGATGCTGAAGGGGAAGCCCTCGCTGATGCTGGAGAGCATGACGATGCTGCCCGCCGCGTAGGCCTGCGCGACGTCCGCGATGCGGCCCTCGTACGAGATCCCGTCGGCCACGCCGAGTTCGGCGCCGAGCTCCTCCAGGCGGATCCTGTACCCCTCGCAGCCGGCCGGGACCGGGCCGAACAGGCGCAGCCGCAGGGTGGGCAGCTCCTCGCGCATGAACGCGTAGGCCCGGATGAGGGTTTCGAGGTCCTTGATCGGGTCGATGCGCCCGCACCAGCTGAGGGTGGGCACCTCGGGTTCGGGTCCGGCGTCGGGGAAGGCGTACGGGTCGACGCCGTTGTAGACCGTGCGGATGCGGTCGGGGGCGGCGCCGCCGCGCTCCTCCCAGCGGCGGTTGTACTGGTTGCACGGGGTGATGAGGTCGGCCTGCCGGTAGCCCTCGGTGTTGAGCTCCCGGTAGAAGCCGAGCAGCAGGGCCTTGACGGGCCAGCGCTGCGCGGCGGTGCGGTAGCCGAGGTAGCGCTCGCGCAGGTAGATGCCGTGCTCGGTGAGGAGGAAGGGCACCTTGTCGAGGTACTTGGCGGCGAGGGCCGGGAGGGTGGCGAGCCCGCTGCTGACCGCGTGCGCGACGCTGTCGGGCGGGATCCGTACGGAGAGCGGCCGCAGCGCGTGCTCGATCAGGTCGGTGGCGGTGAGCGCGTCGTGGATGGTGGGCTCGGCGGCGGCGGTGGGGAGGCCGGGCCGGGTCCACACGTTCATCAGCAGGCGCAGGACCGTTTCGGAGCGCAGCGCCGCGGCGAGGCGGCCGGCCCGGGCGAGGACGGCGAGTTCGTGCAGGGCTTCGGAGAAACCGCCGTGGGCGGGGTCGAGCAGCGAGAGCAGGAAGGTTTCGTACGTCGCCGTGAACCGGCGGTGCGCCTTGCCCCGGAGGGCCGAGCGGCGGCCGCGGCCGGGCACCGGTCCCCAGAGCGGGACGGCGGTGTGCCGGTAGACGTTGCGGGGCAGCTCCCAGGTGACCGGCTCGCGCCCGGATCCGGTCAGGGCTATGACGTTGAAGTCGACCTCCGGCATCCCGCGTACCAGCTGGTCGCACCAGGTGCTGACTCCCCCGTGGACGTGCGGATAGGTGCCTTCGGTGAGCATGGTGACGTGACGCCCATGGCTCATGTGCTGTGTCCCCCCAGGACGGAAAAGGGGCCGGCGCCCGTGGAGTGGAGCGCCGGCGCTGGGTGGTGCCGGGTGTCGGGGCCGGCCGTCGTCGGCCGGACGGTGGTCAGCTGGGCAGCTTGAGCGTGACCGCGCTCTGCAGCAGTTCGGGCGAGGTCCACGCCGAGCGGCTTCCCGCGTAGGCGGTGCCGAAGTCGGCGGTGCCCAGCAGCATCTGCTTCTTGGTGCCGGTGGGCGCGGTCACCGGGGCGACGACGCCGGAGGGCGCCTTGACGGTGACGTCCTTGCCGATGCGGTAGGCGGTGACCTGGTTGTTGGCGACGGCCTGGTCCCAGGCGGCCCGGCGGCTGAGCTCGACGCCGGTGTCCTTCATGCTCTGGTTCACGATCGGGGCGCTGGGCGCGTAGAGCGTGCGGTAGGTGTCGAGGACCTGGTTGAGCACCGGGTAGAGGGTGCGGTCCTCGGCGAGGTTGGACTGGTGGACGTAGTGCGGGCGCGGGTCGTTGGCCAGGACGTGGCGCAGGGCGGTGCGCGCCTCGGCGGGGACGATGTAGTTCAGGTAGCCGGTGGCGGTGTCGAGCGGCGCCGGGAGGCAGGTGGAGGTCGCGGGGTTGTCCTCGCAGACCCCGCTGCCGCCGGCGGCGCGGCTGGTGTAGATCCAGTTGTACTCGTCGGCCATCTCCGCGTTGGTGCCCGTGTTGTAGTACACGTTCATCGGGTAGCGGGGGACGGTCAGGGCGGAGCCGACGGCGCGCTGCGCCGGCTCGCGCGAGCTGTCGCTGCCCGCCCACTTGACCCCGTTGTCGGCGAGGGCGCCCGCCAGGTTGGGGTTGTCCTGGGCCTGCTGCGGCAGGGTCTTGAGACCGGAGTGCTCGCCGGTGACGAGCTCGGTGCGGTCGGTGGTGATGCCCTTGGCGGCGGCCCAGTTGTTGTTGTCGCGGATCTGGGCGGAGATGTCGGCCCGGCTCATCCAGTTGATGGCGCCCGCCGCGTTCTTCGTGCAGGTCCACGGGACGACGGCGGTGTTCTGGACGCAGCCGAGGAAGGGGTGCGAGTACGTGTGGTTCATCCAGCGGTATTTGGCCCGGTCGGCGACGAGCTGCGCGGTGAGGGCGTCCGTTCCGCCGTTCTCGGCCTTCCATTCCTCGCCGGCTCCGGCGTTGAAGAGGAGGTCGAGTTTGAAGTTCTTGCTCGTCTGCCACTGCGCCGCGTACTGGGCGTCGGCGGCGGACATCCGGATGGTGCTCTCCTTGCCCTCGCCGCCCGGGCAGGCGTAGTCGCCGGGCGTGCAGTTGAGCTCCTTGCTCCAGCGGGCGTCCGGGGCGAAGACGTCGTCGACGTGGACCGCGAAGTAGTTGCGCTCCTGGCCGAGGTGGATCCCCTGGGTGAGCCAGTCGACGATGCCGCGGGCGAGCAGCCGGAACTGCTGCTGGTACTGGTTGTAGCCGAAGGTGACGACCAGTTCGCTGCGCCCGTCGTGGGCGTACTCCCCGACGAGCGAGGCCCGTCCGCCGGCGACCGGTGCGTCGAGGTAGCTGGTGTAGCCGGCCCGCGGCTTGCCCATGAACCCGTAGCTCTCGGGGACCAGGGCGGAGTTGTCCTCGAAGGCGACCTGGCCGCCGAGGTAGTTGAAGGGGCCCGCCTTGCCGGCGGCGGTGACGGCGGCCTGCGTGCCGTCGAGCTGTCCGCTGTAGCCGCCGTTGTCGGTGTATTCCAGTCCGACGCCCGGGTGGGCCCAGGTGTACGCGTCGACCTGGCGGATGCCGTACGTCGTCTCGTACGCGCTGAGCGCGGCCATCTCGGCCGAGCCCTCGCCGAACGGGTTCTCGTTCGGCAGCACGACGCCCTGGTACTTGGCGCGCGGCCGGCCGTCGACGGTGTCGGCGAGGAACCCGGCGTTGATCACCGGGCGGCCCGCGCTGCCCAGGAGGACGCGGGTGTACGGGACTCCGGTGTCCCGGAGCTCCGCGGTGATGGCGTCGACCGAGCTGCCGCCGTCGTCGACGACGAGCACCTTCAGGTCGATGCGCGGTGTCACGGCCGCGTGCGCGGTCGCGGCGGGCAGTGCCACGGAGATCAGCGCTGCCACCCCCATCGCGGTGGCAGCCCTGTTCATCCGGTTCTTGTTGACCATTTCGGCCTTTCCCCCCGCAGGCATCACTCGACTACGGCCCTGTGGCGGTCGGCCGGGCCGAGGAGGCTCTGTGGAAATCATGCAAAGGGACCCCGCGTCCCCTTGCGAGAGTGGGTCGAGTCTTACGGACCTCGTCAGGTCGAAGGGGCAAACCTGGGGCGGAAACCACGGATGGGTGAATCTCCCGGCGTCTTGATCGAACAACTTGCCAAACCTTCGAGTGGCGTGCGGACGAGCCCGTACGCGTAGGCTCATTTCTGGCGGGCGTCGGGCCGGAATACGATCGCTGCGGATGGCCGGCCACCCACTCGGCCCACAACACAAACGGAAGCGAGACTTCACCACCGTGACTGCTCTGACTCTCAGCACTGCCGGCGCGGCGACGCTGCGCGCCGACGCCCTCGTGGTCGGCGTGGCGAAGGGCCCCAAGGGCCCGGTCGTCGCCGCGGGCGCCGAGGCCGTGGACAAGGCGTACGACGGAAAGCTCGCCGCCGTGCTCGACGCACTCGGTGCCTCGGGCGCCGAAGGCGAGACCACCAAGCTGCCGGCGCCGGACGGCCTGAAGGTCCCGGTCGTGCTGGCGGTCGGGCTGGGCTCCGTCCCCGAGAAGGACGAGTCGTTCGACGAGGAGGCCCTGCGCCGCGCCGCCGGCGCCGCCGCCCGTGCGCTGCACGGCCGCAAGAAGGCCGCCTTCGCCCTCCCGCTGGAGGACGCCTCCGCCGTCACCGCCGTCGCCGAGGGCGCGCTGCTGGGCGCGTACGCCTTCACCGTCTACCAGGGCGGCGAGAAGAAGGCCGGCAAGGGGGCCGAGAAGAACGGCGGCCCGAAGCAGCCGCTCGCCGAGGTGGTCCTGCTGGGCGCCAAGCCCCGCGACAAGGAGCACAAGGCCGCCGCCGAGCGCGCCTCGGTCGTCGCGACCGAGGTCAACGTCGCCCGCGACCTGATCAACACCCCGCCGAACGACCTCACCCCCGAGGCCTTCGCCGCCGTCGCGTCCGCGACCGCCAAGGAGCACGGGATCAAGGTCCAGGTCCTGGACGAGAAGGCGCTCACCAAGGGCGGCTACGGCGGCATCATGGGCGTCGGCAAGGGCTCCGAGAACCCGCCGCGCCTGGTCAAGATCGCCTACACCCACCCCGACGCGGAGAAGCACCTCGCCTTCGTCGGCAAGGGCATCACCTACGACTCGGGCGGCATCTCCCTGAAGCCGGCCGGCCACAACGAGACGATGAAGTGCGACATGTCCGGCGCCGCCGCCGTGTTCGCCTCCGTCGTCGCCGTGGCCAAGCTGGGCCTGCCGGTCAACGTCACCGGCTGGCTCGCGCTCGCCGAGAACATGCCGTCGGGCTCGGCCACCAAGCCCGGCGACGTGCTGCGCATGTACAGCGGCAAGACCGTCGAGGTCCTGAACACCGACGCCGAGGGCCGCCTGGTCCTGGGCGACGCCCTGACCAAGGCCTCCGAGGAGAACCCGGACGCGATCGTCGACGTCGCCACCCTGACCGGCGCGATGGTGCTGGCGCTGGGCGACCGGACCTTCGGGATCATGGCGAACGACGACGCCTTCCGCACCTCGATCCACGAGATCGCCGAGGAGGTCGGCGAGGCCTCCTGGCCGATGCCGCTCCCCGAGGACCTGCGCAAGACCATGGACTCCCCCACCGCCGACATCGCCAACATGGGTGTCCGGATGGGCGGCGGCCTGGTGGCCGGCCTCTTCCTCCAGGAGTTCGTGGGCGAGGGCATCACCTGGGCGCACCTCGACATCGCGGGCCCCGCCTTCCACGAGGGCGCCCCCTACGGCTACACCCCCAAGGGCGGCACCGGCTCCGCCGTGCGCACCCTGGTGCGGCTGGCCGAGCGCACGGCCACCGGCGACCTGGGCTGACGCAGCCCTGACACGGCCGCGCAGCGCCGACTGTGATCTGCCTCAAGCCTTGGTCGGATACCCGACCAAGGCTTGAGGCATGTTCACTGACAACGAAATCCGTAGGTTTCTACGCACCGGTAACCCCTACTCCGGGCAGAACGACCTGCCACATCATGGGCCCGGCGTCCCGCGTTCCCCCGACAAATGCGAAGATGGGTTCTCGGCAGGACAGGGCCCCCACCACAGGGCCGAACAACTAGCGGCCGATTACCAGCCGCCGCCCGGTCACAGAGGACCGGTGCCCGGCGCACATGCATGGAGGACGTGACGTGGCGAACGACGCCAGCACCGTTTTCGACCTAGTGATCCTCGGCGGTGGCAGTGGCGGTTACGCCGCGGCTCTGCGCGCATCCCAGCTGGGTCTGGACGTTGCCCTGATCGAGAAGAACAAGCTCGGCGGCACCTGCCTGCACAACGGCTGCATCCCCACGAAGGCCCTGCTCCACGCGGGCGAGATCGCGGACCAGGCGCGCGAAGCCGCCCAGTTCGGCGTGAAGGCCACCTTCGAGGGCATCGACATCGCGGGTGTGCAGAAGTACAAGGACGAGGTCATCTCGGGCCTGTACAAGGGCCTGCAGGGCCTGGTCGCCTCCCGCAAGGTGACGTACATCGAGGGTGAGGGCCGCCTTTCCTCGCCGACCTCCGTCGACGTGAACGGCCAGCGCATCCAGGGCCGCCACGTCCTGCTGGCGACCGGCTCCGTGCCGAAGTCGCTGCCGGGCCTGCAGATCGACGGCAACCGCATCATCTCCTCGGACCACGCGCTGGTCCTGGACCGCGTCCCCGAGTCGGCGATCGTCCTGGGCGGCGGCGTCATCGGCGTCGAGTTCGCCTCGGCGTGGAAGTCCTTCGGCTCCGACATCACCGTGATCGAGGGCCTCAAGCACCTCGTCCCGGTCGAGGACGAGAACAGCTCGAAGCTGCTGGAGCGCGCGTTCCGCAAGCGCGGCATCAAGTTCAACCTCGGCACCTTCTTCGACAAGGCCGAGTACACCGAGAACGGCGTACGGGTCACCCTCGCGGACGGCAAGACCTTCGAGGCCGAGGTGCTGCTGGTCGCCGTCGGCCGCGGCCCGGTCTCCCAGGGCCTGGGCTACGAGGAGCAGGGCGTCGCGATGGACCGCGGCTACGTCCTGGTCGACGAGTACATGCAGACGAACGTGCCGACGATCTCGGCCGTCGGCGACCTCGTCCCGACCCTGCAGCTCGCGCACGTCGGCTTCGCCGAGGGCATCCTCGTCGCGGAGCGTCTGGCCGGTCTGAAGACCGTCCCGATCGACTACGACGGTGTTCCGCGCGTCACGTACTGCCACCCCGAGGTCGCCTCGGTCGGCATCACCGAGGCCAAGGCCAAGGAGATCTACGGCGCGGACAAGGTCGTGGCCCTGAAGTACAACCTGGCGGGCAACGGCAAGAGCAAGATCCTGAAGACCGCGGGCGAGATCAAGCTCGTCCAGGTCAAGGACGGTGCCGTGGTCGGCGTCCACATGGTCGGTGACCGGATGGGCGAGCAGGTCGGCGAGGCCCAGCTGATCTACAACTGGGAAGCCCTGCCGGCCGAGGTCGCGCAGCTCATCCACGCGCACCCGACCCAGAACGAAGCGCTCGGCGAGGCCCACCTGGCCCTGGCCGGCAAGCCGCTTCACTCCCACGACTAATCCACAGTCACGGGCGCGACGACCACTTCCGCACTTTCGTAAGGAGCAACTGAAACCATGTCGGTTTCCGTAACCCTTCCGGCGCTCGGCGAGAGCGTCACCGAGGGAACTGTCACCCGCTGGCTGAAGGCCGAGGGCGAGCGCGTCGAGGCCGACGAGCCGCTGCTCGAAGTCTCGACCGACAAGGTCGACACCGAGATCCCCTCCCCCGTGTCCGGCATCCTGGCGTCCATCAAGGTCGCCGAGGACGAGACCGTCGAGGTCGGCGCCGAGCTGGCCGTCATCGACGACGGCTCCGGCGCGCCGGCTGCCGCCGAGGCCGAGACGGTCGTCGCCGAGGTTCCGGCCGCCGCTCCGGCTCCGGCCGCCGAGGCCCCCGCGGCCCCGGCTCCGGTGGCCGAGGCTCCGGCCGCCCCCGCCGCCGCGCCTGCCGCCTCCGGCACGGACGTCGTCCTCCCCGCCCTGGGCGAGAGCGTCACCGAGGGCACCGTCACCCGCTGGCTGAAGCAGGTCGGCGAGTCCGTCGAGGCCGACGAGCCGCTGCTCGAGGTCTCCACGGACAAGGTCGACACCGAGATCCCCGCTCCGGTCTCCGGCACCCTGCTGGAGATCCGGATCAACGAGGACGAGACCGCCGAGGTCGGCGCCGTCCTGGCCGTCATCGGCGCCGCCGGTGCCGCTCCGGCCGCCGCCCCGGCCCCGGTCGCGGCTGCCCCGGCCGCCGCCGCTCCGGCTCCGGTCGCCGCTGCGCCGGCCGCTGCCGCCCCGGCTCCGGCCGCTCCGGCCCCGGTCGCCGCTCCGGCTCCGGTCGCCCCGGCCGCCCCCGTCGCCGCTCCGGCCCCCGTGGCCGCTCCGGCCGCGGTCGCCCCGGCTCCGGCCGCCACCCCCGCCGCCGCGGTCTCCGCCGGCGACGAGGGCGCGTACGTGACCCCGCTGGTGCGCAAGCTGGCCTCGGAGTCCGGCGTGGACCTGTCCTCGGTCTCGGGCACCGGTGTCGGTGGCCGTATCCGCAAGCAGGACGTCCTGGCCGCCGCCGAGGCCGCCAAGGCCGCCGCTGCCGCCCCGGCTCCGGCCGCCGCCGCTCCCGCCGCGAAGGCCCCGGCCGCCGCGGTGTCCGAGCTGCGCGGTCAGACCGTCAAGATGACCCGCATGCGCAAGGTCATCGGCGACAACATGATGAAGGCGCTGCACTCGCAGGCCCAGCTCAGCTCCGTGGTCGAGGTGGACATCACCAAGATCATGAAGCTCCGCGAGCAGGCCAAGGGCTCCTTCCTGGCCCGCGAGGGCGTCAAGCTCTCGCCGATGCCGTTCTTCGTCAAGGCCGCCGCCCAGGCGCTGAAGGCCCACGCGGTCGTCAACGCCCGGATCAACGACGACGAGGGCACCATCACCTACTTCGACTCGGAGAACATCGGCATCGCCGTGGACTCCGAGAAGGGCCTGATGACCCCGGTCATCAAGGGTGCCGGTGACCTCAACCTGGCGGGCATCTCCAAGGCCACGGCCGACCTGGCCGGCAAGGTCCGCGGCAACAAGATCACGCCGGACGAGCTGTCGGGCGCGACCTTCACCATCAGCAACACCGGTTCGCGCGGTGCGCTCTTCGACACCGTGATCGTTCCCCCGAACCAGGTCGCCATCCTGGGCATCGGTGCCACGGTCAAGCGTCCGATGGTCATCGAGACCCCCGAGGGCACCGTCATCGGCGTCCGCGACATGACGTACCTGACCCTGTCCTACGACCACCGCCTGGTGGACGGCGCGGACGCGGCCCGGTACCTCTCGGCCGTCAAGGCGATCCTTGAGGCCGGCGAGTTCGAGGTCGAGCTCGGTCTCTGAGTCGCGGCCCCATCGGCGGGCGACACGTACGGCGCCCCCGCCCGGAACCACTTCGGGCGGGGGCGCCTTCGTTTTACCCTGGTGGGTCCATGTGTGACATCTCGGGGGGCTGCGTATGGCACGGGCACAGGTGACGGATCTGGTCGTGGTACTGCCCGGGATCCTGGGCAGCCGGCTGGCCGACGCCGAGGGCAGAGCGCTCTGGGACCTGTCCGGCCCGGCCCTCTTACGCGGCCTGCGGGGTTTCGGCGGCTCCGCGGGCGCCCTGCGCCTGCCGAAGGACACCGGCGACGGCGACCCGGGCGACGGGGTCGTCCCCGTCGGCCTGATGCCCGATCTGCACGCCCTGCCGGGCATCTGGCACCCGGTGGACGGCTACACGGACCTGCTGCGCTGGCTGGAACGCCATTTCACCCTGTCGGTATCGGACAACCTCCTCACGTTCCCGTACGACTGGCGGCTGTCCTGCCGCCACGGCGCGGAGCGGCTGAAGGGCCGGATCGACCTGGAGCTGGAGCGCTGGCGGGCCTCGGCCCCCGAGCGCCGCGAGGCCCGGGTGGTCTTCCTCTGCCACGGGATGGGCGGGCTGGTGGCCCGGCACTACGCGGAGCGCCTCGGCGGGCACGAGGTCACCCGCCGCGTGATCACCCTGGGCACCCCGCACCAGGGGTCCCTGCGGGCCCTGGCCGACCTGGTGGACGGCGGGGGCCGCAGGGACCCGGAGCTGGGCGCCTTCGCCCGCAGCCTGCCGTCCCTGCACCAGCTGGCCCCCGATTACGCCTGCGTGGAGGGGCCGGAGGGGCTCGCGCACGTCCGTGATCTGCCGGCGCTGCCGGGCGTGGACGAGGCGCTGCTCGCGGACGCGGCCCGCTTCCACGCCGACCTGCGCGGCACACCGTCGCGGGCCGGCCTGTACGCGATCGCCGGCACGGGCCAGCCCACGGCGGTGACCGCGCGGTGGGCCGGCGACCGTCTGACCCTCGTTTCCGAGGGCGACGGCGACGGCACGGTCCCCCTGCCCGGCGGGGCCGGCCCGGCAGCGGGCCCGGTCGCCGGGGCGTGGGCCGCGTACGAGCAGCACGGCTCGCTCCAGAACAACAAGGCCGTACGGGCGGCCCTGCTCGGCCTCTTGGGCGAGGAACCGGTCCTCCCCGCAGGCGACGTGCTCGCGCTCCCCCCGGACGCCGGAAGGTTCGCGGACCCGGCCGCCCGCCTCGGCGTACGCGTACCCGCCGTACTGCCCGCGGGAGTCCCGTACGAGGTGGCGGTCACGGCCCCCGACGACGCGCGGCCGCCCGTGGCGGAGCTGCGCCCCGCCGATGGCGGCCGCCCGGTGGGCCGCCCCCTGCGGAGCCTGGGCGGCGGCCGCTACGGAGCCGCGTTCCCGCCGCCCGAACCGGGCGCGTACCGGCTGTCGGTGGGACCGGTCACGGCCCTGAGCCTGATCCGGCGCAGCGCCTTGTAACCAGCCTCACCCAACGGCCCTGACCAGGAACGCATCCCCGCGGCCCACTCCGCCGTATTGTCTACGCATCGAAGCGATGCGCGCCCCACAGGAGATGAAGCCCCGATGATCACCCCACCCGTCGTGCACTCGCTGCGCGAGCAGATCCGCGAGCACATCGTGGAGGGGATCGTCAGCGGACGCTGGAAGCCCGGCGAGCGGATCGTCGAGCGCCGGATCGCGGTCGAGCTGGAGGTCAGCCAGACGCCCGTGCGCGAGGCCCTGCGCGAGCTGGAGACGCTGCGGCTGATCGAGTCGGCGCCGAACAAGGGCGTGCGCGTACGGAACCTGTCGGCGGCCGACCTGGAGGAGATCTACCCGGTCCGGGCCGGTCTGGAGCAGATCGCGGCCGAGCTGGCCGCGCCCCGGCTGGCGGCGGACTGCTCGGCGCTGGAGCCGCACGTGGCGGCGCTGTGGGAGGCCGACCGGACCGAGGACGGGACGGCGCAGGTGCGGCACACCGTCGGGTTCCACCGGGAGCTGGTGCGGGCGGCCGGGAACAGCGTGCTGCTGCACACCTGGGAGAGCCTGGGCATCGAGGTCTTCACGGCGCTGTCGATCCGCTGGCTGGGGACCGTCCAGAAGTCGTACGCGGAGGAGCACGCGGCCCTCGTGGAGGCGTTCCGCAGTCAGGATCCGGACATCGGAGTGCTCGTGAAGCGGCATGTCCTGGGGTGCGCGCCCCGCGCCTGACGGGTTGATCTGTCCCGGTTTGCCCGGCACCGGGTGCCTGATTCGATGGCACCGGGTGCCGACTTTTGGCCGGATGGCCATTTCAGTGTCACATTCATTTGATCGATCATCGATCAGCGATTTACAGTCGTCGACGGACCCCAACCGGGCCCATCGACCCTGTCCTGCCCGTCAGGGATTTTTCACCACCTCTCCTTTGTCCGGAAGGCGGCGCACACCGATGTCCGACCCCGTAGGAAAGCTTCCGAGCGAGCTCGACCAGCTCCCGGACCGCGACACCGAGGAGACCGCCGAATGGGCGGCCTCCCTGGACGCCGTCGCCAAGGCCGCCGGTACGCGCCGCGCCGAATACCTGCTCCGCCGCACCCTCCAGCACGCCGAGGCCGCGGGCCTCGCCCTGCCGAAGCTGCTGGAGACGGACTACGTCAACACCATCCCCACCTCCGCCGAGCCCGAGTTCCCGGGTGACGAGGAGATGGAAGCCAAGATCACCGCATGGAACCGCTGGAACGCGGCCGCCATGGTGACCCGCGGCTCCAAGTACGGCGTCGGCGGCCACATCGCCACCTTCGCCTCGGCGGCCTGGCTCTACGAGACCGGCTTCCAGCACTTCTTCCGCGGGAAGGAGGCCGACGGATCGGGCGACCAGCTCTACATCCAGGGCCACGCCTCCCCCGGCATCTACGCCCGCGCCTTCCTCGACGGGCGCGTCTCCGAGCAGCAGCTCGACAACTTCCGCCAGGAGTCCGGCGGCAACGGCCTGCCGTCCTACCCGCACCCGCGGCGCCTGCCGTGGCTGTGGGAGTTCCCGACGGTCTCCATGGGCCTCGGCCCGCTCTCCGCGATCTACCAGGCGCGCTTCAACCGCTACCTGCAGAACCGGAGCATCAAGGACACCGCCAACTCGCACGTCTGGGCCTTCCTGGGCGACGGCGAGATGGACGAGCCCGAGTCGACCGCCGCCCTGGCCCTCGCCTCCCGCGAGCAGCTCGACAACCTGACCTTCGTCATCAACTGCAACCTGCAGCGCCTCGACGGTCCGGTCCGCGCCAACTTCCGCGTGGTCCAGGAGCTGGAGGCCCAGTTCCGCGGCGCCGGCTGGAACGTCATCAAGTCGCTGTGGGGCTCCGCCTGGGACGAGCTGTTCCGGCTCGACACCACGGGCGCCCTGGTACGCCGCCTGCGGGAGGTGCCCGACGCGCAGTTCCAGACGTACGCGACCCGCGACGTGGCCTACATCCGCCAGCACTTCTTCGGCGCCAACGCCGAGCTCGTGCAGCTGGCCGGGGTGCTGTCGGACGCGAAGATCGCCGAGTGCTTCCACAGCTCCCGCGGCGGCCACGAGCCCCGCAAGGTGTACGCCGCGTACAAGGCCGCCCTGGAGCACAAGGGCGCGCCGACGGTCATCCTCGCGCAGACCGTCAAGGGCTACACGCTGGGCGCCGGGTTCGAGTCGAAGAACGCGAACCACCAGATGAAGAAGCTGACGATCGACGAGTTCAAGGGCATGCGCGACCTGCTCGGACTCCCGATCCCGGACAGCGCCTTCGCCGACGGCGTCGTCCCGTACGGCCACCCGGGCGCGAACAGCCCCGAGGTGCGGTACCTGAACGAGCGCCGCGCGGCCCTCGGCGGCCCGGCCCCGGCCCGCAAGGTCAAGCACGTCGCCCTGCCGGCCCCGGCCGAGCGCTCCTTCGCCCCGCTGATCAAGGGCTCCGGCAAGCAGGAGATGGCCACCACCATGGCCTTCGTCCGGCTCGTCAAGGACCTGATGCGGGACAAGGAGACCGGCAAGCGCTGGGTGCCGATCGTCCCCGACGAGGCGCGCACCTTCGGCATGGAGTCGCTCTTCCCGTCGGCCGGCATCTACTCGCCGCTGGGCCAGACGTACGAGCCGGTCGACCGCGACCAGCTCATGTACTACAAGGAAGCCAAGGACGGCCAGATCCTCAACGAGGGGATCACCGAGGCCGGCGCCATGGCCGACTTCATCGCCGCCTGCACGTCGTACGCGACGCACGGCGAGCCGATGATCCCGTTCTACATCTTCTACTCGATGTTCGGCTGGCAGCGCACCGCCGACCAGATGTGGCAGCTCGCCGACCAGCTCGGCAAGGGCTTCATCGTCGGCGCCACCGCCGGCCGTACGACCCTGACCGGTGAGGGCCTCCAGCACGCGGACGGCCACTCGCACCTGATCGCGTCCACGAACCCGGCGTCGCTGAACTACGACCCGGCCTTCGCGTACGAGATCGCGGTGATCGTCAAGGACGGCCTGCGCCGCATGTACGGCGAGAAGCCGGAAGACGTCTTCTACTACCTGACGGTCTACAACGAGCCGAAGGTGCAGCCGGCCATGCCGGAGGGCGTGGAAGAGGGCATCCTCAAGGGCCTCTACCGCTTCAACGAGGCCTCCTCGCTGGAGTCCGCCCCGGCCGCCGACGCCCCGAAGATCCAGCTGATGGCCTCGGGTACGGCGATCCACTGGGCGCTGGAGGCGCAGCAGCTGCTCGCCGCCGACTGGAACGTGGCCGCCGACGTCTGGTCCGCCACCTCCTGGGGCGAGCTGCGCCGCGAGGCGCTGGAGTGCGACGAGGCGCTGCTGCGCGGCGAGGTCCGCACCCCGTACGTCACGCGTGCGCTGGAGGGCGTCACCAGCCCGGTGCTGGCCGTCTCCGACTGGATGCGCCAGGTCCCGGACCAGATCAGCCAGTGGGTGGAGCAGGACTGGACCTCGCTCGGCACGGACGGCTTCGGCCTGTCCGACACCCGCGAGGGCGCCCGCCGCCACTTCGGCGTCGACGCGCAGTCCATCGTGGTGGCCGCGCTGGCCCAGCTCGCCCGCCGCGGCGAGGTTCCGGCGTCCGCCATCAAGGAGGCACGCGAGCGCTACGGCCTCTGAGGCCGGGACTCCGCAAGTCCAAAGGCCGGTGTCCGACCCCCGTTTCAGGGGGTCGGACACCGGCCTTTGGCCGTATGAGCAGTGGCGGCGAGGGGGCGCACCCGTGATGCTGGAGCGGTGATGGACGAGACGGAGTTCTGGGAGATCGTCGACCGTACCCGCGAGGCCGCCGAGGGCGACCCCGAGGAACACGCCGAGCTGCTCGTGGAGCGGCTGGCGCAGCTCGATCCGGACTCCGTCCTGGACTTCGCCCGGCACTTCGAGTCCCGGTACAACCGGGCGTACACGTGGGACCTCTGGGGCGCGGCGTGGGTGCTGCTCGACGGGGCGAGCGACGACGCGTTCGACTACTTCCGCTGCTGGCTGATCGGCCAGGGGCGGGAGGTGTTCGAGGGCGGGGTGCACGATCCGGACGCGCTCGCGGAGCTCCTGGACGAGTTCGACGAGGAGATCGACGGGGACGGCGAGGAGCTGGGGTACGCGGCCGACGAGGCGTACGAGCAGCTGACGGGGGCGGTGGCGCCGGATCTGGGCGTTCCGCTGCAAGCCGCCGAGCCGGAGGGCACTCCGCTGGACTTCGAGAACGAAGCCGTGCTCGCGGAGCGCTTCCCCCGGCTCTGGGACCGTTTTCGCGCCTAGTGACTAGTAGTGCGTGCCGCCGTCGATGCGGATCTCCGTACCGGTGATGAAGGCGCCGTCCTCGGAGCCCAGCATGGCGACGACGCCGGCGACCGTCTGCGGGCCGGCGAAGCCCTGGCCGAGGGCCGGGGCCAGCTTGGCGAACAGGCTCCAGTCGGTGTCCTCGGGCAGGCCCGGGCCGTTGCCCGTGGTCATGCCGCTCTCGATGGAGCC
Organism: Streptomyces sp. NPDC002181; assembly: GCF_042890485.1. Classification (NCBI taxonomy): domain Bacteria; kingdom Bacillati; phylum Actinomycetota; class Actinomycetes; order Kitasatosporales; family Streptomycetaceae; genus Streptomyces; species Streptomyces sp. NPDC002181. The sequence continues at coordinate 147,693 of NZ_JBIASC010000009.1, read as the reverse complement.
GGGAGCGACGGCGACGAAGCGCAGGCCCTGCTTGCTGTACTCGGCGGCCAGGGCGTGGGTCATGGACTGGATGCCGCCCTTGCTGGCCGCGTACGCGGACATGTAGGGGTGGGCGAAGGACGCCGAGGTGGAGCTGAAGTTCACGACGACCGGCTGGTCGCCCTCCAGCAGCGCCGGGAGGGACTCGCGGATCACGAGGAACGTGCCGGTCAGGTTGACCGCGATGACCCTGTTCCAGAAGTCGAGCGTGGTCTGGTGGGTGTGCGCGGAACGCAGGATGCCGGCGGCGTTGACGAGCACGTCGAGCCCGCCGAGGCTCCGGACGGCGGCGGCGACACCGCTCTGGACGGCCGCCTCGTCGGATATGTCGAGGACGGCGGTGGTGAGGCGGTCCGCGTGCCCGTCGGCGGCGGCCTGCTCCGCGGTGCCCTTGAGCCCCTCTTCGTTGACGTCCACGGTGTGCACGCGGCCGCCCTCGGCGAGGATGCGGTGGACGGAGGCCCGGCCGATGCCGGAGCCGCCGCCGGTGATGAGGACGCGACGTCCTTCGTAACGGTTCATGGGCCGAGCGTACCCGCGTCATGACACGTTTTGCCAGTAAGTCACGAATTGCATTCCGTAGGAAACCGGGAGGTAGTCTTCACCCGTGAGATCCCCTCGTCCGTACTCTCCCGTGGCCGGCCCCGGAGCCCAGTCGCTGACCGAGCGCCGCAAGGCCGCCACCCAGCTCGACATCGCCCGTGCGGCCTGCGAACTCTTCGCCGAACACGGCCCCGACGGCACCACCGCCGAGGACGTCGCGCACCGCGCGGGCGTGGCGCTGCGCACGTTCTACCGGTACTTCCGCAACAAGCAGGAGGCCGTGGGCCCGCTGCTGGCCGGCGGCGGCGACGCCTGGCGCGCCCTGCTCGCCGAGGAGGACCCCGGCACCCCGCTCGACGAGGCCCTGGAACGCGCGGTGACCCGCTCGCTGAGCGACTCCCAGGTGGTCGAGGAGGGCCTGGAGGTCACCCGCGGCCTGCTCCGCGCCGCCGCGACCGACGAGGCGCTGCGCGCGGTCTGGTACCGGGTGAACCAGGACTCCGAGGAGCGCCTGGTCCCGGTGATCGCCCGCCTGGCCGGCGAGAGCGCCGACCCCCTGGGCGTACGCCTCCTCGCGGCGGCCGCCACGGACGCGATCCGCATCGCCCTGGAACTCTGGTCGACGACGGAGGCCCCGGTGGCGGGCCCCGGCTCCCCGCCCGAACTGGCCGTCCGCTGCCTGCGCGAACTGACGGCGGGCATGTCACTGCTCCGCCGCTCCGGGCCCCCCGCCCCGCCGTCCGCCTGAGCGGGGGCCCGTACGGCGGCGCACCGGACAACACGACGGCCCCGCCGCTCTCCTGGGAGAGCGGCGGGGCCGTCGTGCGTGCCGGTTCTTAGATGTCGAAGTACATCTCGAACTCGTGCGGGTGCGGGCGCAGGGCGATCGGGGCGATCTCGTGCGTGCGCTTGTAGTCGATCCAGGTCTCGATCAGGTCCGGGGTGAAGACGCCGCCGGCCAGGAGGTACTCGTGGTCGGCCTCCAGGGCCTTGAGGACGTCCTCCAGGCTGGTCGGGACCTGCGGGACGCTCGCGTGCTCGTCCGGGGAGAGCTCGTAGAGGTCCTTGTCGATCGGCTCCATCGGCTCGATCTTGTTCTTCACACCGTCGAGACCGGCGAGCAGGAGCGCCGCGAACGCCAGGTACGGGTTCGAGGACGGGTCCGGGGCGCGGAACTCGACGCGCTTGGCCTTCGGGTTCGAGCCGGTGATCGGGATGCGCATCGCGGCGGAGCGGTTGCGCTGCGAGTACACCATGTTGACCGGCGCCTCGAAGCCCGGGACCAGGCGGTGGTACGAGTTCACCGTCGGGTTGGTGAAGGCGAGCAGCGACGGGGCGTGCTTGAGGATGCCGCCGATGTAGTAGCGGGCGGTGTCCGACAGGCCCGCGTAGCCGGCCTCGTCGTAGAACAGCGGGTCGCCGTTGGCCCACAGCGACTGGTGGACGTGCATGCCCGAGCCGTTGTCACCGAAGATCGGCTTCGGCATGAAGGTCGCGGTCTTGCCGTTGCGCCAGGCGACGTTCTTCACGATGTACTTGAAGAGCATCAGGTCGTCGGCCGCGGCCAGCAGCGTGTTGAACTTGTAGTTGATCTCGGCCTGGCCGCCGGTGCCGACCTCGTGGTGCTGGCGCTCGACCTGGAGGCCCTGGGCGTCCAGCTCAAGGGAGATCTCGGCGCGCAGGTCGGCGAAGTGGTCGACCGGGGCCACCGGGAAGTAGCCGCCCTTGTAGCGGACCTTGTAGCCGCGGTTGTTCTCCTCGGAACCGGTGTTCCAGGCGCCGGCCTCGGAGTCGATGTGGTAGAAGCCCTCGTTCGCGGAGGTCGCGAAGCGCACGCTGTCGAACACGTAGAACTCGGCCTCGGGGCCGAAGTACGCGGTGTCGGCGATGCCGGTGGAGGCGAGGTACGCCTCGGCCTTCTTCGCGATGTTGCGCGGGTCGCGGCTGTAGGCCTCACCCGTGATCGGGTCGTGGATGAAGAAGTTGATGTTGAGCGTCTTGTCCTTGCGGAACGGGTCCAGGCGCGCGGTGGTGATGTCGGCACGCAGCGCCATGTCGGACTCGTGGATCGCCTGGAAGCCGCGGATGGAGGAGCCGTCGAAGGCGAGCTCCTCCGCCGGGTCGAACGCCCGAGCCGGGATGGTGAAGTGCTGCATCACACCAGGCAGGTCGCAGAAACGGACGTCGACGAACTTGACGTCGTTCTCCTCGATGTACTGCTTCACTTCGTCGGCGTTCTGGAACATCCAACTCCTCCTACTCCCGGCCCCGGGGCAGGGCGGGCTTTATAGCTCGTGGTGCGTCAGTGCGGTGCCGCACGCTGACCCGACCATAAGCAGGCGGGATTTCTCAAGCATGACCCATTTGTTTCGCTCAAGTTAACCAGGGTCCCGTCGGAACACCGTCGGACACCACCGGTACCGTGGTCGGGTGGACAACAGACAGGCAATCGGATCCTGGCTCTCCGGCCCCCGCGCGGCCGCCGAGGACATGGGCGTCGACTTCGGCTACCGGGGCCAGCGGCTCGGCCTGCCCCAGGAGGGGCCGGGCTCGGTGGCGCGCTTCGGCCGCCGCCTCGGCGGTCTGGCCATCGACTGGGTCGGCTGCCAGGTGATCGCGTTCGGGCTGATCACGCACGGCAACCCGACCGCCACCGGCAACTGGACCCTGGCCCTCTTCGTGGTGCTGAGCATCCTCACCGTCGGCACCGTGGGCTTCACCCCCGGCAAGCGGCTGGTGGGCCTGCGCGTCGTCGCGGAGGACGGCGGCCGCCTCGGCATCGGCCGGGTCGTGCTCCGTACGGTGCTGCTCGCCCCCGTCTCGTATACGAAAAGCGGGTCAGCGCATCTTTCCGCCGCGCGGCATCCGCATGCCCTTGGGCATCGGGCCCTTCGGCAGCGGCATGTTGCTCATGAGGTCGCCCATGGCCCGCAGCTTGTCGTTGACCTGGGTGATCTGCGGACCCGCCAGTACGCGCGGCAGCTTGAGCAGCGTCGTGCGGAGCTTCTTCAGCGGGACCTCGCCCTCGCCGGTGCCCACGATGAAGTCGTGGACCGGGATGTCCGGCATGATCCGGGCCAGCTTCTTCTTCTCGGCGGCGAGCATCGGCTTCAGGCGGTTCGCGTTGCCCTCGGCGATCAGCACGACGCCGGCCTTGCCCACGGCCCGGTGGACGATGTCCTGGCTCCGGTTCATCGCGACGGCCGGGGTGGTCGTCCAGCCCCGCCCCACGTTGTCCAGTACGGCCGCGGCCGCGCCCGGCTGTCCCTCCATCTGCCCGAAGGCAGCCCGCTCGGCCCGTCGCCCGAAGACGATCGCCATCGCGAGGAACGCCACCAGGAAGCCCAGGATGCCCAGGTAGACCGGGTGGTCGATCAGGAAGCCGATCGCAAGAAAGACACCGAAGGTGACGATTCCCACGCCCGCGACGATCAGACCGACCTTCGGGTCGGCCTTGCGCGTCATCTTGTACGTCAGGGCGATCTGCTTCAGTCGCCCGGGGTTCGCAGCAGTCTCTGCGTTTGACTTCCTCGCCATAGAGCGAAGTTTACGTGGCCTGCGGGGTCCGGGTGGCCGCGGCCTCGAGTACGTGCTCGGTTTCGACCCGGTCCTTGGCCCTGCGGCGGTCCTCCAGGACGGCGCTCCATGCGTTGCGGCGGGCGCCGCTCATGAGCAGCGACTCGAAGCCCCGGAAGGCGTCGGTGAACGACGGAATGGCAATGGCGCGTACGGGCGCGGCCTGCATGATGTCGATCCCTTTCACGGTGCTGGGCGGTTCGGGGACGGTCTGGAGCGCAACGAGGCGCGTGGCGGTGGTGTGCGCCGGTGTGCGCCGGTGTGCGCGGTGCGTGGAGCCATCGTCACTGACTGGTGTTACCAGGGCATGACCGGTCGGTCAAACGGTGATGAAACATTTACGCGGCCCGCCGGACTCTCCGTATGAAGAGCCTAGGGGCCGCGTCGATGCGGTGTTACCCGTTGGTAAGACTTTGTGCGTGAGTTCACACAGTCCGTATGGTAGCGCGCGTCACACCGCGGCGCGCTTCTCTGCGCCCTCGGTCGAGCCCTGCCTCGCCACCGCTCCGGCCGCGTGTCCGCCCTCGTGCCTCGGGCGGACCCGCAACCTACGCTCCGGCTCGGCTGCGCTTCTCCATCGCCTGCGTGTACAGGCGCCCGGCCCGGTAAGAGGAGCGGACCAGCGGGCCCGACATCACACCGGAGAAGCCGATTTCCTCGGCCTCCTTCGCCAGCTCCACGAACTCGGCCGGCTTCACCCAGCGCTCGACGGGGTGGTGCCGCGGCGAGGGCCGCAGGTACTGGGTGATGGTGATGAGCTCGCAGCCGGCCTCGTGCAGCTCCTTCAGCGCCTGCGAGACCTCCTCGCGCTCCTCGCCCATGCCCAGGATCAGGTTGGACTTGGTGACCAGGCCGTAGGCGCGGGCCTGGCGGATCACGTCGAGCGAGCGCTCGTAGCGGAAGCCGGGGCGGATCCGCTTGAAGATCCGCGGCACCGTCTCCACGTTGTGGGCGAAGACCTCGGGGCGGGAGGCGAAGACCTCCTCCAGCAGCTCCGGGACCGCGTTGAAGTCGGGGGCCAGCAGCTCGACCTTGGTGTGGCCGCCCTCGCGGGCCGCCGTCTGCTCGTGGATCTGGCGCACCGTCTCCGCGTACAGCCAGGCACCGCCGTCGGCCAGGTCGTCGCGCGCGACGCCCGTGATCGTGGCGTAGTTCAGGTCCATCGTGACGACCGACTCGCCGACGCGGCGCGGCTCGTCCCGGTCCAGGGCCTCGGGCTTGCCCGTGTCGATCTGACAGAAGTCACAGCGCCGGGTGCACTGGTCGCCACCGATGAGGAAGGTGGCCTCGCGGTCCTCCCAGCATTCGTAGATGTTGGGGCAACCGGCCTCCTGGCACACGGTGTGCAGTCCTTCGCCCTTCACCAGGGCCTGCATCTTCGTGTACTCGGGACCCATCTTCGCCCGGGTCTTGATCCACTCGGGCTTGCGCTCGATGGGCGTCTGGGCGTTACGGACCTCGAGGCGCAGCATCTTGCGTCCGTCGGGTGCGACTGCGGACACGACCGGCTCCCTGTGACTTCGATTCTTCGGCGCCCACCAGGGTACGCCCGTAATTTCATACGCTCTTACGTCGGCCAACCTGGCGGTGACCGGCCGCATTCCCCCGGCCGTCAGCCCGCGGCGGGCTCGATCTCCCGCGGCCGCAGTTCCGCCTGCTCCAGTACGTCCTTCAGGTGGCGTTCGATCACCGGCAGGACGTCGGCGATGGAGACCTCGCGGCCCAGTTCGTACGAGAGCGAGGTCACACCGGCGTCCCGGATCCCGCACGGGATGATCCGGTCGAACCAGGTGCTGTCCGGGTTCACGTTGATCGCGAAGCCGTGCATGGTGACGCCCTTGGCGACGCGGATGCCGATGGCGGCCAGCTTGCGGTCCTCGCGGCGCTGGCCCGCGTTGGAGGGGGCGTACTCGGGGCCGTTCAGACGCGGGTCGAACTCCTCGTCCGTCAGCCGCGGGTCGAGGTCGAGGGAGAGCCCGCCCAGCTTCGGCCGCTCCTCGACGGGGTCGCCCAGGACCCAGACCCCGGACCGGCCCTCGACCCGGGTGGTCTCCAGGCCGAACTCGGCGGCGGTGCGTATCAGCGCCTCCTCCAGCCGGCGCACGTGCGCGACGACGTCGACCGGGCGGGGCAGCTTCATGATCGGGTAGCCGACCAGCTGGCCGGGTCCGTGCCAGGTGATCTTGCCGCCGCGGTCCACGTCCACGACGGGGGTGCCGTCCAGCGGGCGCTCGCTCTCGGCGGTGCGCCGGCCGGCCGTGTACACGGGCTGGTGCTCCAGCAGGAGGCAGGTGTCGCCGATCTCGTCCTCGAAGCGCGCGGCGTGGACCCGCCGCTGCTCCTCCCAGGCCTGGGTGTACTCGACGTAATCGGGTCCGAAGCCCAGATGGACAAACCCAAGCTCAGCCACCGCAGCGCCTCCTCGTTGAACCTGCCGTGTGCACGTATCGCACCAGCCAAGGGTACGGCGGCCGGAATCCGCCCCCTCAGTGGCCCGGCGGCGAGGGGTCGGCGGGGGCCGGCGCCGGGCCCGGCGGGCCCTCCTGCGGGCCGGGCGGCAGCGGCCTGCGCCTGCGCGGCCGGCTCCGGGCCGCCGGCCGGTCCGGGTCCTCGTCGGCCGTCGGCAGCCGCCGGTGGCCCTCCGAGTGGTCGTTGACCCAGCCGCACACGCCGCACGCGTACCGCCCGTCCAGCCCCGCGATGTACGTGCCGCAGCGCCGGCACTCGGCCTCGGTCAGCTCGGGCGCGGGCAGCGGTGCGGGCAGTCGTGCGGTGTCGTCGGCGGAGGGCTCCGCCCTGGTGGGCCTGCGGGTCATGTCGCGCAGCGTACGCGGACGGAGGGGGTCGGTCCGTAAAGCGCCCTACCGATTCTGCACACGATCGGATGAATGTGGGACAGAGGGGGCGGCATGAGCGGAGTTCGCCGCTACATTCACGCCGTTCACAGGGCCGGGACCCCGGTCCGTCACGTCAGGAAACCGTGGAGCCGATGACGGAACGACCTGCCCAGCGCGTCCCCAACCGGCAGCTCGCGGCGCTGATCGCGGAAGCCGGGTTCTCCAACGCCGGTCTGGCCCGCCGCGTCGACCAGCTCGGCCTGGAGCACGGTCTCGATCTGCGGTACGACAAGACCTCCGTGACCCGGTGGCTCCGCGGGCAGCAGCCGCGCGGGACCACCCCGGCGCTGATCGCCGAGGTCTTCACCCGCCGCCTGGGCCGCCGGCTCTCCGCGCAGGACCTGGGCCTGGACGCCTGTGCGCCCGTCTACGCCGGTCTGGAGTTCGCGGCCACCCCGGAGGAGGCCGTGGACATCGCCAGCGGCCTGTGGCGCAAGGACTCCGGCTCCCACGCCGAGCTGCGGAAGATCGCGTTCACCCCGGCCGGGCTGGTCGTGCCCAGCCGGGACTGGCTCATCGGACGCGCCGACGAGCGCGTGGGCCGCGGAGCGGACCCGGCGACCGCTGCCGCCGCTGCGGCGGCCGCCGCAGCCGCGGTTGCGGCCCGCGTCCCGGTCCAGGGGCGCGGCTCGGTGCCCCGGCAGCGGCAGATCGACCGGGGGCCCGGCCAGCGGGTGACGAGCGGGGACATCGCGGCGCTGCGCTCGGTGAGCGAGCTGTTCCGGACCCTGGACCACACCTACGGCGGCGGGCACGCCCGGCAGGCCCTGGTGCGCTACCTGGAGCACGAGGCCGAGCCGATGCTGCGCGGCACGTACGGGGAGACCACCGGGCGCCGGCTCTTCTCGGCCGCGGCCGACCTGACCCGGCTCGCGGGCTGGACCTCGTACGACATCGCCGCGCACGGGCTCGCCCAGCGCTACTTCGTGCAGGCGCTGCGCCTCGCGCAGGCCGCCGGGGACCGGCCCTACGGCTCGTACGTGCTGGTGACCATGAGCCGGCAGGCGGTCTACCTCGGCCACGGCCGGGAGGCGGTGCAGCTGGCCCGCGTCGCGCAGCAGGGCGTGGGCTCGGGGCCGCCGCCGGTGGTGCAGGCGCTCCTGCACTCGGCGGAGGCGCGCGGGCACGCGGTGCTGGGCGAGGTCCGGGCGGCGACGGCCTCGCTGGTGCGGGCCGAGCGGGCGCTGGGCGCGGCCCGGCCGGGGGACGACGTGCCGCACTGGGCGCGCCTCTTCGACGAGGGGCAGCTGGCGGACGAGTTCGGGCACTGCCACCGGGACCTCCAGCAGTACCGGGCCTCGGCGCAGCACGCGGAGCGTTCGCTCCAGCTGCGGGCGCCCGGGTTCGCGCGCTCGCGGCTGTTCTGCCGGGTGGTGCTGGCGACGGCGCGGCTGGGACTGGGCGAGCTGGACCAGGCGTGCGCGCTGGGCGCGGAGGCGGCGCAGCAGGCGATGGAGATGCGGTCGGTGCGCGCGGTGGAGTACGTACGGGACTTCGAGCGGCGGCTGGAGCCGTACCGGGACGCCTCGGCGGTGCGGACGTACCGGGACCGGGTGGCGGCGCTGTCCTGAGGCCGTGCGCCGTGCGGCCGAGGGCCCGGTTCCGCGGGGGAACCGGGCCCTCGGCCCGCGGTCGGATGGTGGTTCTCAGGCCACCGCCCGGACCGCGGGCTCCGCGCTCGCCGGGAGCCGGATGCCGAAGTCGCGCAGGACGGCGGTGGCGGCCCGGCGGGCCGAGTGCAGGGCGCCCTGGACGGTGTTGGAGTCGCGGTGGTCGCCGCACACGTACAGCCCGGCCAGGACCCGGACCGGCCGGCGCAGGTCGTACGGCGGCGGCATCGCCGGGACGGCCTCCGGGGCGTGGTGGACGGCCAGCAGCTCCCAGTCGCGGGTGCCGGTCTCGTACAGCCGGGCCAGGCGCGAGGCGACCGTACGGGCGGGTGGCGGCGGGCCGAGGACGGTGGTGGTGACCAGGCTCCGGCCGGCCGGGGCCCGCGTCGGGTCGACCGCGCTCATCACGGCGGTGTGGGCGATCGGCCAGCGCGGATCCCCGTCGAGCAGGAGCGAGCCGTCCCACGGGAGCGGGGCGGCGGTGGCGTGGTGGATGACGGTGACCTCGTGGAAGGCGGGCACCCGCAGCCCGGGCAGCAGGTCGGCGGCGGCCCGGGCGCCGGTGGCCAGGACGGCGGAGCGGCAGCTGAAGTCGCCGTGCTCCTCGGTGGTGACCAGCCTGGTCGCCACCGAGCGGACCCGGACCCCGGTGCGCACCGTGCCGGGCGGCAGGGTGGCGGCGAGGAGTCCGGGCAGGGTGGCGGCCCCGCCCTCGGGCACGGCGAGCCGGCCGCGGGCGAAGGTGCGCAGGGCCAGGTCGGCGACCCGGCTGGAGGTGGAGAGCTCCGGATCGCGCAGCAGTGCGGTGAGCAGGGGGCGCAGGGTGGTGCCGAGGGCCCGGGAGCGCAGGGCGGCGAGCGCGGTGCGCTCCGGGCGGGCCAGTACGCGTTCCACCGGCAGGGCGGCGAGCCGGCCGAGGTACGCGCTGAGCCGGGCCTGGTCGAAGGATCCGCTGGCCAGCGCGCGGGCCGGGGTCAGGGCCCCGGCGCGCAGCTGCCGGCCGTCGGTGTGGACGAGCACCCCGGGCGCGAAGGGGCGCAGGACCAGGCCGGCCAGGCCGGGGGTCCGGTCGAGTTCCGTGTACGAGGTGTTGAGCAACTGCCCGATCCGATCCAGCCGGAATCCGTCGACGTGCCCGGTGGCCATCCGGCCTCCGGGATCGTCGGCGGCCTCCAGGACGGTGACCGTGACCCCTGCGGCGATCAGGTGGTGCGCCGCCGCGAGTCCTGAGACCCCGGCTCCTACGATGACGACGTCCGCGTGCTGTGCGGTGCGGTGCGAGCTGGTGAGCACGTGCCCCTCCCCGAGGTCGGCGCGGCTGTGTGGGAATCCTCCTTCCCCCAACGGGCTCCAGGGGAACCCGAGTTCGGTGGGGTATTACGGCGGGCTCCGGTCGCACACCGGTCGCACCCGGGTCACAGACGGTCGCACGGGGGCGGGCCCGCCGGGCTATTCGGCCAGTGCGGCGCGGATCGACTGGTCGATGCCCGGGTCCCGGAAGGTGAAGCCGGACTCCAACAGCCGGGCCGGGCGCACCCGCTGACTGCCGAGCACGTCCCCGGCGAACTCCCCGAGCACGACGCGCAGGGCGGGGGCCGGCACGGAGAAGGGCGTCGGCCGGTGCAGGACCCGGCCCATCGCGGCGGTGACCTCGCGGTTGGTCACGGGTTCGGGGGCGGTGAGGTTCACGGGGCCGGACAGGCCGGGGGTGTCGATGGCGTGCCGCAGGGCGGCGATCTCGTCGCGCAGGGAGATGAACGACCAGTACTGGCGGCCGTTGCCGAGCCGGCCGCCGAGCCCGGCCTTGAAGATCGGGAACAGCTTGCCCCAGGCCCCGCCCTCGGCCGCGACGACCAGTCCGGTCCGGGCGAAGACCGTTCGTACGCCGGCCGCCCGGGCGGGGGCGGCGGCCGCCTCCCACTCGACGCAGACCTCGGGCAGGAAGCCCTGCCCGGCGGGGGCGTGCTCGTCGACGGCGCGCTCGCCGGTGTCCCCGTAGTAGCCGATGGCGGTGCAGCAGACGAAGACGGCGGGCGGCGCGTCGAGCGCGGCGATCGCCCGGGCCATGGCGGCGGTTCCCGCGACCCGGCTGTCCCGGATCTCCTTCTTGTACGCGTCGGTCCAGCGGTGATCGCCGACCCCGGCCCCGGCGAGGTGGACGACGGCCCCGCAGCCGGCGAGCCCGGCGGGGTCCACGTATCCGCGCCGCGGATCCCACTCGGCCTCGTCGGGCACGGAGGGCGTACGCCGTACGAAGCGCACCACCTCGTGCCCGTCGGCCCGGAGGGAGCGTACGAGTGCCTGCCCGATGAGCCCGCTGGAACCGGTGATCGCGATGCGCATGCCCCCATCATGGCGCCCCGGCGGTCAGGAACCGCCCAGCAGGGTGCCCGCCGCATAGGTGACGGCCATCGCCAGGGCGCCGCCCGTGACGTTGCGCAGGATCGCGCGGGGGGCGGGGGCTCCGCCCAGGCGGGCGCTGATCACCCCGCACAGCGTCAGCGCCGCCAGTACGGCCGCCACCGTCACCGGCACCCGCTCCGAAGGCTCCGGCAGCGTGATCGCCAGCAGCGGCAGCAGCGCCCCCACCGTGAAGGCGATCAGGCTCGCGAACGCCGCGTGCCAGGGGTTCACCAGTTCGTCGGGGTCGATCCCGAGCTCCACCCGCGCGTGCGCCCTCAGCGCGTCCCGCTCCGTCAGCTGCACGGCCGCCTCCCGGGCCAGCTCCCGCTTCAGCCCCCTGGCCTCCAGCAGCTCGGTGAGTTCCGTCAGCTCCGCCTCCGGATCCTCCGCCAGCTCCCGCCGCTCCGTCTCCAGGGCGGCCCGTTCGGAGTCCCGCTGGGAGCTCACCGAGACGTACTCCCCCGCCGCCATCGACAGGGCTCCGGCCAGCAGTCCGGCCACCCCCGCCGCGAGGATCGACGCCCGCGAGGTGGTGGCCCCGGCCACGCCCACCACCAGGCCCGCGGTGGAGATGATCCCGTCGTTGGCGCCGAGCACCCCGGCCCGCAGCCAGTTCAGGCGCGAGCCGATCTCCGCGCTCTGCTCCGCCGCGGCCTGTCCGCCGCCGGTTCCCGCATCGGTCACGGGACCACTGTCGGCGCCCGGACCCCGCGGGGCCACCCGGCGGGTCGGTCCGGCGTGCGCGCCCCCCTCGCCCGTACCAGGGTGGAGGGGTGAGACGCCGACGTGAGGAGCCCGGCTGGCTGCACGGCAAGCCACCACCGCTCTGGGCCCGTATCGCCCCCGTGGCGGCACTCGTGGTGCTCGTGCTCGTACAGCGCCTCACCCAGGGCGAGGCGGAGGTCGGCTTCTTCCTGGCCGGACTGCCGCCGGTGGCCGCCTTCGCCTACGGTGCGGCCGGCACCGCCGTCTTCGCGGGGATCGTGCTGTCGCTGCTCGGCATGCCGTGGGCCGGAACCGCGCACCCGCGCGGCGCGGACCTGGCCACGGTGGCGGCGATCGGGCTGCTGAGCGTGGTCATCGCCTGGGTGCGGCGGCGCCGTGACGCCCAGCTGGTCAGCGTACGGACGGTGGCGGAGGCGGCGCAGCTGGCGGTGCTGCCGCCGGTACCGGAGCAGGTCGGTCCGGTGCGCTGCGCCGGGCTGTACCGGGCCGCGCAGCGCGGCACGCTGGTAGGCGGCGACCTGTACGACGTACGGGCCGGGCCGTACGGGGTGCGGGCGCTGGTCGGGGACGTGCAGGGGCACGGCCTGGCGGCGGTCGGGACGGTGGCCGCGATGCTCGGCGCCTTCCGCGAGGGGGTGCTGGACGATGCGGAGCTCGCCGCGGTGGCCGCCCGGCTGGACCGCAGGCTGCTGGCGGACACTGCGGGCTCGGCGGAGGGGGCCTCCGAGCAGCCGGAGCTGTTCGCGACGGTGCTGCTGCTGGAGTTCCCGCCGGGGCTGGACCTCGTACGGATCCTGTCGTGCGGGCATCCGCCGGCGCTGCTGCTGCGGGCGTCCGCGGTGTCCGAGCTGGCCGTGGTACCGGGGCCTCCGCTGGGGCTCGGGCTCGCCGGACCGGATCTGGCGGTGGTGGCCGACGTACGGCTGCTGCCGGGCGACCGGGTGCTGGCGCACACGGACGGGGTGACGGAGGCCAGGGACGCGGCGGGCGAGTTCTATCCTCTGGCGGACCGGCTCCCGGCGCTGGAGCGGGATCCGGCGGGGCTGGTCGAGGCGATCTGGCAGGACCTGCTGCAGTTCACCGCCGGCGGCCCGCGCGACGACGTGGCCCTGCTGGTGCTGTCCCTCCCGGAGCCCTGATCCCGGGTGCCGGGTGCCGGGTGACGGGGAACGGGCCCCCGGGCCGGCGTCCGTCGCCCGGCGTGGCCGCCCCGCCCGGCGTCCGTCGCCCGGCGTGGCCGCCCCGCCGGGAGCGGCCTTCCGCGGGGCGTCCGGCGGGCCGCGGGGCCGGCCGGACGCCGTGGGGCAGGGCTCAGGCTCCGTTGCTGACGATGAAGGCGCGGACCAGCTTGCACGTGACGTTCGACGGGCGGTGGACGCCCGTGCGGACGGCCATGGTGCGGATCTTCCGGTTGGTGGCGCGGCGGGCGTCGTACGTTCCCGAGTCGAGCAGGGATATCGCCAGCCGCATCGCCTTCAGACGGCGGTTGTGGCTCTCGTACCACTCGCGGGGCAGACCCGCCGGCAGCGGCTTCTTCTTGACGGGCTCGAAGGTCATGGCAGTGGCCATCTACAGCCTCCCAAACGGTAGTTGGCTTCCTGTCGTTCTCCCTCGATTTTACCGGGGACCACTGACAAAAGCCCCTGGCCAGACAGGCCCTGACTAGGCTGGGGGCCATGGAGATCTGGATCAATCCCGCCTGCTCGAAGTGCCGCAGCGCGCTGACCCTGCTGGACGCGGAGGGCGCCGAGTACACGGTGCGCCGCTACCTGGAGGACGTACCGTCCGAGGCCGAGATCCGCGAGGTCCTGGGCCGGCTCGGCCTGGAGCCGTGGGACATCACGCGCACCTCGGACCCGCTCGCGAAGGAGACCGGCGTACGGGACCTGCCGCGCGAGGAGACGGACGAGGCCCGGGGCCGCTGGATCGCCCACCTGGCGGCCCACCCCCGGCTCATCCAGCGCCCGATCATCACGGCGCAGGACGGCACGGCGGTGGTCGGCCGCTCGGAGGAGGCGGTCCGCGAGGCCCTGTCCCGCCGCCCCTGATCCGAGAGCCGGCGCCCGTTCCTCATCTCGCCCTCACCCGCCCACCCCATAAGGTGTTGAACACGGCAAAGGGGGATGAACCGCACCGGAACAGCGCATCGAAGGACGGCGATGACCGACGACCAGGCCCGGCCCGACCACCAGGCCCGGCCCGACGAACAGGGACCCCAGGACCGGGAACGGCTTCCCCCGCCCCACCTGCACCCACCGCACCGGGGCGCCGACTGGATGTTCGGCGGGGTCTACGGGACCGTGCTCGCGTCCGGCCTGCTGGCCGCGCTCGATCAGGCGGGCGGGGAGTCCACCCCGTTCTACGACGCGAGCTGGGTCCTGGTCACCGCCGGCGCGGCCGCGCTCGCGCACGGCTACTCGCACCACATGGCCGGCCACCAGCCCGGCTCCGCCGCCCACCGGTGGCGGGTGCTCTCACGGGCCCTGTGGAACGAGTGGCCGATGATCGTGGCCACTCTTCCCACCGTCCTGCTCCTGCTCGCCTCCGGGCTCGCCCACTGGGACTCCCAGGCGGTGACCGCCGTCGGGCTCGGCCTGAACACGGCGCTGCTGTTCGCGTGGGGCTCCTTCGTGGCGCTGCGCGTCGGCTACCGGATCGGTTCGGCCCTGCTCATGGGCCTGGCGGACGCCACCATCGGCCTCGCCATCATCGTGGCCAACGCCGTCATCAAGTAGCCCCGCCGCGGTGAGGGACCCGCGGCCCGCTCACTGCGGCAGCCGGGACTCGGCCTCCGCCAGGATCTCCGTCAGGCGGGCCGCGAACTCCGCGTCCCGGGGGTCCGCCACGCCGGTGCGGGCGGCGGTCAGCAGCGCGTCGAGTGCACGTCCGTACGCGCCCGGTACGTCGGTCCAGTTCGGCAGCGAGAACACGCCCTCGGCCCCGCGCAGCTCCAGGCCCACCCCGGCCGCCGCCGTCGGGGCGCCCAGACTGAGCACGGCCGTGCTCGCCGCGCCCGAGGTGTGCCGCAGCGCGAGCTGCACCACGTCGGAGGGGCCGCGGGTGGCGGAGACGGAGGTGACGTCGCCGAGGACCGGGATCAGGACGGACAGCGCGTGCGGGCCGACGTCCCACAGCCCGCCCTTGGCCTTGCGCCAGGGCGAGTCGGCGTACGCGCTGGGCGCCCCGTCGGGCGGGAAGACGGCGCCGAGCCAGTGGGCGCTCGCCGTGAACCACCCGCTGCGGGCGGCCTGCTCGGCGACCCAGCCGGCGGCCGGCTCGGCGAAGCGGAGGGTGAGGAAGACGACGGAGGCCACGCCGTGCCGGGCTGCGGCGCGGGCGACGGCGCGCGCGTCCTCGGCGGTCGTGGCGACGGGCTTGTCGAGCAGCAGTTGGCAGCCCGCGGCGGCCGCGCGTACGGCCATCCCGGCCTGGACGTCAGGCGGCAGGGCGAAGGCGACGACGTCACAGTCGGCGAACAGCTCGTCGGCGTCTTCGTACACCTTCACCCCGTACGCGGCCGCCAGCTCGGCCGCGGCCTCGGGGCGGCGGCCCCACACTCCGGCGAACTCGGAGCCAGCGTGCGCGGCGAGGGCGGGGGCATGGGTGCGGTGGGCCCAGGGGCCGGTGCCCAGCAGGCCGACCCGGGGGCGGGCCGGCAGGCGGGGGGAGTCCGCGGGGTCATCGGCCGAGTTCAAATCGTACGAAATGCTCACCCGCTCAGTCTGCCCCACTCGGACGGGCGCGCTGCCATCAACCCGCACAACCCGCTCGACCTGCGGCGTAAACCTCGGTAACACGGGGTTCACACACGGGCAACGGAAGAGAAATCGCGAGCGGGCACGCTGCGGTCACACCGCAACGCACCGCAGTACGACGAACGCACGACCAACGCAGCACCCGCAACGCAGCACCCGCAGAGTCTGCGCCGGAGCGACGCACCGAAGGATGGGGCCCGTGAGCTACAAGGCTGAGTACATCTGGATCGACGGCACCGAGCCGACGGCGAAGCTGCGCTCCAAGACGAAGATCCTGGCCGACGGCGAGGCGCTGCCGATCTGGGGCTTCGACGGATCGAGCACCAACCAGGCCGAGGGCCACGCCTCCGACCGCGTGCTCCAGCCGGTGTTCTCCTGCCCGGACCCGATCCGGGGCGGCGACAACGTCCTCGTGCTGTGCGAGGTCATGAACATCGACATGACCCCGCACGAGTCGAACACCCGCGCCCTGCTGCGTCCGGTCGCGGAGCGGTTCGGGGAGCAGGAGCCGATCTTCGGCATCGAGCAGGAGTACACCTTCTTCGACGGCATCCGGCCGCTCGGCTTCCCGGTGGGCGGCTTCCCGGCCGCGCAGGGCGGCTACTACTGCGGTGTGGGCGCCGACGAGATCTTCGGCCGCGACATCGTCGAGAAGCACCTGGACCACTGCCTGGCGGCGGGCCTGGCCATCTCCGGCATCAACGCCGAGGTCATGCCCGGCCAGTGGGAGTTCCAGGTCGGCCCGGTCGGCCCGCTGGAGGTCTCCGACCAGCTGTGGATCGCCCGCTGGCTGCTGTACCGCACCGCCGAGGACTTCAACGTATCGGCGACGCTGAACCCGAAGCCGGTGAAGGGCGACTGGAACGGCGCGGGCGCGCACACCAACTTCTCCACGAAGGCGATGCGCGAGGACTACCGCGCCATCATCACGGCGTGCGAGGCGCTGGGCGAGGGCAGCAAGCCGCTGGACCACGTCAAGAACTACGGCGCCGGCATCGACGAGCGCCTGACGGGCCTGCACGAGACCGCCCCGTGGAACGAGTTCAGCTACGGCGTCTCGGACCGCGGCGCCTCCGTCCGCATCCCGTGGCAGGTGGAGAAGGACGGCAAGGGCTACATCGAGGACCGCCGCCCGAACGCGAACGTGGACCCGTACGTGGTCACCCGCCTCATCGTCGACACCTGCTGCACGAGCCTGAAGAAGGAGGGCCTGGTCTGAGACCGGGTCCGTCCGCCCGCGGCGCCCGCCGAGCCCCAGTGGCCCGGCGGGCGTCGCGCGTTGGCGTTACCGGAGGTTCGCTGGAGGTCGAGTCGCGGAATTTGAGATTCCGATCCACGAAGTGAGACGCAGCCTGCCTCGGGACCTTCACATCTGCTTCAATGGCGCTCATGGCCAGCCACTCACACACCTCGAACGGTCGCAGCGACCTCGAGCCGTTCTGGCCCTCCCGTCAGGATCACGATTTCGACCGGGTGTGTTGCCGCACGGAGAACGCGCCGGCCCTCTAAAGCCTTTCGGGATCCGCCAGCAGGGCTTCCCCGAGGCCTTCGGTCCGCGCGGTACGCGATGACGTACGTACGTCCTCTCCTGCCTGCCACTTCGCGTGAAAGAGCTGACCACTCGTGTCTCACACCCGTTCCCTGACCTCCGCGGCCTCCGCCGCGTCCGCTGCGACCGTGTCCGCCGCCCGCCCGCCCGGTCCGCGCCACCGGCTGCGCGCCGTGGACCGCGACGAGGCCGCCCGCGTGATCGACCTCCTGCCGCCGGGAGCCACCTGGCTGCCCGCGCCGCAGCACGCCGTACCAGCGCTGCCGGGGCAGCCGCCGATGGTCGGCTACCTGGTCCTCGTGCCGGCCGGGTCGGACGATCTGCCGCCGATCGCCTTCGCCCCCCAGGCCGTTCCGCAGCCCCTGCCGCAGCCCCTGCCGCAGCCCGCGGCGGCGGCCGCCACCGCCGGGGACGAGCTGGTGCGCATCGACTCCGCCCAGCGCACCGCCGAGGTCGACGGCCGGGTGCTCGACCTGACGTACCTCGAATTCGAGCTGCTGGCCCACCTGGTGGCGCACCCGCACCGGGTGCACAGCCGGGACCGGCTGGTGACCACCGTCTGGGGCTACGGCCACGTCGGCGACGGGCGGACCGTGGACGTCCACGTCGCCCGCCTGCGCCGCAAGCTGGGCGCGGCGCACCGCGGCGCGATCCAGACCGTACGCCGCGTGGGCTACAAGTACGCGCCCTGACGCGCGCACCGAGCGGACGCGAGGGCGGGCCCGTACCCCTGCGCGGAGTACGGGCCCGCCTGCCGCCGGACCAGGGGTTGTCCGGCCGCTCCGGGCCCGGCCCTGATCCGCCGGCCCCCCTACGCGGCGCGGCGCGCCGCGACCGCCCCCAGCAGCATGTCGACCGCGAGGAACGCGAGCAGGCTGATGCCGAGCAGCGGTACGAACCACCCGACCAGCGCGGTCACGGCGGCCAGCGGGAGCAGCACCGCCGCCGGCACCTTGCGCCAGGCCCCGCGCGGCTGCGCGCGGCCGACCGACAGGGCACGGTCCTTGGTGGGCCGGCGCAGCCACCACATCCGGTAGCCCCAGAACACCAGGAACATCACGGCGACGGCGAGCGCCCCGAGCGCGATCTGGTTGGCGAGGCCGAAGGTCTTGCCCATGTGCAGGTCGATGCCGAAGCGCGTCAGCTTCGCGAGCACGGGGTAGTCGGCGAAGCGCAGTTCGTCGATGATCCGGCCGTCGGCGGGGTCGACGGAGACCGAGTCGAGGTGGACCGGCAGCTGCTTGTCCTGCTCCTTGATCACGTAGCCGTTGCCCTTGGCGGGCAGGGTGACGCGGAGTTCGTGGCTGACCCCGGCGGCGCGGGCGGCGGCCACCGCCCTGTCGACGCCTATGTCCGCGGCGGCCGGGGCCGCGGGCATCTCCGTGCCGTCGGGCATGGTGTGCCCGGTGTGCCCGGCGTGCTCGTCGGAGCCGGCGCCCGAACCGGGGGCGAGGGCCGCGGACACCGAGGGGGTGGCGCCGCCGAGCCCGTCCTGGACCCGGCCGATGTGCTCGCCTGCGTACTTCGACCAGGTCAGGCCGGTGGCGGAGAGGGCGACGAGTCCGGCGACGGCCCAGAGGCCGACGGCCCCGTGCCAGGACAGGGTCTTGCGGCGGCCGGTGGCGGCACGGTCGGGAACGACGAGCAGGGCCTTGCGGGAGCGGCGGCGGCCGATCCACAGCGCGAGTCCGCCGAGGGCGACGACCCACAGCCAGCTCGCGGCGAGCTCGCTGTAGTTCCGGCCGAACTCGCCGAGCTGGAGGCTGGAGTGGAACTCGCTGAGCCAGGCGCGCAGGGGCAGCGCGTCGCCTTCGGTGGTCAGCGTTCCGTTGACGCGCGCCGTGTAGGGATCCACGAACACGGTCCGGGTCTGGCCCTCCTCCAGCCCCGGGACCTCCATGATCACGCGGGTGGTCGCCTCGGCGTCGGGCGCGGGCCACACCCCCACGACCTTGCCCTCCGGGACGGTGGCCCGGGCGGCCGTGAGCTGGGCGCTGAGCGGCACGGTGGTCCCGCCGACCCGGTCGACGGTCAGCTCGTCGGAGTAGATGATCTTCTCGGCCTGCCAGGAGCCCGCGTACAGCAGGCCGGTGGCGGCGGCGAGGAACAGCAGGGGGGCGATCAGGATCCCGGCGTAGAAGTGGACGCGCAGGAGCAGCGGCCGCAGGGCGGCCCAGGCTCCGGGCCTGGGGGATGCGGCAGGGGTTTCGGGGGTCGCGGCGGCGTCCGGGGTGCGGACGTCCTGAACCTCGTCAAGGGACATGTGGGTCCTAGGTGTTGGCGCAATGGCGAAGACATGGGTGACCAGCCCCGGGTCTCGCCCCCCTCGGCCGATCGGTCAGACGGCGAGGGCGGTACGGCCGGGGGCCGTGGCGCGGGTGTGCCGCCCCCGGGGCGGGCCGCGGCGCACCAGGGTGTGGGCGGGCACCGCTCCGCGCAGCCTGCGCGGGGGTTTGCGGGAGGGCCGGGGTGCGGGCGGCGCCGGTACGGGGGCCGGCCGGGCCCGGAGCAGCGCGAACGCTCGGCCGAGCGGCCGGGCCGCCAGCAGCGCCACGGCGCCGAGGACCGGGGCCAGCCGGAACACGGCCGCCTCGCCCCGGGCCAGCCAGGCGGCGCAGAACAGACCGGCGAGCACGTGCGCGGCGATCATGCCGAAGCCGCCGTGCCCGGCCATGGCGGCCATCGCGGCCACGGCGTCCGTGCCGGCCGTCGCGCCCGCGTCGGCGAGGCCGTGCGCGTCCGCCATGTCGGCCATGCCTGCCATGCCGTTCGTGCCGCCCGTGCCGTTCACGCCGGCCATGTGGTGATGGGCGGGCATCGGCTCGGGCACGGGGGTCGCGGTCGCGGCTCGGTGGCCGGCGTGGCCGGCCTGGCTGCCCGAGAAGAGCAGGTGCAGAACCCCTTGTACGGCGAGCAGCGCCGCACTGATCCCGACCGGCCCCCGGCGGCGCCCGGCGGCCGGCCATGCGAGCCCGGCCGTCACCCCGAAAGCACCCAGAAGGCCTATCAGGGGGATGTCCGTGCCGGACATGTACGAATGCCCCACAGCACCCAATGCGGTGCACACCGCCGCGAACATCGCGGCTCGTGTGGCGCGCAGCGGCGCGGGGGTTCCTGGCATGGCTGAAACATGCTCCCACGGGCCCCGGTTCCGCCAGCCCGAGGGTCGTATCCGATCATGATCCGATGAATTCACTTCCGTGGCCGCCACCCGCCATCGCAGTGGTGTATGCGGGCGGGCTCCAGCTCGGCGCGTACGCCCTGGAGCGACGGGGACGCGCGGAGCGCGAGCGGGTCCTGCGGGGCTGCTCGACGAATGTCGACAATCTCGCGGCCGGCCGCTGGGAGACCCTGCTGAGCAGCGCCTGCGTCGTCGAGGAGCCCATGCCGCTGCCGTACGCCCTGCTGCTCGTGGCGGTCCTCGGCTACGCGGAGTACGCGTACGGGGCCTGGTGGACGGCCGGGGTGTTCCTCTTCGGGCACGCCACGGCGACGCTCCTCGTGTTCGGCGCCCTGCGCCGGAGGGCCGACGCCCCCACCCGGCGGGCCCTGGACGTGGGCGCCAGCTACGGCTTCAACGCGGTGCTCGGCGCGCTGACCTCCGCGCTGCCGCGCGGTCCGGTCCGTACGGCCGCCCGGGCCGGGCTGCTGGCGCTCGCCGCCGGGCCGGTGCTGGGGCGGAAGCGGACCTTCACGGACGCCGGGCACTTGGCGGCGCTGGGGATCGGGGTGGGACTGTCCGTCGCCTTCGATTACCTATCCGGGACGAAACACCCGAAAATCGGATGAACGAATGGTCGCCACGCCAGTGGCACCACCCGCAGTACCCGCACCACCCCCGGTACCCGCACCACCCGCACCGCACCCACACCGCTGGAGCCGCCACGATGACCACGACCACCCCCTCCACCACCGTCGCCAACCTCCGCGACCTCGGCGGCACCCCCCTGTCCGGCGGGCGCACCGTCCGTCCCGGCCTGGTCCTGCGCTCCGGCCAGCTCGACCGGCTCGACGTGGACGCCGACCCGGTCGTGGCCGCGCTGGGCCTGCGCACGGTCATCGACTTCCGCACCGACGCCGAGCGCGCCGCCCACCCGGACCGCATACCCGAGGGCGTGCGCCTCCTGGTCGAAGACGTACTCGCCGACAAGCTGAGCGCCGGGAAGATCCCGGCCGCCACGCAGCTCAAGGACCTGCTGTCCGACCCGGCGATGGCGGAGGAGCACCTGGGCGGCGGCAAGGTGCAGGCGCTGTTCGCGGACACCTACCGGTCCTTCGTGTCCACGGCTTCCGCGCAGGCGGCGTACCGGACGCTGCTCACCGAGCTCGCCGACCCGCAGGCGGGCCCGCTGCTGTTCCACTGCACGGCCGGCAAGGACCGTACGGGCTGGGGCGCGACCGTCGTCCTGTCGCTGCTCGGCGCGGACGACGAGACCCTGATGGACGAGTACCTCTCCGTCAATCCGGCGGTCAAGCAGGCGTTCGCCCCGATGATCGAGGGCTTCACGGTCGCGGGCGGCAACCCTGACATCGCCCTGGGCCTGATCGGGGTCTTCCCCGAGTACCTGCAGGCCGCCCTCGACGAGGTGAGCGCGCGCTACGGCTCGATGGAGAAGTACGTGCGCGAGGGTCTCGGCGTCCCCGACGAGACGGTCGAGGCGCTCCGCACCCGCCTGACGGCCTGATCCCCCGAGGCTCCCCCGCCGGCCCCCGGCCGGACAGACCCCCGTCCGGCCCGGCGGCTTGTGATCCGAACGCGCGACCCGGGGACGGGTGACCATCCGACGATTCGCTCGTTCTGCTGAACGTGACTGCGCCGGACACCGCCACCCGCCCCCCGTCTCCCGTGC
Organism: Streptomyces sp. NPDC002181; assembly: GCF_042890485.1. Taxonomy (NCBI): domain Bacteria; kingdom Bacillati; phylum Actinomycetota; class Actinomycetes; order Kitasatosporales; family Streptomycetaceae; genus Streptomyces; species Streptomyces sp. NPDC002181. The sequence continues at coordinate 125,745 of NZ_JBIASC010000009.1, read as the reverse complement.
CGCCTCCGGACGTCGAGCTGGCCGAGGCCGCCATCGTCGAGCACTACCCGCGGCTGGTGCGGCTCGCCTATCTGGTGCTGCCGCCCTCCCTGGGCCGCAACCGGCGGGTGCTGACCGCCCATTCGCTGGCCCAGCGGGCGCTCCCGCGCGGGCGGCGCGGCGCGGGTGCGGAGGCGGCCGCCGCGGCCGCCGTACAGGGCGGGGTCCCGGGCCAGCGCGGGACCGCGGGCGCCGACTCGGGGTACGCGTACGTACGGCTGAGGGTGCTGCGCGCCGCCCTGGAGGCCGGGATCCCGCTCACGTTCAAGGCGCTGCCCCGGCGGGCCCAACTGCCTCCGCTGCTGCCCCAGGTGTGGGGGCTGCGGCTGTTCCCGCGCTCCGGCGGGGCCGAGGAGCTGGCCCTGGACCAGTGGCTGGCCACCCTCGACGGCCCCGGCCGGGCGGCCTGCGTCCTGCGCGCGCTGGAGCGGCTGCCGGAGCCGGAGGTGCTGCGGGTGCTCACGGAGGCCGGGGTCGCGAACCCGGCCTCCGCGGTCGCGGAGTCGGGCGATCCGGCCAACGACGCCCTGTTCGCCTCCCCGGAGTTCGATCCGTGCGTGCTCCAGGCGCGCCCCACCGACCTGCTGCGCCGGCGCCGTTTCGCGCGGGCCGCCCTGGCCGCCGCGGCCGCCCTCGCCGTGTGCGGGGCGCTGCTCGCGCTGCCCGGCGGCGGCTGGGGCGCGGACGGGGCCGCCGCCCCGCCGTACGCGCTCAACGCGGCGGCGGAGCAGGCCCTGGACCCGGGCAAGGTGGTCCGGGTCGCGCCCACCGCCTGGCGCACGTCCTCCCGTACGGGCTTCTCCACCTGGCCGGCCCGCGGCGACCGCACCGACGACGCCGAACTGCTGCGCCGGGCGCTGGCCGTGTGGGCCCGGCCGGGCTCGACCGTCGTCGCCTCGGCCACGCCCGGCACCCCTCCCGGGCCGCCGATGGGCCCGCCGCAGCTGCTGTTCGCGGGCACCGTCGACCAGGCGGTCGTGGTCCTGCTGTACGACGGCCTGCGCGTGGTCCGGTACGCCGAGCCCCGCACCGGGACCTCGGTCGCCGCCCTCGACTTCGCCCGGACCGACGCCGCCTCGGCGGAGTCCGCGACCGCGCTGGTGCTGAGCCGGGTCGACGGCAACGTCCGCTACCTGACGGCTCCGTGGGTCACCGGGGTGGGGCTGCGGGACCTGCTCAAGCCCGGTGACGCCCCGGCGGCGCTGAAGCTGGGCCGGGACGGGGTCACCCCGCCGGTGGCGAGTCCGGCCCCGGCGGGCAACTGCACCGGCTGGAACGCCCTGGCCCTGACCGGCGGCGGCGCCACCCGGCTGGTCACCGACCTGGGCGAGGTGACGGCGGCCCGGCTGACCTCGGGCGCCCCGGACGCGGAGCGCGACGTGACGGAGGGGGCGGAGCTCGGCGACTGGTCGCGGATCGCGTGCCTGCTGCCGTCGGTCCGCTCGCACGGCGTCCGCAGCGTCAACGCGTGGACGTACGCGAAGCAGCCGCTGCCCGAGGGCGGCGGCACGGCGACCTGGCTGTGCACCCGGGCGGAGACCTGGACGGGTACGGAGGACCGGGTGCAGGCGCAGTTCCTGGCCCCGGGCGCCCCACTGGCGGCGCAGGCGGCGAAGGCGGAGGGCTCGCCGGCGTGCGGGGCACGGGAGCCGCGGGTGCTGGCCGGCGTGCTGTGGAAGTCGAAGGCGGGCCAGTGGTACGTGCTGGCGGCGGGCAGTGCGCAGTTCGCGTCGCTGTCGGTGTCGGGCGGCGGGGTGAGCGGTTCGGCGAACGGCAACCGGCTGGCGGTGAAGGCACCGGCGGGCGCCCAGGTGGAGCTGGCGGGCAAGCTGACGGACGGCACGAAGGCGGGGGTGCTCCGCTAGACCGTCGACGACGTGGGTGAACATTCAACCGTCACGGCCTCAACCATCAAGACGTGTCCGGGAGTTGGCGGGATCCGGACATGACGGCCACGCGGCACACATGACATGATCGGGTTCCGGTTACCACTCGGTAACCGCCCAACACCCCCTCATGTACCGAAGGTTCCCCCACGTGCGCATGCTCGCCCGACGGCTCCTGCTCCCCGGCCTGACCACCCTCGCGCTCACCGCCACCGGCTGCTCCTCCACCCCGCACACCGGCGCCGCGGACGCGGCCGCCCCCGCCTCCCTCGCACCCGCCGGCGACGGCACGTCGCAACAGCTCGACGTGGCCGCGGCGCCGCAGGGCACTCCGACGCCGGCGGCCGTGGCCCGCGCCGGCGGGAAGGGGAGGACGGAGCAGTCCTCGCTCAAGGTCGCCTCGTACGACCAGGCGAGCGGACGGGCCGTCATAGCCAAGGCCCCGCAGGGGCCCGCGCCCAAGCCCACGAAGTCCGCCTCCACCGCCCCTTCCTCTTCGCCCTCCCCGACGGCCGACAAGCCGGTCGCCGTGGGCGACGTCATCGCCAGCGCACCGGCGCCCGGCGCCCCCAACGGCCTGCTGGCCAAGGTCACCGAGGTCATCGGGAAGACCGACCGCGGCACCGAGGTCAAGACCGCCTCCACGACGCTGGCCTCCGTACTCAACGAGGACAAGGCGGACGGCAAGGTCCCCGTCGACCCGTCGTCGGTCACCGTCGAGCCCCTGATGAAGGGCGTCACGTTCTCCTGGGCCAAGAGCGGGGGCGTGAAGTTCGGCCCCGAGGGCGCGAAGCTGCCGCTCGGCAACCTGCGGCTCGACGTGAACGCCGCCGTCGACACCGCCCCGGACGCCCCCGCCTCGGCCGGCGCCTCGGTCTCCGGGTTCGTCCAGCTCGCCCCGCAGGTGGAGTTCTCGTACGACGGCGCCCCGGGCGCCGGCTCCGGCCCGCGCGGCGCCTTCCTCGGCATGAGCGGCGACTGGTCCTCGCAGTGGAAGCTCCAGGGCCGCGCCGCCGCGAGCACCGGCGCGCCCAAGCGGATCCCGTTCGCCAAGCTGCACAGCGCCCCGGTCATCCAGGTCGGCCCGGTGCCGGTCGTCGTCAACCTCGACATGACCTGCTACGTCCAGGTGGAGGCCGACGGCCGCGTCACCCTCGACGTCCAGCAGGACGTCAAGGGCGACTTCAAGGTCGGCGGCACCTACGCCCTGGGCAAGGGCTGGACGCCGGTCAGCCAGTCCAACGTCAAGAGCACCCCGGTCACGGCGACCGTCACCGCCACCGGCAAGGTCAAGGGCGCGCTCGGCGCCGAGGCCTCCGTCGGCCTGTACGGGGCCGTCGGCGTCAGCGCGGACTTCGCCCCCTACCTGCGCGGCGAGGCCGACGCCAAGGCGAGCGCGTCCAGCGACGGCAAGACCTCCCTCAGCGGCTCCTGGGCCCTGTACGGCGGCTTCGACCTGAGCGGGAACCTGCACCTCCAGCTCTCCCTGTTCGGCACGCCGCTCTTCGAGCGCAAGATCCCGCTGGGCGCCCTCAACCGCGAGTGGGCGCTCGCGAGCGGGCACGCGGAGCGGTAGCCGGAGCGGGCAGGTGAGCAGGAAGGCCCCCGGGCGCGCACCACGCGCCCGGGGGCCTTCGAACTTGATGGGCCCAGAGGGGTTTTCCTCGCCCCTACCCCTCAGTACATTGACGCCATGTCTAATACGCCGCCCGCCCCCGCCCCCGTGGCGTCGGAGCACATCGAGCTCAAGGCGCGGAACGTGTCCTTCGGCTGGGAGGACACCCCGCTCCACTGGCTGCCCGGCGACCCGTTCGCCACGCACACCATCAACGTGCTGCACCTGCTGCTGCCCGCGGGCGAGCGCTGGTTCGTGCACGTCTACAAGCAGGTGCTCCCGTACATCAAGGACGAGCGGCTGCGCGCGGACGTCGTCGGGTTCATCGGCCAGGAGGCCATGCACGCCGCCGCCCACGACGACGTGCTCCCGCACCTGAAGCGGCTGGGCCTGGACCCGACGCCCTACACGGCGCAGGTGGACTGGCTCTTCGAGAAGCTGCTCGGCGACCGGACCCTGCCTCCGGGCCGGGCCCGCCACTGGTGGCTCATGGAGCGGGTCGCGCTCATCGCGGCGATCGAGCACTACACGGCGTTCCTCGGGGACTGGGTGCTCAACGCGGACGAGCTCGACCGCAGGGGCGCGGACCCCGTGATGCTGGACCTGCTGCGCTGGCACGGCGCGGAGGAGGTGGAGCACCGCTCGGTGGCCTTCGACCTCTTCATGCACGTGGACGGCGGCTACCACCGGCGGGCCCGGACCTGGGCCACCGCGTTCACGGCGCTCGTCTTCCTGTGGCAGCGGGGCGCCCGCTTCTTCATGGAGAACGACCCGGAGCTGCCCGCCGCCAAGGCCTCGCTCGGCCAGTTCTTCCGGGCGGGCCGGCAGGGGACGCTGCCCTCGGCGGGCGCGATGCTCAAGTCGATCCCGACGTACCTCTCCCGTACGTACCACCCCTCCCAAGAGGGCTCCACGGCCCAGGCCGTGGCCTACCTCGCCTCCTCCCCCGGCGCGAACGGCGGTGCCACCGCATGAGCCGCGCCCTGAGGCTGGCGGCGGTGGCGGGCGCGGCGCTGCTGGCCCGGCGCGCCCTGAAGGGACGCATCGCCCGCTCCCCGCTGTGGCCCCTGCCGGCGCTGGAGAACCCGGTCTCGGGCCGCTCCCCGCGCCGCTGGCTGCCCGCGCTCGTCGTCTCCCGTACCGAGCCTGCGGAGGGGGTGCTGCTGCTGACCCTCGCCTCCCCGGAGCTCCCGCCGTGGACCCCGGGCGCGCACGTGGACGTACAGCTCCCGTCGGGCCTGGTCCGCCAGTACAGCCTGTGCGGGGACCCGGCGGACGCGGGCCGCTACACGATCGCGATCCGGCTGATCGAGGACGGCCGCGGCGGCTCCCGCGAGGCGCACGCCCGGCTGGTGGAGGGCGCGGAACTCCCCGTACGCCCGCCCCGCAACCGCTTCGAGCTGGTGCCGTCTCCCTCGTACGCCTTCGTCGCGGGCGGGATCGGCATCACGCCGGTCCTCCCGATGCTGCGCGAGGCCACGGCGGCGGGCGCGGACTGGACCCTCCTGTACGGCGGCCGCTCGCGCTCCTCCATGCCGTTCCTCGCCGAACTGGAGGCGTACGGGCCCCGGGTGACCGTCACCGCGCAGGACGAGGCGGGCCTCCCCGACCTCACCCCGCTCGCGGCGGCGGCCCCCGGGACCCTGATCTACTGCTGCGGCCCGGACCCCCTGATGAAGGCGGTCGAGGCGGCGGCCGCCTCCCACGCCCCGGTCCACCTGGAACGCTTCACCGCGACCCCCGACACCGGAGCCTCCCGCCCCTTTACGGTCGAACTCCACCGCTCGGGCCGCACGATCGAGGTCGGGAGGGACGAGTCCACCCTGGCCGCGGTCCGCCGGGAGCTGCCCGACACCCCGTACTCCTGCGAGCAGGGCTTCTGCGGCACCTGCCAACACCGCGTCCTCGCGGGCGAGGTCGACCACCGCGACACCCTCCTCACGGACCAGGAACGCGAGGACTCGATGCTGCTCTGCGTATCCCGCGCCCAGGAGAACCACCTGGTCCTCGACCTCTGACAGGCGGCCCCGCCAGGACGCGCCCGGCGGGGCTTCCGGAGATCTTCAGCCGGCAGGAGTCACACTGTGGCGAACCACAGATCGTTGGCTGAGAAGGCCTCCGGATCCAGCTCCCCGAATTTCCCCTCCCCGCCGAACACCCGCGCAAGCACGGCGACATCACACCGCATGACCGGAGCGTCGAAGGATGGAACGGCGATCACCGATACGCCCGGAGTCCGGACCTTCAGATGTCCGACAACGCGTTCGCCGGCAACGACCAGCCGCAACGCTGTGGACACCATTGCCACGCGAGAGTCCTGAACCAGGACACTCATCCATTCCTCGTCAGCTTCGCCGTCCCAGTCGACGACCCCTCCGAGCGATCGGGCCAGATCGTCGGCAATCTCGACTGCGACCTCTTCGCGCCAAGTGACCGGCGGATCACCCAACCGCGCCAGCGCACCCGAAACATCAGTCACGGCGCACCTCCGGGACTCCCATGAACAGCACCTCCGGCATTCCGGATCAGGAGCTCGCCGTCGGCGTCATGGACGTAGTCCGTCGCGGACGTGCCTTCGGTCAGCTTGTTGAGACGTCCCTCCGGACCCCAGGCAAGGGTCTGTGTCGTGGGGCTGCCCGGCTTCTCCACCCGGGTCGTGGTGTTGCCCGTCGCGTCGTACGTGTACTGGGCTGCCAGTCCGGAGCAGGATCCGCCCGTCGTCGTCGCCGCGAGACGGTGCGGGCGGGACCCGTCGTAGCAGTACGTCCGCGTGGTCGGAGCCCCCGTGCGGTTCTTCTCCGTGGCCCGCTGACCGGACGCCGTGTACGTGTAGCTGTCCCAGTACGGCGCCGCCCCGTCCAGGTTGGCGACCGTACGGCCGGACGTCGAGCAGTCGGCGGTCTTCGGGGTCCAGGCCTCGGTGATCCGGCCGGGGCCGTCGTACGCGAAGCACTGTTTGTCGGCCTTGGCGAGACCGCTCTGCGGGGCCGCATCGAAAATCGACAGGACGTTGCCGGCCTGGTCGTAGTCGTACGTCAGTTCTTGCAGCATGCCCGCGTGCGTCTGGTCGTTGACCGTGGACTTCCGCAGGCGGCGCGTGCCCTCCTCATAGGTGTTGCCGATGAAGGTCTTCTTCACTCCGGCGCCCCCCGGAGCGGGCGAGCGTCAGCTGCTGGACGCATCGAGTGCCGGCCGTGGGCGATGGTCGCGAGGGCGGTCTGCTCGCCGCCGCCGGAAAAGCGCACTTCGGCGACCGCCGCCTTCGGTCCGATGGTGCCGTCGGGACGGCTCTCCAGGGTCGCATCGGGGGTGACCCAGCTGCCTCCCCGGGCTTTGACGCGCACAGGCACGGCAGACTGGTCGAGGCGTAAGGACGTGCCGTCCGGATTTGCGTATGTGGTGGTGAATTCAGTGCGCTCACCGAGCACCTCGACCGGTTTTCCGGATGTGGCCGCAGCCTTGAGCGCCTTCTGTGTCTCTGTGGCCGCCGGCGCAGCGGTTGTGGCCGCAGCGGCTGCTGGTACGTATGCGGGCGCGACACCGGCCATGAGCAGCGCGCCGAGCGCGACAGTCATGGCACGGCGGAATCGCCCGCCTCTGAGTGCAGACATGGTCCCCATCCCCGATGACACGGGGCCTCCCCAGACCCCGGGCGATGACACGATCACGCGGACATCGCGGCTGCGAATGTACGGGAGCGAACAACTGCCCTACAAGACCGGTGAGTTGGCGCATCCGTTGATGACCTGAAACCACCCTGCACAAAACACCCGACAGTCCGGCATCACCGGCTGTCCGCGGCTGTCACGGCCGCCGGGACGCCTGGTGGGAGGGGGCGCAGTAGGGTGTGGCGCATGACTACCGGGACGCGGCGCAGGATGGGTGTCGAGGAGCGGCGGCAGCAGCTGATCGGGGTGGCCCTGGAGCTGTTCAGCCTCAGGTCTCCCGACGACGTGTCGATCGACGAGATCGCGGCGGCCGCGGGGATATCGCGGCCGCTCGTCTACCACTACTTCCCCGGCAAGCTGAGCCTGTACGAGGCCGCTCTGCGGCGGGCCGCCGACGAGCTCGCGCAGCGCTTCGTGGAGCCCCGGGAGGGGCCGCTCGGGGCGCGGCTGCTGCGCGTCATGGGCCGGTTCTTCGCGTTCGTCGACGACCACGGGCCCGGTTTCTCGGCGCTGATGCGCGGCGGCCCGGCCGTCGGGAGCAACCGGACCAACGCGATGATCGACGAGGTCCGGCAGGCCGCGTACGAGCAGATCGTGACGCACATCGGCATCGAGAACCCGCCCGCGCGCCTGGAACTCGTGGTGCGGTCCTGGGTGTCGCTGGCGGAGTCCACCGCGCTGATCTGGCTGGAGGGGCGGAAGATCCCGCGGGCCGAGCTGGAGCTGCAGCTCGTGCACGACTTCGCCGCGCTGGCCGCCGTATCGGCCGCGTACGACGCGGAGATGGCCGCCGTCCTCGGCCGGATCCTTCGCGACGAGCCGGCCGACGGGCCGTTCGGGGAGCTCGTCGGGCGGCTCGTGGGGCTGGTGCCCCCGACGGTGGAGGCCGCCGTTCCCGCTCCCCGGTGATCATCCGCGTGATAATGCGCCCGTGATCATTAATGACGGGATCCTGTTCCGGCGTGCCGTGGAGAAGGACGCCGCCACGCTGGTGGCCCTGTACGACCAGGCCGCCCGGTGGATGCGCAAGCACGGGATCGATCAGTGGAAGCCCGGGGACAAGGACGCCGCGCACTTCCTGGCGAAGATGCGCGACGGCGAGGTGTGGCTCGCCGGGGACGCCGACGGGCTGATCATCGGGGCGTACGAGCTGTGGTGGTCAGACGAGGACGCCTGGGGCGTGCAGCCGCCGGTCGCCGGCTACGTGCACCGGCTGATGGTGGACCGCGAAACCGCGCCCGCGGGGGCCGGACGGCGGATACTCGAACACGCCGAGCGCCGGATCGCCGGTACCGGATTGCCGCGGGCGCGGCTGGACTGCGTCTCCACCAACCCCCGGCTGCTCGCGTACTACCGGGCCGCGAGCTACCGGGTGGTCGGGGAGTTCCCCCACAAGGAGGGCAAGGACGGGAAGGTGTACGGGGTGATCCTGCTCGAGAAGCGGCTCGATCAGCTCACCGTCGTGTCAGGTTCCGGGTGAAGACCGCGACCGTGCGCGGCGGCGTCGTGAACTCTCCCGTCTTCACGTCGTACGCGGCCTGCTTGACCGCGGGGTCGGAGCCGGCCGCCTGGGCCGGGTGCAGGGCGTAGGCGGTGCCCGCGAGGGCCGGGACGCGCTGGGGCTGGGCGGCGGGGGTGGCGTTGAAGACGACCACCAGGTCGCCGAGTGTCATGGTGATCACCCCGGGGGTCTCGTCCTTCCCGGAGAGCGGGAAGGCCAGCGCGGCCTGGACCGCCTCGGGCGTGGTGAGGCCGAAGGCGGATTCGGTCGTACGGATGCGCAGCAGGTCGCGGTAGGCGGCCGAGGCCCCCGTGATCTCGGCGCAGCCCGGTGCCTTGGCGCCGGCCAGCAGCGGCTTCGCGTAGAGCCACTTGGAGCCGTTGTCGGCGGCCGGCGGCAGGCCGCGCCCGAAGCCGTTGCCCTCGCGGCAGTCCCAGTGGATGGCGTTGAACCAGTCGCCGCTGTCGTACGAGTTGCGGTCCAGGGACTTCGAGCGCAGCAGGTCCGTACCCGCCTGGGAGAGTGACGGGCCCTGCGAGAGGGTGCCGACGGCCATCGCCAGGACCTGCATGCGGGCCCGGTCCGCGGCCGGGGTGCCCGGCGCCAGCTTGTACGCCAGGGCGTCGGCCAGGGTCTCGTTGTCGTGGGCGTCGGCGTAGGCGAGGGCGTCGCCGGGGGCCGCCGCGTACCCGGCCGGGGAGCCGTTGTAGTCCACCTCGGCGCCCTTGGTGCGCTTGCCCGCGCTGTCGGTGAAGGCGTACGAGGCGAGGTTGCCGGACAGCCCGACCTTGATCAGGTCCTGGGCGTGCAGCAGGCGGGCCCGCTGCTGGTCCGCGGTGCCGTTCGCGGGCGAGGCGTTCGGGGCGGTGAACAGGCCGGAGGCGAAGCCCTGGACGCGCGGGTCCTCGTCGAAGGGGCCGCCGCCGCGGACCGCGTCGCGCGAGCGGTCCGAGAAGGTGGCGATGCCGGTGCCGGCCATGTTCTTCTGCGTGGCCTGGACGAAGTGGGCGTCGTCCGCGACCTCGCCGAAGTTCCAGCCCTCCCCGTACAGGATGATCTTCTTGCCGTCGACCCCGTCCTTGGCGACGGTCAGGGCGTCGAGCGCCCTGCGGACGGCGAGGATGTTCTCCTTCGGGTGGTGGCCCATCAGGTCGAAGCGGAAGCCGTCGACCTTGTACTCCTTCGCCCAGGTGACGATCGAGTCCACGACGAGCCGGCCCATCATGGCGTTCTCGGGAGCGGTGTTGGCGCAGCAGGTGGAGTTGGCGACGGAGCCGTCCGCGAGGAGCCGCTGGTAGTAGCCCGGCACGATCCGGTCGAGGACCGACTTGTCCGACTGACCCGAAGCCACCGTGTGGTTGTAGACCACGTCCATGACGGTCCGCAGACCGGCCCCGTTCAGCGACTGGACCATCCTGCGGAACTCGACGGTACGGGCCGTGCCGTTCGGGTCGCTCGCGTACGAGCCCTCCGGCACCGTGTAGTGCAGCGGGTCGTAGCCCCAGTTGTACGCGTCCTTCGCGGCCGCGGCGGCGACGCAGGCCTGCTGCTCGGGCGAGTCCGGCGCGTACGCCTTGAGGTCGCAGGCGGGTTCGGTGCGGTCGGAGGCCTTCTCCGGGATGGTGCCGATGTCGAAGGCGGGCAGGAGGTGGACGTAGGAGGTGCCGGAGGCGGCCAGCTCGCGCAGGTGCCGCATGCCCGCCGAGGCGGTGTCCGTGAAGGCCAGGTACTGGCCGGGGTGGGCGCTCGTGGGGTCCGCGACCGAGAAGTCGCGGATGTGGAGCTCCTGGATCTGGGCGGAGGTGAAGGGGACGGCCGCGGGCTTGCGCAGGGCGCGCCAGCCGGGCGGGGCCAGCTTCGGGTCGGCCAGGTCGACGGCCAGGCTGTACGTGGAGTCGGTGGTCAGGGCGGTGGAGTACGGGTCGGTGACGAGGTTGCGGACCATCCGGCCGGTGCTCGGGGCCCAGACGGTGACGTCGTAGCGGTAGGGCTTGCCGCTCCAACCGCGCTCGCCGCGCACCGACCAGACGCCGGTGGTGTCGTCACGGCGCATGGGGACGGTGCGGCCGTCGAGTTCGAGGGCGACCTGGCGGGCGGTGGGGGCCCAGACGGAGAGGGTGGGGCGGCCGTCCTTGAAGACCGGGCCGAGGGCGGCGGTGTTCGCGTACAGGTCGTCGAGCACCCCGGCGAGCTGCACGCCGGTGGCGGCCAGGACGGCGCCGTTCGCGGCGCGGGCGCTCGCCACGAGCTGGCCGCGCAGGGCCTCCCGTACGCGGTCCCGGTCGCGCGGGTCGACGGAGTAGGCGGCGTACGTGGCGAGGTGCGGGAACTTCTGCTTCTGGGCGGCGGTGAGCTCGGTCCTGGCCAGGCGCAGCCACTGCGCGCCGTCCGCGTGCAGCACGCCGTTCGCGGCGGTGATCGCGCCCTCGCGGGAGGCGAGGAGCTCCGCGGAGGCGGCCGCCGCGGGGGCGTTCCAGGCGAGGGTGGAGCGGTCGATCCAGACGGCCTCGGACTTGGTGAGGTCGAGGGCGGCGGAGGAGCCGGCGGGCTGCGGGAGGAGGTAGGGGGCCCGGCCGCCCAGCATCCAGACCTCGTGGCCGGTGGCCTTCAGGTCGAGGGACTGGTCGGTGGGCAGGTCCTTCTCGTCGCCCTTGTGGAGGATGTAGCTCAGGCTGGTCGCCCCGGCCGCGAGCGGGACCTCGTACACGGCGCCGTAGGAGTCGGTGCGGGTGGGCATCAGCGGCTTCGACCAGTCGGTCGGGGTCGCGGCGCCGGTCCAGACGTGCAGGCCCCAGCCGTCGTGGGCGCCGTCGGGGCGCTGGTAGTGGAGGACGGCCTTGGACTCGTCCTGGGGCGGCTGGGCGGGGCGGTCGGTGGTGGCCGCCTCCTTGCCCTGCTCCAGCCAGACCTCGCCGCTCTTGGTGACGTCGAGGGTCCGGTCGGTGGCCACGTCCTTGTTGCCGTCCTTGTCGATGACGAGGTAGCCGACGGAGGAGGCGCCGGGCTTGAGCTTGACGTAGGCGAAGGCGCCGTACGCGTCGCGGCCGGTGAAGTCGTGCCCGGCCGGCCAGGGGGTGGCTTCGCCGTCCGCCAGGTCGCCCCAGGCGTACAGACGCCAGTTCGCGTAGTCGCCGTCGGGGCGGCGGTAGTGGACGACCGCGTAGTCGCGCTGGGTGGCGGTGGGGACCGGGGTGGGCGGGACCTGGCCGGAGACGGACTCGGCGAGGGCGCTCGCGGTGCGGCCGCTGGAATCGACGACGACGGCCTTGTAGCGCAGGGCGGTGCCGGCGGGCGCGGTGACGTGCTGGGTGACCTTGTACGGGGCGTGGTCGGCGGAGCCGAGCACCTGCCACTTCCCGGTGCCGGTCTGGGCGGCGAAGACGACCCGGTTCAGGCCGCCTCCGGTGACGTCGGCGGAGAGCTCGACGGTGCCGGTGGCGCCGGGGGCCGGGGCCTTGAGGGTCAGGGCGGGCTTGGCGGCGGGGGCGGCGAGGGGCGCGGTGCCCTGGAGGACCACCGAGCCGAGGGCGGGGACGGTGACGGTGAGCTTGCCGGCAGCGGAGGCGCGGAGCAGGGCGCTGCCGCCGTACAGGGTGCGGTACCGGGCGCCGGCCGGGGCGTCGAGCTCGACGGTGCGGGCTGCGGCGGAGTTGTTGGCGGCGACGAGGTACTCGGTGCGGGAGCGGGTGTCGGTGCGGGCATCGGTGCGGGCATCGGTGCGGGTGTCGGTGCGGGCGAAGGCGTAGACCGACCCGTCGGCGAAACGTTCACTCTGGACGCCGTCCCGCAGCGCCGGGTGGTCCTTCGTCAGCTTCGAGAGAGCACTGATCTGCTTGTAGAGCGGGTGTCCCGGATCGTAGGCATCGCTCGCATGGGTGCGCGCCGTTCCGAGCTGGTCGTCGTCCAGGTAGTCCGCGACCCGCGTCCCGAACAGCGGCTGGCGGGCGTCCTTGTCGCCGCCCGCGCCCGTGAAGCCCTGCTCGTCGCCGGAGTAGACCACCGGGTTGCCCCGCGCGAAGAACATCAGCTCGTTCGCGAGCCGGTAGCGGTCCAGCAGCTCCTGCTCCCCCGCCCCCGGCCGGTCCTGCTTCAGGAAGCCCCCGAAGCGGCCCATGTCGTGGTTGCCGAGGAAGGTGACCTGCTCGTACGCGTTCGCCTTGTCCGTCGTGTACCGGTAGTCGTCACCCAGTACGGAGCCCAGCCGCGAGGCGGCCGCGCCCTGGGAGGCGTACGCGCGGATCGCGTCCTGGAGCGGGAAGTCGAGGGTGGCGTCGAGGCGCCCCTGCGTCACGTACGGGGAGGTGACCGCGGTGTCGGCGGAGTACACCTCGCCGAACATGAAGAAGTTCTTCCGGCCGTGCTGGGCGGCGTACTTGTCGAGGGCGGTGGCCCACTGCGTCCAGAACCCGGTGTTGACGTGCTTGACCGTGTCGATGCGGAAGCCGTCGATCGAGAAGTCCTTGACCCACTTCTCGTAGATCTTCTCCATCCCGCTGACGACCTCGGGGCGCTCGGTCCACAGGTCGTCGAGGCCGAAGAAGTCGCCCTGGTCGGAGGATTCCCCGGCGAAGGTGGAGTCGCCCCGGTTGTGGTACATCGTCGGGTCGTTGAGCCAGGCGGGAGCCTTCAGGTTCTTCTTCGCCTCGGGCACGAAGGGGGCCCGCGGGAAGGACTCGGCATCGACGCGCGGGAACTTCCCCTTCCCGTCCGCGTAGTCGGAGTCCTCGAACGGCACGCCGTCCTTCGTCAGGTAGGGGAAGGCCCCCTTGGAAAGGTAGGAGTAGGACTGCTCCCGGTAGTCGACGACGTCCGCGGTGTGGTTGGTGATGACGTCGAAGAAGACCTTCATCCCCTTCGCGTGCGCCTTGTCGATCAGCCGCTCCAGGTCGGCGTTGGTGCCGAAGTGCGGGTCGACCTGCGTGAAGTCGGTGATCCAGTAGCCGTGGTAGCCGGCGGAGACGTCGGCTCCCTTCCCCTGCACCGGCTGGTTCTTGAAGATCGGCGCCATCCAGATGGCGGTGGTGCCGAGCCCCTTGATGTAGTCGAGCCGGTCGGTCAGCCCCTTGAGGTCGCCACCCTGGTAGAAGCCCTTGTCCGTCGGGTCGAGGCCGGTCTCCAGCCGGCTTCCGGTCAGGCCGCCGGTGTCGTTGCGCGGATCGCCGTTCGCGAACCGGTCCGGGAGGACGAAGTAGAACTGCTCCCGCGTCAGGTCGTGCCGCGCGGGCTCGGCGGCCAGTTTCGCGTCCGAGGGCGGGGCGGGCGGCGCGGCGGCCGCGGCGGGGAGGGCGGGCAGGAGCGTCACGGCCAGGGCGGCGGCGATCGCTCCTGCGGCGGGGCGTATCAAGGCGGGTCTCCTTGTGTACGGGGCACGGGATGAGGGCCGCCCGGCGGATGGCGGGGTGGAAACCGGGCGGCCCTGGTCTGCGGGGTGTGGCGTGGTGCGGTGCGGTGCGGTGCGGTGCGGTGGTTCAGTTGCGCCAGGTGTCGTTCAGCACGGCCTTGCCGCTCGCCGGAACGGTCGCGGTGCGGTTGGCTCCGCTCTCCCAGGTGACGTTCCCGGCGGCGTCCTTGCGCACGTACTTGTACGAGAACGCGGTCCCGGCCGGGAGGGAGACGTCCAGCTTCCAGACGGGGTACGCCGCCGGGTCCAGCTTGAGGGCGCTCGCGGTGTTCCAGCCGCCGAGCTCGGCGCGGTCCCCGGTGACGTAGATGTCCTGTCCGACGGCGGTGGTGGCGTTGACGGCGAACGAGGCGCCCGCGGCCGCCGGCGGGGGCGTGGTCCCGCCGGCGCAGGTACGGGCGCCAACGTGCAGGGCGAGGGCCGTACCGGCCCCGAGGGTGGCGGTGAACTGCCCGCCGGAGTTCACGTTCACGGTGCGCCCGCTCTGGACGTCGCAGTAGTCGCCGGCCGGGAGCGAGCTCTGGAAGGTGCGGGTGAGGGCCGCGCTCTCGTGGTTGATCGCGACGTACGCCTTGGCCCCGCGCCCGAAGGCGATCCGGTCGGCGCCGTCGTCCCACCAGTCGGTGACGGCCTGGCCGCGGGCGGCGTTGCGGAAGGCGACCATGGAGGAGATCTCCCGCCAGGCGTGCTGGCACTTCCACCCGTCTGAGTAACAGCCGTTCACGGTGCCGCCGTTCGGCGGGCCGGCGTCCTTGTCGGTCCACTCGTACCCGGAGTGCACGTCGGGGGATCCGTACGGCCAGGCCAGCATGAAGACGCTCGCGAGGGTGTAGGCGGAGCCGTCCTTGTAGTTGAGGGTGTCGCCGCCCCGCTCGGTGTCGTGGTTGTCGACGAACACCCCGGCCTGCCCGCTCGGCATGTATCCCCAGGCCTCGCCGAAGTTCTTCAGGTAGGCGAGGTTCTCGCTCTGGAAGACGCGCTTGAGGTCGCGGGCGTAGCGGAACTCCTGCACGTCGCCGTTGCCGAGGTACTCGGAGGGCGAGACGGCTTCGCCGGCCCCGTATATCGCCTCCTGCTTCCAGTAGACGGAGGGATTCGTCAGCCGGGACTTGATGTCGGCGAGGTCGGCGGCGGGCATGTGCTTGGCGGCGTCGATCCGCAGGCCGTCGACGCCCAGCGACAGCAGGTCGTTGAGGTACCCGGCGATCCGCCCCCGCACGTGGTCCTCACCGGTGTCGAGGTCGGCGAGCTGGACGAGTTCGCAGTTCTGGACGTTGGCCCGGTCCTGGTAGTTGGAGATCGTGGCGCGGCAGTCGTCCATGTCGGAGCCCGAATAGATCCCGGGGTACCCGTACTTCGTGTACGAGGACCCCCCGGTCCCCACGCCGTCGCCGGCGGCCATGTGGTTGATGACGGAGTCGGCGACGACCTTCACCCCGGCGGCGTGGCAGGTGTCGACCATGGCCTTGAAGGCGGCGCGGTCGCCGAGCCGCCCGGCGATCTTGTAGCTGACGGGCTGGTACGAGGTCCACCACTGGGGGCCCTGGATGTGCTCCTGGGGCGGCGAGACCTGGACGTACCCGTATCCGGCGGGCCCGAGGGCATCGGTGCAGGCCTTGGCGACGGAGTCGAAGCGCCACTCGAAGAGGACGGCGGTGACGTCCTTGCTCCCGGGCGCCGCGGCGGCGGCCTGCGGTGCCGGGCCGGTGAGGGCGGCCGCGGCAAGTGCGGTGGCGGTGAAAAGAGTTGCAGCTCTGACGGCTCTGGCAGGCATGCGGGGGGCCTCCTGGCGGGAGAGGTGGGGATTGCAGCGACCGTAGGGGCCAGGTAAGAGGCC
Source organism: Streptomyces sp. NPDC002181 (assembly GCF_042890485.1). Lineage (NCBI taxonomy): Bacteria > Bacillati > Actinomycetota > Actinomycetes > Kitasatosporales > Streptomycetaceae > Streptomyces > Streptomyces sp. NPDC002181. The sequence goes on along the minus strand of NZ_JBIASC010000009.1, from coordinate 109,798 downwards.
TGCAAGAGTTTGCGCAAGAGATTGCAGAATTGTTTCCGGGGCGTGTCCTGCCGTTCGGGCGGGCCGCGTAGGCCCGTTGGCACCGCCGCACGTCCCCGAGCCGGCCGGCGAAGCGGTCACGGCCCGGTCGCGGGCCGACCGGCCGCTGGTGGCATGCTCCCTGCGTGATCGATGAACGGAACGACGGCTGGTCGTTCGCGACGGCGCGGGTGGCGGCCCGGTTCGGGGCCTGCGAGGTGAGGGGCGCTCCCGGGGTCGAGCACGCCGGTGGCGGGCGCGGGACGCTCTGCGGGATAGCGGCCCGCTGCCTCACCTGGTATCTCCACCTGTTCGAGCCCGACGCCCTGCAGTCATGCCGGCGGTGTCGCCGGGCGGCGAAGGACGCTCCGACGGAGCCGTGCGTCCAGGAACGCCTTCACGAGCGGGTCGAGTCGGCCGCCGAGGGCCGGGTCCGCGAGGAGCTGCTGGCAGCCCTCCGCCGGGGCGCGGCGGTGCGGTCGTGGATCAACGGCCCCTCCGCGCACCTGACCGGGTTCCACGCCCGTCTCGACGAGCTGACCGAAGGCGCCGGGCCCGCCGCCGAGGCGCTCGCGGCGGCCGCGGCCACCGGACTGGCCGTCGTCGAGGACGGCCGGTGGCGGTTCCTCGTCGTCCTGCCGGACGGCGTCGGGGGCGTCGGGGGCGGCGAGGGCGGCCCCCCGGTCATCGCTCGCGGGCCGCGCAACCCCTGAGCGACCAGGGGGGCGCGAAACGGGGCGCAGAGTGTCGAAACGATACAGCTGCGGGCATTGGAGTGAACACCCGTTCCCGACAGCCCTCGCGGACGGTTGGACCGGCCGACGCGCGGACCGAACAGCGCGTCCTTCCGATGATCCTTAGGGGAGTCATGCGCATTCGTTCCGCTGTCACCGCGTCCGTCCTGGCTGCCGGCATCCTGCTCGGCGGGGCCGGCGCCGCCCTGGCCGACGGGGTCGACATCGACTACTTCGGCGGCGGCCACTCGGCCAAGTCGTCGAACTGCTCCACGTTCGCCGCGGTGCCGCACAACCTGCCCGCGTTCGCCGGCCCGGTCTTCAACTCGTCCTGCGAGAAGAGCAGCGAGAACGAGTGGCTGAAGGGCCACCACCTCGGCGCCTGATCCCGCGGCCGGCACCGCGGGGGCGGACCGACGGTGACGTCGGCCGCCCCCGCGGCGTTCACGGCCTACTCCTCGGGAACCTGGGCCGTCGAGCCCCTGACCACCAGTTCCGGCTGGAAGACGTACTCCGTGCGCTGGACCGGGGTGCCGGCCACCGCTTCCAGGAGCGCACCCACCGCCGCGTTCGCCATCGCGCGGACCGGCTGGCGGACCGTCGTCAGCGGCGGGTCCGTGAAGGCGATCAGCGGGGAGTCGTCGAAGCCGACCACCGAGACGTCCTCGGGGACCCTCAGGCCCCGCTCCCTCGCCGCGCGGATCACGCCGAGCGCCATCGGGTCGCTGCCGCACACGATGCCCGTGCAGCCGCGGTCCAGCAGGGCGCCGCCCGCCGCGTGGCCCCCCTCCACCGTGAACAGCGTCCGCTGGATCAGGCCGTCCGCCTCGGCCGACGGCAGCGCCGCCTTGAACCCCGCCTCCTTGCGGGCCGACGGAACGTACCGGGTCGGACCTATCGCCAGACCGATGCGCCGGTGGCCCAGGTCCGCGAGGTGACGTACCGCCATGTCCGCCGCCGCACGGTCGTCCGGCGAGATGAACGGGGCGTTGACGTGCTCGTTGAAGCCGTTGATGAGGACGAAGGGGATGCCGCGCGAGGACAGCCGGTGGTAGCGGGACGGGTCCAGCGACGCGTCCGCGTGCAGGCCCGACAGGAAGACGATCCCCGTGACCCCCCGCTCCTCCAGCTGCTCCACCAGCTCGTCCTCCGTGGCCCCGCCCGGCGTCTGCGTGCACAGCACCGGCGTGTAGCCGTGGCCCGCCAGCGCCTGCTCGATGACCTGCGCGAACGCCGGGAAGATGGGGTTCGTCAGCTCGGGGATCAGCAGTCCGACCAGCCCGTTGCTGCGGCGGCGCAGACGGACCGGGCGCTCGTAGCCCAGCAGGTCCATGGCGGCCAGCACCCGGTGCCGGGTGCCGGCCGCCACGCCCGCCTTGCCGTTGAGCACACGGCTGACCGTCGCCTCGCTGACCTCGGCCTGCGCGGCGATGTCCGTCAGCCGGAGCGGGGAGGTCACCCCTGCCACCACACCGCCGTGTCGGCCCCGAGGACCCCCGGGTCCGTCACCTCGCCGCTCGCCAGCAGCAGCGTCCCCGGCGCGGGCATCCGTACCGGCTCCCCCGTCGTGTTGGCCGTGCAGACGAAGTCCCCGCGCCGGAACGCCAGTACGCCCTCCGGCGCCTCCAGCCATTCCACCGCGTCACCCGCGCCCAGGTCGGCGTGGTCCCGGCGGATCCGCAGCGCCGCCCGGTACAGCTCCAGGGTGGAGTCCGGGTCGCCCGTCTGGGCCTCGACGCTCAGACCGGCCCACTCGGCCGGCTGCGGCAGCCAGCTGCCGCCGTCGCCGAAGCCGTACGGGGCCCGGTCGCCCGACCACGGGATGGGCACGCGGCAGCCGTCGCGCAGCCCGTCCTGGCCGTTCGCCTTGAAGAAGGAGGGGTCCTGGCGCACCTCGTCCGGCAGGTCCGTCACCTCCGGCAGGCCGAGCTCCTCGCCCTGGTAGACGTACGCCGACCCCGGCAGCGCCAGCATCAGCAGCGCGGCAGCGCGCGCCCGCTCCAGGCTGCCGAAGCGGGTGCGGTGGCGTACGACGTCGTGGTTGGAGAGCACCCACGTGGTCGGCGCCCCCACCGGGCGCATCGAGTCGAGCGAGTCGTCGATGGCGGTGCGCAGCGCGGCCGCGTCCCAGCCGGTGGTCAGGTAGTGGAAGTTGAAGGCCTGGTGCAGCTCGTCGTGGCGCAGGTAGAGGGCCGTCCGGTCCGCGCTCGGGGTCCAGGCCTCGGCGACGCCGATGCGGTCGCCCGCGTACTCGTCGAGCACCTTCCGCCAGGAGCGGTAGATCTCGTGGACCCCGTCCTGGTCGAAGAAGGGCAGCACCTGGTTGCCGAGCAGCTTGAGCTGCTCGTCGCGGCCGAGGTCGGGCAGGCCGGGGGCCTTGACGAGGCCGTGGGCGACGTCGATGCGGAAGCCGTCGACGCCGAGGTCGAGCCAGAACCGGAGCACGGAGCGGAATTCGTCCTGGACGGCGGGGTGTTCCCAGTTGAAGTCCGGCTGCTCGGGGGCGAAGAGGTGCAGGTACCACTCCCCGTCGGCCACCCGGGTCCACGCCGGACCGCCGAAGATCGACTCCCAGTCGTTGGGCGGCAGCTCCCCGTCGGCCCCCTGTCCCGGCCGGAAGTGGAAGCGCTCGCGCAGCGGGGTGCCGGGGCCCTCCCGCAGCGCCTGCTTGAACCATTCGTGCTGGTCGGAGCAGTGGTTCGGGACGAGGTCCACGATGATGCGCAGGCCCAGCCCGTGGGCTTCGCGGATCACGGCGTCGGCGTCGTGCAGGGTGCCGAACATGGGGTCGATGGCCCGGTAGTCGGCGACGTCGTAGCCGGCGTCGGCCTGCGGGGAGGCGTAGAAGGGGCTGAGCCAGACGGCGTCGACGCCCAGCTCCTTCAGGTACGGCAGTCGGCTGCGGATGCCTTCGAGGTCCCCCATGCCGTCTCCGTTGGAGTCGGCGAAGCTGCGCGGATAGACCTGGTAGATCACCGCTTCTCTCCACCAGCCGGGCAGGGGGCTGCCGGTCCGGGTGGAGATCGTTTCGGCGAGGTGCTGGGTCATGTCGTCCTTGAAGAGATCGGGCCGGGGGTGAGAGGGGGCAGGCAGGGTGGTCGGCCCTGGGTCGCGGGAGGGGGTCAGCCCTTGGTCGCGCCTGCCGTCATCCCGGCGACGAGGTGACGCTGGGCGAAGAGGAAGAAGATGGCCGCCGGGATGGCGATGAGGACCGAGGCGGCGCTCATCGCACCCCAGTTGGAGGTGTACTGCGTGACGAAGGTCTGCAGGCCCCCGGCGAGGGTGAGGTGTTCGTCGCCGACCATGAAGGCGGAGGCGTACGCGACCTCGCCCCAGGCGGTGATGAACGAGTAGAAGCCGGTGACGGCGAGGCCCGGCTTGGCCAGCGGCAGGATCAGGCGCCAGAAGGTGCCGAAGGGGTTGAGCCCGTCGACGCGGCCGGATTCGTCGATCTCGACCGGGATGGTGTCGAAGAACCCCTTCATCATCCAGGCGCAGAAGGGCACGGCGATGGTGAGGTACGTGATGATCAGCCCGAGCGGCTGGTTGAGCAGTCCCAGCTGTCCCATGAGGTTGTAGAGCGGGACGATCAGGATGGCCATCGGGAACATCTGCGTGATGAGCAGGGTCCACATCAGCGGCTTCATGCCGGGGAACTTGAACCGGCTGACGGCGTAGCCGGTCGTGGCGGCGATGAACACGCCGAGGACGGTGGTGATGCCGGCCACCAGCACGGAGTTGCCGAACCAGGTGAAGAAGGAGGTCGACTCCACCAGGTAGCGGTAGTTCTCCAGGGTCGGTTCCTTCACGAAGTCCGTGGAGATCGCGTGCTTCGCGGGCTTGATCGAGGTCAGCAGGACCCACAGCACCGGGAAGACGGCGATCACGGACGCCACGATCAGGGTGACGTGCAGTCCTGCGGAGGCGAGCGGGGAGCGCTGCCCCCTGATGCGTGTGCGCGGGGTCGTCACGGTCACCACACCTCTCCCTGCTTGCGCAGCGAGCGCCGGTAGACCAGCGCGAAGATCATGAGCAGGGCGAGGATGAGCACGCCCCAGGTGGCGGACCCCGCGAAATCGCGCGGGCTGGCCACGAACGCCTCCCGGAAGGCCTGGGTCACCAGGATCTCCGTGGAGTCGCCCGGTCCGCCCCGCGTCAGCAGGAAGATCACCGGGAACATGTTGAAGGTCCAGATGGTGGAGAGCAGGATCACGGTCATGCTCACCGCCCGCAGCCCGGGCAGGGTGATGTGCCGGAACCGCTGCCAGGCCGTGGCCCCGTCCATCTCGGCGGCCTCGTACAGCTCGCCGGGGATCGACTGCAGACCGCCGAGCAGGGCGACCATCATGAAGGGGACGCCCAGCCAGACGTTGACGGCGACGACCGAGAACTTCGCCCACGTCGGGTCGTCGAGCCACGGGACCGCCGAAATGCCGCCCCCGTCGAGGATCTTGTTCAGGATGCCGCTGTCGCGGTTGAACAGGAACCGCCAGGCGAAGACGGAGACGAAGCCGGGGACGGCCCAGGGCAGGATGAGCGCCATCCGGTAGGCGGCGCGGCCCCGGAAGTCCCGGTTGAGCATGTTGGCCAGGGCCAGCCCGAGCGTGAAGGTGATCGACACGCACAGGACGGTCCACACCACCGTCCACACCAGCCGCTGCAGGAACACCGGGTCGGCCAGGACGTCGGCGTAGTTGTCGAGGCCGACGAACTTGTACGTGGCCTCGATGTGGTTGGCGCCGATCGTACGGCCGACGTTGCGCTCGTTGGCGTCGGTCAGCGACAGGTAGATGCCGCGGGCGAGCGGCCAGCCGATGATCACACCGAGGACGAGCACCACCGGGGCGATCATGGCCCAGGCGTACCAGTGGGTGGCCAGGGCGCGCCCCAGGCCACCTCGCTTCGCGCTGTCAGTCCTGCGGCTCCGGCCGCGGGCCGCGACGGGGTTCTCCCCGTCGCCGCCCGCGGCCGTCGCCACCGACTGGCTGGTGTCAGCAGCCATCTTCTCTACTACTTCCAACCCTTGAGGATCTTGCGGAACTCGGCGCCGGTCGCCTTGGCCGCATCCTCCGGGCTCGACGCCCCGGTGATCGCCTTGGTGTATTCGACCTTCAGCGGCTCGAAGAGGGAGCCGTTCTCCGGGATCCAGGCGCGCTCGACGGCCTTGTCCACGGCCGGCTTGAAGAACTGGACCATCTCGCTGGCCTTGACGTCCGGCTGCTCGTAGGCGGCCGTCCGGGTCGGGAGCAGGCTGAGGTCCTTGGTGGACTGCACCTGCACGTCCTGCGAGGTCATGTACTCGACGAAGGCGTGCGCGGCGGCGCGGTTCTTCGAACCGGCGTAGACGGCGAGGTCGTGGCCGCCCTGCGGGGCGCCGGCCTTGGCGGAGCCGGCCGGGACGGCGGCGACGCCGAGGTTGGCCTTGTCCTTGAACTGGTCGCCGGCGTAGGTGTCGGCGACGGCCCACGGACCGTTGATCATCATCGCGGCCTCGCCCGACTTGAAGGCGGTCTGCATGTTGGTCCAGCCGTCGGTCGCGTTGGTGATCGCCGCGCCCGAGGTGACCAGGTCGCGGGCGGTCTTGAACGCCTTGACGCCGGCCGGGTTGTCGACGGTGACCGTCTTGGTCTTCGCGTCGACGAGGTCGCCGCCCTCGCCGTAGATGAGCGGCAGGAACCAGTACGAGTCGTCGCCGCGCAGGTAGAGGCCGGCCTTGCCGGTCTTCGCCTTGATCGCGGCGGAGGCGGTCTTCAGCTCCTCCAGGGTCTTGGGGGGCTGGACGCCGGCGTCGGCGAGCATCTTCTTGTTGTAGAAGAGGCCGAGGGTGTCGATGACCTGCGGGACGGCGTAGGTCTTGCCCTCGTACTTGCCGCTGGCCGCGGCCTGCGGCAGGAACTCGGCGTCGACCTTCTTCACCGTCTCGGCCGGGACCTCGTCGAGGTAGCCGAGCGAGGCGAAGTCGGCGACCCAGCCGACGTCGGCGCGGATCACGTCAGGGGCTTCGGAACCGCTGCTGAAGGCGTTCTTGACCTTGTTCTGCGCGTCGCCGTACGGGACGTTGACGTACTTGACGGTGACCTTCGGGTGCTTCGCGGTGAACGCCTCGGCGATCTTCTGGAAGCTGGCCTTCTCGGCGTCGTTCGAGGTGTCCCACCACGTGACCGTGCCGGAGAGCTCCCCGCCGGCCTTGGTCTCGTCGCCGCCCTTGTCGTCACCGCCGCAAGCCGTCGCCGCGAGCGCCAGGGTCGCGACCAGCGCGGTGGCCGCTATGCCACGCCGCATATGAACTCCTTCGATGATCCCGGCCGCGCCCTCGCGGTCCCGAGTTGCAGGGAACGTAACAAGCCTGAAAGCCGACCGAAAGAGCTTGCGGCAATTTTCTGCAAGCTGGGCCGATCGTTACATCCGTGTGTCCTGACGGTTGCCGCCGCTTGCTGGTTGTTCGAACTTCCTTCGGGGCACCAGGCCCGCAACCAGGGGGCATGTGCGCGCGTTGACCCCTATATGACCCATGAGCTGACCGCCTCCCGGCTTGCAAGCGCTTCCAGCAAGGTCGCCGCAAGCGGCGGCTGGTGGCGCGATGCCGTCATCTATCAGGTGTACGTACGCTCCTTCGCGGACAGCGACGGCGACGGCATCGGAGACCTCCAGGGGGTGCGCGCCCGCCTGCCCCACCTGGCCCGGCTCGGGGTCGACGCCGTGTGGCTCACCCCCTTCTACGTCTCCCCGCAGGCCGACGGCGGATACGACGTCGCCGACTACCGGGCCGTCGACCCCCTCTTCGGGGACCTGTCCGACGCAGACGAGCTCGTCCGGTCCGCCCACGCGCTGGGCCTGCGGGTCATCGTGGACGTGGTGCCCAACCACACCTCCGAGCGGCACGCCTGGTTCCGCGAGGCCCTCGCCGACCCCGCGGCCCGGGCCCGGGACCGCTACCACTTCCGCCCCGGCCGCGGGCCCGGCGGGGAGCTCCCGCCCAACGACTGGGAGTCCGTCTTCGGCGGCCCCGCCTGGACCCGCACCCCCGACGGGGCCTGGTACCTGCACCTCTTCGCCCCCGAGCAGCCCGATCTGAACTGGGAGCACCCCGAGGTGGCGGAGGAGTTCTCCTCCGTCCTGCGCTTCTGGCTCGACCTCGGCGTCGACGGGTTCCGCATCGACGTGGCCCACGGCATGGTCAAGGCGCCCGGCATGCCCGACATCGGCCGCGGCGCCCAGGCCACCTTGATCGGCACCGAGCCGCTCCCCTTCTTCGACCAGGACGGCGTGCACGAGATCCACCGCTCCTGGCGGCGGCTGCTCGACTCCTACGAGGGCCCCCGCATCGGGGTCGCCGAGGCCTGGGCGCCGACCTCCGAGCGGCTCGCCCTGTACGTGCGGCCCGACGAGCTGCACCAGGCCTTCAACTTCCGCTTCCTGAACTGTCCCTGGGACACCCCCGCGATGCGGACCGTCATCGACGAGTCCCTGGCGGCCACGGCCTCCGTCGGCGCCCCCACCACCTGGGTGCTGTCCAACCACGACGTCGTACGCCATGTGACCCGGTACGGGGGTGGCGCCCAGGGCCTGGCCCGCGCCCGGGCCGCCGCGCTGCTGATGCTCGCCCTGCCCGGATCGGCGTACCTCTACCAGGGCGAGGAGCTCGGCCTGCCCGAGGTCGGCGACCTCCCCGACGCCGTGCGCCAGGACCCGGCCTTCCTGCGCTCCGCCGGGCAGGACGGGCTGCGCGACGGCTGCCGGATCCCGCTGCCCTGGTCCGGCGAGCGGCCCCCGTACGGGTTCGGGCCGGCCGGCAGCTGGCTCCCGCAGCCCGCCGACTGGGGCCCGCTCAGCGTCGCCGCCCAGACCGGCGACCCCCACTCCACCCTGGAGCTGTACCGGGCCGCGCTGGAGCTGCGCCGCGCGCTGCCCGGCCTCGGCTCCCCCGACGCGGGCCGGCTGACCTGGCTGTCCGCGCCCGAGGGCGTGCTCCTCTTCACCCGGCCCGGGTTCGCCTGCACCCTCAACAGCCGCTCCGAGCCGCTCGAACTCCCCGCGCCGGGTCGTCCCGTACTCTCCAGCGCGCCGGTGGAGACCGACGGCCGGACCGTGCTGCTGCCACCGGATTCGTGCACGTGGTGGGCGTTGTGAGCCGGGGACCGGTACAGTCCAATCCCGTGACCGCACGGCTAGCCGACATCGCAGCCCAGGCGGGGGTCAGCGAAGCCACAGTCAGCCGCGTGCTCAACGGCAAGCCCGGTGTGGCCGCCGGCACCCGTGAATCGGTGCTGGCCGCGCTCGACGTGCTCGGCTACGAGCGCCCGGTCAAGCTGCGCCAGCGCAGCGCGGGGCTCGTCGGCCTGATAACCCCCGAGCTGGACAACCCCATCTTCCCGGCGCTCGCGCAGGTCATCGGCCAGGCGCTGACCCGGCAGGGGTACACCCCGGTCCTGGCCACGCAGACCCCCGGCGGGTCCACCGAGGACGAGCTCACCGAGATGCTGGTCGACCGCGGGGTCTCCGGGATCATCTTCGTCTCCGGGCTGCACGCCGACACCACCGCCGACATGGGCCGCTACGACCAACTCCGCGGGCAGGGCGTCCCGTACGTCCTCATCAACGGGTTCTCCGACAAGGTGCAGGCCCCCTTCGTCTCCCCCGACGACCGCGCCGCGATGCAGCTCGCCGTGACCCACCTGACCGCGCTCGGGCACACCCGCATCGGGCTCGCGGTCGGGCCCAAGCGGTTCGTGCCCGTACTGCGCAAGATCGAGGGCTTCCGGCTCGGGATGAAGGAGCGGCTCGGCCTCGACGAGGCCGAGGTGGAGGAGCTCGTCCAGCACTCCCTGTACACCCTGGAGGGCGGGCAGGCCGCGGCGGCGGCGCTCATCTCGCGCGGCTGCACCGCCATCGTGTGCGCCAGCGACATGATGGCGCTCGGGGCGATCCGGGCGGCCCGGCAGCAGGGGCTGCGGGTGCCGCAGGACGTATCGGTCGTCGGCTTCGACGACTCCCCCCTCATAGCGTTCACCGATCCGCCGCTGACCACCATCCGGCAGCCGGTGCAGGCCATGGGACAGGCGGCGGTCCGCACGCTCCTGGAGGAGATCGGCGGTACGCCGGCCCCGCACAGCGAGTTCGTCTTCCTCCCCGAGCTGGTGGTCCGCGGATCCACCGCCTCCGGTCCGCAGCAGCGCAGGGCAACGTAGGGGACCGTCTACTCCCCAGGGGTGAGCGGCTGCGCCAGAGACCGTCCGGAGGGATGATCGAAGGCGAGAGGCCATCTGGCAGACTCTTTCCCCATGGGTGAATCGAGCGTGAAGACACTGGAAACCCGGACGGAAGTGTCGTCGCCCCACGTGACCGGGGACGAGGCCCGTCCGGGGGCGCAGCGCGCTCTCCTGCCGCGGCTGCGGGCTCCGCGCCGGCCCCGGATCTGGTTCGAGATCCTGCTCATCGGGGTCAGCTACTGGACCTACTCGCTCATCCGCAACGCGGTGCCCGAGCAGAAGGCGGCCGCCCTCGCGAACGCCGACTGGCTGTGGGACCTCGAACGCACCCTCGGCATCGCCGTGGAGCACTCGGTCAACCACGCCGTCAACTCGGTGACGTGGCTGATCGTCGGCATGAACTACTACTACGCCACGCTCCACTTCATCGTGACCATCGGTGTCCTGGTGTGGATCTACCGCTTCCATCCGGGGCGTTACGCGGCGACGCGGCTGGTCCTCTTCGCCACCACGGGCGTGGCCCTGCTCGGCTACTACTTCTTCCCGCTCGCGCCGCCCCGGCTGATGAACGGGCAGGACTTCGTGGACACGGTGCTGGTCCACCACACCTGGGGCTCGATGGCCTCCGGCAACCTCAAGCACATGTCGAACCAGTACGCGGCCATGCCCTCGATGCACATAGGGTGGTCGCTCTGGTGCGGACTGACGATCTTCGCGGTCGCCTCCGCCCCGTGGGCCCGGATCCTGGGCCTGCTCTACCCGGTGGCCACCCTCGTGGTCATCGTGGCCACCGCCAACCACTTCTGGCTGGACGCCGCGGGCGGCATGCTCTGCCTCGCGTTCGGCTACACGGTCTCGCGGGCCTGGTACGGCTCGCTGCCGCACCGGCTGCCGCGCGAGCCGGAGGCCACCGGCCCGCACCCGGCGACGGCCGCCCTGCTGAACCGGTTCCGCAAAGCCTAGACACGGCCTGGGCCGCCCTGGTCGGGCGATGTCAGTGCGTGTTGTTAGCGTGCGCGTCGCCAGTAGGAACGATCAAGGAGGCGGCGTGCGGGACGTGGAGCGGCACGAGGTGGGCGAGCACCGGATAACCGAGGCCCTGGAGGACGTCCCGGGGCGGGCCTACGACCATTGGTACAGGCTGCGGTACGGCGGCGGGCTGTCCCTGAAGGGGCTCCACGAGACCCGTGACGACCTCCTCGACCATGTCGGCGCACGGACGCTGGCGGACCCCGGGCTGACCGGAGCCGTCGCACGCCGTGCGCTGCTGACGGCCGCCGAATGCGCCCTCGGGGAGCTCTCCCTCGGCTGCTTCCCGAACGGCGACTTCGAGGTGCCGTTCCCCCTCCTCCACGAGGAGCTCAGCAGCATGGACCTCTCCTTCGGCGACGCCGTCGACCAGGCGCCCACGGCCCGGACCTGGCTGGACGCCTTCGCGCTGTCCGTGGCCTGCGGGGTGGTCCGGGAGCGGGACCGGGTGATCGGGCTGCTGCTGCGGAACGACTACGCACCCGCCCTGCGCGACGGCGTGCCGTACTCGCCGCTCGATTCGCACTCCGACCCGGCCGAGCTCGCCGAGATGGACGCCCTGTGCCTCTACCTCACACCGGCGGCCGGGCACCTGCCGCGTGACTGGCCGGACGCGACCCTGCGCAAGCCCGACGCCGCCGAGCGTGCGGAGGCCGCCCGCCGGCTGGACGGCTTCGGTGCGCTCACTGCGGACCAGCGGCTGCTGCGCGTCCTCCTCGACGACGACCAGCCGGCCTTCGAGCGCGCCCTGGCCGGGAACCTCGCCGGCCTCCGCGAGGGCGCGGGCCCCGACGCTCCCGCCCGCTCCCTCTTCCCGGCCGGCACGATCGCCGTGGCCGCGCTCGCCGTCCAGGTCCACGGCTGGCGGCTCGGCGTCACCTCCGCCTACCTCCCGCAGAGCCTCCTGCACGCCTGAGGCCCGGGGGTGTCAGCCGGACACCCCTCAGGCGTTTGCGTCGTACGTGATCCGGCCGCCCGACATCGTGAGCCGGATCGGGGCCTCGGCCAGCTCGTCGGGGGCCGTGTCCACCGGGTCGAGGGCGAAGGCCGTCAGGTCCGCCCGGTAGCCGGGCGCGATGCGGCCCGCCACCCGCTGCTCCCCCGCCGCGAGCGCCGCGTGCGAGGTCATGCCCTCCAGGGCCATCAGCCCGGTCAGGGCGGGCCCGGCGGCGGCCGCGCCCAGGGGGCTGCGGGCGATGGCCAGCACCCGGCGGGCGTCGTGGTGGGCGATGGGCCAGTCCGAGCCCAGGGCCAGCACGGCCCCCGCCTCGCGCAGGTCCCGGCAGCGCCAGGCCCGGGCCGCCCGGTCCGCGCCCAGCCGCTTCGACCACTCGTCACTGTGGTCGGCCCGGGTGTACGCGGTGTGCGGCGGCTGCATCGAGGCGATCACCCCGAGCTGCGCGAACCGCTTCAGCTGGTCGTCGGGGACGGTCTCGATGTGCTCGATCCGGTGCCGCATCCGGGCCTGCTCGCCCAGCGAGGCCACCGTGTCCAGGACGTGGCGGACGGCCGCGTCGCCGATGGCGTGGGTCGCGGTGCGCACCCCGGCCGCGTCGAGGGTCCGTACGGCCGCCGAGTAGGCCTCGGGATCGGGCCAGAAGGCGTCGGTGCCGCGGCCGTGGCAGTCGGCGTGCTCCAGCCAGGCGGTGCCGCCCTCGACGGTGCCGTCCATGAAGAACTTGACGCCGCCGACCTGCCAGTGGCGGCCGCGCACGCCCTGGAGTCCGATCAGCTCGGTCAGGTCCTGTGCGGTGGCGCCCGGCATGCACCAGGGCGCGAGCTTCAGGCGCAGGGGCAGGTCGCCGTCGTATTCGACGCCCGCGAGCAGGGCCGGTACGTCGCCGTCGCCGAGGTCCATGACGTGGGCGCCGGTGAGGCCGGTGGCGGCCATCTCGCCGAGCAGGGCGGTGAGCCGGGTGCGCCGCTCGGCGGCCGAGGGCTTGGGGGCGAGGGCGCCGACCAGGGACATCGCGGCGTGCTCGACGAGGTGCCCCGTCGGGCGGCCGTCCGGATCGCAGACGATCTCCGAGCGCTGGTCGAAGGTGCGCGGGCCGGTGATGCCCGCGGCGGTCAGGGCCGCGCCGGAGGCGAGCGCGGAGTGGCCGTCGTACAGGCGCAGGAAGGCGGGTGCGCCGTTCAAGGCCTCCTCGATCAGCGTCTTGTCGACGGGACGGCCGCCGAAGGCGTTGTGGTCGAGGCCGTGGCCGAGGACCCAGCCCCCGGGGCGGGGCGCGGTGCGCAGGGCGGCCCGGAGCCGGTCGAGGTCGCGGACGGCCGAGAGGTCGGTGCCGGTGGCCATCTCGATGCCCCAGACGGGGTGGCTGTGGGCGTCGGTCAGCCCGGGGGTGAGGGTGGCGCCGCCGAGGTCGAGCACCTCGGTGGCGGGGCCGCGCCAGTCGCGTACGTCGGCCTCGTCGCCCACGGCGAGGACCTCGCCGCCGCGGACGGCTACCGCGCGGGCCTCGGGGCGGGCGGGGTCGAGGGTGCGGACGCGGGCTCCGGTGAGGACGGTGTCGGCAGCGGGCACGGCTCTTCTCCTTCGGGTACGTCGGGTGCGGGCACGCCGGGTGCGGGCACGTCGGGTGCGGGCACGTCGGTTGCGGGCACGTCGGTTGCGGGTACGTCGGTTGCGGGCCCGGTCGGCTCGGCGGCGAACCGGGCGTAGACCTCCGGGCGGCGGGTCTTCAGGCGCTGCGCGAGCGCGAGCCCGGCCAGGAACACGGCGGGGACGAGGGCGACGAGGACGGTGTTCACGGTGGTGGAGGCCGTGGTGAACAGGCCCACCTTGGAGACGACGAGGCAGATCGCGACGGCCAGCAGCACGGCGGCGGCGACCGGCGCGACCACGGTCCGCCAGGGGCCCTCGGTGTGCGCGGTGCGCCGGAAGTAGACGGGTACGGCGATCGCGGCGAGCAGCATCAGCGCCATGAGGCCGATCATGCCGGGCGTGTTCACCCAGAGCAGCAGCTGCTGGTACGGGTCGGCCCCGGCGAGCGCGAAGGCGAGCACGATGACGGCGCCGAGGGCGGTCTGGGCGAGTCCGGCGAGGTACGGAGAGCGGTGGCGCGGGTGGACCCGGCCGAGGGCGGCGGGCAGTACGCCCTCCTCGGCGAGGGCGAGCGCGTAGCGGTTGATGGCGTTGTGGAAGGCGAGGAGGGAGGCGATGACGCTGGTGACGATGAACAGGTGCATGAGGTCGGCCGCCCAGGGGCCGACGTACGTGGTGATCGCGGCGAAGAAGAGGCCGCCGGGGTCCTCGGCGGCGGCCGCGAGGACCTCCTCGGCGCCGAAGGCCTGGATGACGGTCCAGACGACGAAGGCGTAGAAGAGGCCGAGGAAGGCGACGGCGATGTAGGTGGCGCGCGGGATGGTCCGGTCGGGGTCGCGGGCCTCGCGGCGGTAGATGACGGTGGACTCGAAGCCGGTGAACGCGGCGAAGGCGAAGGCGAGGACGGCGGCGGTGCCGGGGACGAGGACCGCGCCGGGGGCGAAGGAGCCGGCGGAGAGCCCGTGGGCGCCGCCCTTGATCAGCACTCCGGCCGCGAGCAGGACGAGTATCCCGGTCTCGGCGACCAGGAGGACGCCGAGCACCTTGGCCCCGAAGTCGATCGAGCGGAAGCCGCCGTACCAGATGAGGGCGAGGCCGGCGAGGGAGACGGGGAGCCAGGGGACATCGAAGCCTCCGAGGGCGTGCGCGGTGTCGGCGGTGGTGGTGCCGAGGAGTCCGTAGACCCCGATCTCCATGCCGTTGTAGCCGACGAGGGCGAGCAGGGCGGCGCCGATGCCGACGCGTTTGCCGAGGCCGCGGGTGATGTACGCGTAGAAGGCGCCGCCGCTGCGGACGTGGCGGCTCATGGTGGTGAACCCGACGGCGAACACGGCGAGGGTGAGCCCGGCGAGGAGGTACCCGGCGGGCGCGCCGATCCCGCCGAGCAGGATCGCGACGGGGGCCACCCCGGCCATGACGGTGAGGGGGGCGGCGGCGGAGACGACGAAGAAGGAGATGTCGGCGGTGCCGAGCGCCGCGCGGCGCAGGGCGGGTCCGTCGGTCGGCGGTTCCGGCGTTTCGGGCATGCGGCAGTGCACCCTTCGGGAGACCTAAACCTAAAGGCTTTCGGTTCTTCGGTTCGCGGCAATGTAGCCTCCGGTTTTGGCGTACGGGAAGACCTCACGGCGGGAGAAAACCGATGGCACGGCCGCACACCCCCCTCCTCGACCGGGAGCGGATCGCCGCGACCGCCCTGCAACTCGTCGAGGAGCAGGGCGAGTTCAGCGTCCCGCAGATCGCCCGGGAGCTCGGCGTGCAGACGGCGTCGGTGTATCACCACGTGGACGGCCGGGCGGGGGTGGTGGAGCTGGTGCGGGAGCTCGTATGCGACCGGATCGCCGGCGAAACGCTGGACCTGGAGCCGTGGGACCGGGCCCTGGAGGCCTGGGCGCGCTCGTACCGGGCCGCCTTCGCGGCCTCGCCGCGGGCCATCCCGCTGCTGATGACCACGCCGGTGCGGGCCCCGCGGGTGCTGGCGCAGTACGAGCGGGCGGTCGGCATGCTGCTGGCCGCGGGGTTCACCCGCGACCGGGTCATGCCGCTGTTGACGGCGCTGGAGAACCTGGTCCTCGGATCGGCCCTGGACCTGGCCGCCCCCGAGGCCATGTGGGAGCCGTCGCCCGACACCCCGCTGCTCGCGGACGCCCTGGAGGCCGTGGGTCCGGGCCGCGCGGACGCCGCCTTCGACGTGGGCCTGGCCGCGTTCCTGACGTACGCGCGGTCCCTGCGGGGCGAAGCGGGCTGAGGGGTCGGCCGGTCAGCGGGTGCGCGCTGCGCGCGGGCCCAGCCAACGCTCCAGCACCCCGCGCCGGGCGGCGGGCAAGGGCTCCGGCGCCGGGCCGTCCGCGCTCGGGCCGATCCGTTCGAGGGCCTCGGTGAGGGTGCGGACGTAGGCCTCGTCGGCCATGATCCGGACGAGCTCGTACGGGTGGCTCAGCCGCTCCTGCGCCGCCAGGATCCGGCGCAGCAGGGGCGCCGCGGCGGCAGCGGGCGCGCCGATCCCGCCGAGCCGGCGGACGGCCTCGCGGGTCGGCAGGGCGGGGTTCCCGGTCCAGTCGGGGTCCACCTCGGCCAGCAGCACCGCCACGGCGGGCTCCGGGTCACCGGTGATCCGCGCGTACGCGTGGGCCGCGGCGACGCGGGTCCACGGCCCGGGCGATTCCATCAGGCCGCGCACGGTGTCCGCGTGGGCAGCGGCCAGGGGTCCGAGGTCGGCGAGGAAGGGCAGGCCGTTGCTGGCGGTCCCGGACCGCACGGCCGCCCCGCACACTTCGAGGGCGAGCGCCGGGTCGCCGGTGGCCCTCCAGTGCGCCCAGGCGGCCAGCCGCGGATGGTGGCGGGCGGCCCGCGGGGCGCGGCCGGTGGCGAAGTCGGCCAGCCGGTCCGCCGCTCCCGCCGCCGCCGGGCCGATCCGGCCCAGGGCGCGCAGGGCGCCGTAGGCGTACGGGCTCTCCAGGTACGGGACCGCCTCGGGTACGGCGGGCGCGGCGGCCGGGCCCCAGAGCGCGAGGAGTTCGAGGGCGGCGGTGCTCGCGTGGTACTTCGCCGGAGCCCGGCGCAGCACCGCCCGCATCGTCGGGAGCAGTTCCGCGGCGGGCAGCGCGGCCAGGTGCGAGACCCAGGGGACGTGGAACGGGACCCCTTCGCCCTCCGCGATGCGCCGGAGGGCGGGCAGCGCGCGGAGGTCCCCCGTACCGGCGAGGGCGACCGCGAGCTCCTCGACGTTCCCGAGCCGCGTGGCGAGGGCCCTGGCCAGCCGGTCGGCGTGCCCGGAGACGGCGGGGCCGGCCTGGGCCACCGCCTTGGCCGCGTCCCAGCTGCTGCCGAGGGGGTTGCAGGCCGCCCTGACCACGACCGCCCAGCACTCCGGATCCGGCCGCCGGTAGCGGACGACGGCCTTGACGGCCGAACCCGTGCTTCTCACGCGGTGGCGTGAGTGACGAACCCGACCCAGGCGGCCGGGGCGACGGCCAGCCGGCCGCCGTCGGGCCGCTTGGAGTCCCGGACGAGGACGGTGCCGGGGGTCCGGGCGACCTCGATGCAGTCGGCCCCGTCGGCAGTGCTGTAGCTGCTCTTGGTCCAGGCGACTTCGACGCAGTTGGGTCCGTCGTTGGTGCTGTAGCTGCTCTTGACCCACATCAATGCGGAGAGGCCCTCAGCCGACGGCTTGATACTCATGTCTCCCCCAGTACCTTCTCGATGAACGTCAGAGATTCGCGAGGCGTCAGAGCCTGTGCTCGGATCATGCCATAGCGCATGTCCAGGACCTGGACCTCTTTGGGTTCAGTGATCAAGCGGCTGACCAGCTGAACTTCGTTGTGCCCGACTGTCGTTCCGTCCTTGAGGCGCATGACCGTGAGGGATCCGGCGAGGCCTGCGTGCTCCTCGACTGCGGTGGGCATCACCTGGATCTCCACGTTGCGCAACTGGCCGACCTCCAGCAGGTGCTCCAGTTGGCGGCGCAGCACCATCTTGCCCCCGACGGGCCGTCGGAGAACAGCCTCCTCCTGTACGACGGTCAGCAACGGGGCCGGATGTCGCCGGAGGATGTCGTGGCGCGCCACCCTCGCCGCGACCAGCCGCTCGACCTGATCCTCCGAGTAGGCCGGGCGCCTCACCGCGTACAGGGCACGGATGTACTCCTCGGTCTGAAGCAAGCCCGGGACCACGCCGTTGTCGTAGGACCCGATCTCCACCGCCTCGGATTCCAACTTGGCAAGATCCCGAACCTTCTTGGGATAGCGGGCCTTTTCGACGTCCACCTTCATCGCGGCGATCTTCCCGCCCGCACCGAGAACCTCGTCCGCCTTGTCCAGGTACTCCGGGCGCGGAATTCGGATGCCGCTCTCGATCTTGCGGGTCAGGTCCGACCCGTAACCCATCCGTTCAGCGAAAGCGGATCGGTCAAGTCCGGCTGCTTCCCGCCACATTTTCAACTGGCGTCCCACCGCCGCGACGACCGCCCCGGATTCGTCCTCCGGATCGAGTGCCCAGCTCGACTCGTCGGTGCCCTCTGCGCTCACTGCCACCTCCGTTGGCCTGCAACTCCCTTCAGGCTAAGCACGGATGCACACGTCCAGGCACGGGAATCGGAAAGTCCGATTTCGCCGGATCGAGGTTTCCACGCTCCGGTGGGGCGATAGCCGGTGACGCTCGACACCTAAAGACAAACAACCGGGGGAAATGACCTCTCCTCACCTCCCCCTCCCCTCTCACTCGGACGGGTGAATCACCCCAACCCGACTGGCGCATATGCCAATCCGTCGGGCACGCTAACCCCCGACAACCCCATAAACGCAATTCGGCCCTCGTACGGGACGCCAATCCCGACCGAGGGCCTGACCAAGAGAAGGCATCTACCCTTCCATGGCTGATCAGCAGTTTAGCGCGCCCTCGCGCGTCTCGTCGGGCATCCGGCACATCAATCACGATCACCACCGCGGCTACGTCAAGATCGGCAACCACCTCGCCCAGCACCGCGAGTTGAGCATGGGCGCGATCGGTCTGGCCACGCACATCCAGTCCCTCCCGCCGGGCGCGAAGGTCACCATCAAGGCCCTCGCCGAACGCTTCCCCGAGGGGGAAGTCCGCATCGCGGCCACCCTGCGCGAGCTGGAGGAGCACGGCTACCTGGCCCGCTACCACGAGCGGCTCCCCACCGGCCGGATCGTGACCTGCACCGTCTCGTACAACAACCCGCCCGCGATGGCGGCGGCGGCGCGCGAGCGGCGCACCGAGCCCACCGCGGCCGAGCGGAAGCCGGCTCCCGAGCCAGACCCCGAACCGGACCCCGAACCGGAGCCGGACCCCGCCCCGGACACCGTCTCCGAGGCCGAGCTCCAGGCCCGCGAGCTGCTGGCCCGGCTGCGGCTGCGGGATCCCCGACTGGTCCTGTCCGAGCGGGACACCGTACGGCTGGCGCCCGCCGCGGCGGTGTGGCTGGAGCGCGGGGTGACCGCGAGCGCCGTCGCCGCCGCGCTGACGCGTTCGCTGCCGCTGACAGCCATCCACTCCCCGGCCGCGCTGCTCGCCCACCGCCTGCGGGAACTGCTCCCGCCCCGGCTGCCCGACCCCGGTGCGGCCCGCCCCGTACCGCCCGACCGCGAGATCCACCCCCTGCGCACCTGCGACGGCTGCGAGCGCGCCTTCCGCTCCCCCGTCCCGGGCCGCTGCCGCGACTGCCCACCCGCCGACTCACACGCGGCGTAGCCGAGTGGCGGGGCCCCGCCAGCAGGAGTGAACTGGATGGGGAGGCACGTCATGCGCTACTCACCGCTGTTCGCCCTGACAGGACTTGCACTCTCGGCCGCGCTCACCCTCGGACCGGGCGCTGCCGCGGCGCAGCCCCCGTCCGGCCAGGTCTCCGTCGCACCGACCGCGACCCTGTGCAAGCTGGACGGCACGGTCTGGGACTACTCCACGGGACACGTCTCCACGGACCAGAAGGCCCGCGCCCGCTGCGAGGGCCTCCGGCAGGGCGAAGCCCGCGGCGCCGACGACGGACGCCAGTGCCGCCCGAAGAACTACCCGCTGTGGGTGCCCAACCCCAACGAGGTGTCGAGCGCCAAGCAGAGCGGCTTCAAGATCGGGTACGACCGGGCCTACCAGCGCGAATGGAACAACGCCAACTGCCAGAACCGGCCGCAGCCCGAGCCCTACTACCCGCCCGTGCACTAGCCCCGGGCGTCACGCCCCGTAGAAGAGGTCGTCCACCACCGCCCGCGCGCGGCGGGTGATGCGGCGGTAGTCGTCGAGCAGTTCGCCGGCCGTGCCCTCCGCGTAGCCCAGGTAGCGGCCCACCGCCGCCAGTTCGCGGGCCTCCGAGGGGAAGGTGTCCCCGGCGCGGCCCCGGACCAGCATCACCGCGTTGCGGACCCGGGTGGCGAGCACCCAGGCCTCGTCCAGGATCTGCGCCTCCTCGGTCGGGATCAGCCCGGCCGCGTGCGCGGCGGCCAGGGCCTCGCGGGTCCGGGTGGTGCGCAGGCCCGGTTCGGACCAGGCGTGTTGCATCTGGATCAGCTGGACGGTCCACTCGACGTCGCTGAGGCCGCCGCGGCCCAGCTTGGTGTGGAGCGTGGGGTCGGCGCCGCGCGGCAGGCGTTCGGACTCCATGCGGGCCTTCAGGCGGCGGATCTCCCGTACGGCGTCCTCGCCGAGGCCCTCCGCCGGGTAGCGCAGCGGGTCGATCAGCTCGATGAAGCGGGCGCCGAGCTCGATGTCGCCCGCGACCGGTTCGGCGCGCAGCAGGGCCTGGCTCTCCCAGGTCAGGGACCAGCGCCGGTAGTACGCGGCGTACGAGGACAGCGTACGGACCAGGGGGCCCGAGCGGCCTTCCGGGCGCAGGTCGGCGTCGATGAGCAGCGGCGGGTCGGCGGTGGGGAGTTGGAGCAGCCTGCGCATCTCGGCGATGACGGTCTGGGCGGCCTTCGCGGCCTCCTGTTCGTCGACGCCCTCGCGGGGTTCGTGGACGAACAGGACGTCGGCGTCGGACCCGTAGCCGAGCTCGTGGCCGCCGAAGCGGCCCACGCCGATGATCGCGAAGCGGGTGGGCAGCGTCTCGCCCCAGTGGTGGCGGACGGCGGCGCGCAGCGCTCCGGCGACGGTGGCGGCGGTGAGGTCGGAGACGGCGCCGCCGACCCGGTCGACGAGGGCTCCGGCGTCCTCCTCGGCCGGGCTGTCCTCCGTGCCGTACGAGCGGATGATGTCGGCGGCGGCCGTACGGAACAGCTCGCGGCGGCGGACCCCGCGGGCGGCCGCGACGCCGGCCTCCGCGCTGTCGGCGCGGCCGACGGCGGCGAGCACCTCCTGCGCCAGGGCCTCGTGGGTGCGGGGGGAGAGCCCGCCGGGGTCGCCGAGCAGGGCGACGGCTTCGGGGGCGCGCATCAGCAGGTCGGGGGCGAGCCGGCCGGCGGACAGGACGCGGGCGAGGTTCTCGGCGGCGGCGCCCTCGTCGCGCAGGAGCCGCAGGTACCAGGGGGTCTTGCCGAGCGCGTCGGAGACCTTGCGGAAGTTCAGCAGGCCGGCGTCCGGGTCGGCGGAGTCGGCGAACCAGCCGAGCATGACCGGGAGCAGGGTGCGCTGGATGGCGGCCTTGCGGGTGACGCCGGAGGCGAGGGCTTCGAGGTGGCGCAGGGCCGAGGCCGGGTCGGCGTAGCCGAGGGCTTCGAGGCGCTGGCCGGCGGCGCGCGGGGAGAGCCTGGTCTCGCCGGGGGCGAGCTGGGCGACGGCGTCGAGCAGCGGCCGGTAGAACAGCTTCTCGTGCAGGCGCCGGACCACGGAGGCGTGCCGGCGCCAGGCCTTGTTGAGCTCGGCGACGGGTTCGGTGCGCAGGCCCAGCGAACGGCCGAGGCGGCGCAGGTCGGCCTCGTCCTCGGGGACGAGGTGGGTGCGGCGCAGCCGGTACAGCTGGATGCGGTGCTCCATGGCGCGCAGGAAGCGGTACGCGTCGTTCAGCTGGGCGGCGTCGGTGCGGCCGACGTAGCCGCCGGCGGCGAGGGCGTGCAGGGCGTCGAGGGTGGAGCCGGAGTGCAGGGTGGCGTCGCTGCGGCCGTGGACGAGCTGGAGCAGCTGGACGGCGAACTCGACGTCGCGCAGGCCGCCGGGGCCGAGCTTGAGCTCGCGGTCGACCTGGGCGGCGGGGATGTTGTCGACGACGCGGCGGCGCATCTTCTGGACGTCGGCGACGAAGTTCTCGCGTTCGGCGGCGTGCCAGACCAGCGGCGTTATGGCGTCGATGTACTGGGCGCCGAGTTCGGCGTCTCCGGCGACGGCGCGGGCCTTGAGGAGGGCCTGGAACTCCCAGGTCTTGGCCCAGCGCTGGTAGTAGGCGAGGTGGGAGGCGAGGGTGCGGACGAGCGGGCCGTTGCGGCCCTCGGGGCGCAGGTTGGCGTCGACGGGCCAGATGGTGCCCTCGACGGTGGTCTCGGAGCAGATCCGCATGAGGTGGGAGGCGAGGCGGGTGGCGGCCTGGATGCCCTTGCCCTCGTCGGTGCCGGGGGCGGTCTCGCCGACGAAGATGACGTCGACGTCGGAGACGTAATTGAGCTCGTTGCCCCCGCACTTGCCCATGGCGATGACGGCGAGCCGGCAGGCGGCGGCGTCGTCCGGGGCGGCCGCGGAGGCGATCCGCAGGGCGGCGCGCAGGGTGGCGGTGGCGAGGTCGGCGAGCTCGGCGGCGGTCTCGGCGACGTCGATGGTGCCGCAGACGTCGCGGGCGGCGATGGAGAGCAGGCAGCGGCGGTAGGCGACGCGCAGGGCGACGGGGTCGTGGGCCTGGGCGAGCCCCAGTTCGAACTCGGCGAGCCCGGGGTGCAGGTCGGCGGCCTCGTACGTGACGAGCGCGTGCCAGTCGCGGGGGTGGCGGGCGAGGTGGTCGGCGAGCGCCTCGGACGCGCCGAGCACGCCGAGGAGGCGGTCGCGCAGCGGCTTGGCGCTGACGAGGGTGTCGAGGAGTGCGGGCCGCTCGCCCTCGCTCTGCGCCTCGGCGAGCCGTACGAGCCCGAGGAGGGCGAGGTCGGGATCGGCGGTGGCCCCGAGGGCGTCGAGGAGCACCGGATCGGTGCGTACGGAGGCCAGCGCGTCGGAGTCGAGCAGCCGGGCGGCGGCCGAGGGGTCGGTGAAGCCGCTGCGCAGCAGCCGCATGAAGGTACTGCTCCTGCGTCCCGGGACTGTCATCCCGCCGCCTCCCGCGTACGTCGCCGTCGCTGCTGCTGCCTGTGCCACTGCCCGTGAGGGCCTGGGGGGAGCCTAGCCGGAGCAGGCGTTCGACTCACCGGCCCGACCGGGCACGTACCATGATCCCGATTATCGGATTATCTGCATAAATACGGACGCTTTACCTCCGCTCCCGCCCGACAGTCGAAGGACCCCCATGCCCGAACGACCCCCCTCCCAGGGGCACACCCCCTGGCCGGGCGGACCGGGCGGAGACCCCTTCGAAGATCCGGCCCGGGCCGGCGCACCCGGCGGCCGGCGCGCGACGAGGCGGGCGCGGGCCGCCGAGGCCGCGGAGCCCGCACCCGCCGGCCGGCGCGCCGCGCGCCGGGCCCGGGCCGCCGAGGCCTCGGGACAGCGGGGCGCACGCGCCCGGGCCCGGGTGGTCAAGGGGATCGCCGGCGCCGCCGCCGTCGCGGCGGGCTGCATGTTCCTGCTCCGCGGCAGCGAGGCCCTCAGCGGAATCGGCGGCATCAGCGCCCTCGGCAGCCTCGGCGGCGACCGGCACGGCCCCGCCCCGGCAGCCGTCGACGCCCCCGACCCCGGCCGGGTTCTCCAGATCGTCGCCCACCCCGACGACGACCTGTACTTCATGAACCCCGACCTGCGGTACTCCATAGCCGCCGGCCACCCCGTCACCACCGTCTACCTCACCGCCGGCGAGGCGGACGGCATCAACGCCACCGAAGGCAGACAGAGCACCACCCCTCCCAACAAGCCCGCCTACGCCGAAGCCCGCCAGAACGGCATCCGCGCCGCCTACGCCCAGATGGCGACCGGCGACCGCGCCAGCGCCTGGAAGCGCACCGTCGTCCCCACCAAGGGCGGCGGCCAGGCCGAGGTCGACGTCCTCGTCGCCAAGCCCGAGGTCAACCTCGTCTGGCTCCAGCTGCGCGAGGCCGGCACCGTCTACGACAGCGCCCCCGACAGCCTGCACGGCCTCTGGGACGGCAAGACGGCCGCGCTCGGCGCCCAGCTCTCCTCGGGCACCCCCGTCAAGCAGCGCTTCTCGTACTCCAAGGACCAGGTCGTCCGCACCCTCGTCGGCGTCCTGGAGCAGTACAAGCCGACCACCGTCCGCACCCAGGACCCCACCCCCGGCCGGTTCCCCGACACCAGGAAGTACACCGACCACCAGGACCACTTCTACGGCGCCCGCTTCGTGCAGGCCGCCCTCGCCGCGTACGCGAAGGACGTCGACGCGAAGGACCGCCCGCACTTCGCGGTGCAGAACTACCTCGGCTACTCCAACGGCTCCCTGCCCAGCGCCCTGGGACCCGACGAGGCCAAGGAGAAGCTGGACATACTCGACACGTACGCCTGGCTCGACAAGCAGAACCACTGCGGCAGCGACGCCGGCTGCGGCGACCTCAAGGTCGCCGACCACCCCGCCGGAAACGGCTGGACCTCCACCGTCAACTACGCCCGCGGCACCGGCACCTCCTGGCTGACCTCCGACAAGGAGCACGGCCTGTGGGCCTTCAAGGTGCTCGACGGCCAGGTCGCGCTCTGGCACCGCTCCGGCCCCATCGGCGCCTGGAGCGGGCCGCGCCTGCTGCCCGGCACCGGCATGGACCCGGGCGCGGCCACCGTCACCCTGCCGGACGGGCGGATCGCCGTCTTCGGCACCCGTACGTCGTTCGGCGCGCGGCCCGCGGAGTACCGGCGCGAGGTCGTCTACTGCGTCCAGAAGGGCCCCGGCACGGAGGAGTTCGGGGACTGGCAGTCGCTCGGCACGCCCGAGACCTCCGACGAGAACTGGACCTCCGACATCAGCGCACCGGCCGTCGCGGTCGACGGCTCCGGGCAGCCGGCGGCGTACGTGCGCGACGGCGCGGGCACGCTGCGCGGCCGGGTGCAGTCGGCGAACGGCAGCTGGGGGCCCTGGACCTCGTACGGCGGCGCCGACCTGCACGGCACCCCGGTCGCCGCTACCGACGGCGCCGGGCGGCGCATGGTGTTCGCGGCGACCACCAAGTCGGTGGTGGGCTGGGTGCAGCCGAAGCCGGGCGCCCCGCTGGGGCGGGCCACCCCCACCGGGTTGCCGGACACCACGCTCCCGCTCACCGCGGAGGGGCGCGAGGGCGGGGTGCGGCTGTGGTTCCGCAAGCCGGGCTCGGGCAACGTCCGTACCGCCCTGGTGACGGGCGACGGCGGGCTGAAGGTCAACCACCTCACCGACCTCGGCGGGCTCCAGGGCTTCGGCTCGGTGACGGCGAGCGGGCACGTGCTGGCCGGCCGCTCGGCGGGCGGGCTGCTGGGCTCGGGCCTGGGGCCCGGGCGGCCGTGGGAGCGGTCGCCGCTGATGTTCGTCGGGGCGCCGTCGTCCACGATGACCGGCAGGAACCTGGTCAGCCTGGCGGTGGTGGGGCTCGACGCGCGGCTGTACGTGACCTCGTCGGCGGACGACGCGGACGCGCACCTGGCGCCGTGGCTGCCGGTGGGTCCGCGCAACGCCGAGCGCTAGGGGGTGTCTGCGGACACCCCCTGGGCGGTGTCTTGCCGATGGGGGCGGGAAATCGGGAGTGATCGCGCCCTTCGGTGAACCAAGTCCCGGGATTTGGCCTCTCAGTGGATGAGCTGACTGCCCGGAACGACCCCAAGGCGTGCCCGATGCCGATTGCCCGTCGCCGTTTCCTCCTCGCGGCGCTCCTTCCCGTCCTCACCGTCGGCGCCACCGGCGTGCTCGCCGTCGCGACCGGCCAGCAGACCTCGGCAGAGGCCACCGCCACCCCGGAGCAGAACCCGGACGCCGCGATCGTCGCGAGCACCACGTCCGGATCGGTCGTCCAGATCGTCGCCCACCCCGACGACGACCTGTTCTTCATGAACCCGGACCTCAGCCGCTCGCTGACCGCCGGCCTCCGGCTCACCACCCTCTACCTGACCTCCGGCGAGGCCGACGGCCGCAACGAGGCCAACGGCTCCGGCGTCAAGGACCCGGAACAGCCCGCCGACCGCGCCCACTACGCGGAAGCCCGGCAGAACGGCATCCGCGCCGCCTACGCCCAGATGGCCACCGGCGACCGCACCAGCGCCTGGCAGCGCACCGTCATATCCACCGCGGGCGGCGGGCGGGCCGAGCTCGACGTCCTCACGGCCCGGCCGCACATCAACCTGGTCTGGCTGCAGATGCGCGAGGCCCGCAACCCCACCGCCGAGAACCCGGACAGCCTGCGCGGCCTGTGGAACGGCAAGATACCTTCGCTCGGCGCCCAGTTGACCTCCGGAACCCCGGTCAAGCAGCAGTACGCGTACACCAAGGACCAGGTGGTCCAGTCGATAGCCGGGCTGCTCGCGCTGTACAAGCCGACGACGATACGCATGCAGGACCCGACGCCGGGCCGCTACCACGACACCGGCAAGTACACCGACCACCAGGACCACATGTACGGCGCGCGCTTCGTACAGGCCGCCACCGCCGCCTACGCCGCCCAGGTCACCGACCGGCCGCGGTTCTCGGTGCAGAACTACCTCGGCTACCACAACGGCACCCTGCCGCACGCGCTGGACCCGCAGACGGCCGAGACGAAGACCGGCTTCCTCAAGACATACGCCTGGCTCGACCACCAGAACTACTGCGGCAGCCCCTCGGGCTGCGGCGACCGCAAGGTGGCCGGCAGCCCCACCGGCCGCAACTGGGCCCAGTCGCTGCGCTACGCCCGCGCCGACAACACCTCCTGGCTGGTGCCGGGTACCGGCGGCCGGCTCTACGCCTTCGCCGCCCTGGACGGGCAGATGGCCTACTGGACGCGGCCGGGCGGCCCGGGGACCGCATGGGCCGGCCCGCAGCTGCTCCCCGGCACCGGAATCGACCCGGGCGCGAGCACCGCCCGCCTCCCCGACGGCCGCGTCGCGATCTTCGCCACCCGCACGAGCCTGGGCCCGTCCCCCGCGGACTACCGGCGCGAGACCGTGTACGCCGTCCAGGCCGCGCCCGACGGCCCGTTCGGGCCCTGGCAGTCGCTCGGCACCCCCGAGGGCGCCGACGACGAGGGCACCTCCGCGATCAGCGCGCCCGCGGCGGCCGTCGCCCCCGACGGGCGGCTGACCGTCTACGTCCGCGACTCCCGCCGCACCCTGCGCGCCCGCGAGCAGCAGCCGGACGGCGTCTTCGGCTCCTGGCAGCGCCTGGGCGGCGAGGACCTGCAGAGCGACCCGGTGACGGCGGTGGACGCCGCCGGGCGGCGCCAGGTGTACGCCACCACCACCAAGTCGGTACTGGCCTGGACCCAGCCCGGCCCGGGCGCCCCGCTCCAGGGACCGTTCCCGACGGGGCTGCCGGCCACCACGGTCCCGCTGTCGGCGGCCGCGGAGGGCGCGGGCGTCCGGCTCTACTTCCGGCGCCCCGACTCCGGGGTGGTCCGTACGGCCCTGGTCACGGCGGGCTCCGGCAAGCCGCAGGTCTCCAGCGTCACGGAGGCCGGCGGCCGGGCGGGCTACGGCGCCGTCGGGGTCGCGGGCCGCCTCCTGTCGGGCCGCGCGGACACGGGCACGGTCGGCACGACGGGCCTGGGCGGCCCGCCGGCGTGGACGGAGTCGCAGATGCTGTACGCGGGCGCCCCGGCCGGAGTCCTGGAACCGGCGGGCTCGACGACGGCGGCGGTCCTGGGCCTGGACGCGGAACTCCACATCACCACGACCGCACCCACCACCCCCACCCCGCGGACCCCCTGGCACCGGGCGGTGCCCCCGAAGTAGCCGGGCGACTGCATCCTTCGGCCTACCGGGTTCTCGACCCCGCGGAGGACGATCTCGCGGCGCCGCCGCGAGAGGGTTGATCCGTGCGAGCAACCATCGGATACACCATCGAAAGCATCGGCTACGTCGTAGGGGCCCAGGGGCTCATCAGCTTCGCCTCCCAGGCCTTCTTCGGCACGGAGTGGGGCTGGCTGCACAAGGTCGTCGACTTCCCGCCCGTCGCCTACCTCGGCATCGTCGCCGCGGGCCTGGCGCTCATCGCCGCCGGGGTGAGGACCCGCAGGGCACCCGGCCCCCGGAAACTCGCCTGACCGGCAACGACACACCTCCGGGCCGGCGGTCGACGACCACCGGCCCGGAGCGCCGCGCATGCCCCAACGGGCGTCGAACAGGGGTTACAGCACCGGCAGGTTCTTCCGCAGCTCGAAGGCCGTGACCTCCGAGCGGTACTCCTCCCACTCCTGCTTCTTGTTGCGCAGGAAGAAGTCGAAGACGTGCTCGCCGAGGGTTTCGGCGACCAGTTCGCTGCGTTCCATCAGGGAGATGGCCTCGCCGAGGTTCTGGGGGAGGGGTTCGATGCCCATCGCGCGGCGTTCGGCGTCGGAGAGGGCCCAGACGTCGTCGTCGGCGCCCGCCGGGAGTTCGTAGCCCTCCTCGATGCCCTTGAGGCCGGCCGCCAGGAGGACCGCGTACGTCAGGTACGGGTTGGCGCCCGAGTCGATCGAGCGGACCTCGACGCGCGAGGAGCCCGTCTTGCCCGGCTTGTACATCGGGACGCGGATCAGGGCCGAGCGGTTGTTGTGGCCCCAGCAGATGTACGAGGGGGCCTCGCCGCCGGAGCCGGCCGTGCGGGAGGAGCCGCCCCAGATGCGCTTGTAGGAGTTCACCCACTGGTTCGTGACCGCCGCCGTCTCCGCGGCGTGGCGCAGCAGGCCCGCGATGAAGGAGCGGCCGACCTTCGACAGCTGGTACTCGGCGCCCGACTCGTAGAAGGCGTTGCGGTCCCCCTCGAAGAGGGAGAGGTGGGTGTGCATGCCCGAGCCGGGGTATTCGGAGAACGGCTTCGGCATGAAGGTGGCCTGGACGCCCTGCTCCAGCGCCACCTGCTTCATCACCAGGCGGAACGTCATGATGTTGTCGGCCGTCGAGAGGGCGTCGGCGTACCGGAGGTCGATCTCCTGCTGGCCGGGGGCGCCCTCGTGGTGGCTGAACTCGACCGAGATGCCCATCGATTCGAGCATGGTGATCGCCTGACGGCGGAAGTCCATGCCGACGTTCTGCGGAGTGTGGTCGAAATATCCGGAGTTGTCCGCGGGCACCGGGCGGGTCCCGTCCAGCGGCTTGTCCTTCAGCAGGAAGAACTCGATCTCCGGGTGGGTGTAGAAGGTGAAGCCCAGGTCGGAGGTCTTGTTCAGGATCCGCTTGAGGACGAAGCGGGGGTCCGCGAAGGAAGGGGAGCCGTCCGGCATCAGGATGTCGCAGAACATCCGGGCGGTCCCGGGGGCCTCCGCGCGCCACGGCAGTATCTGGAACGTGCTGGGGTCCGGCTTGGCGATCATGTCGGACTCGTAGACCCGGGCGAAGCCCTCGATGGCCGAGCCGTCGAAGCCGATGCCCTCGTCGAAGGCCTGCTCCAGCTCGGCGGGGGCGACCGCGACGGACTTCAGGAAGCCCAGTACGTCGGTGAACCACAGGCGCACGAACCGGATGTCGCGCTCCTCGAGCGTCCGGAGGACGAATTCCTGCTGCTTGTCCATGCCTTCATCCTCGCAGTTCAGACGGCCTGTGCACCACTCCCCCGAGTGGTGGGGGCACGATCGGGCGGGCCCAGTATCGCCAGCCGCGGTTTCCGCCACATTACGCATCCTTGACAGCTCGTGGCACCCCCGCACTGACCTCGGGGCCGTCATGAGCATTACCATCTGCGCCCATGGGGGGCCGGGAGCACATACGACGCGGGCGCATCGGGCGCCACGTACGTCGGCGTGCCGTCATCGCGGTCGCCCTGTCGGTGCTGTTCGGAGCCCTGTTCCTGTGCGTACGGCCGGGCGAGCCGCACGTCGGGACGGCGGGGGCCGCGGTCACCGCCGCGGCCCCGGCGACCACCGCGCGCGCCGTCTGCGTCGCGCCCGACGAGCCGCCGGGCTGCTCCCCCTTCTCGCACGTGGCCCCCGGCGTGCTGCCCGCCCCGCCGCCCGCGCAGGCCGTACCCGGCTGCGCCCCGGATCCCGTCGCGCGCGCCGCCCGCGGCGGGCCGGCCCGGCCGCACGGGACGCTCGCCCGCGCCCCCGACCTCCACGCCCTCCAAGTGCTGCGGACCTGACGGGTCCGGGCGCCGTACCGCGCTCCACCGGATCCATCCCTCCACCCCCCTCCGCAGAAGGATTCAGGGCACATGGCCAGCAGGACCTCTCCCGACAACAACTCCCGCCAGGCGCGCATAGCCGAGATGCGCCGCGCCGAGCAGTCCCGCGACCGGCGCAACAAGGCCCTCGCGATCACCGCCTCCGTGGCCGTCGTCGCCGCGCTCGTCGGTTTCGGCGCCTGGGTGATGATCGACAAGAAGGAGAAGAAGGACGCCGCCGCGGCGGCCGCCAAGGCCCCGGTGAACGGCGAGCAGACCTGGGACGCGAAGACGCTGGGCCGCAACCACGTCGAGACCCCGGTGAAGTACCCGATGAACCCGCCGGTCGGCGGGGACCACAACCCGCGCTGGATGAACTGCAACGGCGACGTCTACAAGAACGCGATCCCCGAGGTCAACGCCGTGCACTCGCTGGAGCACGGAGCGGTCTGGGTGACGTACAGCGAGAAGGCCGCCAAGGGCGACGTCGACACGCTCGCCGGGAAGGTGGCCAAGACCCCGTACACGCTGATGAGCCCGGACAAGGAGCAGGCCGGCGCGATCATGCTGAGCGCCTGGGGCAAGCAGCTGACGGTGGACAAGGCGGACGACCCGCGCGTCGCGCAGTTCTTCACCAAGTACGTGCAGGGCCCGCAGACCCCCGAGCCGGGCGCGGCCTGCACCAACGGGCTGGCCGAGAAGTGACCCGTACGTACTGGGCGGCCGGGACGGCCGTCCTGCTCGCGCTGCTGTTCGCGGTGGCGGCCACGGTCGCCTCCGCGAGCGGAGACGGCGACGGCTCCCGTACGGCGGCCCGCGCGCCGGCCCTCTACTCGCCGGACGCGGGCTTCGCCCGGGACATGGCCGTGCACCACCAGCAGGCGGTGGAGATGTCGTTCATCGTGCGGGACCGCACCAAGGACGAGCCAGTGCGCGGGCTCGCGTACGACATCGCCAACACCCAGGCCAACCAGCGGGGCATGCTGCTGGGCTGGCTGGACCTGTGGGGGCTGCCGAAGGTGGTGGCCGACGAGCCGCCGATGTCCTGGATGGGGACGTCCGACCAGCACGGCGGGCACGGCGCGGCCGGTCACGACACGGCCGGGCACGGCGCGGCCAGTCACGACACGGCCGGGCACGGCGCGACCGGTCACGACACGACCGGTCACGACATGGGCGGGGCCACCACCAAGCCCGGCGCGCTCATGCCCGGCATGGCCACCAAGGAGGAGCTCGCGCAGCTCGGCACCGCCGAGGGCCGGGACGCCGAGGTGCTCTACCTCCAGCTGATGACCGACCACCACAAGGGCGGGGTCGCGATGGCCCAGGGCTGCGCGAAGCAGTGCGAGACCCCCGCCGAGCGGGCGCTGGCCCAGGGCATGGTCGAAGCGCAGCAGTCGGAGCTCACCCTCATGGCGGACATGCTGAAGCAGCGCGGGGCCGCGCCGCGCGGGTGACGCGTCACGGTCACCCGCGGTGACATGGCCCGGGGCGCGGTTCCCGGGCCCCCTTCACCCCGCGTCCGCGTCCAGGACCGCCCGCGCCACCAGGCCCGGGCGGTCCAGCATGACCAGGTGCCCCGCCGGTTCGGCCACCTCGAAGCGGGCGCCGAGCCGGGCGGCCAGCTCCGCCTGGCGCGCGAGCCAGCGCAGGGCCCCCCGCCGCGACGAGCCGTCGTACCCCGCGAGGACGGTGGCGGGCGCGGCCAGCGGGTGCCCGGTCCGCAGCGCGAGCACCTCGGCGGCGGTGTCGGGGTAGCGGGCGTTCTCCAGCAGGGCGCCGCGCCAGACCCGGCCGGTGCGGTAGACGCGCCGTACGAGGTCCCGCGCGGCTGGGGGTCCCCCCGCCGAAGGCAGGGAGCGGTCGGAACCGCCGGTGCGCGAGGCCCGTACGGCGGCGCGGCGCGCGAGCGGGCCCAGCGCCGCGGGCAGCCCCGCCGCGGTCAGGGTCCGGCCGAGCACGCGCGCGGCGCCGGTGCGCACCCCGGCGGGCAGCACCGTACGGGGGGCCTCCTCGATGCTGGTGTCCACCAGGACCAGGGCCGCGGTGCGCTCGGGGTACAGCCGGGCGAAGGCCTCGGCGTGGAACCCGGCGATCGAGTGCCCGGCGATGGTGACGGGGCCGGACAGGCGGAGCGCGTCCAGCAGCCCGGCGATCCGGCGGGCCTCCCCGGCGGCGGTCGGCGGGGTGGTGGCGGGGGCGCTCAGCCCGTGCCCGGGGCGGTCGAAGCGGACCACGGTACGGCCCTGCGCGACGAGCAGCGCGGCCACGGGATCCCAGTCGAACCAGGCCATCGCCAGCCCGGCGCTCAGCACCACCGTGGGCCCGGAACCCTCGACGACGACGTGCAGGGGCACCCCGTCCACCCGCACGAAGCGCCCGCCCCGGGTCCCCGCCGTCACGTGCGCCGCTCCTTGTGGACGGAGTACGCGAGCAGGCCCAGCCAGAGCGCCACGAGCAGCACCTGCATCCGCTGCCCGGCGCCGAGCGCCCAGGTCCCGCGCCCGGCGGTGAACAGGGCGATGGCGGTCAGCGTCCAGACGGTGGCCAGCAGTTCCAGTACGACCAGGGCAGGACCGTAGCGGGCGAGCGGGGCGAGCCGGCGGTGGCGACGGGCGGCGAAGGTGAGGGCCACGATCCCGACGAGGGCGCCGGTCATGGCGAGGCTGCTGCTGACGGCGTGCGCCTGGTGGGTGGCCGGGACCAGGCCGGCGGTCTCCCGGGCGGCGCACACGGGGTCCGCGGTGGGCGTGCAGCTGAGCGGGAGCCAGGCGTCGGCGGCGGTGGCCGCGCCGAACAGGGTGACGCCGGCCCAGCCGACCACCGACCAGGGCCGCCGGGATCCGTCCCGCAGCTGCCAGGCGAGGCCCAGCAGGCCGCCCGCGAAGGCGAGCACGCCCGCGGTGAAGTCGGTGGCCCGGAACAGCCCGCCGAGCGGCTGGTCCCGGGCCGCCAGCTCGCTGACGTACGTCTCGATGGGGTTCAGACCGGTGGAGAGCACGACTTCGAGCACCCAGGCGGTGTAAGCGGCGGCGCCCAGGCCGATGAGGAGGGCGACCGGCCACGGGTTCCTGGTGAACGGACCGAACGGAGCCTTTTCAGGACTTGTGGACATACTGCGCATCATCCTCAACACGGCGGACCCGGTCCTACGATCAGATACCCACCCGGGGTAGGGTTCCGGCCATGACGCGCCCTGCGCAGCGCACCGCACAGCGGGCCACCCGGTGGCCCCGGCTGCTGCTGCTCGCTGCGCTGCTCCTGGGCATCGTCACCATGCACACCCTGGGCCATCCGAGTCGGTCCCACGCCATGGAGGACGCGGCCGCGGCCGCCGCCGTTGCCCCGGCCCGGCATGCGGTCGGCCACACCGCCGGGCACCGCCCGGACCCTGCGGACCAGGCCTCCGGCGACCAGGCCTCCGGCGACCGGACCCCCGCCGCCGGGACCCCGCCGGCCGGGACCGGCATGGACCCGATGTCGGTGTGCCTGGCCGTGCTCGGCGGGCTCACCCTGCTGATCCTGGGCGCCGGACCGGCCGGCTCCCGCGACGCCGCGCCGCTCGGGGGCGCGGCCCGCGCGCCGGGCCGGTCCGGCGGACCCGATCCGCCCTCACCCCGCGAACTCCTCACGCGGCTGGCGGTCCTGCGCGTATAGCGACGGGCCCGCTGCCGTCCCCGCGTGCCCTCACACGGCCCGGTCGGCGGCAGCAGACGGCGCCCATCCGCTCGTACGACACATCACGAGGTGCTTCCATGCGCTCTCTTCCCAACCGCCCTGGTCACCCCGGCCGCCCCGACCACCCCGACCACCCCGGCCGCCCCACCCGCCGCGCCGTCCTCGGCGCCACCGCCGCCCTCGCCGGTTCGGGGCTGCTCGCCGCCTGCTCCGACGGCGGCTCCGGCACGTCCGGCGGCACCGGCACGGACCACGGCTCCATGAACCACGGCGGCCCCTCCCCCGCCGCCTCGCCGGGCGGCTACGTCGACCCCGCCGGGCCCGAGGTGCGGGCGGCCGAAGCCGCCCGCAAGGCCACCGGACCGGTCTCCGAGGTCAAGCTGACCGCCACCGCGACCCCGCTCGACCTCGGCGGAGGGCTCACCGTCCGCTCCTGGGCGTACGGGGACCGGCTGCCCGGCCAGGAGGTCCGGGTCACCGCGGGCGGCACCCTCGCCCTGACCCTGGCCAACAACCTCCCCGAGGCCACTTCCCTGCACTGCCACGGCCTCGCCCTGCGCAACGACATGGACGGGGTCCCGGGCCTGACCCAGCGGGAGGTCGCCCCGGGCGGGTCCTTCGCGTACCGCTTCGCCGTCCCGCACCCGGGGACCTACTGGTTCCACCCGCACTCGGGCGTCCAGCTGGACCGCGGCCTGTACGCGCCGCTCATCGTCGAGGACCCGAAGGAGCCCCTCTCGTACGACGCGGAGTGGGTGGTGGTGCTGGACGACTGGCTCGACGGGATGGACGGCTCCACCCCGGACGCGGTCCTCGCTGAACTCCGCAAGGGCATGGACACGAGGGCGGGCGGCGGCCACGCGGGCCACGGCGGCGCCGCGTCGACCCCCTCCCCTCAGACCCCGGCGGCCGGCGGGGCGCCCTCGCGGCTGCTCATGGGCGGCGAGAGCGACGTCCTCGGCAAGGACCCGGGCGACGTGGCGTACCCGCACTACCTGGTCAACGGCCGGACGGCGCAGGACCCCTCGGTCTTCACCGCCAAGCCGGGTGACCGGATCCGGCTCCGGATCGTCAACGCGGGCGCGGACACCGCCTTCCGGATCGCCCTCGGCGGCCACGAGCTGACGGTCACCCACACCGACGGCTATCCGGTCGAGCACGCGAAGACCGGCTCCCTGCTGCTCGGCATGGGCGAGCGCTACGACGTACTCGTCACCGCGCGGGACGGGGTGTTTCCGCTGACCGCGCTCGCCGAGGGCAAGGGCGGCTCGGCCTCGGCCCTCGCCCTGCTGCGCACCGGCTCCGGTACGGCGCCCACGGCCGAGACCCGGCCCGCCGAGCTGGCCGGGAGGCCGCTGACGGCGGACGCGCTGCGGGCGGCGGAGCCCGCCGCGCTGCCGGCCCGTGCTCCGGACCGCACGATCCGCATCGAACTGACCGGCGGGATGGAGAAGTACGACTGGGCCTTCGACGGCAAGCCGTACACCCCGGACCAGCGGCACCCGGTGAAGGCGGGCGAGCGGGTCCGGCTGGAGTTCAACAACTCCACAACGATGTGGCACCCGCTGCACCTGCACGGGCACACCTTCGCCCTCGGCGGGGGCGCGGGCGGCGCGCGCAAGGACACCGCCCTGATCCTGGCGAACTCGAAGCTGACGGTGGACTTCGACGCCGACAACCCCGGGCTGTGGATGGCGCATTGCCACAACGTGTACCACGCGGAGGCCGGGATGATGACGGTGCTCGGCTACCAGCGGTAGCCCCTTTGAGCAGGGGTTGGACCCCCGGCCGCCCGAGTGCGGGCCGGGGGTCCAATTCCCTTGGAGCCGTCAGAGGCGCATGGCAGGCTTGGCGATCACCGCGTACACCACCACCGTGAGGACTCCTGCCAGGTATGAGCACGCCCCCGAACCAGCCCAGCACCCCGTCCGGTACGCCGGCGGAACCCGCGGGCACGCCCATACCGGAGCCGGCCGCCGAGCCGGCTCAGCCGCTCTCCCTCCAGAAGACCCCGCAGCCGGAAGCCGTGCCCGCGCCGACGCCGGAGCCGACGCCGGAGCCGGAGCACGCGCCGACGCCGGAACCCGCCCAGGAGCCGATGCCGGAGCCGACCCCGGCCCCCGCTCCCGCCCCCGCCGCGGCACCCGAACCGCAGCCCGCGCGCGTCGACCCCTTCGCGCCCCCCGCGCCCGGGTCGTTCGCGCCCCCCGCGCCCGGGTCCTTCGCACCCCCCGCGCCCATGCCCCCGGCCCCCTCGTTCGGCGCGCCCGTACCGCCCGTACCGCCCGCCGGCGGCCCCTGGGGCGCCCACGCCCCCGGCGCCACCCCGGGCAACCCGTGGGGCACTCCCGCCCCGAGCACCACCAACGGCCTGGCCGTGGCCGCCCTCACGCTCGGCATCGCCGCCGTGGTCATCGGCATCATCCCGTTCCTCTTCTGGGCGGGCGGCATCCTCGCCGTGGTCGGCATCGGCATCGGCATCGGCGCCCTCGTCCGCGCCTCGAAGGGCGCCGGCCGCAAGGCGATGGCCGTCACCGGCACGGCCCTGGCCGTGCTCGGCATCGGCGCCTCGGCCGGAGGCCTCTTCCTCACCGGCTACGTCGTCACGAACGTGGCCGACAAGAAGCTGCGCGAGGGCTGGGAGGTCCCGTCCGACCTCGACGGCAGCATGTCCCCGTACCCGTATCCGGCGCCTTCGCCGACGCCCACGCAGGTCCCGGGCATCGATTCCCCGCTGGCGTTCGGCGAGACGTACTCGTACCCGAACGGCATCAAGGTCACCCTCTCGAAGCCGAAGAAGTACGTCACGAAGAACAAGTACTCGACGGTCGGGAACGCGGTGGAGTTCACGCTCACCATCACCAACAACTCCACCGAGACCCACAACGTCATCTACGCGGTACCCAACGTCCGCGACGACAAGGGCATGACCGCCAAGCTGGCCTTCGACGGCGGCGACGTCCCGAAGATGATCCGGGGCGACATCCTGCCCGGCGAGTCCGCCAGCGGGATCCTGGCCTACGAGGTCCCCGAGGGCACCGAGCACCTCGTCGCGGACATCTCCCCCGGCATCCGCCTGCCCAGCGCGAAGTTCAGCGGCTCGATCGGCTGACCCCGGAGGCCGGGGACGGCCCGGGAAGGCCCGGGAAGGCCGTACGACACGGCAATGAGGCACGGCCCCAGGACATCGCGTCAGAAAGACGATTACACTGGGCCCGTGCCTCAACTTCGCCTCGCTCTGAATCAGATCGACTCGCAGGTCGGCAACATCGCCGCCAACGCCGACTCGGTCGTGCACTGGACCCGGCACTCCGCCGAGCAGGGCGCCCACCTGGTGGCGTTCCCGGAGATGATGCTGACCGGGTACCCCGTCGAGGACCTCGCCCTGCGCGCCTCCTTCGTCGAGGCCTCCCGTACGGCGCTGCGCGAACTCGCGGAGCGGCTGGCGGCCGAGGGCTTCGGCGAACTGCCGGTCGTCGTCGGCTACCTCGACCGTACGGAGCAGGCCGCGCCGCGGCTCGGCCGCCCCGCCGGCTCCCCGGAGAACGCGGCCGCCGTGCTGTACGGCGGGAAGGTCGCCCTCCGCTTCGCCAAGCACCACCTCCCCAACTACGGCGTGTTCGACGAGTTCCGGTACTTCGTGCCGGGCGACACCCAGCCGGTCGTCCGGGTGCGCGGCGTCGACGTGGCCCTGGCCATCTGCGAGGACCTCTGGCAGGAGGGCGGCCGCGTCCCGGCCACCCGCTCCGCCGGGGCCGGGCTGCTGATCTCCGTCAACGCCTCCCCGTACGAGCGCAACAAGGACGACCAGCGCCTGGAGCTGGTGGGCAAGCGCGCCCAGGAGGCCGGCTGCACCCTCGCCTACCTGGCGATGATCGGCGGGCAGGACGAGCTGGTCTTCGACGGGGACTCGATCGTCGTCGGCGCCGACGGCGAGGTCATCGCCCGCGCCCCGCAGTTCTCCGAGGGCTGCGTCCTCGTCGACCTCGACCTGCCGGCCGCCCGCGCCGATGCCCCCGAGGGCCTCGTCGGCGACGGGCTGCGCATCGACCGCGTGATCCTCTCCGAGGAGCCGGTCGAGCCGTACGAGCCCGTGGTCACCGGCGGTTACGCCGACCGCCTGGACGACGACGAGGAGGTCTACGACGCGCTGGTCGTGGGCCTGCGCGCGTACGTCAGGAAGAACGGGTTCCGCTCCGTCCTGATCGGACTCTCCGGCGGCATCGACTCCGCGCTCGTCGCGGCCATCGCCTGCGACGCGATCGGCGCACAGAACGTGTACGGCATCTCGATGCCCTCGAAGTACTCCTCGGACCACTCCAGGGGCGACGCCGCCGACCTCGCCGACCGGACCGGCCTGAACTTCCGGACCGTGCCGATCGAGCCGATGTTCGACGCGTACATGGGCTCGCTGGGCCTGACCGGCCTGGCGGAGGAGAACCTCCAGTCCCGGCTGCGCGGCACGATGCTGATGGCGGTCTCCAACCAGGAGGGCCACATCGTGCTGGCCCCGGGCAACAAGTCGGAGCTGGCCGTCGGCTACTCCACCCTGTACGGCGACTCGGTGGGCGCGTACGGCCCGATCAAGGACGTCTACAAGACGGACGTCTTCCGGCTCGCGCGCTACCGCAACCGGGCCGCGGCCGAGCGCGGCGAGACCCCGCCGATCCCGGAGAACTCCATCGTCAAGCCGCCGAGCGCCGAACTGCGCCCGGGCCAGGTGGACACGGATTCCCTGCCGGACTACCCGGTGCTCGACGCGATCCTGGAGCTGTACGTGGACCGCGACCAGGGCATCGACACGATCGTCGGGGCCGGCTTCGACCGCGCGCTGGTCGCCAGGACCCTGCGGATGGTGGACACGGCCGAGTACAAGCGGCGCCAGTACCCGCCGGGCACGAAGATCTCCGCGAAGGGCTTCGGGAAGGACCGCCGGCTGCCCATCACGAACGGCTGGCGCGAGCACGCGTAGCCGGAGGTGAGGTGAGGTGAGGGAGGGGTCCCGCCGCCGGAGCGGCGGGACCCCTCCCTCACCCGTACGGGCGTACAGACGTACGGGCTACGGCTTCACGCTGACCCGCGCGGCGACCGGCAGGTGGTCGCTGCCGGTGCGCGGCAGGGTCCAGGAGGCCTCCGGCTTCATCCCGCGGACCATGATCTGGTCGATCCGGGCCATCGGGAACTGGGCGGGCCAGCTGAAGCCGAAGCCGTCGCCCGCCGCGCCCTGCGTGGAGCGCATCTGCGAGGTGACGTCGGACAGGGACCGGTCGTTCATGGTGCCGTTGAGGTCGCCGAGCAGGATGACCTTCTTCAGCGGTTCGGCGGCGAGCGCGTTGCCCAGGGCGCCGGCGCTGTTGTCGCGCTGGTTGGCGGTGAAGCCGGCGTTGAGCTTGACCCGGACGGAGGGCAGGTGGGCGGCGAAGACGGCGATCTGGCCGTACGGGCCGTCCACGGTGGTGCGCATGGCGCGGGTCCAGCCCATCTTGATGTCGACGGGCGCGCTGGAGCTGAGCGGGTACCTGCTCCACACGCCGACCGTGCCCTCGACGGAGTGGTACTTGTACGCGCCCGCCAGGGCCTGCTCGTAGACGGGGACGTCGCTGCCCTTGAGCTCGGTCAGGGCCAGCACGTCGGCGCCGGACTTGGCGATCTGGGCGGCGGTGCCCCGCGGGTCGGGGTTGTCGGCGTCGACGTTGTGCGTGGCGACCATCAGGTTGCCGCCGGAGCCGGACTTGTCGAGGACCAGGCTGCCGAAGAGGTTGACCCACACGACGGCCGTCAGCAGTATCGCGATCAGGGCGGTCGCCGACTTGCGGACGACGGCGGCGGCGAGCAGCAGCGGTACGGCCAGGCCCAGCCAGGGCAGGAAGGTCTCGGTGAGGCTGCCGAGGTTGCCCACGTCGTTCGGCAGCTCGGCGTGGAAGATCATGACGAGTGAGATCAGGGCGGCCAGGGCCGCGGTCACGATCCCGCGCCGCCAGATGCCCCGGTCCCGGCGCAGCCCGGCCAGTCGGCGCCGGAGGCGGGATCCGGAGGGCTCGGGCTCCGAGCCGCCGTTCCCCGTCTCCGTCATGTACGCCTGTGCCATGCCACTGCCCTCGCTGCCGTGCTTGCGCTCCGTCCCCGCACCTTGACCCTAGGCGATCGACGGAGCCTTCCGTGCCGTTGTTCCGGCCGTACGTCCGGGAGGACGAGCTGCCGTGCGGCCGAGGTTCCGCTTGTCACGAAACGCGCACATTGCCTCCCGCGCGCGCCGAACCGCCGGGAAGGGGACCATGAGAGGGCCAAGAGGGGGCCATGAGGGTGCAGGCAGTGCTCCGCGCGCAGGGCCGGAGTGTGACGTACGGGTCCTCTCACCACTTTCGCCGCGGGCCCGGCAGGTGCCACCATGGTGGGTGAGTCCGGGGACGCCGTGAGGGCGCCTCGAGATGACATCAAGGAGCAGTTGCAATGACGCATGCCGTTTCGCCTGCCCGCGAAGCCGCCGCCCCCAGCCTGTACGGGGGCAAGCGCAACCGGCGGACCACCGTCCGTGACCTCACCCTCGCCAAGGAGCGCGGTGAGAAGTGGCCCATGCTCACGGCCTACGACGCGATGACCGCCTCCGTCTTCGACGAGGCCGGCATCCCGGTCATCCTCGTCGGCGACTCCATGGGCAACTGCCACCTCGGCTACGAGACCACCGTCCCGGTGACGATGGACGAGATGACCATGCTCTCGGCCGCGGTCGTACGGGGCACCAGCCGGGCCATGGTCGTCGGCGACCTGCCGTTCGGCTCGTACCAGGAAGGCGCCGTGCAGGGGCTGCGCAGCGCCACCCGCCTCGTGAAGGAGGCCGGTGTCGGGGCCGTGAAGCTGGAGGGCGGCGAGCGCTCGCTGCACCAGACCGAGCTGATCGTGCAGTCCGGCATCCCCGTCATGTCCCACCTGGGCCTGACCCCGCAGTCCGTGAACGCCATGGGCTACCGGGTGCAGGGCCGCGGCGACGAGGCCGCCCACCAGCTGCTGCGCGACGCCAAGGCGGCGCAGGACGCGGGCGCCTTCGCGGTGGTGCTGGAGCTGGTCCCGGCCGAGCTGGCCGCCGAGGTCACCCGGTCCCTGCACATCCCGACGGTCGGCATCGGGGCCGGCGCGGAGTGCGACGCGCAGGTGCTGGTGTGGACGGACATGATGGGCCTGACCGGCGGGAAGATGCCGAAGTTCGTGAAGCAGTACGCGAACCTGCGCGCGACCATGGGCGACGCGGCGAAGGCCTTCGCCGAGGACGTGGTCGGCGGAACGTTCCCGCAGGCCGAGCACAGCTTCCACTGACCCGTTCCACTGAGCGGTTCCACTGAGCGGTTCCACTGAGCGGTTCCACTGGCCCGCCGAGCCCGTACCGGAGGCCCGCCGACGCCCGTCGGCGGGCCTCCGGCGTCCCGAGAGGGCACCGGGCGGGCCCCCCGCGGGCTTGTGGACGGCTCCTTGTCGGTCGGCTGTCGGTGCACTGTCGGTGCGTTGTCGGTGGCGGATGGTCCCATGGTGGACATGACGCGAAACGACAAGAATCCCCTGAGCGGCTCGCACGCCGTGGAGGTACGGGGGCTGGTCAAGCACTACGGCGAGACGAAGGCCCTGGACGGGGTCGACCTGGACGTCCGCGAGGGCACGGTCCTCGGTGTCCTCGGCCCCAACGGCGCGGGCAAGACCACCCTCGTCCGCTGCCTGTCCACCCTGATCGTCCCGGACGCCGGGACCGCGACCGTCGCCGGCTACGACGTGGTCCGCCAGCCGCGGCAGCTGCGCCGCACCATAGGCCTCACCGGCCAGTACGCCTCGGTCGACGAGAAGCTCTCCGGCTGGGAGAACCTCTACATGATCGGCCGGCTGCTCGACCTGCCCCGCAAGGACGCCCGTTCGCGCGCCGACGAGCTGCTGGAGCGGTTCTCGCTCACCGACGCCGCCAAGAAGGCCGCGATGAACTACTCCGGCGGCATGCGCCGCCGGCTCGACCTGGCCGCCTCGATGATCGGCCGCCCGGCCGTGCTGTACCTGGACGAGCCGACCACCGGCCTCGACCCCCGAACCCGCAACGAGGTCTGGGACGAGGTGCAGCGGATGGTCGCCGAGGGGGCCACCGTCCTGCTCACCACCCAGTACATGGAGGAGGCCGAGCAGCTCGCGAACGAGCTGACGGTCATCGACAAGGGCAAGGTCATCGCCAACGGCAAGGTCGACGAGCTGAAGGCCCGCGTCGGCGGCCGGACCCTGAGGATCCGCCCCGTCGACGCCTCCGACCTGCCGGGCATGGCCCGTTCTCTGGCGGAGACCGGGCTCGACGGGGTCGCCGGCTCGCAGGCCGTCCCGGACGAGGGCGTGCTGCTGGTCCCGATCCTGAGCGACGAGCAGCTGACCGCCGTGGTGGGCCTGCTGGCCGCCCGCGGGTACGCGATCGCCGACCTCGGCACCTACCTGCCCAGCCTCGACGAGGTGTTCCTGGCCATCACGGGCCAGCGGCCCACCGTCGAGGACTCCGTTCCCACCGAGCAGACCGAGGAGGTCGCGGTATGAGCACCGTCACCACCGCCAAGCCCGCGCCCGCCCCGGCGGCAGCGGCGGCGTCCGCCCCGTCCGGCGAGGGCCGGATCGGCCTGCGGGCCAATCTGCGGCACATCGGCGCCCTGGTGCGCCGCAACGCCCTGCAGATCAAGCAGGACCCCGAGTCGATGTTCGACGTCCTGTTCATGCCGATCATCTTCACGCTGCTGTTCGTGTTCGTCTTCGGCGGCGCGATCTCCGGCAAGGGCCAGCAGGAGGCGTACGTCAACTACGTCGTCCCGGGCCTGATGGCCATGATGGGCATGAACATCGCCATGGGCGTCGGCACCGGCGTCAACGACGACTTCAAGAAGGGCGTGATGGACCGGTTCCGGTCCATGCCGATCGCCCGGTCGTCCGTCCTGATCGCCAAGATCGTCGTCGAGCTCGGCCGGATGATGGTCGCCATCGCGATCCTGCTCGCCGTGGGCTTCATGCTCGGCCTCTCGATCAAGACCTCGGTGTTCGACCTGTTCCTGTCCATCGGTCTGTCGGCGGTCTTCGGCGCCTCGCTGATGTGGATCTTCATCCTGCTCGGCCTCACCATGAAGACCGCGCAGGCCGTCCAGGGCATGGCGATGCTGGTCCTGATGCCGCTGCAGTTCGGCAGCTCGATCTTCGCCCCGCCGTCGACGATGCCCGGCTGGCTGCAGGCCTTCACGGACTACAACCCGCTGTCCAACCTGGCGGACGCGGCCCGCGGCCTGATCAACGGCGGCGCGGTCGCCCACCCGGTGACGGTGACGCTGATCTGGTCGGTCGCCATCACGGCGGTCACCATGCCCCTCGCGGTCCGCAAGTTCCGTCAGAAGACCTGATCCGGGCCGGCCGGTCCGTTCCGGATCGCGTCCCGGACGGACCCCGCACGGGGGCCGGGTCAGATGAGGGCGGTGGCCTCCTCCAGGGTGAGGCCGCCGCCTTCGGCGCATGCCGCCGCGTACGCGGCCCCGCCGAGCGCGGCCCGCGTCAGCTCCTCGGTGCGGGCCGCGTCCTCGCGTTCGGTACTGACCGGGAAGTGCTGGGCCGGCAACTGGGCCCGGTAGGCGCCCAGCAGGCGTGCGGCGGCGTACGCGTGCTCCCCGCCGCCGAGGCCGGCGTGCGAGAGGGCCGCCGTCAGCAGGTTCACGGCGGGCATCTGCGGGGCGACCATGAGGGCGAGGGGATCCCGGGCGGCCTCCGGCATGGCCTTGCGCAGATGGGCGAGGGCGTCCTCGTAGGCGCCGGCCTGATTGTCCAGCCAG
This sequence comes from Streptomyces sp. NPDC002181, assembly GCF_042890485.1. Taxonomy (NCBI): domain Bacteria; kingdom Bacillati; phylum Actinomycetota; class Actinomycetes; order Kitasatosporales; family Streptomycetaceae; genus Streptomyces; species Streptomyces sp. NPDC002181. Next base: position 66,506 of record NZ_JBIASC010000009.1, on the reverse strand, counting down.
GCCATCATGCCGAGCAGGAACCCGTCGAACACGGCGAAGGCGCCGAGCGCGAACTCCTCGCGCATCATCCGGAGCTGCCGGCGGGCCTCGGCGACGCGGCCGGTGCGGCCGTAGATGCCCGCGAGGAACATCCGGGCGACCGGCAGGGCCTCGTTGCCGTAGGTGAGCGGGGTGCCCAGCAGTCCGCCGAGGATCTCCTCGGCCTCGGCGAGTTCGCCGCTCTCGACGAGGGTCCCGGCCATCCGGACGCGCAGGACCGTGACCTGGGACCGGGCGCCGAGCCGCTCCGCGTGCTCGATCGCCGCCCGGAAGTCCTCCGCGGCCCCCGCGTACTCGCCGCGCTTCTCACGGGATTCGGCCCGGGCGGAGAGGGCCTCGGCGCAGCCCCAGTCGTCGCCCAGCGACTCGAAGATGGCGTGGCTCTCGTCGGCGTCGCGCGCCGCGTCCCCGGACCATGCGGCCCGGTTGGCGAGCCAGTTGGCCCGCACCTGGAGGGTGCCGGCCAGCTCCCAGCGGTAGTCCAGCGCGCGTGCCGTCTCGACGGAGGCGTCGAGGACCTGCTGGAGCAGTTCGGAGTCCCCGCTGATGATCACGGCGTAGACCCACAGGCCCCCCGGGTTGCGGCAGGTCTGCGGCAGGCCCGGCCGGTAGGCCGAGACGATCCCCTCGATCTCCTCCCGGACCCCCGGAGCATCCCAGGTCTCGTTGGTCTGGTCGCGCGAGGCGAGCCGGATCAGCCGGATGCCGCGCCAGGCCTCGGTGAGCAGTTCCCCGCCGTACGGCGGGGGCGTGTCCACGACCTGCGCGTACACCGGTTCGGCGGGTACGACGGGAGCTCGGAAGGGGTCGGGGCCGAGCGCGGCGGCGGCTTCGGCCCAGTGCCGGGACTCGGTGCGCAGTTCGTGCATCGACCAGTACCAGGCGAGCGAGTGGACGAGGCAGAGCACCTCGCCGGTGTCGCGGGCGGCGATGGCGCGGCGCAGCGCGGTACGGAGGTTCTCGTACTCGGTGGCGAACCGCCGGGTGGCCTCGCGCTGGCGGCGGCCGCGCAGCAGCGGGTCGGTGGTGCGGGCGAGTTCGCGGTAGTACGTGAGGTGGCGGCGCTCGGTGGCCGCGCGGTCCCCGTCCGCCTCCGCGAGCCGCTCGGCGGTGTACTCGGCGACCGTCTCCAGGAGCCCGTAGCGCATGCCGGTGCCGCCCTGGCCGGGGGCGGCGACGACGAGGGACTTGTCGACGAGGGAGCCGAGCAGGTCCAGGACGTCGGGGGTGCCGGGGTCGGCGCAGACGGCTTCGGCGGCGGCGACGTCGCAGCCGCCGGCGAAGACGGAGAGGCGGCGCAGGACGGTGCGCTCGGGTTCGTCGAGGAGGTCCCAGGACCAGTCGACGACGGCGCGCAGGGTCTGCTGGCGGGGCAGTACGGTACGGGCGCCGCCGGTCAGGAGCCGGAACCGGTCGTCGAGCCGGTCGGCGATCTGACGCGGGGTGAGCAGGCGCAGCCGGGCCGCGGCCAGCTCGATGGCGAGCGGCAGCCCGTCGAGGCGACGGCAGATCTCGGCGGCGGCCTCGGGGTCCTCGTCGGTACGGAAGCCGGGCCGGGCTGCGGCCCCCCGGTCTCCCAGGAGCCGGAGCGCCACGGGGTCGGGCAACGGCTCCACCGGGCGCAGGAACTCCCCCGGCACGCCGAGGGGTTCGCGGCTGGTGGCCAGGATCCGGACGCCGGGACAGCGGGCGAGGAGCTCCTCGGCGAGCTCGGCGGCGGCGCCGATGACGTGCTCGCAGTTGTCCAGGACGAGCAGCATCCGCCGCCGCGCGCAGTGCTCCGCGAGCCGGTCGAGGGGCTGGTCGCCGGCGCGGTCGGTCAGCGCCCGCAGCTCCTCGGCGGCGCCGCCGCGCAGCTTGGTCTCGCGGGCGCCGAGTGCGGCGAGGGCGGCCTCGGCCACGTCCTCGGGGTCGCCGTGCCCGTCGATGGACGCCAGCTCCACGAGCCACACCCCGTCGGGCCAGGCCTCGGCGGCGTGCTCGGCGGCTTCCTGGGACAGCCGGGTCTTCCCGGCCCCGCCGGGCCCGAGCAGGGTGATGAGACGGACCCGCCCGAGCTCCTCGCCGATGGCCCGGATGTCCCCCTCGCGCCCCACGAAGCTGGTCACGCGGGCCCGCAGGTTGCCGGGGCGGGGGGTCGCGGGTACGCCGTACGCCCCGGCGGGGGCCGGTGCGGGGGCCGGCGCCGGGGCCGGATGCGCGGCCCCGGCCGCACGGCCCGGATCCGGCGACTGCGCGCCGTGCTCCGGACCGGCCGGGCCGGCGGGCACGCCGGGAACCGGGGTGAGGAGTTCCGTGTGGAGCGCGCGCAGGCCCGGGCCCGGGTCGGTGCCCAGTCGGGCGGCCAGGTCGCGCCGGACGGCTTCGTAGGCGGCGAGTGCCTCCGCCGGGCGGCCCGTGTCGCGCAGGGCCCGGATCCGCAGGGCCTGGAGCGGCTCGTCCAGCGGGCGCTCCCCGCACAGGGCGGTCAGCTCAGGGAGGGCCCGCTCGGCCTCGCCCAGCGCCAGGGCCGCCGCGAGCCGGCCCCGGCGCGCGTCCAGGCGTACGGCTTCCCAGCGGGCGGACTCGGCCGACGCGTCCGGCAGATCGGCCAGCGCAGGGCCGCGCCACAACGCCAGGGCCTCCTCGTACAGGGCGGCCGCCTCTGCCGGGTCCCGGGCCGCGCCGCCGGCCCGGGCGAGCCGCTCGAAGCGGTACAGGTCGACGTCCTCGCCCGCGGCGTCGAGCAGGTACCCGCCCTCCGCCGAGCGCACCGCCCCGTGTCCCAGCGCCCTGCGCAGCCGGCCCACGAGCGCCTGGAGGGCGGCCTGGGCGTCCGCCGGGCGGTCGCCGTCCCACACCTGCTCCACCAGCAGGTGCACCGGCACCACCCGCCCCGGTCGGAGCGCGAGCGCGGTGAGCAGCGCCCGCAGGCGCGTTCCGCCGACGGCGACGGGGCTCCCGTCGTCGCGGCTGGCCTGGGCAGTGCCGAGAATCGCGTAACGCACCGGCCCATTGTCGCTGCCCGGGGGCCGGGCCCCGTACTCCTTTTGGCCTCCCGCCCGAGGTAGGTTTCGCCGCATGGGTCATCAGGGCGGCCGCGGCGAGCGGCAGATCAGTTCCGTATTCCTCGGCATCTTCGCCGTCATGGCGGTCACCGGCTGGGCCGTGTGGACGGGGTACTCGACGAGCACCGGGCTGGCCGTGTTCCTCTTCGTGACCTCGGCCTGGGTCGTCTCGCTCTGCCTGCACGAGTACGCGCACGCCCGCACCGCCCTGCACAGCGGCGACCTCACGGTCGGGGCCAAGGGCTACCTGACGCTGAATCCGCTGAAGTACACGCACGCGCTGCTCAGCATCGTCCTGCCGGTGATCTTCGTGATCATGGGCGGGCTGGGCCTGCCCGGCGGCGCGGTGTACATCGAACGGGACCGGATCCAGGGCCGCTGGAAGCACAGCCTCATCTCGGCGGCGGGCCCGCTGACCAACGTGGCCTTCGCGGTCGTCTGCACGGCGCCGTTCTGGCTGAACGCCCTCGACGGGGTCCCGATGGCGTTCCGCTTCGCGCTCGCGTTCCTCGCGCTGCTCCAGGTCTCGGCGGCGATCCTGAACTTCCTGCCGGTCCCGGGCCTGGACGGCTACGGGATCATCGAGCCCTGGCTCTCGTACCGGATCCGCCGCGAGGTGGCGCCGCTGGCGCCGTTCGGCCTGATCGCGGTCTTCGCCCTCCTCTGGATCCCGGAGGTCAACGGGTTCTTCTTCGACGTGGTGCGCAACCTGCTGGACGCTCTGGGCGTGTCCGACCTCGAGACCTACTGCGGCCGCGACCTCTACCGCTTCTGGCAGGACACGAACGGCTATTGCGCGGTGCCGCAGGACTGAGCAGGGCAGCCGCCCGGACCCGAGGGGCGTGCCCCGGACCTGCTGGTATACGTCCGCTGCCATGCACAAGGGTGGGGACAGGGCTTCACGCCCACGGAGACGGGCTGCGTGATCGGCGCGGTCGCCCTCGCCTCGATGGTGATCGCCCCGCGCGCGCTGGCCCGCGTGGCGCGGCAGCAGTACGAGGACATGGAGGCGTACGGGACCTGCCGGACCGTGGTCGGCGAGGGGGGTCTGACCACGACGGGCGGGGAGCTGTCCAGTGGCATCGACTGGCACGCGTTCCCCCGGTACCTCGAAACGGACGACCTCTTCGTCCTCATGACGAAGGGCACCCGCATCTACTTCGCGCTGCCCAAGCGCGGCGCTCAGGACCCGGCCGATGTGGACAGGGTCCGGGCCGTCCTCGACCGGAACCTCCGGCGCCTGTAGGCCTCGTACGCGGCCGGATGGCCCGCGCGCGGCGGGCGGGCCGTCAGGAGGTGCGGGCGGAGGCGGCCTTCTCGGCCTTCGCCTTGCGCAGGTAGAACCAGGCCATGTTCGACGTGAGGCCGGCCAGCAGCACCCAGATGATGCCCAGGAAGCTGCCCTCCACGAAGGCGACCACGGCCGCGGCCACGGACAGGACGCAGACGACGATGGCGAACACGGCAAGGCGGGGCATGGGGAACAGCTCCTCGGCGACACGGAACGGGGTGGAACCCCACCAGTCTCCCCCATGCCCCGCAGTGCTCCCGTAAGGCCGCCCCGCGCTCCGCTTCCGCCCCTCTTTCGGCGTTTCCCGATCTTCCGCGCGGCACGCCGCTACGGTCGCCGGGTACGGAAGAACGACAGTCCGGCCTGCACGGTCCGCCACGGCCGGAGCCGGGCGAACTGGGGGGACGGACGGACATGCAGGAGATCTCAAAGGGCGCCAACGTCAGCCTGACGGCCCTCAGCGAAGACGCCGGGGCCGTGGTGGTGAGCCTGAGCTGGAGCAGTGTGTCGGGGGCCGGCGACGCCGACGTCTCGGTGCTCCTCCTGGACGCGAACGGCAAGGTCCGCAGCGAGGACGACTTCTACTTCTACAACAACCCGGCCGCCGCCGACGGAAGCGTGCAGCTGCTGGGGAAGACGCCCACCGGGAACGGGGACGAGGACCGGATCGGCGTGGACCTGACCGCCGTGCCCCAGGGGGTCGAGCGGATCGTCGTGGCGGCCAGCCAGTACGGGGGCGCCCGGTTCGGCGACCTGGACGACCTGCGGATGACGGTCGCGGACCGGTCCGGGGAACCGCTGGTCGGGTTCTCCATCCACGACGCGGGCGTGGAGACCGCGTTCATCTTCGGTGAGCTGTACCGGCGCGGCGAGGAGTGGAAGTTCCGCGCGGTCGGGCAGGGCTACGAGACCGGGCTGGCCGGGCTGGCCACCGATTTCGGCATCGCCGTGCACGAGGAGGCGGAGGAGCCGGAGGAGGCCGGGGACCCGGGCGAGGCGGGCCACGGCGCCGACGCCGTCGCCATGGAGAAGGCACCCGACGCGGAGCCCGAACCGGTCGCCCCGGATCCGGCCCCGTCTCCGGTCACGGCCCCGTCTCCGGTCACGGCCCCGGCCCCGGCCCCGGTCACGGCGGAGCCCGTCGCCGTTCCCTCCCAGACCCGCGGCCGGGGCCCCCGTACGACCACGACCAAGAAGAAGGTCACCCTCCCCAAGGTGGCCAAGAGCTCTCTCGCCGAGAACGACTCCTGGCGCCCGGCCCGGCTGTTCCCGGTGCCGACGCTGAAGAGCGACAAGGAGCGGGAGGTGCGGGCCACCTCCGTGCTGCTGTCCGTGATGGCTCAGGTTCCGGAGTTCGGCCGCCGCCTCACCGCCGCGTTCGGCGCCCCCGCCGGACGGATGCAGACCTTCACCGAGGTGTCCCTCCCCCACGGCGACACCCCGCGCCGCCCGGACGGCGTGATCCGGGTCGAACGCGCCGGCAAGCTCTGGACGGCCCTGGTCGAGACGAAGACGAACGGCAACCCGCTCAAGCCGGAGCAGGTGCAGGAGTACATGGACATCGCCGCCCGCCGCGGCTACGAGGCCGTGATCACGCTCTCCAACGACGTGGCCCTCGAAGGCGCGCCCATGGTGGACGTCAAGATCGACGGGCGGCGCAAGCACAAGGTCAGCCTCTGGCACCTGTCCTGGGCCGAGGTGGCCCACCAGGCCCAGATGCTGATCCGCCACGAGGGCGTGGGCAACGCCGCGCACGCCTGGCTGCTCCAGGAGCTGCTGGAGTACCTGCGGCACGACCAGTCGGGCTGCCACGGGTTCCAGAACATGGGCGCCGCCTGGGTGCCCGTACGCAAGGGGATCGAGGACGAGACCCTCGCCTCCGACGACCCGCGCGCCGTCGAGGTCGTCGAGAGCTGGGAGAGGCTGATCCGCCAGGTCTGCCTGCGCCTGGGCGGGGAGCTCGGGCAGAAGGCGCTCCCGGTGCAGCGCGTGCGGCGCGGCAGCGACCCGCGGGCGCGCCGTGCGGCCGCGGCCGAGAGGCTCTGCCTGGACGGGCGGCTCACCGCGGAGCTGCGCATCGACGGGACGAGCAGCGTCATCGCGGTCACCGCCGATCTGCGGACGGGCAAGGTCCGCACCTGCGTGGACGTGCCGGCGCCGGAGGGCTCGTACCCGCTGACCACGGTGAAGCGGCTGGTCCGACTGCTGGCCGAGGCCCCGGCGGACCTGCACGTGGAGACCCTCGTCGAGGCCGGTAACGGACCGCGCGGCACGCTGGAGCGGCTGCGCCCCGAGCCGGGCGACCTGCTGCCCAAGGGCGGGGCGGCCCTCACCGGGTTCCGCCTGTCGCTGATCAAGGGCATGGGCAACACCCGCGGCAATACGGAGTCCGGTTTCATCCGCAGCGTCGACGAGGCCGTGGCCCGCTTCCACCAGGGGGTCGTGGCGCATCTGGGCCCGGTCGAGGCGCGCGCCGGCCGCCAGAGCTGACGCGGCCCCTGCGTCCGGCTGGTGCCGCCGGGCGCAGGGGCTGCGGGGTCAGACGTCCGTGACGCGCAGGCCCGAGTGGGCCTTGTACCGGCGGTTGGTGGAGATGAGGTTGGCCACCAGGGACTCGACCTGGTGGGCGTTGCGCAGGCGGCCCGCGAAGACTCCGCGCATGCCCGGGATGCGGGCGGCCAGGGCCTGGACGATGTCGGTGTCGGCGCGGACCTCGCCGAGGACCATCACGTCGGTGTCGATCTCCTCGACCGACTCGTCCTGGAGCAGGACCGCCGAGAGGTGGTGGAAGGCCGCCGTCACGCGGGAGTCGGGGAGCAGGGCGGCGGCCTGCTGGGCCGCGCTGCCCTCTTCGACCCGGAGGGCGTAGGCGCCCTGCTTGTCGAAGCCGAGCGGGTTGACGCAGTCGACCACGAGCTTGCCCGCGAGGTCCTCGCGCAGGGCTTCGAGGGTCTTCGCGTGGCCCTCCCACGGCACCGCGATGATCACGATGTCGCTGCGGCGCGCGCACTCGGCGTTGTCCGCGCCCTCCACGCCGAGGCCCAGCTCGTCGGCGGCGCTCTGCGCGCGGTCGGCGGCGCGGGAGCCGATGATCACCTTCTGGCCGGCCCGGGCGAGCCGGTAGGCCAGGCCCCGGCCCTGGTCGCCGGTGCCGCCGAGGACGCCGACGACGAGGCCGGAGACGTCCGGCAGGTCCCACGGGTCCTTGGCCGGCGCCTTCGCCGGTGCCTTCGCGGCGGCCGCGGCCTCGGCGGGCGCGTTCTGAGTGCTGTCTGAGGAGGTCATGGGGGCGAGGGTAACGCCGTGATCGCGAGAGGCGAACGCACATGCGCCCGCCCGGTCGGGCGAAGCGGGGCGAAGTGCTCCCGTAGGTCCCTTTCCTGCGGCAGGATGCCGGTATGGACGCCGTGAGGGTCGCGCTGCTGCGCGAGGTGCTCGCCGGTACGCAGTGGCCCGGCGCCGCGCGCCGCTTCGCCGGATCGCTGCGGCATTCCGTCGTTCCGGCCGGCGGGAACCTGCTGCTGGTGGGGACCGAGCAGTACGAGCCCTGGCACATGGCGGCGCACCTGGTGGACGAGGCCGCCTGGTCCGGGCTGCCGGAGCTGGCCCCCACCCTCGTACGGCACCGGGTGCGGCCCGGTCAGCCGCCGCACCTGTCGGTGGGGCTGGGCCGGCTGGCGGCGGCCCGGCGCGGGTACACGCTGCTGGTGGTGGCCCCGGAGCAGCCGGGGGCGGCGCTGCTGGAGCGGGTGCACGACGCCCGGCGCGCGGGGGCGACCGTACTGTCGCTGCACTGCGGGGATCCGGATCTCGCCGCCCTGGCGCACGACGCGCTGTCCGTACGGGAGGGGGCCGGCGAGCTGGACCTGGACACGGTGCAGCACCTGGTCGGCGCGGCGGCCGGGGAGAACGGCGTGCCGGCGCAGGGCGGACCGCGGCGGCTGCGGGACCGGCTGGCGCGGCTGGCCGACCAGCTGACCGCACCGCCGCCCAGCGGCTGGTAGGCCCCGCTGCGCACCGCTGCCCTACGGCGCGCTCGTACCCTCGTCCTCTTCGCGGGACTTGTCGTTCCACTTGGGGTCGTTCTGCCATTCGAGGTTGCGCTCCTGCGCCGTCTCCATGGCGTGGGTGGCCTCCTCGGGCGTGGCGTACGGACCGAAACGGTCCTTCGCCGGGCACTCCGGGCCTTCCTCGACCTTGTGGTGGACCAGGCAGTAGTACCACTCGCCGGGTTTGCCCACCTGGCGCTTCTTGAACAGGGCCATCGTCTCCGGGCTCCTCTCGATACCGCTCTCCTCCGCCATGCTGCCCCATCCCCGCTGGATACACTCGCTTGCATGTCTGGCCAGTCGCTGCTCGTACCAGGCGAGCTCTCTCCCGCCCGTTCCGTTCCCGGAAACATCCGCCGGCCCGAGTACGTGGGCAAGCCCGCGCCCACTCCGTACACCGGACCGGAGGTGCAGTCGGCCGCGACCATCGAGGCCATGCGCATCGCCGGCCGGATCGCCGCCCAGGCGATGGAAGAGGCCGCCAAGCTGATCGCCCCGGGGGTGACCACCGACGAGCTGGACCGGGTCGCGCACGAGTACATGTGCGACCACGGCGCCTACCCGTCGACGCTGGGCTACCGGGGCTTCCCGAAGTCCCTGTGCTCCTCGGTGAACGAGGTCATCTGCCACGGCATCCCCGACTCCACCGTCCTGCGCGACGGCGACATCGTGAACCTCGACGTCACCGCTTTCATCGGCGGGGTGCACGGCGACAACAACGCCACCTACCTGTGCGGTGAGGTGGACGAGGAGTCGCGGCTGCTGGTGGAGCGCACCCGCGAGGCCCTGAACCGGGCCGTCAAGGCCGTCAAGCCGGGCCGCCAGATCAACGTGATCGGCCGGGTCATCGAGTCGTACGCGAAGCGCTTCGGCTACGGCGTGGTCCGGGACTTCACCGGGCACGGCATCAACTCGTCCTTCCACTCCGGCCTGATCATCCCGCACTACGACAGCCCGCACGCCACGACGGTCATCGAGCCCGGGATGACGTTCACGATCGAGCCGATGCTGACCCTGGGCACGCACGAGTACGACATGTGGGCGGACGGCTGGACGGTCGTCACGAAGGACCGCAAGCGCACCGCACAGTTCGAGCACACACTGGTGGTGACGGACACGGGCGCCGAGATCCTCACCCTTCCGTAACGCTTCACCGTAAAAGCTCTCCCCAAAAGACCTCCGGAGGAGTTTTACCGACAGGACGTCGGGAAGACATTGACTTAGGTAACCCTAAGCGCGAGGATCGGGCGTGGCGGCCGTGCCGTCACGCCCGCCGGGCCCCGCTATTCCTCGTCCCGTCTTCGGAGGATTGTCTTGGACGCCTTCTCTACGGTCATCCGTGTCGCGTCGCACGAGCAGCACACCGAGGCCGAGACCTCGTCGTTCATGAGCGACCTGCTCGGCGGGCGGCTCGGGGTGGACGCGTACACGCGCTACACCGAGCAGCTGTGGTTCGTGTACCGGGCCCTGGAGGACGCGGCCGAGTCCCTGAAGGACGATCCGGTGGCGGGCCCGTTCATACGGCCCGAGCTGATGCGCGTCGCCGAGATCGAGCGCGACCTGGCGCACCTGCGCGGCCCGTCGTGGCGCGAGACGCTGGTCGCGCTGCCCGCGACCGAGGCCTACGCGGCCCGCGTGGCCGAATGCGCGGCCGGCTGGCCCGGCGGATACGTCGCCCACCACTACACCCGCTACCTGGGCGACCTCTCGGGCGGCCAGATCATCCGCGACAAGGCGGAGCGGACGTGGGGCTTCACCCGCAAGGGTGACGGCGTGCGGTTCTACGTCTTCGCGGACATCTCCAACCCTGCGGCCTTCAAGCGGACCTACCGCGAGCTGCTGGACGCGATCGTGGCGGACGACCTGGAGAAGCAGCGCATCATCGACGAGTGCAAGCGCGCCTTCGACTTCAACGGCTCGGTCTTCCGGGAACTGGGCGCGGAGTTCCCGCTGAGCGCCTGACCCTCCCCCGTACGGGCGTACGACGCGTCCGCGTACGGCACGTACGACACGGCACCCCCGGCACCGAGCGGCGCCGGGGTGCCGCTCGCGTTGCCGTTGCGCCGTCAGTCGCCGTGGATCAGCCAGAGGGCCAGGCCGAGGAACATGAGCACGGCTTCGACGGCCTTGGCGCAGAAGAGGGCGAGTCCGGCGCCGATGCTGCCCGCCACGATGCGGTTCGTACGCTGCGCCGGGGTCCGGGGCCGCCGCCAGGCGAGGGCCGTCAGGCCCAGCGGGATCAGGTACGGGAGGGAGAACCACAGCGGGCAGCGCGGCAGGTACGAGGACGCGTAGCCCAAGCCCCCGGCCACCAGCGTCAGCGCCGTGAAGAGCGCCGGGGCCAGCAGCCACCGCCTCGTCTCTTCGGGGTGCGGGTGCGGGTGCGCGTGCGGGTACGTCTGCGGCTGCCGCGGCCAACCTGCGCTCGATGGCGTGTTCATGCAGCCATGGAACCGCCGCACGGCATCGCGCCCGCAGCGCTGAGGTACTCAATCGGGCGGGCGCACCTACTCAGTTCCCGCCTGCCCGGTTCGCGGCGGCGGCAGCTTCGCGAAGCGGACGCGCCCGCCGATCTCGACGGTGCCGTCCGGACCGGGCGCGGTGAGGATCTGGGAGCCCGCGCCCTGGGTGATGTTCAGCGCCCGGTTCAGCTCGGCGGTCAGCAGGATCGCGGCCGATCCGGTGGCCTCGTCCTCGGCGATCACCCCGTCGGGGCGGCGCGGGAAGCCGCGGGCCCGGATGCGGCCCGCGGCCTCGTCCTCCCAGGCCCAGGCGTACAGCCAGCCCTCGCCGGGCGGTGGCGCGGGCAGCGCGTCGACCTCGGCGGGGCTGGCGTACTGCTCGGTGTGCTTGCCCTCGACCCACTCCGGGAGGGCGGTGATCCAGGTGAACTCCCCGTCGTCACGCGCCCACACGGAGCCGGCCGGCGGCTGGAGCTCCTCGATGTCGAGCAGCCAGGCGACCCCGACCAGCGGATGGCCCGCGAAGGACATCCGGGTGCCGGGGGTGCGGATGTCGACGACCCCGCGCTCGGGGTCGTCGACGAACACCGTCTCGCTGTAGCCGAGTTCGGCGGCGAGGGCCTGCCGCGACGCGTCGTCGGGGCAGGTCCGGCCGTCACGGACGACGCCGAGCAGGTTGCCGTGCCGTCCGTCTCCCGCGCAGAAGACCTTGAGCACATCGAGATCGTTCACGCGGAAATTGAAACACGGTTCAGATCTGGGCCGCGCGCCGCCGGCGGGCGAGGAAGACGGCGCCGGCACCGGCCGCGACGACCGCGCCGGAGGTGGCGAGCAGGGCTCCGGCCGGGACTTCGGCGCCGGTGCTGGCGAGGTTGCCGCCGACGCTGCCGCCGCCGCCCACGGTGCCGCCCGTACCGCCCGTCCCGCCGGTCCCGCCGGTGGTGGAGGTGGTGGAGGTGGGCGCCGAGGTGGGGACGACCACGTCCTTGTCGACGGACACCGAGAGGGTGACGGGGTCGGTCGGCTTGCCCTCGGCGTAGTCCGGGCTCGGGGCGCCGATGGCGGTCGCGCCCTCGGCCGTGAAGGCGGCCGGGACGGCGTTCAGGGTGAGCAGACCGCCCGAGGTCCGGTACTCGGCCTTCGACAGGTCGAGGGTGGCGAAGGGGACGTTCGTCTTGGTGGCGGTGGGCGACTTGACGTCCAGGACGAGCGTTCCCTTCTTGCCCTCGGCGTTGATGCGCAGGTTCGAGAAGGTCATGTCGACGCCGTGGTCGGCCCGCTGGAAGCGCAGGTTGCCGGCGAAAGCGGCGCTCAGCTTCTGCTTCTTGACGTCGAGCTCGCCCTTGCCGAGGGCGAAGGCGAAGGTGTCGCCGCTCGCGACGGCCCCGTCGGCCGGGGTGACCGAGCCGCCACCCTTCACCACGTACGAGCGGAAACCTTCCTTCACGCCCCAGGTGAGGCGGCCGCCGAGGAGCTGCTGCGGGCCGTCGGCCGCGGGGGAGCTCGCGTTCTGCGAGGGTGTCGCGGAGTTCGACGGACCCGAGGGGGTCGGGGACGGGGAGGCGGAGGCGGAGGACGAAGGCGACGGGGTCACGGACGGGGACGGGGAGGGGGACGGCTGTCCGAACCGCAGGGCGGCCGTGAGCGGGTCGCCGGCCAGGCCGACGTACTTGTCCGAACCGAGCTGGTCCGCGGCCTCCTTGGTGAGGGTGGTGCCCAGCTTCTCCATGGACTGCCCGCCGAAGGCCACGTCGGCCATGGGGACGTTCGGGGTGAGGGTGCCGTTCTTGGTGACGTCGGCGGTCAGCTTCTTCGTGCCGGTGTCGAAGCGGAGGTTGGCGAGGGTCACCTTGAAGCCGTGCATGGGGGCGTCGAAGGTGACGCTGCCCTTGAAGGCGGCGGTCACGATGTGCCCGCCGTCCTTGTCGTACTGGCCGGTCGCCGAGCTGAAGCGGAAGGTGCCGTCCGCGTTCAGGGTGGCCCCGTCCGCCGGGGTGATCTTGCCCTTGGCGATGTTCAGGACGTACGAGCGGTAGCCGGCCAGGACTCCCCAGTCGAGGGTGCCGTTCACGATCGGCATCGGCGCGGAGGCGACGGCCGCGGAGGACTGCCCGCCGCCCACCGCCGTGGCGGGCAGGACGAAGGCGGTGGCGCCGAGTGCGGCTGCCGTGGCGACGGCGGCAGCGATTGCGAGCGAACGGCGGTGGGACGAGGACATGCGAGGGCCTCCTGGAAGGCAGCGGGGGTGACGGTCGGGACGGGGTGAGGAGAGGAGAGGCAAGGAGAGGAGAGGAGAGGAGAGGGAGCGCGTCAGGGCCGGGACGGCGGCGGCGCGTCGGCGGCTTCGGCGCCTCCGGCGGCTCCGGCGGCTTCCGACGCCTCCGCGGCGCGGTTGCGGCGCAGGAGGAGGAAGGCGGCGCCGGCGGCCAGCACCAGGACGGCCACGCCGAGGGCGGCGTACAGGCCGGCGTTCGAGGACTTCTCGGCCTTCGCCACGGGGGCGGGCGACGGGCCGGAGACCGCCGGTGAAGCGGGCGGGGCCGTCGAACCGAGGTCGGGCAGGGCCGGCAGCTTCGCGGTGGCGTCCAGCGCCACGGAGAGCGAGACGGGGTCCATCTCGGTGCCGGCCTTGTACATCGAGTTGAAGGCCTGCGCGCCGCCCTCGGTGAGGGTGGCGGGGGCCTCGGTGAGCGTGGCGAGCGCACCCTCGGCCTTGAGCCCCTTGGCGTCGAACTCCACCAGCGCGACGGCGTTCTTCGTCTCGGTGCCGGTCGTGACGTCGGCGGACAGCACTCCCCTGCCGTTCTCCACCTTGACGCCCAGCTTGCCGAGCTTCAGGTCCAGATGGGCGCCGGTGAAGTGGACCGTGCCCGCGAAGGCGGCGTCAAGCGTGCCCTTCCCGCCGTCGTACGTGCCCTTGCCCTGCGGGAAGCGGAACAGTGCGCCGCCGTCCTGGGCCCCTTCGGCGAGGGTCCACTTGCCCTGCCCGATGGCGCCGGTGACGTACTCGCGGAACGTACGCCGCACACCCCAGTCGACGGCGGCGTCGGCGAACGACCCCTGGGGGGCCTGCGCATCCTGCGAGGGCTGGGCGGGCGCGCTCGCGGACGGCGCGGGCTCGGCGGCAGGGGCGGCCTTGACGTCGGCGGAGAGCGAGACCGGGTCGAGCTGCGCGCCCGCCGAGTAATAGCCGGCGAAGGCCTTGGCGCCCTGTTCGGTGAGGGTGGCCGGGATGTTGTTCAGGGCGATGGGACTGCCGCCGCCCTTCATGTCGACCCCGCCGAGCCCGAGCGCGGCGAACGGCACCTGGGTCCGGGTGGTGACCGCGCCGGTGTCCTTGGCCTTGCTGGAGACGTCCGCGTAGAGGGTGCCGCTGCCGCCGCTGATCCTGACGGTGGGGCGGCTGAGCGTCAGGTCCAGCTCGTACGTGCCGTCGGGCTTCTGGTGGCCCTGGAAGCCGACGCCGCCGCTGAACGCCGCCTCGAACGCACCGGATTCCGGGTCGTAGGAGCCGGTGGCCGAGTGGAAGCGGAACAGGCTGCCGCCGACCGTGGCGGCTCCGTTCTTCAGCTTGAAAGCGCCTTTCGCGACGGGACCGGTGACATAACTCTGGAAAGACGACTTGATGCCCCAGTCCAGCCGGCCCCCTTGCACGGTGCGGCCGGCCGCATGGGCGGCGGTGACCGGAAGCAGGGCGCCGAGCAAGGCCGCCAGGATCGCCAACAGGGCGACTGCCGACGCGCGGGCGGGTCTTGCGGGCATGGATGTCCCCTCCAGGGCTGGTTAATAAGGTTAGGCTAACCTAAGCTACCTCCAGTCAGAGGGGAACCCCCGCTTCCCCGGAACCTCAGAGCCTGGAACCCCACAGCCCAGCCGGACGATCAGGACGGTGCCTTCGTGCCTACGCCCGCCGCGTCAACCCGCTTCCCCCGCCGCGCCCTTGCCCTCGCGGTCACCTTCTCCGCGCTGGCACTGGCCACCCTGACGGGCTGCGGAGGCACGTCCGCCACCGGACCCGGTGCGGCGGCCGCCGCCCGCCCGGCCTCCGCGCCCGACCGGGTGGAGCCGCTCACCCCGGCCCCGCTGCCCGTACTGCCCGTCACCGTGCCCTCGGCGGACGGCCGCCAGGTGACGGTGACGGCCGCGGACCGGATCGTTCCGCTGACCGGCAGCCTGAACGAGATCGTCCAGACCCTGGGCCTCGGCCCGCAGGTCGTCGCCCGCGACATCACGGCCACCTTCGAACAGGCCGCGCAGCTGCCGGTGGTGACCCGGGGCCATGACGTCTCGGCGGAGAGCGTCCTGTCGCTGCGCCCCACGCTGGTGCTGGCCGAGACCACCTCCGGCCCGGCCGAGGCGATCCGGCAGATCCGCGACGCGGGCATCCCGCTGCTCGTGGTGGCCCCGGCCAAATCGCTGGAGGACGTGCCCAAGCGGATCGAGACCGTCGCCGCCGCGCTGGGCGTCAAGGACGCCGGGGTCCGGCTCAACGAGCGCACCACCGAGCGGATCGCGGCCGCCCGCAAGGGGATCCCCGCCTCCGCGGCCTCCGGGAAGAAGCCCCGGGTGGCCTTCCTCTACCTGCGCGGCACCGCCTCCGTCTACCTGCTGGGCGGCTCCGACTCGGGAGCGGCCTCGCTTCTCGAAGCGGCCGGCGCGGTGGACACGGGCAAGGAGTCGGGGCTCGGCAAGGACTTCACCCCGATCACGAGCGAAGCGCTGGCGGCCGCCGCGCCCGACGCCATCCTCGTCATGTCCAAAGGGCTGGAGTCGGTGGGCGGTACGGACGGCCTGGTGAAGATCCCGGGCGTCGCCCAGACCCCGGCGGGAATGGACCGCAGGGTCGTCACCGTGGACGACGGGGTCCTGTTGAACTACGGCCCGCGCACCGACCAGGTGCTCAGCTCGCTGATCTCCCAGCTGTACGGAAAGACCGCGTGACGTGACGGAACAGAACACGGGGGCGGCCACACTGCCCGCGCCCGGCCCCCGAACACCCGCGCCCGGAACTCCGGCACGGCCGCGGGCCGCCAGGGCGCCCGGGGCCCGGACCGGCGCCGTGCTGATCGTGGCGCTCGTCCTCGCGCTCGCGGGGCTCGCCCTGGTGTCCGCCGGGGTCGGGGCCTACGGGATTCCCGTCGGGGACGTGCTCGGCTCGGTTCAGCACCGCCTCGGGCTCGGCGGGGCCGCGCTCGACCGGGTCGGCGAGAGCGTGCTGTGGAACGTACGGCTCCCCCGGGTCGTGCTGGCCCTGCTCGTCGGCGCCAGCCTGGGCTGCGCGGGGGCCCTGATGCAGGGTGTGTTCGGCAACCCGCTCGCCGAACCCGGGGTCATCGGGATCTCCGCGGGCGCCGCCGTCGGCGCGGTGGCCTCCATCGGGCTCGGGCTCAGCTTCTTCGGCAACTGGACGATCACCGCCTGCGCGTTCGTCGCCGGGCTCGTCACCGTCGCCTCCGTCTACCTCCTCTCCCGCAACGGCGGGAAGACCGAGGTGGTCACCCTCATCCTCACCGGCATCGCCGTCAACGCCTTCGCCGGCGCCCTGATCGGCCTGTTCGTCTTCTTCGCGGACAGCGGCCAGGTCAACCAGATCACCTTCTGGCAGCTCGGCTCCCTCGCCCAGGCCACCTGGCCCAAGGTGCTCGCCGTCCTGCCCTGCGCGCTCGCCGGCCTGCTGGTCGCCCCCTTCCACGCCCGCAAGCTGGACCTGCTCTCCCTCGGCGAACGCCCCGCCCGCCACCTCGGCGTGGACGTGGAGCGGCTGCGCCTCGCACTGATCCTCGTCGTGGCGCTGCTCACCGCGGCCGCCGTCGCCGTGGCCGGCATCATCACCTTCGTCGGGCTGCTCGTCCCGCACCTGCTGCGCATGGCAAACGGACCCGGCCACCGCTTCCTGGTCCCGGGCAGCGCGCTGGCCGGAGCCGTGGTCCTGCTCGCGGGCGATCTGGCCGCCCGGACCGTCGCCCGGCCCGCCGAACTGCCGCTCGGGGTGCTGACCGCGCTGATCGGCAGCCCCTTCTTCTTCTGGCTGCTGCGCCGCACCCGCCGCAAGCAGGGGGGCTGGGCATGAACATCCCGTTCCCGCGCCGGGGCAGGCGCACCCTCCCCACCCGCCCGGCCCCCGGCACGGCCTTCGCCGAAGCCGCCGGCCTCCGGGTCCGGCTCGGCGAGCGCGAGGTGCTGGCCGGGATCGGCCTGACCGTCCGGGCCGGCGAGGTGCTGGCGCTGGTCGGCCCGAACGGCGCCGGCAAGTCCACGCTGCTGGCCGCCCTCTCCGGGGACCTGCCCGCCGCCGGGGGGCTCGTACGGATCGACGGGCGCCCGGTGGGCGACTGGGCGGCCCCCGATCTGGCCCTGCGCCGCTCCGTGCTCCCCCAGTCGGCCGAGATGTCCTTCCCGTTCCCGGTCGGGGACGTCGTACGGATGGGCCGCGCCCCCTGGGCCGGCACCGAGCGCGCCGACGCCGACGGGGAGGCGGTGGCCGCCGCCATGGCCGCCACGGAGGTGGCCGGCTTCGCCGCCCGCCCCTTCTCGGCGCTCTCCGGCGGCGAACGGGCCCGCGTCGCGCTGGCCCGCGTACTGGCCCAGCGGGCCCCGCTGCTGCTGCTCGACGAGCCCACCGCGGCCCTGGACCTGCGCCACCAGGAGCTGGTGCTGCGGATCTGCCGTGAGCGGGCCGCGGCCGGGGACGCGGTGGTCGTCGTCCTGCACGATCTGGGCCTGGCCGCCGCGTACGCCGACCGGGCCGCCGTTCTGCACGACGGCCGGATTGCGGTGGACGGGCCGCCGGCCGAGGTGTTCGAGGGCGGACTGCTGAGCCGGGTCTACCGGCAGCCCGTGGAAGTGCTGCCCCATCCGCGGACCGGGGTTCCGCTCGTGGTCCCCGTACGCAACGGGGAGCGGGTTCCGATCCCGGATGACGACCGTCCCGCCGTACGGCACGGCCACCCCGCTTGACCTCCGCTTGACCCTCCCATGGGTTGGCCCTGAAGGCCCCGTGACGGCCCCGTGTCCGGCGGCCCGGCGTGTGCGCTGAATCACTGGACGTGCGGGTATGAGTCAGGTAAGCCTCGGTTAAGTTAGGTCCGCCTCACCGGCCGCCCCTCCCGATCGGGGCGGCCGTCTGCCGAACGCCAGACAGCCAGGAGCCCGCATGCGTCCCGCCCGCCTCACCGTCCTCACCGCGGTCGCCGCCGTGGCCGCGCTCACCGCCGTCACCGGCTGCGCCGAGAAGAGCACCGGCGGCGACGGCACGATCAAGGTGGCGGCCTCCGACACCGCCTGCGAGCTCTCCAAGACCGAGTTCCCGGCCGGCAAGGTCTCCATCGAGGTCGAGAACAAGGGCTCCAAGGTCACCGAGCTGTACGTCCTCTTCCCGGACGACCGCATCGTCGCCGAGCGCGAGAACATCGGCCCCGGCACCAAGGCGACCATCACCGCCGAGATCAAGGCCGGCGAGTACGAGTTCGCCTGCAAGCCCGGCATGAAGGGCGACGGCATCCGCCAGAAGGTCAAGGCCACCGGCGGCGCCGCCGAGAAGCGCAGCCCGGAGCTGGACGCCGCGGTCGCCGAGTACCGCAAGTACGTGCAGGCACAGGCCGACGAGACGCTCCCCAAGGCGCAGGCCTTCGCGGACGCGGTCAAGGCCGGTGACCTGGAGGCCGCCAAGAAGGCGTACGCCGCGTCCCGCATCGGCTGGGAGCGCACCGAGCCGGTCGCCGAGTCCTTCGGCGACATCGACCCGAAGGTCGACGTCCGCGAGGACGGTCTGGAGGCCGGTCAGGACCCGGCGAAGGACTGGACCGGCTGGCACCGCCTGGAGAAGGCCCTGTTCGCCGACAAGAAGATCGGCGACGACGAGAAGAAGCTCGCCGACCAGCTGATGACCGACCTCACCGAATGGCAGAAGAAGGTCGGCCAGGCGGAGATCACCCCCACCTCGATGGCCAACGGTGCCAAGGAGCTGCTGGACGAGGTCGCCAGCGGCAAGGTCACCGGTGAGGAAGAGCGCTACAGCCACACCGACCTGGTCGACTTCAAGGCCAACGTCGAGGGCGCCGAGAAGGCGTACGAGCTGCTGAAGCCGATCGCCGCGAAGAACGACCCGGCCCTCTCCGCCGAGCTGGACAAGCAGTTCGCCGCGATGAACACGCTGCTCGACAAGTACCGCGCCGACAAGAACGGCTACGACTTCGTGGCCTACGACACGGTCGGCAAGGACCAGCAGAAGGAGCTCTCGGACGCCGTCAGCGCCCTCGGTGAGCCGCTGTCCAAGCTCGCCGCGGCCGTCGCCAAGTAGCGCGCGATCAAGGGTAGGGACCATGTCTGACGACACCAGCACCACCGGCTCGGACGCAGGGGCCGCCGAACCGGCCGACTCGGCGGCCCCCGCCGCCGGCGGGCCGTCGCGCCGGTCCGTACTCGGCTGGGGCGGTGCCGGGCTTGCGCTCGGTGCCGCCGCGGCGGGCGGTACCGCCGCCGTACTGACCGGCGGCGGCGACCCCGTACCGGCCGCGCTCAGCGGCTCCGCGGTGCCCTTCCACGGAGAGCACCAGGCCGGCATCGCCTCCGCCGTCCAGGACCGGCTGCACTTCGCCGCGTTCGACGTGAAGACCAAGGACCGCGCCGAGCTCGTCCGGCTCCTGAAGGACTGGACGCGGGCGGCCGAGCGGATGACCGCCGGGCTGCCCGTCGGCGAGGGCGCCGTCGGCGGCCTCCCCGAGGCCCCGCCGGACGACACGGGCGAGGCCCTCGGCCTCAAGCCGTCCCGGCTGACGCTGACCGTCGGCTTCGGCGCCTCGCTCTTCGCCAAGGACCGCTTCGGCCTGGAGGGCAGGCGCCCCGAGGCCCTGGTCGACCTGGAGCAGTTCCCCGGCGACAACCTCGACCCCGCCAAGAGCGGCGGCGACCTGTGCGTGCAGGCCTGCGCGGACGACCCGCAGGTCGCGGTGCACGCCATCCGCCAGCTCGCCCGCATCGGGTTCGGCAAGGTCGCGGTGCGCTGGTCGCAGCTCGGCTTCGGCAAGACCTCCTCCACCACCCCGGACGAGCAGACCCCGCGCAACATGATGGGCTTCAAGGACGGCACCCGGAACGTCTCGGGCACCGACCAGACCGCCCTCGCCGAGTTCGTCTGGGTCGGGGACGAGGCCAAGGACGGCTCGGCGTGGATGGCCGGCGGCTCCTACCTGGTCGCCCGCCGGATCCGGATGCACATCGAGACCTGGGACCGCACTCCGCTCCAGGAGCAGGAGGACATCTTCGGCCGGGACAAGGGCGAGGGCGCCCCGGTCGGCAAGTCGAAGGAGCGCGACGAGCCGTTCCTGAAGGCGATGAAGCCGCAGGCGCACGTGCGCCTCGCGCACCCGGACACCAACAGCGGTGCCACGATCCTGCGCCGCGGCTACTCCTTCACCGACGGATCGGACGGGCTGGGCCGCCTCGACGCGGGCCTGTTCTTCCTCGCCTACCAGCGCGACGTCCGCAAGGGCTTCATCCCGATCCAGCGCAACCTCTCCAAGAACGACGGGCTCAACGAGTACATCCAGCACGTGAGCTCGGCCCTCTTCGCCATCCCGCCGGGCGTCCGCGACAAGGACGACTGGTGGGGCCGGGCGCTGTTCGCGTAGTTCCGCGGACTCGAAAGGAACCGACGTGTTCAGCAACTATCTGATCGGCCTGCGCGAGGGGCTGGAGGCCAGCCTGGTCGTCTGCATCCTCATCGCGTACCTGGTGAAGACCGGGAACAAGGACAAGCTGGGTCCGCTGTGGCTCGGCGTCGGCCTCGCGGCCGCGCTCAGCCTGGCCTTCGGCGCGGGGCTCGAATTCGGCACCTCGGAGCTGACGTTCCAGGCCCAGGAGGCGATCGGCGGCAGCCTGTCGATCGTCTCGGTGGCCCTGGTGACGTGGATGGTCTTCTGGATGAAGCGCACCGCGCGGCACATGAAGTCCGAGCTCCAGGACAAGCTCGACGCGGCCCTCGCGATGGGCACGGGCGCCCTGGTGACGACGGCGTTCCTGGCCGTCGGCCGGGAGGGCCTGGAGACCTCGCTGTTCGTGTGGCGCTCGGTGCACGCGGCCGGCGACGGCGCGGGTCCGCTGGTGGGCGTGCTGCTCGGCATCGGCTCGTCGATCCTGCTGGGCTGGCTGTTCTACCGGGGCGCGCTGAAGATCAACCTGTCCAAGTTC
Organism: Streptomyces sp. NPDC002181; assembly: GCF_042890485.1. Classification (NCBI taxonomy): domain Bacteria; kingdom Bacillati; phylum Actinomycetota; class Actinomycetes; order Kitasatosporales; family Streptomycetaceae; genus Streptomyces; species Streptomyces sp. NPDC002181. Next base: position 45,430 of record NZ_JBIASC010000009.1, on the reverse strand, counting down.
TTCACGTGGACCGGCGGGATGCTGGTCGTGGTCGCGGCGGGCGTGCTCGCGTACGGGGTGCACGACCTCCAGGAGGCCGAGTTCCTGCCGGGCCTGACGAACAAGGCCTTCGACGTCACCACGGCCGTCCCGCCGGACAGCTGGTACGGGACCCTGCTGAAGGGCACGTTCAACTTCCAGCCGGACCCGACCTGGCTCCAGACGGGCGTGTGGCTGGCCTACCTGGTCCCGACACTGCTGCTGTTCTTCGGGGTCTTCGCCCGTACGAAGGCGCCGGCGCCGGCCTCGCCCGCGCGGACCGGGAGCGGCTCGTAGGACTGCGGCTCGCAGGACTGCGGCTGGACGGCGTGCGGCCGGCACGGCATGCGGAAGGGGCCCGGATCATCTCGATCCGGGCCCCTTCCGCACGTCCGGGTCCGGGGCACGGCCCCGACCCGGTCACCACAGCCGGTCGACGAGCCCCGGGTACAGGGCGATCCGCGCACCCTCGAAGGCGGCGGCCCCGGTGTCCGCTCCGGGGAAGTCGGCCAGGACCTCCTTGGCGAACCCGGGCGCGTCCGTGGCCAGCGGCTGCCCCGGCGTCCCGCCGACCAGCACGGTCCCGGGCAGCCGGGTGAAACCGGCCGCCTCGTAGAAGGGGACGAGCGGCCGGTCGCAGCTGAACAGGACGAGGTCCACGGCCGGATCGGCGGCCAGCGCCGCCCGGGCCGCCGCCACGAGGTGCCCGCCGTACCCGCGGCCCCGCGCGGTGTCCCGGGTCACCACGGCGCTGAGCCCGGCGGCCCGGTACGTCCGCCCGCCGTGCCGGACCGGCTTGAACAGCAGCGCGAGGGAGGCGGCCACCGTGCCCTCCTCGTCGACGAGCACCATCGCCCGCGGGGCCAGCGCCGGGTCGTGCCCGAACGCGGCGCCGGGCCAGGCCTGTGCCTCCAGGCTCGCGACCTGCGCCGCGAGATGCGGCGGCAGCTCGGCTTCCGCGTACGTCAGCACCCTCATCCGATGCGGACCGCGCTGCCGCCCACCCGCACCCGGGGCTCCCCCGCGCGCAGTTCCACGGTCAGCACCCCCGGGCGGCCCATGTCCTCGCCCTGGCGGAGGGTGAGGACGGCGGCCGCCGGGATCAGGCCGAGCTCGCGCGCGTACGCGCCGAAGGCGGCCGCGGCGGCTCCGGTCGCGGGGTCCTCGACGACGCCGCCGACCGGGAAGGGGTCCCGTACGTCGAACTCGGCCGGGCCCGCGCGGTGCACCAGCTGGACCGTGGTGAGGTCCAGGCGCCGCATCAGCGCCTCCAGCCGGGGGAAGTCGTACGCGAGGTCCGCGAGGCGGGCCCGGGTGGCCGCGCCGAGCACCAGGTGGCGGGCTCCGGCGTAGGCGATCCGCGGCGGGACGCCCGGGTCCAGATCGGCCTCCGGCCAGTCCAGCGCGGCCAGCGCCTCGGCGAGGTCGGCCGGGGCGACGTCCTCGACGTACGGCTCGACGCTGGTCAGGACGGCCCGCAGGCCCTCCTCGGACGAGGTGACCGAGACGGGCACCGTACCGGCCGGGGTCGCGAACACCAGCTCGCCGGGCCCGATCCGCTCCGCCAGCGCCACGGCGGTGGCCACGGTGGCGTGCCCGCAGAACGGGACCTCCGCCTTCGGGCTGAAGTACCGCACGGTGAAGGACCTGCCCTCCGCACCGCCGTGGCCCTCGGGCGGCGCGGTCAGGAAGGCCGTCTCGCTGTAGCCCAGACCGGCGGCGATCCGGAGCATGCCGGCCTCGTCCAGCCCGGTCGCGTCGAGCACGACCCCGGCGGGGTTGCCCCCGGCCGGGTCGGCGGAGAAGGCGGTGTAACGCAGTACCTCAGTCATGATCGCCCCAACTCCCGGCCCGGCGCCCGCATTCCCGGCCGGGACCGGCCGGCACCCGGAGCGGCCCGGCCGGGCCCGCCCAGGGGGATCAGCCGCGCCCGATGTACGGCATCGCCGTCGCCATCACCGTCGCGAACTGCACGTTCGCCTCCAGCGGCAGCTCCGCCATGTGCAGCACGGTGCGCGCCACGTCCGCCGCGTCCATCACCGGCTCCACGGCCAGCTGCCCGTTCGCCTGGAGGATCCCGGTCTGCATCCGCTCGGTCATCTCGGTGGCCGCGTTGCCGATGTCGATCTGCCCGCAGGCGATCCGGTGCGGCCGCCCGTCCAGCGAGAGGGACTTCGTCAGGCCCGTCATCGCGTGCTTGGTCGCGGTGTAGGCGATCGAGTTCGGGCGGGGCACGTGCGCGGAGATCGAGCCGTTGTTGATGATCCGGCCGCCCTTCGGGTCCTGCGCCTTCATCTGGCGGAAGGCGGCCTGCGCGCACAGGAAGGCCCCGGTGAGGTTGACGTCCACCACCTGGCGCCACGCCTCGTACGTGATGTCCTCCAGCGGGACGCCGCCCGGGCCGAAGGTCCCGGCGTTGTTGAAGAGGAGGTCGAGGCGCCCGTACCGCTCCCGTACCGCCGCGAACAGCGCGGCCACGTCGTCCGGATCGCTCACGTCCGCCCGTGCGCACAGCACGTCCGCCCCGGCTCCGGCCGCCTTCGCCGTCTCCTCCAGCGGTTCGGTCCGGCGGCCGGCGACGGCCACGGACCAGCCGGCGGCGGCCAGGGTGAGGGCCACGGAACGGCCGATGCCCGAGCCCGCGCCGGTCACGACGGCGATCTTCTTCCCACTTGCGCTCATGGGGCCGCAGGGTACGTCACATGTCGCGTCGGTCCACGGACGTTCCGATAGCTGAGAGCATGGGGCGGTCGGGGGTGTGAAAAGACGACGAAAAGACTGGAGTTCCGCATGTCGGAGAGAGGCCCCGCGACGGCCCCCTCGCACGAGCCGCCGCACGAAGAGCCCTCCGCACCGCAGACCGCTGCCACGCCGAAGACCGTCGCCGTACCGCCGGGGGCCCCTTCCGCACCGCTCACGGCCGCCCGCCGTACCGGACTGCTCGTCACCTTCATACTCGGGGGGCTCAGTGCTCTCCCGCCGCTGTCCATGGACATGTACCTGCCGGCCCTGCCGCAGGTCACCGGCGCCCTGCACAGCCCGGCCGCCACGATCCAGCTCACCCTCACCGCCTGCCTCGCCGGCATGGCGCTGGGCCAGCTCGTCATCGGCCCGATGAGCGACAAGTGGGGCCGCCGCAAGCCCCTGCTGATCGGCATGGTCGTCTACGTCCTCGCCACCGCGATCTGCGCCCTCGCTCCGAGCGCCGAGCTGCTGATCGGCTTCCGGCTGCTCCAGGGCCTGGCCGGATCGGCCGCGATCGTCATCGCGCGTGCCGTCGTGCGCGACCTGTACGACGGGGTCGAGATGGCCCGGTTCTTCTCCACGCTGATGCTCATCTCGGGCGTCGCCCCGATCATCGCCCCGCTCATCGGCGGCCAGATCCTGCGCTTCGCGGACTGGCGCGGGGTGTTCGTCGTCCTCACCGGGGTCGGTGCCGTGCTCACCCTCGTCGTGTGGCGCAGCCTCGGCGAGACCCTGCCGCCCGAGCAGCGGCAGACCGGCGGCGTGGGCTCCGCGCTGCGGACCATGCGCGGGCTGCTCGGCGACCGCGTGTTCGCCGGGTACACACTGGCCGGCGGCTTCGCCTTCGCCACGCTGTTCTCGTACATCTCGGCCTCGCCGTTCGTGGTCCAGGAGATCTACGGGGCCTCGCCGCAGGCCTTCAGCCTGCTGTTCGGCCTCAACTCCGTCGGCCTGATCGCCGCCGGCCAGATCAACGGCAAGCTGCTGGTCGGCCGGGTCCGGCTGGACAAGGTGCTGGGCTTCGGGCTCGCCGTCATCACGGCGGCTTCCGTCTCGCTGCTCCTGATGTCCACCGGGGTCTTCGGGGAGGTCGGGCTGGTCCCGATCGCGTCGGCGCTGTTCGTGCTGATGTCCGCGATGGGCCTGGTCCTGCCGAACACCAACGCGCTGGCCCTGATGCGCACCCCGCACGCGGCCGGCTCGGCCTCGGCCCTGCTGGGCACCTCCTCCTTCCTGGTCGGGGCGATCGCCTCGCCGCTGGTCGGGATCGCGGGCGAGGACACGGCGGTGCCGATGGCACTGGTCCAGCTGGTGTGCTCGCTGCTGGCGGTGGCCTGCTTCGCCGCCATGTGCCGGCCCTGGCAGAACCGGGACGCCGCCGTCTGAGCCGGGCTTCCGGGGCGCCCGCGCGGCGTCCCGGACCCCGCGGGCGCCGTAAACTTCGCTGGTGAACGCCTCCGCTTCCGCCCCCGTGCCCACCACCGCCGAAACCCTGCGCACCGCGCTGGGCGGGCTGCTCGGCGGGCTCCCGCCGAAGCAGGCCACGGCCGCCGTCGACCGGCTGATCGCCAACTACCGCGGCCGGACCCCGACCGACGCGCCCGTCCTGCGCGACCGCTCCGACGTGGCGGCGTACGCGGCGTACCGGATGCCGGCCACCTTCGAGGCCGTACGGTCCGCCCTGGACGCCCTCGCCGAGGCCGCCCCGGGGTGGTCCCCGGGCTCCCACGTGGACGTGGGCGGCGGTACGGGCGCGGCGACCTGGGCCGTCGACGCCATCTGGGACGGGCCGCGCGACACCGCGGTCCTGGACTGGGCGGAGCCGGCTCTGGCCCTCGGCAAGGAGCTCGCGGCCTCCTCCGGCTCGCCGGTGCTGCGCGCGGCCGAGTGGCGCCGGGCCGTCATCGGGGCGGGGCTCGTCCTGCCGGAGGCGGATCTCGTGACGGTCTCGTACGTACTCGGCGAGCTGACGCCGGAGGCCCGCCGGGCCGTCGTCGCCGAGGCGGCCCGCGCCGGGCAGGCCGTGGTGCTGATCGAGCCGGGCACGCCCGAGGGGTACCTGCGCGTCCGCGAGGCCCGCGACCAGCTGATCGAGGCGGGGCTGAAGGTCGCCGCCCCGTGCCCGCACGACGGCACCTGCCCGATCGAGGTCGGCCAGGACTGGTGCCACTTCTCGGCGCGGGTCAGCCGCTCCTCCCTGCACCGGCAGGTCAAGGGCGGGTCCCTCCCGTACGAGGACGAGAAGTTCAGCTACGTGGCCGCGACCCGCTTCCCGGTGGAGCCGGCCCCCTCCCGGATCACGCGGAGGCCGCAGATCCGGAAGGGGCTCGTCCTGCTGGAACTGTGCGGTCCGCAGGACGGTGACTCATCGGGACTGACCCGGGTCAACGTGACCAAGCGCCACGGTGACCTCTACAAGGCGGCGCGGGACGCCGACTGGGGCCAGGAGTGGCCGCCGGCGGCCACCTCGTAACCCGACCCGCGGCGCTACATCCGCAGCTCCTGGGTGCAGCACTTCACGCTGCCGCCGCCCTTGAGCAGCTCGCCCAGGTCCATCGGCACCGGCTCGAAGCCCCGCTCGCGCAGGGGGTCGAACAGACCGGTCGCCGCCTGCGGGAGCAGCACGTTCAGGCCGTCCGAGACCGCGTTCAGGCCGAGGGCCGCCGCGTCCTCGTCGCCGGCGATCAGCGCGTCCGGGAAGAGCCGCTCCAGCACGGCGCGGCTGCCGGGCGAGAAGGCGGGCGGGTAGTACATGACCTCGTCGCCGTCGAGCACGCACAGCGCCGTGTCCAGGTGGTAGTAGCGCGGGTCCACCAGGTCGAGGCCGATGACCGGGCGGCCGAAGAACTCCTGGGCCTCGTCGTGCGAGAGCGGGCTGGAGCGGAAGCCCCGGCCGGCCAGGATGTAGGTGGCGGTGACGGCGAAATCGCCCTCGCCCTCGTTGACGTGGGACGGCTCGTGGACGTGCTCGAAGCCGTGGGACCGGAACCAGTCGAGGTGGATCTCCGCCTCGGCGGCGCGCTCGGGGTAGGCGAACCGGGCGCCGAGCACCCGGCCGTCGACGACGAGGGCGCCGTTCGCGGCGAAGACCATGTCGGGGAGCTCGGGGTCCGGTACGAGCGTCTCGACGGTGTGGCCGAGCGAGCGGTAGCGGTCCCGGAGGTCCTCCCACTGGGCCTGTGCGAGGGGCAGGTCCACCGGTTTCGTGGGGTCCATCCACGGATTGATGGAGTACGTGACCTTGAAGTGTGCGGGTGGGCACATCAAGTAGCGCCGGGGTGTGGCGACTCTGCGCAAAGAAGGCTCCTCACGGCTCACGAGAGATGTCGAGAGAATCGTCTCTCCTCAACGGAAACCGCGCAGTGAACTGATTGGGTGGTTTACGGAATGACACAAAGACGAGACGTCTCACGTTGATAATTTGTCCGAATGAGCAGCAGATCGCCTGACGCGAAGGCCCCCGACCCCGCCCGCCGCAGCGACCGCTCGCGGCGGGCCATCCTCGACGCGGCGCTCGCACTGGTCTGCGAGGTCGGCTACAACAAGCTGACGATCGAGGCCATCGCCGCCCGCGCGGGCGTCGGCAAGCAGACCATCTACCGCTGGTGGCCGTCGAAGGCGGCGGTGCTGCTGGACGCCTCGCTCGCGCTCGCCGACGACGCGAAGGCGGAGGTCGAGGGCGGCTGGACCGGCTTCCCGGACACCGGGGACCTCGCGGCGGACCTCAAGCTGGTGCTGCGGGCGACGGTGGACCAGTTCAACGACGGGAGGTACGAGGCGCCCATGCGCGCCCTGACCGCCGCCGGGGCGACCGATCCCGATCTGAGCGCCCGCTTCACCGAGCAGCTGCTGAAGCCGCAGCTGGCCCTGTACGAGGAGCGGTTGCGGGCGGCCCGGGAAACCGGGGGTCTCGCACCGGACGTGGACCTGCCCCTGACGGTGGAGATGCTGGTGGGGCCGCTGACGTACCGCTGGCTGATGGGGACGGCGCCGCTGACGCACGCGTTCGCGGACGAGCTCGTGGACCGGGTGCTGGGCGGGGTCGCCGGGGTGTCGAAGGTCACCGAGGGCTGAAGGGCCGGCCGCCGGCCGGAACAATTGGCCGAATTTCACCGGTATGTGACGGTATTCAGCCTGCTGGTGTGCGCTCCCCGTGCACCTGTCCCCCACCCCCCGGTGGGGGAGTGCGGTCACCCGGACCGCAGGATGGTGGGACCATGTGAGGGTCTGCCGGGGAAACGGTGAGGTGAGGGGATAGATGGGGTCTGAGTCCGGCCGCGTCAAACGCGGCGAGCAGAGCAGGATTTCCCAGTGGCTGCGCCGGCGGCCCAAACCCTCCCCCGAAGATCCCGAGCGCGCACGCGAGGCCCTTCTGCTGTCGGCGGCCGCCGCGGGCCTGCCGCTCGCCCCCGCCGCCCATCCCGCCGGCTACCGGTGTTCGTGCGACCGGATCGGCTGTCCCACCCCCGCACGGCACCCCCTCTCCTTCGCCTGGCAGACGCAGTCGACGACCGACCCCGCGCAGGTCGAACGCTGGGCACTCAACCAGCCGCAGGCGAACTTCATCACCGCGACCGGCATGGTCCACGACGTGCTGGACGTCCCCCTCGAAGCCGGGGCGAGCGCGCTGAGCCGCCTGCTGGCGGCGGGCGTGGAGGTCGGCCCGGTCGCGGAATCGGGCGGTACGGGCGACCAGGCCCGGATGCTCTTCTTCACGGCCACGCGCGGCACCCCCGAGGACGAGGACGAGTGGTGGCCGTGCGAGCTGGACTGCCACCCCGAGACGATGGACGAGCACCCGGGCCTGCGGTGGCACTGCCGCGGCAGCTACGTCCTGGTCCCCCCGGCCGCCCTTCCCGGTGACCTCGCGGTGACCTGGATCCGCGGCCCGGAGCACCCCCTCCCGGACCCCCTGACCCTCCTGGAAACCCTGACGGACGCCTGCGCCGCGTACGCGGTCGCGGCCGAGCAGTCCCCCTCGGCGGCCTGGCCCCTGAGCCGGTAGGACGTGTCCCCCGGCTCGCGGCGGGGCTGATGCCGGCCCCGCCGCCGGTCCCGCCGCCGGTCAGTGGATCTGGGTGACGACCACGTCGAGGGACCAGGCCCTGGCCGGCTTGGCGGGGGCATCGGCCTCGACGGCGTAACCGAGGTCGCGCAGCGCCGCGACCAGCTCGGCCGGGGACTCGGGGACCGCCCCGGCGACGAGCAGGTCCCGCACCAGCCGCCCCTTCGTCGCCTTGTTGAAGTGGCTCACCACCGACCGCTTCTCCACCCCGTCCACGATCTGCGAGTGCAGCACCCGCACCGTGGCCGTGCGCCCCGCCACCTCGCCCTTCGGCTTCCACGCCGAGGCGTAGGCCGAGGACCGCAGGTCGAGCACCAGTCCGTCCCCCGCCGCCTCCGGCATCACGGCCGCCATCGGCTCCCGCCAGTACGCCCCCAGCGCGCCCAGCCCCGGCAGCTTCACGCCCATCGAGCAGCGGTACGAGGGGATCCGGTCCGTCACCCGGACCGCGCCCCACAGGCCCGAGAACACCATCAGCGACCGCTCCGCCGCCGTCCGGGCCGCCGCCGGCAGGCCGGCCAGGCCCAGCGCGTCGTACAGGACTCCGGTGTAGACCTCCCCCGCGGGCCGGGCCGCCGCGGAGAGCAGCCCGGCGTTCTTCGCCACCTCGCCGCGCAGCCCCTCGCTCAGGCCGAGCACCTCGCGGGCCTTCAGCTCGTCACCCGCGCACAGCTCGACCAGTTCCTCCAGCACGGCCGCCCGCGCCCCGGCCAGTCCCGGCAGTGACAGCGTCTCCGGCTCCAGGGGCGCGCCGGAACCGCCGGCGGCCTTTCCCTCGGACGGCGGCAGCAGCACGAGCACGGTGGTTCTCCTTCAGTACGACACGGCGCAGGGGGTGCGGCCCCCGAGCCAGGGTAAGGCTCTCGCCGCGCCCCGGGCCGCCACCCGCCATACGCTCGACCCATGCCACGCCGTCATATGCACATGACCGGCGCAGACGGGGCTGCCCTGCGGGCCGCGCTGCGTGACCTGAGGACGGAGCTGGGCGTGCCCGGGGAGTTCCCGGCCCCGGTGCTGGCCGAGGCCGAGCGGGCGGCCGGCGCCCCGCGCCTCCCGGACCTCGACGCCACCGACCTCGCCCTGTTCACCATCGACCCGCCCGCCTCCCGCGACCTGGACCAGGCCATGCACCTGGCCCGGCGGGCGAACGGCGGCTACCGCGTGCACTACGCCATCGCCGACGTCGCCGCCTTCGTCACCCCGGGCGGGGCCCTCGACGCCGAGGCCGGCCGCCGCGTCACCACCCTGTACTTCCCCGACGGCAAGGTCCCCCTCCATCCCCCCGTCCTCTCCGAGGGCGCGGCCAGCCTGCTGCCCGGCCAGACCTGCCCGGCACTGCTGTGGCGCTTCGACCTGGACTCCGGCGGCCGCGTCGAGACCACGGACGTCCGCCGCGCCCTGGTTCGCAGCCGGGCCAGGCTGGACTACGACGGAGTCCAGCGGGCCGTCGACTCCGGCACCGCCGAGGAGCCCCTCGCCCTCCTGCGGGAGATCGGCCGGCTCCGCGAGACCCTGGAGCAGGAGCGGGGCGGGGTCTCGCTGAACGTGCCCGAGCAGGAGATCGTCGCCCGGGACGGCTCGTACACCCTCGCCTACCGGGCCCCGCTCCCCGCCAACGGCTGGAACGCCCAGATCTCCCTCATGGCCGGCATGGCCGCCGCCGATCTGATGCTCTCCGCGGGCACCGGCATCCTGCGCACCCTCCCCAGCGCCCCCGACGGCGCGGTGGGGCGGCTCCGGCTCACCGCCGCCGCCCTGCGGATCGACTGGCCGCACCACGTGCCGTACGCCGAACTCGTCCGCACCCTCGACCCGCACCTCCCCGCCCACGCCGCCTTCCTCCAGGAGTGCACGGCCCTGCTGCGCGGCGCGGGCTACACGGTGTTCACCGGCGGCAGGACCCCGGACCCCCTCCTGCACGCCGCGGTGGCGGCCCCGTACGCGCACTGCACGGCCCCGCTGCGCCGCCTCGTCGACCGGTACGCGGGCGAACTGTGCGTGGCGGCGGTGGCGGGGGCCGCGCCCCCGCAGTGGGCCACGGCCGCCCTCGACGCCCTGCCGCAGCGGATGGCGGAGGGCAGCAGGCTGGCCAACACGGCCGAGCGGGAGTGCGTGGACCTCGTCGAGGCGGCCCTGCTGAAGGACCACGTCGGGGAGAGCTTCGAGGCGACCGTGATCGACGTCAAGGAGCACGAACCGCAGGTGGGAACCGTCCACCTGGAGGAGCCGGCGGTGGTCGGCCGGGTCGAGTCCCCGTCCGGGCGGCTGCCGCTGGGCGAACGCATCAGGGTCCGGCTGACCCAGGCCGACCCGGGCCGGGCGAAGGTGCTGTTCGCCCCCGCGTGAAGCCACGGCCCACGCCGGCCCCGGCCCGCCCGCCCCGCCGGCCGCGGCCGGCGGGCCGTGCCCCGGCCCGTCACGAGGGTGCGGGTTGCCTCAGCGCGGCCACCAGGGCGCGCGGGTCGTCGGCGTGGAAGCGGATGGTGCGGGCCTGCGCCCGGGAGCCGAGGGGCCGGGTGAAGGGGAGCGGCCGGTTCAGCTCCAGGGTCACCGTGGTCTGGCTGCCCACGATCAGGTCGAGCACCCCGTCGTCGGAGAGCGCGACGAGCCGCCCCTGCGGATAGCGCCGGTCCACCCGGGCCGAAGCCACCGCCTCCGCCGGGACGACGAGGTCGAACAGGGCCCCGTACCGGATCCGCAGGGAGCCGTCCCGGCGGACCACGTGCGGCCGGGTCACGCAGGCGGCGTGCATCGCGAGCACCATCAGCACCCCGTACACGTCGAGGACGAGCACCACCCGGTGCACGGACGGCCAGGGGATCAGGACGGACAGCGCGACGGTCTCGATCAGCGACACGAACAGGAGCCCGTACATCATGGCCGTCTGCGGTCCGGTGTACGCGGCGGCGAGCTCGCCCCCGGCCACCCCGTGCGGTGGCCGGCGCAGCACCCACCTCCCCAGCGAGGCGACCGAGCGCAGCTCGTGCGCCAGCAGCCTGCGCACGGGCAGGGGTGCTCGGCCCCACGCCCTGTGGATTCCCGTCATTCCCGTCATTCCCCTCGTTCCCCTCATTCCCCGCCCCTCTCCGTGAAGGCCTCCATGACCCGGCGGACGACCTCCGCCTGCGCCGGGGTGAACTCCGCGAGCAGCGCCTCCTTGAACCCCTCCCCGGCCACCCGGCCGTGGGCCGGGATCGCGTCGAAGATCCCGTCGGGCACGGCCGCCACCATCGCGGCGGCGAGCGGCGCGATGCGCGGGTCGTCGACGGCGGCGCCGGCGAGTTCGTCGAGCCGCTCGTACAGGGCGAGGACCGCCGGATCGGCGGCCACCCGGCCGAGCGCCGCGTACAGCTCGGGGCCGCCGACGCCCGCCGAGTCCAGCAGCGTCAGGTGCTCGCGGTCCAGCGCGGCGGTCGGCGAGTCCGTCTCCGGGGCCTTGGCGAGCAGTGCGGCGAGGGCGGGCGAGAGCGGCCCGTCCTCCCCGGGCGGCGCGGCGCGCAGCGCTGCGAGCCGTCGGCGGCGCTCCCCGATCGCGGCCTCCTGCCGGGCCAGGTCGGCGTCGAGCTCTTCGAGTACGTCGGCCAGCTCGCGCCCCTCGTCGTCCGCGAGGACGTCCCGGACCTCGTCGAGGCCCAGCCCGAGCTCGGTGAGCCGGCGCACCCGCGCCAGCAGGACGGCGTCGCGCACGCTGTACGCGCGGTATCCGTTGGGGCGCCGCTGCGGCTCCGGGAGCAGCCCGACGTGGTGGTAGTGCCGGATGGCCCGGGTGGTGACCCCGACCAGCGCGGCGATCTCTCCGATCCGCATGCCCTCCAGTAGAAACCCTGCCGCTGCGTCAAGGTCAAGCGCGGCGCCGGGCGCGGGTAGCATGGTCCCTCGCAGAACAACCGGAGCGGGCGGCCGCGTCGGGATCCCCGGATCCCGCCGAGGAACGTCCGGGCTCCACAGGGCAGGGTGGTGGCTAACGGCCACCCGGGGTGACCCGCGGGACAGTGCCACAGAAAACAGACCGCCGGGGCTTCGGCCCTCGGTAAGGGTGAAACGGTGGTGTAAGAGACCACCAGCGCCTGGGGTGACCCAGGCGGCTAGGTAAACCCCACCCGGAGCAAGGTCAAGAGGAGTCGTTTTCGGACGGCTCTGCGCGAACGTTCGAGGGCTGCCCGCCCGAGTTCGCGGGTAGACCGCACGAGGCCGGCGGCAACGCCGGCCCTAGATGGATGGCCGTCTCCCCGGCGACCGCGAGGTCACCGGGCGACAGAACCCGGCGTACAGCTCCGGTTGTTCTGCACTCGACGAAGCCGAAGGGCCCGTCCCCGTCAGGGGGCGGGCCCTTCGGCGTCTCCGCCGTGCGTCTCGGCGCCTCCGCCGTACGTCTCGCCGTCTCCGCCGTACGTCTCGCCGTCTCCGCCGTACGTCTCGGCGCCTTCGCCGTACGTCCTCGACCCGGCCCGCCGTCGCCTAGCGCAGGTGCGAGGTGTCGTTCAGGAGGCGGACCGAGGCGTTGCCGTCGGCGTAGTAGGCCACCGCCGAGAGGGAGGCCGCGGAGAGCTCCATCTTGAACAGCGCCTCCGGCGGGGCGCCCAGCGCGAGCCGGACCAGGATCTTGACCGGGGTCACGTGCGTGACCAGCAGCACCGTGCGGCCCGCGTGCGCGGCCAGCAGCCGGTCCCGGGTCGCCGAGATCCGGCGGGTGGCGGCCGTGAAGCTCTCGCCGCCGCCCGTCGGGGCCGCCCTCGGGGAGTCCAGCCAGGCCTGGAGGTCCTCCGGGAAGCGCTCGCGCACCTCGCCGAACGTCAGGCCCTCCCAGGCCCCGAAGTCCACCTCGCGCAGCCCCTCCTCGACGGTGACCGTGAGGCCGAGGCGGTCCGCCACGGCCTGCGCGGTCTCCCGGCAGCGGCGCAGCGGGGAGCTGACGATCGTCTGGACGGTGCCGCGCGCGGCCAGGGCCTCGGCCACCGCCGAAGCCTGGCGGCGGCCGGCCTCGGACAGTTCCGGGTCGGTGCCGCCACTGCCGGAGAAACGCTTCTGCGGGGTGAGGGCCGTCTCCCCGTGGCGCAGCAGCACGAAGGTCGCCGGGGTCCCCATGTCGGGGCCCCAGCCCGGCGTGGCGGACGGGGCCTGGGCCGGGCCCGGTGCCGGGGCGGGGATGCGTCCCGGTGTGGTGGCGTCGTGCTCCGCGAACAGGGTGTCGGCCCCTGCCTCCTCGCGTGCCGGCGCGGTGGCCGGCGTACCGGAGGCGGTGGCGAGGGCCGCCCGTACGGCCGCGGCGCCCTTCGCGGCGTCACCGGGAGGGCCCGGCTCGGGCGGGGTCGCCAGGGCGCGCGCCGCCGAGGCGTCCAGGGCCGCCGAAGAGGCCGACGGCTCCCACTGCCTGCCGCGCTTGCCCGCGTCCATCGCCTCGTTGGCGAGCCGGTCCGCGTGCTTGTTGCGCTCGCGCGGGATCCACTCGTACGTGACCTGCGCGCGCGGCAGGATCTTCGCCGCCTCCGCCGCGAGCGGCTTCATGTCCGGGTGCTTGATCTTCCAGCGGCCCGACATCTGCTCGACGACCAGCTTGGAGTCCATGCGGACCTGCACCGCGGCGTCCGGGGACAGCTCGCGGGCCGCCTTGAGCCCGGCGATCAGGCCCTTGTACTCGGCCACGTTGTTCGTCGCGACGCCGATGTACTCGGCGCGCTCGGCCAGCGTCTCGCCCGTCGCCGGGTCGAGGACGACCGCGCCGTAGCCGGCGGGCCCCGGATTGCCCCGGGAACCGCCGTCCGCCTCCACGACGAACCGGACAGGCCCCTGCATCAGATGCCCGAGTCGGCCGTACGGACCAGGATGCGGCCGCAGTTCTCGTGGCGCACGACCTGGTCGCGGGCCGCGGCCTTGATCTCGTTGACCTCGGCCATGTCGAGCTCCAGGCGGCAGCCCTCGCAGCGGCGCTGGTACAGGCGGGCGGCGCCGACGCCGCCCTGCTTGACGCGGATCTTCTCGTACAGGGCCATGAGGTCGGCCGGCATCGACGCGACGATGACCTCGCGGTCCTTGGTGACCTTCGCGGCCTCGGCGTCGAGTTCGCCGGTGGCCGCGTCACGGCGGGCGGTGGCGTCCGTCAGCTTGGCTTCGAGGGCAGCGACCCGCTCGGTGAGCTCGGTGACCCGCTCCTGGGCGCCCTCCAGGCGCTCCATGACCTCCAGGACCACGTCCTCCAGGTCGGCCTGGCGCTTGGCGAGGGAGACGACCTCGCTCTGCAGGTTCGCCAGGTCGCGGGCGGAGATGCCCGCGCCGGAGTCGAGCCGCTGCTGGTCGCGGGCCGCGCGCTGGCGCACCTGGTCGACGTCCTGCTCCGCCTTGGTCTGCTCGCGGGCGGCGTCGCTCGCCTGCGTCTGGGCCGCCACGAGCAGGTCGCGCTGCTGGGTCAGGTCCTTGGTCAGGGACTCGACCTCGGTGTGCTCCGGCAGCGACTTGCGCTTGTGGGCGAGCTGAGACAGCCGGACGTCCAGGGCCTGGACGTCGAGGAGTCGGATCTGGTCGGCGGGCTCGGCGTTCAGTTGGGGGCTCCTGAGATAGAAGAGGGAGATGAAGGAAGATCGGACGGCGCGTGCACCGTCCAGGGGTCGGTGACCGTGCGCGAGACGTGGGTGCGCAGACCCCAGCCGTGGCGCTCGGAGATCGCGTCGAGCTGCGCGGCCGCCTGCTCGCACCAGGGCCACTCGGTGGCCCAGTGCGCGGCGTCGACGAGGGCGAGCGGGCCGCGCTCGCGGGCCTCGGACACGGGGTGGTGGCGCAGGTCGGCGGTGAGGAACACGTCCACGCCGGCGGCCCGGACCTGGTCGAAGAGGCTGTCACCGGAGCCGCCGCTGACGGCGACGGTGCGCACGAGCGCTTCCGGGTCGCCGGCTGCCCGGATGCCCTGGGCGGTCCGCGGCAGCCGGGCGGCGGCGCGCGCGGCGAACTCCCGCAGGGTCTCGGGACGGTCCAGCTCGCAGATCCGGCCGAGGCCCCGCCGGCCCTCGGGGTCGGTGGGGTCGGGGACCAGCGGGCCGGTGATGCGCAGGTCGAGGGCGCCGGCGAGGGCGTCGGAGACGCCGGGGTCGGCGGTGTCGGCGTTGGTGTGGGCGACGTGCAGCGCGATGTCGTTCTTGATCAGCGTGTGCACGACGCGGCCCTTGAAGGTGCCCGCCTCGACGGTGGTGGTGCCGCGCAGGTAGAGGGGGTGGTGGGCGACGACGAGGTCGGCTCCCAGCTTCACGGCCTCGTCGACGATGTCCTGCACGGGATCCACGGCGAACAGGACGCGGGAGACCTCGGCGTCGGGATCGCCGCAGACGGTTCCGACGGCGTCCCACTGCTCGGCCTGCGAGGGGGGCCAGAGGGCGTCCAGCGCGGCGATGACTTCGGAGAGACGGGGCACAGGCCAAGGCTACCGTCCGTACGGGAGCGGGTCCGTCCCCGCGGGGTGGCGGTCGCACGAGGTCCCGGGTGCCAGGCCCCGAAGGCGGCGGTCTTGCGGACGGCCTCGGAGGGGCGTGCCGGATCCCCCGGGGCGGGGGCACGGGCACGTCAGGTGAACCCGACCGACCCGGCTCACCCTGAACGCCCCGCCATCGCACAGCACAATCGCTTCTGCCGACAGGCGCGAACCGCCGGGCGGCCACCCGTATGTGTGAAGCGGGGTAGGTCGTGTTGTTCGGGCCGAACAGCGAAAACTAGCTTCCTCCCCGGAGGTGACGCACGGATGACTGTCTGTGCCATCGAGATCACGACGACGGCCCCGTTCACCATCGCCGCGGACGGGTCGTACGCGGCCCGGCTGGCCGGGGACGGGGAGGCCCGGTACCCCGAGCGCTGGACGCTGGCCGGGCCCGAGCCGTACGCGGTTCCGCTGCCGCTGGCGCAGCCCGAGGAGGCCGACAGCGAGGTGCTGGCGCTGGCCGACGGGCGGGTGCTGATCCACCGCCGGGTCGAGCGGCGGCACGCCTTCGCGCTGCTGTACCCGACGGGCGGGGCCGCGGACGGGCCGCGGACCGGGGAGCTCCCGCTGGGCTCGGTGGAGCCGGGGGACGAGGGGATGCGGATCTGCCTGCTGCCCCCGTCCCCGGACGGATACGGGGCCTTCGCCCTGGCCGCCTCGGCCACCGGGACCACGGTCTGGCGGGTGGCCGGGGGCCCCTTCGGGCCCGTCGCCCGGATCCCGGGGCGGTGCTCCGGCGGCGTCTGGCTGGACCGGGCCGGCCGGCTGCTGGCCCTGGACCGCGAGCTGGACGGCACCACCAAGGCCGTCGCGGTGGACCTGGCCCGCGGTGGCGAGGTCTCCCCGCTGCTCCAGATCGCGGAGGGCAGTGACGACCGGCTGCTGCTGGCCGACCCCGACAGCGGGCTGCTGCTGATCCGCTCGGACGCCCCGGGCGAACCGCGCCTGGGCTGGGGGGTGCTGGGCAGTTCGCTGCCGGTGCGCTTCCCGGAGTGTCTGCGCGGGGAGGCGGGTACCCCGTTCGCGGTGCAGCCGGGCCAGGCCCTGATGCCGGAGACCTGCGGGGTCGCGCTCCGGCTGGAGGAGGGCGGGGGCACCCCCGGCGGTGGCGGGGGGATGATCGGGCTGTGGCGTCCCGCCGACCGGCACGTGTTCCGGCTCGCGGCGCCCGACGGCTGGCTCGGTACCGGGCTGTGGAGCCCGCAGGGCCGCCTGCACCTCCCGTACGCCACCCCCGAAACCCCGTGCGGGCTCGCGGGGTTGACCCTGCCGGTGGCCCCGCCGCCCCCGGTCCGGCTGGACCCGCCGGCGGCGGCCGCGCCCCGGCCCGTACCCCTGCAACAGGCTCCGCTGTAGCGGGAGCCCGGGGGCGCCCGCCGTAGCGGGAGCCCGGGGGCGGCGGGATCCGCCGCGAGGTCAGCGAGGGCTGAGGAGGCAGAACTCGTTGCCCTCCGGGTCGGCCAGAACCGTCCAGGAGATCGCGGACTGGTCGATACCGGGGTCGGTGGCACCCAGGGCGCGCAGTCGGGCCCCCTCCGCCGCCAGGTCGTCACCGCGGTAGGGGGCGACGTCGAGGTGGACGCGGTTCCACACGCTCTTGCCGTCGTTCGTGCGGACGAACTCCAGATAGGGGCCGACACCCCGGGCGGAGCGCATGGTCGCGTGGTCGTCGGCGGCCTCGTGCAGCGTCCAGTCCATCGCCCCGTCCCAGAACCGGGCCATCGCCCGGGGGTCGGCGCAGTCGACCACCACCGCGGCGATCGGCCCGGTGTCCCGGTAGACCGGGCGCGGCTCCAGCACGCAGAACTCGTTGCCCTCCGGGTCGGCCATGACCGTCCAGGGGACGTCGCCCTGGCCGACGTCTGCGAGCGTCGCGCCGAGATCCTTCAGGCGTGCGACCAACTCCGCCTGATGGGCGGTCGAGGTGGTGGCCAGATCGAGGTGCACCCGGTTCTTCACCGTTTTGGGTTCCGGGCGGGCGATGATGTCGATGCAGACGGCCGCGGGGTCGGGGTAGGCGAAGCCGACGGGTTCGAGGTTCGTCACGCCGGGCCCCTCGCTGTCGACGCCCCAGCCGAGCGCCTCCGCCCAGAACCGGCCGAGCACGGAGTCGTCTTGGGCCTTCATGTTGACCTGCACGAGTCTTGTTGCCATGCGGCAGATCCTAAGCGGTGCCCGCCAGGCGTTTTCGATCTTCGAAGGGGGCGGACGGGCACCGGCGAGGGCGTCAATGAATTCTTGACAACTCGGCCGCGTCAATGTTTTCTTGACGCATGTCGATCTTGCACACGAAGTCCCGGCACCGGGTGGCCTTTCCCGCCGCCCCGTCCATGGCCGCCGCACTGCCGCTCGCCATCAGCCTGCCCGCCATGACGGTGGTGTTCGGCGACCGGCTCGGCACCTTCGCCACCGTCGCCCTGATCGTCGTGAGCCTCGTGCTCATCGCCTGCACGGCAGGCCTGGCCGCCCGGACGGCGGCCCTCGAAGCCGAGCGGACCCGCCGTGACGAGGAAGTCCTCGACGCCCTCGAACCGCTGGCGGGACTGCGCCGGTGAACGACGTGAACGACGGACCCCTGCTCCACCCCGCGGAGATGGACCGGATCCGGGAAGGGATCGCCGCAGCCGTCCTCGGCGCCCCCGAAGGGCTGGCCGACTCGCTCGAGCACGACCCCCACGGATACCTGCGCCTGGTGGGCGCCTCGCGCGTCGGAGCCGAGGAGGCGAGCCGGCTGCTGCGCGAGGCCGTCCAGGGCGCCCGGGCCGCCGGCCACAGCTGGGACACGGTGGGGCGCGTCCTGGGGGTGAGCCGCCAGGCCGCGCAGCAGCGCTTCGCGAGCAAGGGCGCGGGCCCGGCGCCGCGGGCCGCCGAGGGACCGGACGCTCCGAAGCGCCGCACCCTCGGCGGACTGACCGCGTTCAACGAGATGGCCGCCCTGGACGAGGCCGGCCGCGACGGCTGGCACATGGTCGGCTACGGCCCCTTCTTCCACGAGGTGGAGGCGTCCGGCCACCCCTGGGAGCACTGCCGGGTGACCCTGCCCTCCATCGCGCGGCACCGGCGCATGGAATCGGAAGGCTGGATCCCGGTCGGCGCCGGCTGGTTCCCGTGGCGCTACTACAAGCGGCCCCTTCCCCCTAGCCGTGCTTGAGGCCCAGGACCTCCGCCGCGGCGAACGTCTCCCCCGCCGGGCGGGAGTCGTAGTGCGGGGTGAGCAGCTCGTCGAGCTCCTCGAAGGAGAAGGCTTCCTTGGAGGTGTCGAACTTCGCGGCCACCTTGGGCCGTTCCATCACGACCACGATCCCGCCGTGCACGACGAACAGCTGTCCGTTGGCCTTCGCCGAGGCCGGTGAGGCCAGGTAGCCGACGAGCGGGGCGACGTGCTCGGGGGCCAGCGGGTCCAGCTTGCCGTCCTCCGGGAGCTGGAAGCCGGCGAAGACGTCCTCCGTCATCCGGGTCCGGGCGCGCGGGCAGATGGCGTTGGCCGTCACCCCGTACTTGGCCAGCGCCAGGGCGGTCGAGGTCGTCAGGCCCACGATGCCGCCCTTGGCCGCCGCATAGTTGGGCTGGCCGGCCGAGCCGCCGAGGAAGGCCTCGGACGAGGTGTTGACGATCCGGCCGTACACCGGGCCGCCCGCCGCCTTCGAGCGCTCGCGCCAGTGCACGGAGGCGAAGTGGGTGGTGTTGAAGTGGCCCTTGAGGTGCACCCGGATCACCGAGTCCCACTCCTCCTCCGACATGGAGAAGACCATCCGGTCGCGCAGGATGCCCGCGTTGTTGACCAGGACGTCCAGCTTTCCGAAGCTGGACACCGCCAGGTCGACCAGCTCGCGCGCCTGTCCGAAGTCGGCCACGTCGCCGAGGTGCGCCACCGCCTGCCCGCCCGCGGCCCGGATCTCCGCGGCCACCTCCTCCGCCGGGGCCGCCGAGGCCTCGCCGGAGCCGTCCCGGCCCGGCTGCCCGAAGTCGTTGACGACCACGCTCGCGCCGAGCCGCGCGAGCTCGACCGCCTCGGCCCGGCCGAGCCCGCGGCCGGCGCCGGTGACGATGGCGGACAGCCCCTCAAGTGGGAGTGACATCTACCGGATTCCTCTCAGAGTTCGATGCAGGTGCGCAGGGCCACGCCCGTGCGCATCTGGTCGAGGGCGTCGTTGATCTCGGCGAGGTGCACCCGGTGCGTGATCAGACCCGCCAGGTCCACCCGGCCCGCCCGCCACAGCGCGATGGTGCGCTCGTACGAACGGAGCACGTCCCCGCCCCCGTACATGGACGGGAGGATCTTCTTCTCGTCGAAGAACAGCGAGAACATGTTGACCGAGTAGTTGTCGTCGAGCGCGCCCGCGCCGACCACGACGACCGAGCCGCCGCGCCGGGTCATCTCGTACGCGGTCTGCGTGGTCGAGGACTTGCCGACGACCTCGAAGACGTAGTCGAAGCCCTCGCCGGCCGTGATCCGGTTCTTGGCGTCGCCGAAGGCCTCCGGCGCGACCGCCTCGGTGGCGCCGAAGCGCAGCGCCGCCTCGCGCCGGGAGGCCACCGGGTCCACGGCGATGATCTGCGCCGCGCCCTGCACCTTGGCGCCCTGGATGACGGAGATGCCGACGCCGCCGCAGCCGATGACGGCGACCGAGGATCCGGCCTCCACCTTGGCGGTGTTGATGGCGGCGCCGAGGCCGGTGGTCACCCCGCAGCCGATCAGCGCGGCGATGTCGTACGGCAGGTCGTCGGGGATCGGCACGGCGCACGCGGCGGGCACCACCATCTCCTCGGCGAAGGTGCCGGTGCCGGCGAAGCCGAAGATGTCCCCGCCGCCGGTGCGGCGGAAGTTGGGCGTGGCCACGTTCGCGAAGGACTCCAGGCACAGGTGGCCCTGGCCGCGCTTGCAGGCGGGGCAGTGCCCGCACGGCGGCAGCCAGCAGACGAGGACCCGGTCGCCGATGGCGTGGGTGGTGACCCCGTCGCCGACGTCGACGATCTCGCCCGAACCCTCGTGGCCGGGTATGAAGGGGGCGGGCTGCGGCAGCACGCCGCTCATCGCGGAGAGGTCCGAGTGGCACAGGCCGGTGGCCTTGATGCGGATCCTGACCTTGCCGGGGCCGAAGCCCGCGGTCTCCATGTCGTCGACGACTTCGAGCTTGTCCTGGCCTATCTCGCTCTGCAGTGCTGCGCGCACGGTGCGGCTCCTTGGCTACGTCTCGTGGATTACGCGTGTTCGACGACGGTGTCGGCGAGGACCGGCGCGTCGTCCCGTTCGACGGCGCTCACCGCGACCCGGACCTGCCCGGGCTCCTCCCACATCCGGATCCGCAGGGTCTCGCCCGGGAAGACGATCCCGGCGAAGCGCGTGCGGTAGGCGCGGACCCGCGAGACGTCCCCGCCGAGCGCCGTGTCCACGACGGCCTTGAGGGTCATCCCGTACGAGCACAGGCCGTGCAGGATCGGCCGGTCGAAGCCGGCCATCTTGGCGAACTCGGGGTCGGCGTGCAGCGGGTTCCAGTCGCCCGACAGCCGGTACAGGAGCGCCTGCTCCTCCCGGATGTGCCGCTCCTCGACCCGGTCGGGCGCCCGCTCGGGCAGCTCGGAGGTGACGGACGGGCCGCGCTCGCCGCCGAAGCCGCCCTCGCCGCGCACGAAGATCTGCGCGTCGCTGGTCCACAGCGGCCCGTCGGCGTCGGCGACCTCCGTGCGCAGCACGATCACGGCCGCCTTGCCCTTGTCGTAGAGGGCGGCGACCTTGGCGGAGGAGGTGGCGCCGCCCTTGACCGGGATGGGCCGGTGCAGCTCGATGGTCTGCCCGCCGTGCAGGACGTTGGCGAGGTTGACGTCGATGCCGGGGGCGGCGAGGCCGCCCATCATGGCCATGCCGGCGCCGGCGACGGTCGCGAAGCTGGGCAGTACGTGGAGCTTGGACTCCAGGGTGTAGCGCAGTTCGTCGGGGTCGGTGGCGGGGCGGCCGGCCCCGAGGCCGAGGTGGTAGAGCTGGATGTCCTTGTGGTCCCAGGCGATGGTCCCCTGGCGGGGTTCTGCGGCGAGGGCCCTGGCGGCATCGATCGGCATTGAGGATGCTGCTCCTTGTTCGGTTCTTCGGTTCCCATTGCGTGGAAGACCTCGGTGCGGCCGTCCGCACCGTCGGCCGCACCGAGGTCGTTTGCGGGACCGGTTCGGTTCTAGAACGCGTTCTAGGATCGAGCGGTGAGGAATGTATAACGCACGCCCCAGCAGTTGGGAAGACTCCTGACTCCACGTCAGAACGAGCTTGGCCGAGGCGTGTTGCCCACGACGTGAGGCGCGGCCGCTCTAGGCTGGCCGGGTGGACGAGATGCCCCGGAATTTCCGCACGGCGAGGTCGTTGCGGGTCCTGCTGGCCGAGGGGCCGGGGACCTCGGCCGGTGCGCTGGCGGTCCTGCTCGGGCTGGAACCGGACCTCGACGTGGTCGCACGGGTCGCCCCCGGTGCGGACGTGGGCGCCGCGGCGCTGACCTCCTGTCCGGCGGTGGCACTGGTGGACGCGGACCGGCCGGACGTGCTCGCCGAGGTGGCCGCGGTGTGCCGCGAGGCCCCGGAGTGCCGGGTGCTGCTGCTCGCCGGGTCGGCCAGGCCGGGCCTGGTCGAGGGGGCGCTCGCCGCGGGGGCGGCGGGGGTGGTGCTGCGGGACGACCCTCCCGCGGCGCTGGCCGACGCCGTCCGCCGGGCCGTGACGGGCGAGGCGGTCACGGACCCCACGCTCGAACCGTAGCGCGGCCGGGCGGGGCTGCGTTCCGGCCGGTGATTGACGGATTCCACCGCAGCGCCGCAGCGCGCACCGGGCCAGGATGAGACTCCCGCACCCCGGCTTCACGGAGGAACCATGCGCGTGTCCGCCCTGCCCGCCGCCCTCGCTCTGGTGGCCGCCGCGCTCGCCGGAGGAGCGGCTCCGGCCGCTGCCGACACCCCGGCCGGCCCGGTCCTCACGCTCGACCTGGAGGCCGGCACCGCCAGCCTCCACCACAACACCGCGAGGGTGACCTACGAGCGCGTCGACGGCGCGGTGAACTCGGTCAGGATCATCTCGGTGGAGATCGTCAGCGGCGAGCGCGACTGCGCCTGGGTGGCGTGGAACGACCCGCACAACGTGAACGGCTGGTCCAATCTGACCAGCGAGCCCTCCTGCAACGGCACCGGCCTGATCGAGTCTCACGACCAGGTCATCAAGGCACCGGCCGGCCACCCCCTCAAAGTCCGCCTGGCCGGCGACCACCTCGGCGAGATAGTGCACAAGGACATCGAGAAGCTCTGACCGGGGGCCGGCGGCGGGCCCGTGCGGGTGGCGGGCAGGGGCCGGCCCCACCCGCCGCCGCCCGCACGGGCCCGAGGGCGGCAGCCCCGGCGCAGCAGCGTCAGCCCCGGCGCAGCAGCGTCACCACCGCCGCGCCGCCCAGGCCTATGTTGTGGGCGAGGCCGACGCGGGCGCCGTCGACCTGGCGCGGGCCGGCGGCGCCGCGCAGCTGCCAGACCAGTTCCGCCGCCTGCGCCAGGCCCGTCGCGCCCAGCGGGTGGCCCTTGGAGATCAGGCCGCCGGAGGGGTTCACCACCCACCGCCCGCCGTATGTGGTCGCGCCCGACTCCACCAGCTTCCCGGCGGCACCGTCCTCGCACATGCCCAGCGCCTCGTACGTCAGCAGCTCGTTGATCGAGAAGCAGTCGTGCAGCTCGATCACGTCCACGTCCTCGATCCCCAGCCCGGAGGACTCGAAGACCTGCCGGCCCGCCGCCCGCGTCATCGGCTTGCCGACCACGTCGATGCAGGAGCCGGAGGCGAACGAGGCCTCCGTGTCCGTCGTCATCGCCTGCGCGACGATCTCCACCGCCTTGTCGTGCAGCCCGTGCCGCACGACGAACCGCTCCGAGACGACGACCGCGGCCGCCGCCCCGTCCGAGGTCGGCGAGCACTGGAGTTTCGTCAGCGGCGTGTGGATCGGCTTGGCCCCGAGGATCTCCTCGACCGTGTACACGTCCCGGAACTGCGCGTTCGGGTTGTCCGCCGAGTGCCGGTGGTTCTTCGCCCCCACCATCGCCAGCTGCGCGGCCGTGGTCCCGTACCGCTCCATGTGCTCGCGGGCCGCGTTCCCGAAGATCTGCGCGGTCGGCGGGGACATCTCGAAGCCGTGCCCGGCGGCCATGATCCCGTAGTGCCGGGCGACCGGCGAGGTCTTGAAGTCTCCCCCGTCGGCGCCTCCGCCCAGCGCGCCCCTCTTCATCTTCTCGAAGCCGAGCGCCAGCACGCAGTCGCTGATCCCACCCTCCACGAACTGCCGCGCCATCATCAGCGCGGTCGATCCCGTCGCGCAGTTGTTGTTCACGTTGTAGACGGGCACCCCGGTCAGCCCCAGCTCGTACGCGGCCCGCTGGCCGGCCGTGGAGGCCTGGAAGCAGTACCCCACCGGGACCTGCTGCACCTGGTCGTACGCGACCCCCGCGTCCGCCAGCGCCGCCGTCCCGGCCTCCTTCGCCATGTCCCAGTACTGCCAGTCCCGCGACTCCGGCTTCTCGAACTTCGTCATGCCGACGCCCACGATGTACGACTTCATCACTGCTGCCCTTCAGTCCCTGGGGAGGCCGAGGATCCGCTCGGCGACGACGTTGAGCTGGACCTGCGTGGTGCCCCCGGCGATGGTCAGGCAGCGGGACATGAGCATCCCGTGCACCGCCCGCTCCCCCGCCCCCTCCCGCACCGCGCCCGCCGGGCCCAGCAGTTCGAGCGCGAGCTCGGCGGTCCGCTGCTGGTGCGGGGTCTGGACGAGCTTGCGTACGGAGGCACCGGCCCCCGGCTCCAGCCCCGACACCTGCTGGAGCGTGGTGCGCAGCCCGATGCAGGCCAGGGCGTGCGCCTCGGCGGTGAGCGCCCCGATCCGCGCCCGGTACGCCCCGTCGAGCTCGGCGGAGCGGGCGATCAGCGCCTCCAGCCCCGTATCGAAGGTCATCTGGTCGGCCATGTGGACCCGCTCGTTGCCGAGGGTGTTGCGGGCGACCTTCCATCCGCCGTCGGGGGCCCCGACGAGGGCGTCCGCGGGCAGCTCGACGTCGTCGAACCAGACCTCGTTGAACAGGGCCTCGCCGGTGATCTCCTTGAGGGGGCGCACGTCGATGCCGGGGGTGTGCCGCATGTCGACCACGAAATAGCCGAGCCCCTTGTGCTTGGGGGCGGCCGGGTCGGTCCGGGCCAGCAGGATTCCGAAGTCGGCGCTGTGCGCGGAACTCGTCCACACCTTCTGTCCGTTGACCTTCCAGGAGCCGTCCGCCATCCGCTCCGCCCTGGTCCGCAGCGAGGCCAGGTCCGAGCCCGCCCCCGGCTCGGAGAAGAGCTGGCACCAGGTGACGTCCCCGCGCAGGGTGGGCAGGACGTAGGCCTCCCGCTGCGCCTCGGTCCCGTAGGCGAGCAGCGAGGGGACGACCCAGGTGGCGATCCCGAGGTCGGCGACCTTGACCCCGGCCGCCGCCAGCTCCTGCTGGACCACGAGCTGTTCGACGGGTCCGGCGCCGATCCCGTACGGGGGCGGCAGATAGGGGGCCGCGTAGCCGGTGGGCGCCAGGATCCGGCGGGCGGCTGCCGGGTCGAGGCCGCGCACGTCCTCGATCGCGGCCTTCGCCCGCTCCCGGTACTCCTCGGCCCGCGCCGGAAGTTCGAGGCGCAGCTCCCGCCGCGCGCCGCCGGCCGCGAGCCGCACCGCCCGTACGCGGTGCCCGTCCCCGGCGCCGAGCAGCTGGCGGGCGACGATCGCGCGCCGCAGGTGGATGTGGGCGTCGTGCTCCCAGGTGAAGCCGATCCCGCCGAGGATCTGGATGCAGTCCTTGGCGCAGGAGTAGGCGGCGTCGAGAGCGCTCCCGGCGGCGAGCGCGGCCACGAGCGAGCGCACGTCCGCCGGCTCGTCGGCCGCCTGGGCGGCGTCCCAGGCCAGGGCCCGGGCCTGTTCGAGGCGTACGAGCATGTCGGCGCACAGGTGCTTGACGCCTTGGAACCGCCCGATCGGACGCCCGAACTGCTCGCGGACCTTCGCGTACTCGGCGGCGGTGTGCAGCGCCCAGTCGGCGGTGCCGCAGGCATCGGCGGCGAACAGCGCGCAGGCCAGGTCCCGGACGAGGGCCGCGTCGAGGCCGAGGGCCCGGTCGGCCGTGACGGTGACCCCGCGGGCGCGCACCTCGGCGGTGGGCCGGGTCGGGTCGGCGCTGTCGTGCGTACGGATGTCCAGCGCGGCCGCGTCCACGGCGAACCAGCACGTGCCGTGCGCGGCTTCGGCGGCGAGCAGGACGAGGTCGGCTTCGCCGGCGCCGAGCACCGGGGGCGCGAGCCCGTCGAGGAGGTGCCCGCCGCCCTCGACGGCGACGGCGGTCAGGCTGCCGGGGCCGAGGGCGACGGCGCCGACCCGCCCCGAAAGGGGCTCGGCCCCGGCCCGGTCCAGCAGTACGGAGGCCAGCGCGCTCGGCAGGAAGGCCCCGGGCAGCGCCGCCCGGGCGGCCTCCTCGACGACCACGGCCAGGTCGAGCAGGGTGCCGCCCTCCAGGTGCGGCTCCAGCAGCCCCTGCGCGGCCATCGCGTCCCAGTACGCGGGCCGCACCCCGGTCTGCGGCGGGGTGTCGAGCAGCTTGCGCACCTCCTCGGGCGGCACGGCGCGCGCCACCCAGCCGCGTACGGCCCCGGCCAACTCCCGCTGCACTTGCGTGATTCCGATGCCCATGCGCGGCAGACTAGAACACGTTCCAATCTGACGGAAGGTCAGATGAAGGTGTTCCTGCGCCCGGGTGCCGCGGGCACGGGATCAGGACCGCTGGTAGTAGTAGCCGTCGCCGTGCGCGGGCCCCACGTTGTGCTGGACTCCGCTCGGCTCGCTCTTCGTGAAGAACGACGCGTCCAGCACCCCGCAGAACTGGCTGCTCGACTTGCTCTTGTCCACGGCCGCCGAACCGATGTTGATCCGGCTGCCGCCGGAGGCCACCGAGACCACCTTGGCGATGTTCTCGCAGTGCCCCATCTGGGTGTCGCTGATCAGGCGGACGGCCCCGGACCGCGCGATGGTCACCGTGACCGGCTGGTCGATGTTGAACTGGGCCGCGTAGTTCCAGGAGCCGACGAAGTACGAGGGGACCGCGTCGCCCCCGGTGGAACCCCCGCCGCCCGGCGTACCCGAGCCGCCGGGAGTCGAGCCCGAGCCGCCGCCTCCCTGGGCTCCCCCGGCCGCGGCCCCTCCCCCGGCCGCCGCGCCGGACCCCTTGGCCGGGTCCGTCCCCGTACCCCCGGCCCCGCCGGGATTGCCGGAACCGCCGCCCTGCGCTCCCCCGCCGGGGGAGCCCGCGCCGTCCGGGGCCGCTCCGCCCGCGGCCGCGCCGCCCGCCGCCGCCCCGCCGACCTGGCCGGGCTGCTCGCCCGGGACCGACGGGCTCGGGGAACCCGGGGAGGCGGAGCCGCCCGCCGCCCCGGACGGGGTCCCGGCGCCCGGGGTCACGGGCCCGCTCGCGGCCGGGGGCGCCGCCTTCGTGTCATCACCGGCGCCGTTGCCGAACGGCTCGATCAGCGCCACCGTCCCGCCGCCGACCGCGAACACGAGGACCACCGGCACCCCGATCCGCCACCGCCGCCGCTCGCGCCGCCCACCCCCGGAGGTGGTGCCACCGACCACCGGACCCACGAGCGGCCCGGCACCCGGCTCCTCCGACGCCCCGGTCCCCTTCCGCAGGTCGAGCGTCGCCCGGTCGACGGCCCCGGAATCGCCTTCCGGCGCGCTCTCCCGCTGCGGCAGCGCCTCCGCGTCGAGCAGCCGCCCCGCCTGCCGGGCGAGGCGCGCCACCACCTTGGGCGGCAGCCAGGCCCCGGCCCGCTTCGCCGGACGGACCCGCTCCGGATCCGCCAGCAGCTCGTCCACGCCGGGCCGCTCGTCGACGCCCTTGGCCAGGCAGCGGCCGATGAACGCGCGCAGCGCCTCGTCCTCGACCTTCTCCAGCGCGGGCTCGCCCTCGACGATCTGGAACATCACGGCGTGCTGGTTGCCGGCCCCCTGCCCGAACGGCAGCTCGCCCGTGGCCGCGTACATCAGGACGCAGCCGAGCGTGAACACGTCGCTCTTCGCCCCGACCCGCTGCCCGCGCACCTGCTCGGGCGACATGAACCCGGGCGAGCCGACGGCCATGCCGGTGCTGGTGATCAGCGACTCGACGGAGGTCTCCAGGGCGCGCGAGATGCCGAAGTCGATGACGCGGACGCCCTCGACGGTCAGCATCACGTTCGACGGCTTGAGGTCGCGGTGCACGATCCCGGCCGTGTGGATGTCCTTGAGGGCGCGCAACAGCCCTTCGGCGAGGGCGTGCACGGAGTCCACGGGCAGCGGACCGTGGCGCCGCACGATCTGCTCCAGCGAGAGCCCGGGCACGTACCCCGTGGCCACCCAGGGCCGGTCGGCATCGGGATCCGCGTCGAGGACGGGCGCGGTGTACCGCTCGCCGACGCGCCGGGCGGCGTCGATCTCGCGCCGGAAGCGGGCCCGGAACTGCGAGTCCGACACGTGCTCCTCGTGCACCACCTTCACCGCGACGGTGCGCCCGCTCTCGGACCGGGCCAGGAAAACCCGCCCCATGCCCCCGGCCCCGAGCCGCCCGAGCAGCAGGTACGGCCCGATCCGGGTCGGATCCTGGGCCGCGAGCGGCTTGATGCCCCCCTCGACGTTGTCGTCGTCGTCCAGCGCGTTGCTCATACTGCCCCGTCCCCCGTCGGTCCCCTACGGCAAGCCCGGATGGTCGTCCGGCCGTTCGAACTCAGGACAGGGTAGGGGGATTTGGATGCAGGACGAAGGCAAGGGCAGCCGGGTCAGAGACCGCGCACGAAGGCGGAGAAGGCGGCGGGGCTCACGGTGAAGGCGGGCCCTTCGGGGTTCTTGGAGTCCCGGACGGCGACCAGGCAGGGCTGGGCGGCGACCTCGACGCACTCGCCCCCGGTGTCACCGCTGTACGAGGCCTTGCGCCAGGCTGCGGCGCCGAGGGGGGCGCACTCGACACAGTCGCCGCCGTTGGTGCCGCTGTAGGACGACTTACGCCACTGCGCATCGGCCAGATGCAGGCTGGTCCCCATAACGTTCCTCCATTACGCGAGCGATGAGCACTGCCGAGTCCTCTGGGGACAGGGCCATGGCCTGCAAGCGAGCGTATCCGACCGAACGCTCCCTGATCACTTGCGGATTGGCCGTCATATGGCCCGAGTCATAGCTCTCCGTGTAGAAGAGATCAGGGTCGCGGTCGAAGCGGAGAACATTGAACGACCCCATCATCCCCGCGTGCTCCCCGGCCGAGAAGGGCAGGATCTGGACCTGCACCCATGGCCGCCGCCGGAATCCCAACAGGTGGGCCAGTTGGTTCCGCATAACCTCGGGGCTGCCGACCTGTCGGTGCAGGAGCGCCTCATCCAGCACCGCGCACAAAACCGGCGGCTGCTCACGTGCCAGGATGCGCTGCCGCTCCATCCGAGCCGCCAGCTGCTCGTCCTCGCCATCCGGATAGCCGACGCGCAGCAACGCCCGCGCATAGTCCTCCGTCTGCAGCAAGCCGTACACCACCTGCGCCTGGAAGGTGGAGATGTACGCGGCCTTCGCCTCCATCTCCGCGTACGGCTGGAACCACGTCGGCAGCTGACTCCGCAGCACCAGCCCCACCAGCCGCGAGAACGCCCCGTTCGTCCCCAGCGCCGCGTCCACGCGCTCCGAGAACTCCCGCGTCGGCACCTTCCGCGCCGTCTCGATCTGGCCGATCAGGGAGGCCGTGCAGAAGACGATGCGTCCCAGCTCCCCCTGTTTCAGCTTGGCCTCCTCCCGCAGCCGGCGGAGCTCCGAGCCGTAGTAGTCCAGCGGGGAGGCGCTGGGGTCGAGATCGCGGATGTTGACCATGAGGCGGTCACCCCCAAGTACACGCCTCGCGGCGTTCGTTTCGGTCTGTAGCCGAGCGTAACCACGGCACCGCAGCCTGGTGCCGTGAATCACGTAACTGAGCATTCAGCACCCGCACTTGGCGAGAGCTACCGCATGACCTTCACCGTCAGTGAGCACTCGGCCCGGCACATGCGGCGCGTCCTGCGGATCCACCTGGCCAGCTGGGGCCTGGCCGGGCTGACCCATGCCGCCGAGCTGGCCCTGACCGAGCTGGTCTCCAACGTGGTGCGGCACGTGCCCGGCCGGAGCTGCTCGGTGCTCATCCTGTGCGGGCCGCAAGGGCTGCGGGTCGAGGTGTCGGACGACTGCCCGGGGCCGGTGCGCCCGGCACGCGGCGGGGAGCTCGCCGACGGCGGGCGGGGGCTGCTGCTGGTCGAGGCCGTGACCGACCGCTGGGGCGCGGAGCCGACCGCCACCGGGAAGACGGTGTGGTTCGAGTGCCACTGGACCCGAACCAGTCATGTCCGGAAATCGCTCTAGATCCCTCCGCGCCAAATGACCGAATCTGGGGCGTTGACGCGGAGCCCAATTGATATCAGGAAGGAAATGCCCGTGAATTGCCTCACCTATGTGGACCTCCACCGGCGCGTGGCGCAGGACATCCAGGCGGAATTGGAGGCCGCCGTCTCGACCCTCACTCCCGCCTCCGGGGCGAGCGGCGCCGGTAACGCCGTACGCAGACTCCTCGGTCATCAAAAAATGCGGCATCCCCTCTCCGTGCTCCCGATGATGGTGCACGCCATCGAGACGGGGGATCCCGGTCCGGCCGCCCCCCTGGCCGCCGTGCACGTGCTCTGGTGGACCTCGGCCTGCTACATCGACGACCTCTTCGACGGGCACGGCACGGCCTCGTCCGGCGGCATCGACCAGTACGAAGCCCTGATCGCCTCGTCGCTCAGCGGCATGGTGCTGCCGATCCGGATCGTCCGTTCGCTCCCGGTCCCGGCCGCGCTCCAGGTCACGCTCACGGCCGAGATCGCCACCGGCTGGGCCATGGGCGCCGAGGGGCAGCTGACCGATATCGATGTCGACACCGCGTGCGCCACCCGGAACTCGGTGATCGAGACCTACCGCGGGAAATCCGGCGGGCCCTACTCGATGATCACGGCGATGGCGGCATTACTGTCGGGCGCGAGTGACGAAAGAGTCGAACTGTGGCGGGAGTTCGGTTACATATTCGGCATTCTGTGGCAGTTGTTCAACGATCAGGAAGACATCCTGACCGGGCGCAATGAAGACCTCCTCAACGGGACGGTCACCTACCTGCTCGCCTGCGCCCTCGACGAAGCGGCCACACCCGCGACCCGGGAGGAGCTCCTGGAGCGGAGCACGGCGGCCCGCCGCTGCGGGCAGGCCCGCGCGGAGCTCGGCCGCGCCCTCCTCGCACCGGACGTGCTCGACCGGTACGCCGCGGACCTCGACGCCTTCCGCCACGAGGCCCACCGCCTGCTCTCCGCGCTCGGCGGCGACGAGCGCCACCTGCCGGTCATGCGGCACCTCGTGGACCACTCGGCCCGGATGCTCCTGCGGGCACGCCCCGTCCCGGCCGCGGCCGCCGTGTAGGAGGCGTCAGTCGGCGCAGCCGGCGAACACACCGGGGGCGCAGTTGGTGGGGAAGTTGCCGGCCACGGTGGTGGCCGTCAGCGAGACGGTGCTCGCGTGGTTGAAGATGCCGCCGGGGGCGCCGCCGGCGTAGTTGTCGGTCACCGAGCTGTTCCGGAGGATGAGGGAGGCGCCGGAGATGTTGGAGATGCCGCCGCCCGTCGCCCCGGTCTCGATGACCCGGTTGGCGATGACCGTGGTCCGCTCCAGGGTCAGGGTCGACTGCCGGTTGAGGATCCCGCCGCCGCCGTCGTTGTCCGAGGCCGTGTCGTTGCCCTGGACGAGGGTGTCCGTGACCGTGCCCGTCAGCATGAAGGCGGCGATGCCGCCGCCGTCGAGCCTGGCCGCGTTGTCGGTCACCCGGCTGCCGCCGAGGGTCAGGCTGCCGCGCGCGTCCAGCCCGCCGCCGGTGTCCTTGGCGGTGTTGCCGGTGATGGTGGTGTTCGAGATGTTCGCGGTACCGGAGCTGTAGACGCCGCCGCCGTTGTTCGTGGAGACGTTGTGGCTCACGGTGCTGTTGCGGAGGTTGAGCGTGCCGGAGCTGACGATGCCGCCGCCGGCTCCGGAGATCGCCGAGACGTTCCCGGTCACCGTGACGGAGTCGAGGGTGAGCTCGCCCTGGCTGGCGATGGCGCCGCCGCCCGCGCCGCCGCTCTCCGACCGGCCGCCGCTGATCGTCAGGTTGTTCAGGGCGAGCCTGCCGCCGGAGGCGGTGACCTCGAAGATCCGGAACCCGGCCGCCGACCGGCGGCGGATCGTGCTGCCGTTGCCCACGACGGTGATGTCGCTGGTCACCCGCGGCAGACCGTTGCCCGGGTTGTCGGGGTTGTCGGGTGCCGTGAGGGTGTACGTGCAGCCGGGCGAGAGGAGGAGGTGCGCCGGCCCGGCGATCGTGTTGGCCGTGGTGATGGCGCTCTTCAGGGCGGCGGCGGTGCACGGGACGAACTGCTGCGCCTGGGCCTCGGCGGCGGGCGGGGCGACCGCGGTCGCGAGGGCGGCCGCCGCGGCGGCGAGGACTCCGAGTCGGAACATGGCCGCCAAAGTACGCATATCGGATAGGCGGACCACGGCACGCGAGGGGGACGCGCCGCAGCCGGTCCCCCTGAGGAGGGAGCCCCACCCGCCACTCGGGCGGGGGGCGGCCCCGCCGGCCCGTACGGCCCCGCCATGGTGCGCTACCAGCCGGTAGGGCACCATGGGCGCCCAGCCACCCACAGCACAGCCGGAGGAACCCCATGGCGCCCGCCACCCCCAAGCCGGAGATCCTTGCCGCCTTCGAGGCCGCCAAGGGGTTCATGCCCGTACGCGAGGGCCTCGCCCTGTACGAGGCGGCCGCCGCCGCGGCGGCGCTGGGGCTGCCGCTCCTGGAGGTCGGCACGTACTGCGGGCGCTCCACCATCCTGCTGGCCGACGCCGCCCGCGAGGCCGGGGTGGCCGCGATCACCGTCGACCACCACCGCGGCAGCGAGGAGCAGCAGCCGGGCTGGGAGTACCACGACCCGACCGTCGTGGACCCGGAGGTCGGGCTGATGGACACCCTGCCGACCTTCCGCCGCACCCTCCACAAGGCGGGCCTCGAAGACCACGTGATCGCCATCGTGGGCCGCTCCCCGCAGGTCGCGGCGGCCTGGGGCGGCAAGCTCGGCTTCGTCTTCGTCGACGGCGGCCACACCGACGAGCACGCCGGCGGCGACTACGAGGGCTGGGCCCCGCACGTCGCCGAGGGCGGGACGCTCGCCATCCACGACGTGTTCCCCGACCCGGCCGACGGCGGCCAGGCCCCGTACCGGATCTACCTGCGCGCCCTGGCGTCCGGCGCCTTCGAGGAGGTCTCGGTGACGGACTCCCTGCGCATCCTGCGCCGCACCGGCACGGGCATCTGAGGGCCGGGCGCCCGCCCGGCGGCGGGGCGCGCACGAGCGAAGGCGCGCGCACGAGCAGGGGCGCGCGCACGAGCAGGGGCACGCGCACGAGCAGGGGCACGCGCACGAGCGGGGCGCACATATAAGCGGACAAGCGCACCACGCCCCCGTATGGCCCACGGTCCGCGCCCGCCGCGGACCGCCGGTCTAGCATCGCGAACGTGCGCAACGACGACAGTCCCCCCTCCCCCGAGTCCGCCTCCTCGGTCAGCCCGGACCGGCGATGGTTCACGCGCCGCTCCGGTCTGGCCGTCGGGGCCGCCGTACTCGCCCCGACCCTCATGGCGGGATGGGTCCTGGTCCAGCTGACCACCGGAGCGGGGGCGGACGACGCCCGCCCGCCCCGGATCGTGATGCCGGCCGCGGCCTCCTCCCCCGCTCCGGCCTCATCCCCCTCCGCGACCGCCCCCGAAGCCAAGGGCCCGCTCGCCGGCAAGACGGTGGTCATCGACCCCGGCCACAACACCGGCAACTTCAAGCACACCTCCGAGATCGACCAGAAGGTCGACATCGGCACCAACCGCAAGGAATGCGACACCACCGGCACCACCACGAACTCCGGCTACATGGAAGCCGAGTTCACCCTCGACGTGTCGCGCAGGCTGCGCACCGTCCTGGAGGCCAAGGGCCTCAAGGTGGTCCTCACCCACGAGGCCGGCACCGCCCGCCCCTGGGGCCCCTGCATCAACGAGCGCGCCCGCATCGGCAACGAGGCCGCCGCCGACGCCGTGGTCTCGGTCCACGCGGACGGCGTCTCCTCGGGCAACCGCGGCTACCACGTCATCCTCCCGGCCAAGGTCAAGGGCGGCGCCGCGGACACCGCCAAGATCGTCGGCCCCTCGCGGGACCTCGGCGAGAAGATCGGTTCGAACTTCGCCCGCACCACCGGTTCCGCCCCCGCCAACTACCTCGGCAGCGGAACCGGTTTGGTCGTCCGCGACGATCTGGGCGGACTCAATCTCTCGACCCGGCCCAAGGTGTTCATCGAATGCGGCAACATGCGTGACGCCAAGGACGCGGCGCTGCTGACGAGTCCTGAGTGGCGGCAGAAGGCTGCCCAGGGCATCGCGGACGGCATCGTCGGCTTCTTGGGCGGGTAATCCCCCCGGGACAGCCTGCCGCCCCGATCCTCTCGGTTGCCGGGAACCTCCGTACCATGGTCCCGCCCGCCCCGCTCCTGCACGTGCGCGACCGCGGCACCACGAGACGACCGAGACCGAGAAGGACACCTAACACGTGAACATCCGCTCCCTCACTCGAGGCGACGGCGTGGTGATCGGAGCAGCGGTGCTGCTGTTCATCGCCTCGTTCCTCGACTTCTACTCCGCGACCGGCCTCGACCTGCCGAGCGTGTGGGACACCGACGTCTACCGTCTGGCGCTCCCCAGCATCTTCCTGCTCGGCTTCATCGCGGCCGGTCTGCTCATCGCCGCCCGCTTCCAGCCGGAGACCCGCAAGCTGGCGGGCCTCCCGCTGGCCGCGTGGGGGACGGTGCTCGCGGTCGCCGCCGCCTGGTCCGCCCTCTGGTCCCTGATCACCAGCCCGAGCGGCGCCGACCTCGGCGCGGGCTGCATCATCGCCTTCCTCGCCACCCTGGCGCTGGCCGGCGTGGCCGTCGCGGGCGCGAAGATCCCCGCGCTCGCCGGCGGCCTGGTGCCCGAGCCGAAGCCCGTCGCCCCGGCGCCGTACGGGGCCCAGCCCCAGCCCGGCACCGGGTACGGCTACCCGGGCGCCGGCGCCCAGCAGGGCCAGCCGTACGGATCCACCCCGCAGCCGGTCCCGCCGTACGGCGGCACCCCGAACCCGGCCCCGGCGCCGGGTCCGGGTCCGCAGGACGCGGCGGCCGCCCCGGCGGCGGACTTCACCCCGTTCTGGTTCGCGGTCCCGGTGGCCCGCCCCCTCTTCCCGGAGGACGGCTCCCCCACCCCGATCGCCGAGCTCGCGCCGGGCACCTGGTACCTGGCCGTCGACCAGCGCGGCCCGGCCACGCTGATCGCCCAGACCCAGGACGGCCGCCGCGGCGTCCTCAACGACACCTCGGGCATCCAGCGCGGCTGACACCGCCTCCCGCGCACGGCCGACGGCCCCCCGCCCTTCCGGGTGGGGGGCCGTTGCCCTACAGTCACCTGACGCACCGTCAGATACGGCTGGAGGGGACGACGCACATGCGACTCGGACTCGCACTCGGCTACTGGGGCCGCGGCCCCGACCGGACCCACCTCGACCTCGCCGCCGAAGCCGAGAACCTCGGCTACGACTCGGTGTGGACCGCCGAGGCCTGGGGCTCGGACGCCTTCACCCCGCTCACCTGGATCGCCGCGCACACCTCGCGGATCCGACTCGGCACCGCCATCGCCCAGATGGCCGCCCGCACCCCCACCGCCACCGCCATGCACGCCCTCACCCTGGACCACCTCTCCGGCGGCCGGATGATGCTGGGCCTGGGCCTGTCCGGCCCCCAGGTGGTCGAGGGCTGGTACGGGCGCCCCTTCCCCGCGAGCCCGCTCACCGCCACCCGCGAGTACGTCGACGTCATCCGCCAGGTGCTGCGCCGCGAGGGGCCCGTCGCGCTCGACGGCCGCTTCCACCAGCACCCGTACCGAGGGGAGGACGGCACCGGCATCGGCAAACCGCTGAGGCCCATCACCCACCCGCTGCGCGCGGACCTGCCGCTCCTGCTGGGCGCGGAGGGTCCGAAGAACATCGCCCAGACCACCCGCATCGCGGACGGCTGGCTCCCCCTCTACTGGTCGCCGACCCGCACCGACGTCTACCAGGCCTCGCTGGCCGAGCTCCCCGAGGGGTTCATGATCGCCCCGATGGCCCGGGCGAAGGTCTGCGACGACGTCGCCGAGGGCCTGCTCCCGGTCAAGGCGATGCTCGGCTTCTACATCGGCGGAATGGGCCACGCGGCCCGCAACTTCCACGCCGACCTGATGGCGCGGATGGGCTACGAGGAGGAGGCCCGCCGCATCCAGGAGCTGTTCCTCGCCGGGCGCAGGGAGGAGGCGGTCCTCGCCGTCCCGGACGCGTTCGCCGACGAGATCTCGCTCATCGGACCGCGCGAGCGCATCGCCGAACGGCTCGACCTGTGGCGCAAGGGCCCGGTCACCGACCTGCTCGTGACGGCCCCGGACCCGCACACCCTGAGGGTCCTCGCCGAGCTCAACAACTAATCACATGTGACAGAGACTGACCGAAAGTAGATGATGATCGTCGCCATTCATCTCCTGCCGGAAAGAACCTCCTGGTGCGTCCCACTCGTACGACCGTCCTGCTGACCGCGGGCCTGGTCACCCTCCTCGGGGTACCGACCGCCGCCGCGGCCGACACCCCGTCCACGCTGTACGTGAACAACTCCGCCTCCGCGCCCAGGTGCTCCGATACCGGACCCGGATCCGAGGACGCTCCGTTCTGCACGATCTCGGCGGGCGCCAAGGCTGCACG
Source organism: Streptomyces sp. NPDC002181 (assembly GCF_042890485.1). Lineage (NCBI taxonomy): Bacteria > Bacillati > Actinomycetota > Actinomycetes > Kitasatosporales > Streptomycetaceae > Streptomyces > Streptomyces sp. NPDC002181. The sequence goes on along the minus strand of NZ_JBIASC010000009.1, from coordinate 9,229 downwards.
GCCCGGCCAGACCGTGCAGGTCCTCGCGTACAAGTCGTACGACGAGACCGTCATCGTCGACCGCTCCGGGGAGCCGGGCAAGCCCATCTCCATCGTCATGCGGCCGAACACCGGCGGCCCCGTCCGGGTCAAGGGCCTCAAGGTCCAAGGCGCCTCCCACGTGGTGGTGCGCGGGCTGACCTCCACCGGAGGGGTCCAGGTCAGCGGTTCCACCGACATCGAGCTGGACCGGATCACCCTCGCCTCGCAGACCGAACCCGTCGTCATCGGCGCGGAAAGCGTCGACGTGCGCGTGACCAGGAGCAACCTGCTCTCCCCCGTCCGGATCGAGGGCGGCTCCCGGGGCACCGTACTGAGCCGCAACCAGATCCGCGGCGGCGTCACGGCGGCGGTCGACGCGGTCTGGGGCCCGGGCACCATCGTCACCAACAACACCCTCTTCCTCAGCTGTGATGCGGGCGTCTCCTTCCGCAGCGCTTCCACCGGTTCCGGGGCGTTCAACAACCAGATCGACATCAGCGCCCCCAAGCCGTGCGTCAACCCCGACCCCCGCAGCGGCATCCTCGTGAGCCAGGACTCCGCGGCCGGCACCCGCGCCGACTACAACCTGCTGACCGGCTTCCCGGCGAACGGGCTGGTCCCCTACAAGTGGGCCGACGTCGTCCACGCCACCCCGGCGGCCCTCCGGGCGGCGACCGGCCAGGGCGCGCACGACATCCTGACCCCGGCGGCCTGGGACGTCGGCCCGTGGGACCGCTCCCCCCACGTCGACTCCGGCGACTCGACCGCGCCCGGCGTCCTGCCCACCGACTACAACGGGTACCCGGTGGTGGACGACCCGCTCGCGCCCAACACGGGCAAGGACGGCGGCTTCATCGACCGCGGCGCCCACGAGCTGCAGGACACGGTGCGCGACGTCCAGCTGGAGATCGCCCAGAACTGGGCCCCGGTCGGCACCACCGTCCAGGCGAAGGCCGTGGCGGACAACAACTGGCCCGGCACGCTGACGTACCGCTACGACTTCGGTGACGGGACGGCTCCGGTCGTCACCAAGGAGGCCACCGCCGAGCACGTCTACCAGTCGCCCTGCGCGTGCACGGTCAGCGTGAAGGCCATCACCGCCGCGGGGAAGGAGGCCTACCGCCAGCAGCCGGTCAAGGTGACCCCGGCCTCGCCGCTGGCCACGGCCTTCACCGCCCAGCCGTACCTGCCGACCGAGAGCGACCCGAACCGGCTCGTGACGCCGCTGACCGTCGAGGTCGACCCGCAGAGCACCGCCGCCCCGTGGCCGATCGCGCGGATGACCGTGGACCACGGCGACGGCGCGAAGGACACCGCCGGCAACGCGGACCCGGTCCGGCACGCCTACAAGCAGCCCGGCAGCTACAAGGTCACCGTGACCCTCACGGACGTCAAGGGCGCCGTCTCCACCGCCGAGCGGACCGTGCAGGTCGCCTACACCCCGGCCGGCTACGTCCCCGTCCACCCGGCCCGCGTCCTGGACACCCGTACGACCGGCTCCCCCGTCCAGGGCGGCACCGCCACCCCGATCGACGTTCCCGTGCACTACTACAGCTCCGGCCCGCACCACACGGCCGGCGCCTCCGCCGTGGTCCTGAACGTGACCGTCACCGGTGCCACCGAGGACACGCACCTCAGCGTCTGGCCCTCGGGCCAGCCCCGCCCGGTCACCTCGAACGTCAACGTCAAGGCGGGCGGCACCTCCTCCAACACCGTCACCGTGCCGGTCGGCGCCGACGGCCTGGTCTCCGCACAGCTGAACTCCGGCAAGGCCGCGCTCATCGTGGACTTCGTCGGCTACTACCAGCCGAACGCCGGGCAGCGGTTCACCCCGCTCGCCCCGACCCGCGTCCTCGACACCCGCACCGCGGGCGGCGCGCTCGGCGGCGGCCAGACCCGTACGGTGAAGGTCGCCGGCGTGAACGGCATCCCCGCCGACGCCACCGCCGTCGCCTTCAACCTGACCGGCACCGGCTCCACCGAGAACGCGCACGTCATCGCCTACCCGGAGGCGGACAAGCGCCCGGCGACGTCGAACCTCAACCTGGAACCCGGCAAGGACAAGTCGAACCAGGCCATCGTCCCCGTCGGCCCGAACGGCACCATCACCCTCTACACCAACACCGGCTCCACCCACCTCGTGCTGGACGCGGTCGGCTACTACGCCAAGGACGGCAAGGGCCTGTTCACCCCCGCCGTCCCGCAGCGCCTCGCCGACACCCGCAGCACCGGGAAGCTGGCCCCCGGCGCGACCACCACCGTCACCGGGATCCCGGCGGGCGCGATCGGCGCGGCCCTGAACGTCACCGCGACCGACTCCACCGCCCCCGGCTTCCTCACCGTGTACGGATACGGCACCGCCCGCCCCGAGGCCAGCAGCCTCAACACCCGGGCCGGGGAGACCGTCCCCAACCACGTCACCACCCCGGTGGGCGACGGCGGCCGCGTCACCATCGCCAACAGCTGGGGCGGCGCCAACCACGTGATCGCCGACCTGCTCGGCTGGTTCACCCAGGGCTGACCCCGCCCGCAGCACACCGGAGCCCCGGCCACCGCGCACACCGCGGGGGCCGGGGCTCCCGGCGTGTCAGGCAGGGGCGGTGTCCGCGCCCGCATCGGACCGGGGGACGGCCCCCAGCAGTTCTCGCAGGTCCAGCGGCATGACGGCGATCTCGATGCTCCCGCCGACGCCACCGGTCCCGTACGTACAGGCCACGATCCGCGAGCCGGGGTTGATGGCCATGCCCTCCTTCACGGAGGGCGGTCGTACTCCCGTCGCGCGCCCGGCGGGCAGCGGTACGGGTTCACCGCGCCGGGGCACCCAGCGCGCCCCGCCCGGGCCGGTGAGCACCCGGCCCATGCGCCAGCGGCCGGCGCCGGCGGGATGGCGCGCCATGCAGGGGATCCCGTCCGGTGTCAGGGCGGCGAGGCGTTCGCGCCGCTTGCGCCGCAGAAAATCGATCATTTGTCCATTGAAGCAGGCCGACGGGACGACCGGGCGACGCTGCCCGGCCGCCCCGCGGCGTACGAGGGGGCGGGGGCTAGCCGCCGCTCAGCTGGGACAGGCTCGGGACCTTGTCGGTCACCGTGGCGCCGGCGCCCGCACCCGCACCCTTGACGCCGGTGATGACGTCCTGGAGGGAGCTCAGATCGGCGTCGCTCGCATCGCCCTTGCGCAGTTTGGAGCCCAGCCCCTTGAGGGACTCGATGCCCGCCGTCAGGGGGGCCACCGCCTTCGACAGCAGCGGGTCGCCCTTGGCGTTGTCCGCGGCCGCCTTCAGCCGGTTGTACGCGAAGGCGCCCGCCAGGCCCGCCTTCACGAGGGCGAAGGTACGGCCCTTGGCGCCCTTCTTGAACTTGCCCGCACGGTACGGCTTGATGATCCACTGGTAGGTGGCCCCGGCCGCGAGCCCCGCGTTGGCGACGAAGCGCGTCTTCGCGAACTTCTGCTTCTCCGCGGAAGTGGTGGGCGCGGGCGTGGCGGCTGCCGCCGCCTCGTCGGCGGTCTCCTGCCAGGCGGCCGCCTGCGCGGTCAGCGCCTGCACCGCCAGCGCCTCGTCGGTCGCCTCCTGCTGCGCGGCCACGGACAGCGCGACGCCCGCGCGTGCGGGCTCACCGCCGCCGGATCCACTGGCGGAGCCGCTGCCGCAGGCGGTGGCGCCCGCGAGCAGCGCGCCGGACACGAGCAGGGCCGTGACGGCGCGGCGGAACCGGGTGCTGGTGGATATGGACTCGCTGGGTTTCGACACGGTGGACCTCCGGGGAGTGAGGTGTCTCCCGCAGCGTCACCCGGGCCCCGGTGCTGCGCCACTTGGCTGACCCGTTCGGGTTTGCTTCACCCGGACGGGGCAAGACGCGCTGCATGCGCACACACACCGGAGTACACGCCCGAGGAGGCGTTCAAGCCGGCCGGGTCGTCGCCGCGGTGGCGGACGTCATGGCCTTCACGATCGGCTTGTGGGTCCTTCTCTACTTCCTCGAAGCCAACCGGGGCAATGGCCTCGTGGAGTTCGTCCACGACGCCGCCACCTGGCTGGCCGGATGGTCCTACGACCTGTTCACCTTCGACCGGGAGTGGGTCCAGGTCGTGGTCGGCTACGGCGTGGCCGCCGTGGCCTACCTGGTCATCGGCCACTTCATCGCGGGCCGGCTCTACCGCCGCTGACCTCGCGTCCGGGTACGGGCAGGCCCCCGTCCGCGGCGGCCTGCCCGCTCCGCGCGCTCAACCCTGCCGGCAGCAGTCGGGCTCCAGACCGGACGGCAGCTCCAGCCCCCCGAACACCGCGCCGGTGGCCTCGTCCCCGCCCAGCGCCGCCACGGCGAGCAGCAGCGACCCGGCCGTCCAGGTCGTCTGCTCGACCGGCCACACGGTCTTGTCATCGAAGACGTAGCCCGTCCAGTACATGCCGTTGTCCGCGCGCAGGTGCGTGATCGAGCGCAGGATCTCCAGTGCCCGGTCCGACTCGCCCATCGCCCACAGGGCCAGCGCCAGCTCACAGGACTCCCCGCCCGTCACCCACGGGTTCGGCAGGACGCAGCGCACGCCGAGCCCGGGCACCACGAACTCGTCCCAGCGCTCCTCGATCCGCGCCTTCGCCTGCGCGCCGCCGAGCGCGCCGCCCAGCACCGGGTAGTACCAGTCCATCGAGTACCGGGACTTGTCCAGGAACCGCTCCGGGTGGAGCCGGATCGCGTGCCCGAGGGCCCCCGCCGCCAGCTCCCAGTCGGGCTGCGGCTCCTCGCGGTGCTCGGCGATCGCCAGCGCGCAGCGCAGCGCCTGGTGGATCGAGGAGGAGCCGGTGAGCAGCGCGTCCGTGACGGGAGTCCCGTCGGCCTCGCGCTTCCAGCCGATCTCCCCGCCCGGCTGCTGGAGCGCGAGGACGAACTCGGTCGCCGCCATGACGACGGGCCACATGCGGTCCAGGAACGGGTCGTCGCCGGTGGCCAGGTAGTGGTGCCAGACCCCGACGGCTATGTACGCGACGAAGTTGGACTCCCGGCTCGCGTCCTGCGGCTCGGCGGTGTCCACCCCGTCGGGCCGGTCCGCGTACGCCGCGTACCAGGAGCCGTCGGCGTTCTGGTGCCGGGCCAGCCAGTCGTACGCCCGCTCCGCGGCCCCGTGCTCGCCGGCGGCGTCGAGGGCCATCGCGGCCTCGGTGTGGTCCCACGGGTCCAGGTGGTGGCCCCGGAACCACGGGATGGCCCCGTCGGAGCGCTGCGCGGCGAGGATCCCGGCCACCGTCGCGGCGGCCTCATCGGCGGTCAGCACCCCGTCCAGGACCAGGCGTTCGGTGCGCCCGGGCGAGCTCACTTCGCCGCGCCGACGGGAAGGTGCGGCTTGGTCGCGTACGCCACGAAGCTCTTGCCGATGACCGGGTTGAGCGCCTGTTCCGCGAGGCGCGTGGCCAGGGGCTTCTTCATGATGTCCCAGACCAGGAGCTTGTGGTACGCCTTCACCGGCAGCGCCTTGTCGTTGTCGACGCCGAACGCGCACTTGAGCCACCAGTACGGGGAGTGCAGCCCGTGCGCGTGGTGGGTGCCGTACGGCTTGAGGCCGGCGGCCTCCATCTTCCCGAGCAGCTCGTCGGCCTTGTAGATGCGGATGTGCCCGCCCTCGACCTCGTGGTACGCGTCGCTCAGCGCCCAGCAGATCTTCTCCGGGCCGTAGCGCGGGACGGTGATGGCGATGCGGCCGCCGGGCTTGAGGACGCGGACCATCTCGGCGAGCACGCCCTTGTCGTCGGGGATGTGCTCCATCACCTCGGAGATGATGACGACGTCGAAGGACTCGTCCGGGAAGGGCAGGGCCAGCGCATCGCCCTCCATGGCGGTGGCGGTGGCGCCGGCCGGGGCCTCACCGGCCTCCTTCATGGCGGCGAACCACTTGGCGACCTCGCGGATCTCCTCGCCGTTGCGGTCGACTGCGACCACCTGGGCGCCGCGCCGGTAGCACTCGAAGGCGTGCCGGCCGGCGCCGCAGCCCAGATCGAGCACACGGTCGCCTGCGGCGAGCGGGAACCGGGAGAAATCGACGGTCAGCACGGGGTCCTGCCTTCGCGGTCGCGGGGGTGTACGGGGGTGGTGGTGTGGAACAGGCGGAAGGTCACCGCGCGCGGCGGCTGCGGGCGGCCCGCTCGATGGCGGCGCGGTAGTGCGCGGCGGTCCCCTCGGCGGCTCTGGCCCACGTGAACCGGGCCAGCACCCGCTCCCGCCCGGCGGCGCCGAGGCGGGTCCGCAGCTGGGCGTCGCCCAGCAGCCGGCCCAGCGCGGCCGCCAGCGCGCCCGGGTCACCGGGCGGCACCGCGAGGCAGGTCTCCCCGTCCGGTCCCGTGACCTCGGGGATCGCGCCGCCGGTGGTGGCGACCAGCGGGGTGCCGGTGGCCATGGCCTCGGCGGCGGGCAGCGAGAAGCCCTCGTACAGCGAGGGCACGCAGGCGATCTGCGCGCTGCGCACCAGGTCGACGAGCTCGGCGTCGGTGATGCCCTTGACGAAGCGGACCGCGTCCTGGAGCCCGTACGTTTCGATCGCGCGGGCGACCGGGCCCTGCTCGGCGCGCTTGCCGACGACGACGAGGTGCGCCTCGGGCTGCTCGGTGCGCAGCTTCGCGAGCGCCTCGACGAGGTGGACGAGGCCCTTGAGCGGGACGTCGGCGCTGGAGGTGGTGACGATCCGCCCCGGTACCTCGGCGACGGACGCGTCGGGCGACCACAGGTCGGTGTCGGCCCCGATGTGGACGACGTGGATGCGCTCGTCGCGCACGCCCAGGTGCTCGGCGATCTCCTGCCGGGAGGAGCCGGAGACGGTCAGCACGGAGGGCAGCCGGCGGGCGACGCGGCCCTGCATGCGCGTGAAGCCGTACCAGCGCCGTACGGAGGCCCGCTTGCGGCGGCTCTTGGCGGCGGCCAGGTCCAGTTCGCGGTCGACGGTGATGGGGTGGTGGATGGTGGTGACGAGCGGGGCGCCGAGGTCGGCGAGGAGGCCGTAGCCGAGCGTCTGGTTGTCGTGGATGACGTCGAACTCGCCGGCACGGGCGGCGAGATGGCGCCGGGCCCGCAGCGAGAACGTCAGCGGCTCGGGGAATCCGCCGGTCCACATCGTGGCGACCTCGACGGCGTCGATCCAGTCCCGGTACTCGTCGCGCTTCGGCGTGCGGAACGGGTCGGGGGACCGGTACAGGTCGAGGCTCGGCAGCTCGGTGAGCGTGGCACCGGTGTCGAGGACCGGGTACGGCTGCGCGCCGATGACTTCGACGCTGTGGCCGAGCTTCACGAGCTCCCGCGAGAGGTGCCGGACGTAGACGCCCTGGCCGCCGCAGAACGGGTTCCCCTTATAGGTGAGGAGTGCGATGCGCAACGGGCGGTCGCCGTCGGTGGCGGAACCCGCGAAAGGGCTCGTCACCATGGCCTCAGCGGTCACTCTCGGCCCCCTTCTCCCTGCACTTTCGCCGGAGCGTAACCGCTCGCATAATGTAGAACAAGTTTCAGACTTGATCCGTCGAAGACCATTGAATCTACCGGCCGGAAACCACACCGTAAGAGGCGGAGCAGGTGATTCGCGCCACGGCTCGGACGCCTGAGATGCTGACTGCCGATCACCGGTCGGCCACCCGCCGAACACGACGCGAACAGCCCGGAAAACAGCACCGCAACGACACGGAACGCCATGGAACGGGACAGATGACAGCGGACGCGAAAGCCGTCGCCACGACGGCGTCCCCTCCCCTGACGGAGCGCCAGGAGGCGCGCCGCCGCCGGATCCTGCACGCCAGCGCGCAGCTGGCCAGCCGGGGCGGCTTCGACGCCGTCCAGATGAGGGAGGTCGCCGAGGCGGCCGGGGTCGCGCTGGGCACTCTGTACCGGTACTTCCCTTCGAAGGTGCACCTGCTGGTCGCAACGATGCAGGACCAGCTCCAGCACATGCACACGACGCTCCGCAAACGCCCCCCTGCGGGCGACGATCCGGCGGCCCGGGTCGCGGAAACCCTGATGCGCGCGTTCCGCGCCCTCCAGCGGGAACCGCACCTCGCGGACGCGATGGTCCGCGCACTGACGTTCGCGGACCGCAGCGTGAGCCCCGAGGTGGACACGGTGTCCCGGCTGACCACGGCGATCATCCTGGACGCGATGGGCCTGGAGGCCCCGCCGACGGCGGAGCAGCTCTCGGCGGTCCGGGTGATCGAGCACACCTGGCACTCGGCGCTCATCACCTGGCTCTCGGGCCGCGCCTCGATCGCCCAGGTCAAGATCGACATCGAAACGGTCTGCCGCCTGATCACCCTGACGGGGGTGGGGGCGGGGGCGAGATCCCCGAATTCGGCCTGAAGAGGCGGGTGGAGGGTGGCGGAGGCGGTCGGGGCGGCCGGGGCGGGGGCTTCGCGGGCGGGGGCTTCGCGGGCGGGGGCGTCGTGGGCGGGGGCGTCGCGGGCGGGCCGAGGAACCCGGGGCCGGGACGGGCTGACGGGGACACCGGCACAGGACGCATGTACCCGGGACCGTGAGAGCGGACGGGGCATCGAGGGCAGGACCCGTCGACCCGGGGCCGGGCAGGTCCCGGGGGCGTCCCGACAGTCCACTGTCCTTCCGTGTCGGTCCGGGCCCTCAAGGGCGCTCCCTGCGGTCGCGTCGCTCCGCGATGTCGCTGCGCTCCACCCTTGACCGCCCGGCCCGCCCCGGAATGCCACAAGACTGCCGGGAAGCCCCCGAAGGAATGGCCGGGAGGTTCACGTTCCCATAAGGGCCCATCAGAGATGCCGACCTCCCCACCCGGTTCAGCCACATCCCACCCCACCAGCACCACAAGCCCCGGCCAGGACGGGGGCGCCCCAGATCGCTACGCGCTCCTCACCGCATAGCGTCCAACGACCGCCTGTGGCTGGACATAAGCCGCCCACGACCAGCCCCACACCCCTCCGGCCCGCGAGAGCGGGCTGTTTGTCCCTATTTGACCGCCGATCGGGACCCACAAAGGCCCTTGCCCGACCGAGAGGTTGAAAAGTCCGGCATCAGGCTCCCCCACACCCGCTCTTCACCCTCGACACCCGCCCATGACCCCGAAACAGGCCGCAGACGCCGAAATAGCCGTCCGTGGATGACGTCTGGGCGGCCTATGTCCGGCCACAGACGGTCGTCGGACGCTGAGACGTGAGGAGCGCGTAGCGATCTGACGCGTCCCGACGTCCTGGCCGGGGATGGTGGCCCCGGGACGGGA
>NZ_JBIASC010000008.1:0-321135 GCF_042890485.1 Streptomyces sp. NPDC002181 | reverse complement strand
ATGCCGGTGGAGAACACGGCCTCGCCGAAGGTCTCCCCCACAGCGCCGTAGGCGCGGCCCCGGAAGATCCGACCGTCCTCCAGGACGAGAACGGCGGGAGCTTTGGCTGCTCCCCTGGTGGAGGTCGTCATCGTTCGGCGCCTTCCGTCGTGATGGATTGGTTCATGAGATTGATGGCTTCGACCCATGCGGCGTGTTCGGCCGCGCGGTCGGAGCGGAATCCGGAGTCGATCAGCTTGTCGCCGTGCGCCCAGGTGACGACGAGGAGACCGCCCTCGGTGAGTACCTTGCCCGCGATTCCCTTGTCGAGGCGGGCGCCGCGCAGCTGCGCGGCCGGTACGAAGAAGTCGGTGGCACCCGGACGGACCACGTCGAGGCCCGCGTCGGTGAGGGTGAGCTCGACCCGGCTGCGCACCCCCAGACCGTGGGCGACGATCCGGTCGAGCCACTGCCCCGCGGTGGTGGACCCGTGGTAGCGGCCGGTCAGGGCCAGCCGGTGCTCGGGGAGGCCGCCGGGGGCGGCGGGCAGCTCCGGCAGATCGCTCTGCAGGGCGCCGCGCCATTTCCAGCCCTGCCGCATCAGCCAGTACACGAACGCGATGAAGACGAGCAGACCGACCACCCACGCGATGCGTGCGCCCCAGTCCGTCACCTCCGCCGACTGTCGCTCGGCAGCCTCTGCGGCCAGTTGGATTACTGCAGGTGTCACGCCAGTTTCCCGTCCACGACCGTTGCCCGGCCCCGCAGGAAGGTGTGAGTGACGCGTCCCGGCAGCTCACGGCCCTCGTAAGGCGTGTTGCGGCTGCGGGAGGCGAAGTGTGCGGGGTCCACGACACCACGGTACGAGGTATCGACCAAGGTCAGGTTCGCGGGTTCACCTGCCGAGACGGGGCGGCCGTGGTTCTCCAGGCCGCCGATGCGCGCCGGGGAGAAGGACATGCGCTCGGCGACGGCCGCCCAGTCGAGCAGTCCGGTCTCCACCATCGTCTGCTGTACGACGGAGAGCGCGGTCTCCAGGCCGACCATGCCCATGGCGGCGGCGGCCCACTCGCAGTCCTTGTCCTCGTGCGGGTGCGGGGCGTGGTCGGTGGCGACGATGTCGATCGTGCCGTCGGCGAGCGCCTCGCGCAGGGCCATGACGTCGCGCTCGGTGCGCAGCGGCGGGTTGACCTTGTAGACCGCGTTGTACGAGCGGACCAGCTCGTCGGTGAGGAGGAGGTGGTGCGGGGTGACCTCGGCGGTGACGTCGATGCCGCGGGACTTGGCCCAGCGGACGATCTCGACGGAGCCGGCGGTGGAGAGGTGGCAGATGTGCACGCGGGAGCCGACGTGCTCGGCGAGGAGGACGTCGCGGGCGATGATCGACTCCTCGGCGACGGCCGGCCAGCCGCCGAGGCCCAGCTCGGCGGAGACGACGCCCTCGTTCATCTGGGCGCCCTCGGTCAGGCGGGGCTCCTGGGCGTGCTGGGCGACGACGCCGCCGAAGGCCTTCACGTACTCCAGGGCGCGGCGCATGATGACCGCGTCGTCCACGCACTTGCCGTCGTCGGAGAAGACGGTGACGCGGGCGGCGGAGTCGTGCATGGCGCCCAGCTCGGAGAGCTGCTTGCCCTCCAGGCCGACGGTGACGGCGCCGATGGGCTGCACGTCGCAGTAGCCGGACTCCTTGCCCAGGCGCCAGACCTGCTCGACGACGCCGGCGGTGTCGGCGACCGGGAAGGTGTTCGCCATGGCGAAGACGGCGGTGTAGCCGCCGGAGGCGGCGGCGCGGGTGCCGGTCAGGACGGTCTCGGAGTCCTCGCGGCCGGGCTCGCGCAGGTGGGTGTGCAGGTCGACCAGGCCGGGCAGGAGGACCTGGCCCCCGGCCTCGATGACGGTCGCGCCCTCGGCGGAGAGTCCGGTGCCGACCTCGGCGATGGTCTCGCCGTCGATCAGGACGTCCTGCGCCTCGCCACCGAGTACCTTCGCCCCGCGGATCAGGATCTTGCTCATGATTACTTGCTCTCCTCGATACGGGGCGTGCTGGTGGTGGTGACGGCGGGCTCGGAGCCTCCGAGCAGCAGGTACAGCACGGCCATCCGGGTGGACACGCCGTTGGCGACCTGCTCCACGGCCGTGCAGCGGTCGGAGTCGGCGACCTCGGCGGTGATCTCCATGCCGCGGTTCATCGGGCCGGGGTGCATCACGATGGCGTGCTCGGGCATCTTGGCCATGCGGTCGCCGTCGAGACCGTACCGGCGGGAGTACTCGCGCTCGGTCGGGAAGAAGGCGGCGTTCATGCGTTCGCGCTGCACACGCAGCATCATGACCGCGTCGGACTTCGGCAGCACGTTGTCGAGGCTGTACGAGACCTCGCAGGGCCAGCTCTCGACGCCGATCGGGACCAGGGTGGGCGGGGCCACGACGGTGACCTCGGCGCCGAGGGTGTGCAGCAGCTGGACGTTGGAGCGGGCGACGCGGCTGTGCAGGACGTCGCCGACGATGGTGATGCGGCGGCCGTTCAGGTCCTTGCCGAGGCCGGCGTCGCGGCCGACCAGGCGTCGGCGCATGGTGAAGGCGTCCAGCAGGGCCTGGGTGGGGTGCTCGTGGGTGCCGTCACCGGCGTTGACGACGGCGGAGTCGATCCAGCCGGAGGTCGCGAGCCGGTAGGGGGCGCCGGAGGCGTGGTGACGGATGACGACGGCGTCGGCGCCCATGGCCTCCAGCGTCAGCGCGGTGTCCTTGAGGGATTCGCCCTTGGAGACCGAGGAGCCCTTGGCGGAGAAGTTGATGACGTCGGCGGACAGCCGCTTGGCGGCCGCTTCGAAGGAGATCCGGGTGCGGGTCGAGTCCTCGAAGAAGAGGTTGACGACGGTGAGGCCGCGCAGGGTGGGCAGCTTCTTGATCGGCCGGTCCGCGACACGGGCCATCTCCTCGGCGGTGTCGAGGATGAGGACGGCGTCGTCGCGCGTGAGATCGGCGGCCGAGATGAGGTGGCGCTTCATCAGGGTGCTCCGTTGGTCGAGGAGGTCAGAGCGGGGAGGTGCAGAGCAGCGTGGCCGGGCGGCAGGGCTGCGGACGGCAGGGGGCGCGGGCCCTGCGGGCAGGCTCGCGCGCGGGCCCCCGCGTTCGGGGCCCTCACTCGTACGGGCTACTGCCCGGCCGTCGTGTCGGTCCGCTGGCCGAGCAGCACGGCGTCTCGGCCGTCCTCCTCCTGGAGCTGGACCTTGACGGTCTCCCGCAGCGACGTGGGGAGGTTCTTGCCGACGTAGTCGGCGCGGATCGGCAGCTCGCGGTGGCCCCGGTCGACGAGGACGGCGAGCTGCACGGCGCGGGGGCGGCCGAGGTCGCCCAGCGCGTCGAGGGCGGCTCTGATGGTGCGGCCGGAGAAGAGCACGTCGTCGACGAGGACGACGAGGCGTCCGTCGATGTCGTCGCCGGGGATCTCGGTGCGTCCGATCGTGCGGGCGGGCTTCAGCCGCAGATCGTCGCGGTACATGGTGATGTCGAGGGAACCGACCGGGATCTTCGTGCCGGTGATCTCTTCGAGCTTGGCGGCCAGCCGGCGGGCGAGGTACACGCCGCGGGTGGGAATGCCGAGGAGCACCACGTCGTCGGCGCCCTTGGCGCGTTCGACGATCTCGTGGGCGATGCGGGTCAGCACCCGCGCGATGTCCTGTGCCTCCAGCACGGGGCGCATCGCCTCGGTGCCCTGGGCACCGACGTTCTGAGCAGCCTGAGCGTCCATGAAAAGGACCTCCTTCTCCGCCTCACGGGACGGACCTTAAAGGACGTCTGATGTACGGGGTCCACGTTACCAGGGCCCGGACGGGGAACCGGCACGGGGCCCGGGCGACGCCCCTCGTACGTGGGCGCGCGACATCATTCGGCTTGACGCATCCAAGTAACGCTGCGTAACCTCACAGTGAGTTACCAGGCCGCGCGGCGGAGCCGCACGTGGTCCATGTCGTCCGTGCCCATGTCGTCACAGCGTCACAGCGTCCGGGAGCGTTATGTCCAGCGAATACGCCAAACAGCTCGGGGCCAAGCTCCGCGCCATCCGCACCCAGCAGGGCCTCTCCCTCCATGGTGTCGAGGAGAAGTCCCAGGGCCGGTGGAAGGCCGTGGTGGTCGGGTCGTACGAGCGCGGGGACCGCGCCGTGACCGTCCAGCGCCTCGCCGAGCTGGCGGACTTCTACGGGGTTCCGGTGCAGGAACTGCTGCCGGGTACGACCCCGGGCGGGGCCGCCGAGCCGCCGCCGAAGCTGCGCCTCGACCTGGAGCGCCTGGCGGGCGTGCCCGCCGAGAAGGCCGGCCCGCTCCAGCGGTACGCAGCCACCATCCAGAGCCAGCGCGGGGACTACAACGGCAAGGTGCTGTCGATCCGCCAGGACGACCTGCGCACCCTGGCCGTCATCTACGACCAGTCCCCCTCGGTCCTGACCGAGCAGCTGATCAGCTGGGGCGTGCTCGACGCGGACGCGCGGCGCGCCGTGGCGCACGAGGACATCTAGTCCCCGCGCCCAGGACCAGCAGAAACGTTACCGGCGTGGGCCGGGAGCCAGGTGTGGCTCCCGGCCCACGCCGGTTTTCGCGCATCACCGTCCGCGGACGGACGGAGGGCCCGCAGCGCGCGTGCGCTGCGGGCCCTCCGTTCTCGCCGAACCGGCGGGGCTACTCGCCCCGGCGCAGGCTCGGCTTCAGGTCCTTGAAGCGGGCCAGCAGCCCGTTCACGAACGAGGGGGACTCGTCCGTCGAGAACTCCTTGGCCAGCTGGACGGCCTCGTCGATGGCCACGGCGTCCGGGGTGTCGTCCACCCAGATCAGCTCGTAGGCGCCGAGCCGCAGGATGTTCCGGTCCACGACCGGCATGCGGTCGAGCTCCCAGTCCACGGCGTAGGTGACGATCAGATCGTCGATGCGGTTCACCTTGTCGGCGTACCCCTCGACGAGATCCATCGTGAAGGCGCTGACGGGCGGCTGCCGGTCGTCCGACCGCGCGTGGCGGATCCAGTCCGCGAGGACCTCGCGCACGGGCACCCCGCGCTGGTCGGCCTCGAACAGGATCTGGAAGGCGCGCTTGCGCGCGTTGCTGCGGGCAGCCACGGTTAGCTGTTCACCCGGCCGAGGTAGTCGCTGGTGCGGGTGTCGACCTTGATCTTCTCGCCCGTGGTCACGAACAGCGGGACCTGGATCTCGTGGCCCGTCTCCAGGCGCGCGGGCTTGGTGCCGCCGGTGGAGCGGTCGCCCTGGACGCCCGGGTCGGTGTGCTCGATGACCAGCTCGACGGCGGCCGGGAGCTCGACGTAGAGCACCTCGCCCTCGTGCTGGGCGACCGAGGCGGTGAAGCCCTCGATGAGGAAGTTGGCGGCGTCGCCGACGGCCTTCCTGTCGACCATCAGCTGGTCGTAGGTCTGCATGTCCATGAAGACGAAGTACTCGCCGTCCATGTACGAGAACTGCATGTCACGGCGGTCGATGGTGGCCGTCTCGACCTTCGTGCCGGCGTTGAACGTCTTGTCGACGACCTTGCCGGAGAGCACGTGCTTGAGCTTGGTGCGCACGAAGGCCGGGCCCTTGCCGGGCTTGACGTGCTGGAACTCGACGACGGACCAGAGCTGGCCACCGTCGAGCTTGAGCACCATGCCGTTCTTGAGGTCGTTCGTGGAAGCCACGGTTGCGGAATCTCCTGCACTGGAAGACCACGGGTGCGCGCACAGTCCGCCACGGCGGACTAGAGCGCGAGCAGCTCCTTGGTCGTAATGGTGAGTAGCTCGGGACCGCCGTCCGCCTCGGGGCGTACGACGAGCGTGTCATCGATCCGGACACCTCCACGGCCCGGGAGGTGAACTCCCGGTTCGACGGTGACCGGCACGCAAGCGTCCAGTTTACCCATTGCCGTAGGTGCAAGCTGCGGGTCCTCGTCGATTTCGAGGCCGACACCGTGTCCGGTCGACGGAGCGAGGGCCGCACCGTGCCCCCCGGAGTCCAGCACGGACCGCGCGGCGTGGTCGACTTCGCGGTACGCGGCGCCCGGCAGGAGCGCTTCCCGGCCCGCCCGCTGGGCCGCGAAAACAAGATCGTAGAGCTCGATCTGCCAGTCCGCCGGGCTGGTGCCGATCACGAAGGTCCGGCCGATCTCACAGCGGTAGCCGCGGTAATTGGCGCCGAGGCAGACGGAGAGGAAGTCCCCCTCCTCGACCCGGCGGTCCGAGGGCCGGTGCCGGGAGAGGCCCGAGTTCGGCCCGGTGCCGACGCAGGTCGGGAAGGCCGGCCCGTCGGCGCCGTGGTCGACGAGGCGGCGCTCCAGCTCCAGGGCGAGGTGCCGCTCGGTCCGGCCGACCAGGATCGACTCCAGCAGCTCGCCGAGGGCCTGGTCGGCGATCTCGGCGGCGATCCGCAGGCAGGCGATCTCCTCCTCGTCCTTGACGAGGCGCTGCTGCTCCACGGCGGTGCCCAGGTCCACGAGCCGCAGCTTGGGGGCGACGGAGCGCAGGGCGCGGTGGCGGGCGACGGTGAGGTGGTGCTCCTCGACGGCCAGCGACTCGGCCCGCAGCGACCCGGCCATGTCCCCGGCCGCGACGGCCGCGTCGCTGCCCGGGCCGGCGAGCACGGAGAGCCGCAGCCGCTCGTCGAGGCGGCCCTCGTCGGCCTCGCCGGTGGGCGGGCCGACGGTGAACAGCATGTCCTCGCCGTCCGGCCCGACGAGCAGGACGGCGGACGGCGGGGAGGCCCCGGCGAGGTAGCGGACGTTCGCCGGACGCGTGATCAGTGCGGCGGCGTTCCCCGCGGCGGCACAGCGGTCGCGAAGCAGGCCCCGGCGGGTCGCGTACACGTCTGACATGTCTTCGAGCGTACGAGCGCCCCGCGCATCCGGCCTGGTGAGCACACCCGTACGGGGCCGGGGCCCGGTGGCGGCCCCGGCCGCCGGGCCCCGGCAGGACCGCGCCCGTCGGCCGCGTCCGTCAGCCGCGCCCGTCAGCCGCCCACGTACGCCGCGAGGTGCTCGCCGGTGAGGGTGGCTCGCCCGGCGACGAGCTCGGCGGGGGTGCCCTCGAAGACGATCCGGCCGCCGTCGTGGCCCGCGCCGGGCCCGAGGTCGACGATCCAGTCGGCGTGCGCCATGACGGCCTGGTGGTGCTCCACGACGATCACGGACTTCCCGGAGTCGACGAGGCGGTCCAGCAGGCCGAGCAGGTGCTCGACGTCGGCGAGGTGCAGTCCGGCCGTCGGCTCGTCGAGCACGTACACCCCGCCCTTCTCGGCCATGTGCGTCGCCAGCTTGAGCCGCTGGCGCTCGCCGCCGGAGAGGGTCGTGAGCGGCTGGCCGATGGTGAGGTAGCCGAGGCCCACGTCGGCGAGGCGCGAGACGATGCGGTGCGCGGCCGGCAGGTGCCCCTCCCCCGGCCCGAAGAACGCCTCGGCCTCGGTCACCGACATCGCGAGGACCTCGCTGATGTCCTTGCCGCCGAAGTGGTAGTCGAGGACCGAGGAGTCGAAGCGCCGGCCCTCGCACTCCTCGCAGGTGGTGGCGACGCCGGCCATCATCGCCAGGTCGGTGTAGATGACCCCGGCGCCGTTGCAGGTCGGGCAGGCGCCCTCGGAGTTGGCGCTGAACAGGGCCGGCTTCACGTCGTTGGCCTTGGCGAACGCCTTGCGGATCGGGTCGAGCAGTCCGGTGTACGTCGCCGGGTTGCTGCGCCGCGATCCCTTGATGGCGCCCTGGTCGACGGAGACCACGCCCTCGCTCGCGGGGATGGAGCCGTGGACGAGCGAGCTCTTGCCGGAGCCCGCGACTCCGGTGACGACCGTGAGCACCCCGAGCGGGATGTCCACGTCCACGTCGCGGAGGTTGTGGGCCTTGGCGCCGCGGATCTCCAGCGTGCCGGTGGGCTTGCGCACGCTCTCCTTGACCGAGGCCCGGTCGTCGAAGTGCCGGCCGGTGATGGTGCCGCCGGTCCGCAGCCCCTCGACGGTGCCCTCGAAGCAGACGGTGCCGCCGCCGGAGCCGGCGCCCGGACCGAGGTCGACGACGTGGTCGGCGATCGCGATCGTCTCCGGCTTGTGCTCCACCACGAGCACCGTGTTGCCCTTGTCCCGCAGCCGCAGGAGCAGGTTGTTCATGCGCTGGATGTCGTGCGGGTGCAGGCCGGTGGTGGGCTCGTCGAAGACGTACGTGACGTCGGTGAGCGAGGAGCCGAGGTGGCGGATCATCTTGACGCGCTGCGCCTCGCCGCCCGACAGCGTGCCCGACGCGCGGTCGAGCGAGAGGTAGCCGAGGCCGATCTCCACGAACGAGTCGAGCGTCCCCAGGAGCGTCGCGAGCAGCGGCGCCACCGAGGGCTCGTCGAGCGCGCGGACCCATTCGGCGAGGTCGCGGATCTCCATCGCGCACAGGTCGGCGATGTTCTTCCGCTTGATCTTCGAGGAGCGCGCGCCCTCGTTGAGGCGGGTGCCCGCGCAGTCGGGGCAGGTGGTGAAGGTGACCGCCCGCTCCACGAAGGCGCGGATGTGCGGCTGCATGGACTCGGTGTCCTTGGACAGCATCGACTTCTGGACCCGCGGGATCAGGCCCTCGTACGTCATGTTGATGCCCGCGATCTTCATGCGGGTCGGCTCGCGGTGCAGGAGGTCCTGCAGTTCCTTCTTCGTGTACTTGGCGATCGGCTTGTCCGGGTCGAAGAAGCCGGACTCGATGTAGAGGCGGGAGTTCCAGCCTCCGCCGGTGTACCCGGGGATGGTGAACGCGCCCTCGTTCAGCGACTTGGTGTCGTCGTAGAGCTGCGTGAGGTCGATGTCGGTGACCGCGCCGCGGCCCTCGCAGCGCGGGCACATGCCGCCGGTGATGCTGAAGCTGCGCTTCTCCTTGACCTCCTGGCCGCCGCGCCGGACCGTGACCGCGCCGGCTCCGCTGATGGAGGCGACGTTGAAGGAGAAGGCCTTGGCAGAGCCGATGTGCGGCTTGCCGAGCCTGCTGAAGAGGATCCGCAGCATGGCGTTGACGTCGGTGGCGGTGCCCACCGTGGAGCGCGGATCGCCGCCCATCCGCTGCTGGTCGACGGTGATCGCGGTGGTCAGACCGTCGAGCACGTCGACCTCGGGGCGGGCCAGGGCCGGCATGAAGCCCTGGACGAAGGCGCTGTACGTCTCGTTGATCAGCCGCTGCGACTCTGCGGCGATCGTGTCGAACACCAGCGAGCTCTTGCCCGAGCCGGAGACGCCGGTGAACACCGTCAGGCGCCGCTTGGGGATCTCGATGCTGACGTCCTTGAGGTTGTTCACCCGCGCGCCGTGCACGCGGATCAGATCGTGGCTGTCGGCATCGTGCAGCACTGGCCTGTCCATGCTCATGGTGTCTCCGTCGGTCGGTCGGGCAGCCTGGCTCGATCCAATCAGCTGTGCGGGGCGCGCTCAGCGGTCCTGGATCAGCCCGAGAACATTGCCGTCGGGGTCGGTGAAGGTGGCCACGAGGCGGCCGCCGCCGACGTCGCGCACGGGGGCCTTGAGCTTGGCCCCGGCGGCGGTCACCTCGGCGAGCTTCGCCTCGATGTCCGGCACGTGCCAGTGGGCCACCGGCCCGGTCATGCCCTGTTCGGCGCCGCCGGGCACGAGCCCGATCTGCTGGCCGCCGGCCTCGTAGCCGACGTAGTACGGCTCGTCGGTCGTCGGCGCGACGCCGAGCAGTGCGGTGTACACGTCCTTGGCGGCGGCCAGGTCGGAGACGGGGTGCAGGACGGTCTGGATTCCCCGGGTGGGAGAGGTGGTCATGATCACTCCTGAAGCGGTGGGTTCGGCGTGGAATTCACGCTAGCCGCGGGGTGCGGCCCCACGCTTC
Source organism: Streptomyces sp. NPDC002181 (assembly GCF_042890485.1). Lineage (NCBI taxonomy): Bacteria > Bacillati > Actinomycetota > Actinomycetes > Kitasatosporales > Streptomycetaceae > Streptomyces > Streptomyces sp. NPDC002181. The sequence goes on along the minus strand of NZ_JBIASC010000008.1, from coordinate 311,321 downwards.
TCCAAACCTGACCGCTTAGAAGGCGGGCGTGCCGAGGGCTCGTGCCAGGGCCTCGTCCAGGGCCCGCGAGGTGGCCTCCACGTCCAGGTCCGAGTTGTCGATGATCGGCAGGCCGGAGCCGTACCAGCCCGCCATGCGGCCGTGGATGCGGGCGACCTCCTCGTCCGACAGGCGCCGGTTGCCCGAGCGGGCGGCGTTGCGCTCCAGGACGATCTCCAGGCCGGGCAGGAGGACGACGGGCAGCAGGGCGGGGCCCACGTGCCGCTTCCAGCCGCCCAGGCCCACCACGGGCCGGTCGGGGAACACGGCGTCGTCGAGGATGCAGGAGATCCCGTTGGCCAGGAAGTTGCGGGCGGCGAACCCGCAGGTGCGCCGGGCCAGCCGGTACTGGGCCTCGGAGTGGTCGTTCCAGCCCGCCTGCGGGTCCGCGAAGCCCGAGCACACCCACTCCCGGACGTCGTCCAGGCTCACGTGCGCGGTGGGCACGGGGCGGGTGCTCGCCCAGTGCCGGGCCACGGTGGTCTTGCCGGCGCCCGCCGGGCCGATCAGCAGCACGGCCAGCGTCGCGCCGCCGGTCCCGCTCACCGCGGGCGGGAGCGGAATGTGCCCCGTGGCCTCGGGGCCGGGCGGCGGCGCGTGCACGGCCGCGTGCGAGTGCGGCGGCCCGGCCGGCGGAACGGGCACCGGCACCGGCCATCCCTGTGCAGGGGGTATCGGCGGCTGCGGCGGCACGGCCGCATGGTGATTCGGCTGCCCCCAGCCCGCGCCGCCCCCCACTCCTTGCTGCATCCGCTGCCACTCCGTCTCGTTCCACCGACTGATGCGAGAACGTTATATGACCGCGGGGCGGAAGCCGCCCACCAGCACCGTCAGAGTGCGACTTCGTCCGCCAGAGCGCGCAGCGCCAGCCGGTACGAGCCGATCCCGAAGCCCGCCACCGTCCCGGTCGCCACCGAGGCGATGACCGAAGTGTGCCGGAACTCCTCACGTGCGTACGGGTTCGAGATGTGCACCTCGATCAGCGGCGCGGTGCGCTGCGCCGCCGCGTCCCGCATGGCGTACGAGTAGTGCGTGAAGGCACCCGGGTTGATCACGACCGGGATCTTGCCGTCCGCCGCCTCGTGCAGCCAGCGCACGATCGCGCCCTCGTCGTTGGTCTCGCGGACCTCGACGTCGAAGCCGAGCTCCTCGCCCAGCGTGCGGCAGCTCTCGACGAGCCCGGCGTACGAGGTGGCCCCGTACACGTCGGGCTCGCGCGACCCGAGCCGGCCCAGGTTCGGCCCGTTCAGGACCAGCACCTTGCGGCTCACGCGGACACCTCGCCGTACGCCGCGATCAGGTGGGCCGGGTCGGGGCCCTCCAGGACGGTGGGCTTGGCCAGGCCGTCGAGGACGATGAAGCGCAGCAGGTTGCCGCGGGACTTCTTGTCGACCTGCATGGTCTGGAGCAGCTTGGGCCACTGGTCGCCGCGGTACGTCAGCGGCAGCCCGACCGCGGCCAGGATCTCCCGGTGCCGGTCGGCCGTCGCGTCGTCGAGCCGGCCCGCGAGCCGGCCGAGCTCGGCCGCGAAGACCATGCCGACCGACACGGCCGCGCCGTGCCGCCACTTGTAGCGCTCGTTCTTCTCGATGGCGTGCGCGAGCGTGTGCCCGTAGTTGAGGATCTCCCGCAGGCCCGATTCCTTCAGGTCGCTGGAGACGACGTCCGCCTTGACCCGGATCGAGCGGACGATGAGCTCCGCGGTGTGCGGACCGTCGGGCGTGCGGGCCGCGGCCGGGTCCGCCTCGATCAGGTCGAGGATCGCCGGGTCGGAGATGAATCCGGCCTTGATGATCTCGGCGAGGCCGCTGACGTAGTCGTTGACCGGCAGGGAGTCCAGGGCCGCCAGGTCGCACAGCACGCCGGCCGGCGGGTGGAAGGCGCCGACCAGGTTCTTGCCCTCGGCGGTGTTGATGCCGGTCTTGCCGCCGACGGCCGCGTCCACCATCGCCAGGACGGTGGTCGGTACGGCGATCCAGCGCACCCCGCGCAGCCAGGAGGCCGCGACGAAGCCCGCGAGGTCGGTGGTGGCCCCGCCGCCGACGCCGACGATCACGTCGGTGCGGGTGAACCCGGACTGGCCGAGCGCCTTCCAGCAGTACGCCGCGACCTCGACGGTCTTGGCCTCTTCGGCGTTCGGCACCTGGATGGCGACCGCCTCGTAGCCCTGCGCGGCCAGGTCGTCGCGCAGTGCCTCACCGGTCGAGGCCAGCGCCTCGGGGTGGATCACGGCGACCCGCTGGGCCCTGGTGCCGATCAGGCCGCCCAGCTCGCCGAGCAGCTGCCGGCCCACCAGTACCTCGTACGCGTCGTGTCCGGCGCTGGCGCCGACCTGGATGCGCGTCACCTGGTCTGTCATACGTCCTTCAACTCCAGAGCGTCGAGGACCGCCTGGGCGACCTCTTCGGGGGTGCGGTCGTCGGTGGCCACCACGACGCGCGCGACTTCGGTGTACAGGGGGCGGCGGGCCTCCATAAGCTCGCGCCACTGGCGGCGCGGGTTGACGGCGAGCAGCGGGCGGGCTGCGCCCAGGCCGACGCGCCGGACGGCCTCCTCGACGTCCATCGACAGATAGGCGACGGGCAGGCCGGCCAGCAGCTCCCGGGTGCCCGCGTCGAGGACGGCGCCGCCGCCGAGGGCGAGGACTCCGGTGTGCCCGGCGACGGCGGCGGCGACCGCCTGCCGCTCCAGCTCACGGAAGTACGGCTCGCCCTCGTCGACGAACAGGTCGGAGATCTCGCGGCCCTGGGCCGCGACGATGTCGGCGTCGGTGTCCCGGTAGGGGACGCCGAGCCGCTCGGCGAGCAGCGCCCCCACCGTGGACTTGCCGGACCCCATGGGCCCGACGAGGACGACCAGTGGTCCGCCCGTCACCGGATCTGCAGGTTGTCGAGGTACGACTGCACGTTGCGCCGGGTCTCGGGCACCGAGTCGCCGCCGAACTTCTCCACGACCGCGTCCGCGAGGACGAGGGCGACCATCGCCTCGGCGACGATGCCCGCCGCGGGGACGGCGCAGACGTCGGAGCGCTGGTGGTGGGCGGCGGCGGCCTCGCCGGTGGCGACGTCGATCGTGGCGAGCGCCTTCGGCACCGTCGCGATCGGCTTCATGGCGGCCCGTACTCGCAGCAGCTCACCGGTGGTCAGACCGCCCTCGGTGCCGCCGGAGCGGCCGGAGGTGCGCTTGATGCCCTCGGGGGTGGCCACGATCTCGTCGTGCGCCTGCGAGCCGGGTACGCGGGCCAGGTCGAAGCCGTCGCCGACCTCGACGCCCTTGATCGCCTGGATGCCCATCAGCGCGGCCGCGAGGCGCGCGTCGAGGCGGCGGTCCCAGTGCACGTGCGAGCCGAGGCCGACCGGCACCCCGTACGCGAGGACCTCGACGACGCCGCCGAGGGTGTCCCCGTCCTTGTGGGCCTGGTCGATCTCGGCGACCATCGCCTTCGACGCGTCGGCGTCGAGGCAGCGCACCGGGTCCGCGTCGAGCTTCTCCACGTCGGCGGGGGTCGGGTAGACGCCGTACGGGGCCTTGGCCGAGGCGAGCTCCACCACGTGCGAGACGATCTCGATGCCCGCGACCTCCTTGATGAAGGAGCGGGCGACGGCGCCGAGGGCGACGCGGGCGGCGGTCTCACGGGCGCTCGCGCGCTCCAGGATCGGCCGGGCCTCGTCGAAGCCGTACTTCTGCATGCCCGCCAGGTCGGCGTGGCCCGGGCGCGGCCGGGTCAGCGGCGCGTTGCGGCCGGTGTCCTTGAGCAGCGACGGGTCGACCGGGTCGGCCGACATGACGGTCTCCCACTTCGGCCACTCCGTGTTGCCGATCATGACGGCGATCGGGGAGCCCTGGGACAGGCCGTGACGGACGCCGCCGAGGAAGGTGACCTCGTCCTGCTCGAACTTCATCCGGGCACCGCGGCCATAGCCGAGCCGGCGCCGGGCCAGGTGGTCGGCCACCAGCTCGGTGGTGACCGGAACGCCGGCGGGAAGGCCCTCCAGCGTCGCGACCAGTGCCGGTCCGTGCGACTCTCCTGCGGTCAGCCAACGCAACCTGCTCAACGATGCTCCTCATGCTCGCGCCTGGGTACTGCGGCGGCGCGGCCGGGTGCTCGGCCCGGACCCGCCACACCCGATCCTCCCACGTCCGGGCCGGTGCGCCGCCCTCCGGTCCAGCTGGCGGACGGCGGTGCACCCGGGCTCACCCTGGCGAGTGCGGCCGTACGCGGGCAAGATCGGCCCGAGCAGTGCATCAGGTGCGGTGGCGGCGGGTCCCGCCGTGGCGGCCGATCAGTGCCGGGCGCGCAGCGCGGCCTCTCCCGCGGCCCGCATGGCGGCCAGCGGCGCGGTGTGGCGGCCGGTCATCTGCTCGACCTGGAGCACCGCCTGGTGGACGAGGAGGTCCAGGCCGCCGAGGAGCCGGCCGCCCTGCTCCGACCAGGCCGCCGCGAGCGCGGTCGGCCACGGGTCGTAGAGCACGTCGAAGAGGGTGCCCGCAGCGGCCGGTACGCGCTCCGCCAGCCAGTCCGTGGCGCGCGCCGGGGTCGTCGCGATGACCAGCGGCGCCCCCAGCCCCTCGGCGGCGTCCGCCCAGTCGGCCGTACGGACGGCCACGTCGAGGCGCTCGCCCCACTCCTGCATCTCGTCGGCGCGGGCCTTGGACCGGACGTACACGGTCACCTCGCCCGGGCAGATCCGGGCGAGGGCGGCCAGGGCCGAGGAGGCGGTGGCCCCGGCGCCGAGGATGGTGGCGCGTTCCACCCGGTCGACGCCGCGCTCGTGGAGCGCGGAGACGATCCCGGGGATGTCGGTGTTGTCGCCGAGGCGCCGTCCGTCCCCGGTCAGGACGACGGTGTTGACGGCCTCGACGGAGGCGGCGGTGTCGCTGACGGCGTCGAGCAGCGGGATGACCGCGCGCTTGAGCGGCATCGTCAGCGACAGCCCGGCCCACTCGGGGCCGAGGCCGGCGACGAACTGCGGGAGCGCGTCCTCGTCTATCTCGAAGCGGTCGTACGACCAGTCGTCGAGGCCGAGCTCCTGGTACGCGGCGCGGTGCAGCACCGGTGAAAGGGAGTGCTCGATCGGTGAACCGAGCACGGCTGCGCGTATCACTGCCCTTCCTTCTTCCTCTCCTCTTCGTACTTCTGGCGGTTGCGGTTGTGCTCCTCGTTCGTCACGGCGAACAGCGTCTCGTTCTCGTTCACCGACACGAAGTAATACCAGGGACCGGTGGCCGGGTTGATCGCCGACTTGAGCGCGTCGGGGCCCGGGCTGCCGATCGGTCCGGGCGGCAGGCCCTTGATCTTGTACGTGTTGTACGGGTCGTCGAGCTTGCGGAGGTCGTTGACGGAACCGACGTCCAGGGTGCTCTGGCCCCGCATGTAGTTGACCGTGGAGTCGAAGTCGAGCAGACCGTAGGTCTCCGTGTTGCCGGGCTTGAGCCGGTTGTAGACGACCCGGGAGATCTTGTCGAAGTCGTGCTGGTACTTGCCCTCGGCCTGGACGAGGCTCGCGACGGTGATGAGCTGCAGCGGGCTGGAGAGGCCGAGCTTGGAGGCCTGGCCCTTGACGTCCGCGCTCTCGTAGGCCTCGTTGGACTTGGCGACCATCTGCTTGAGCATCGACTGCGGGGTCGCGTCCTTGCTGAGGTCGTAGCGGGCCGGGTAGAGGAAGCCCTCCAGCGGGTCCTTGAGGTCCTTGTTGGCGGCCCAGTCGGGCAGACCGAGGTTCTTCGCCTCCTTCGTGGCGACGTCCTTGGTCGTGCCCTCCTTGAGCTTGAGGCGCTCGTCGATGGCCTTGTAGACCTGGCCGGTCTTCCAGCCGGGGATGACGTCGAGGGCGTTGACGCCGGCGCCGCCCACCATCAGGTCGACGGCCGCCTTGCCCGACATGTGCTGCTTCATCGTGTAGGAGCCGGCCTGGATGGCCCCGCCCTTGGGGTTGGCCTTGGCGGCGGCGACGAAGGCGTCGGCGCTCTTGACGACGCCGTGCGCCTTCAGGATGCGGCCCATCTCCCCCATGCCGGTGCCCTTGGGGATGTCGATGGTGACGGAGCCCTCGCCCTCGCCGGCGAAGTCCTCGCCGGTGCTGAACTTGGACTTGATGTAGTCCAGGCCGTAGTAGCCGCCACCGCCGAGCACGCCGATGATCACGACGGCGGCGATCAGGCAGGCGGCGCCGTTGCGGCCCTTGGGCTTCTTGTCCTTGGAACGGCCGCGGCGTCCGCCGCCGCCCGGGGTCTCGGAGTCGCCGTCCTCGCCGGGCAGGGCCGCGGCGTCCTCGCCGGCCGCCTCGTCGGAGAGCTCCGGCTCGGGCTTCGGCTCGGGCTCCGTGACCAGGTGGCGCCGGCCCGGGGGCTGCGGCGGCGGGTAGGCCTCGGGCGTGCCGTAGAGGTCGGGGGCCTCGCCGGGGTAGCCGCCGACGGGCTGCTGGGCGTACGGGTCCGCGCCGAGGTACGGGTCGGCCTGCGGGACGGCCGCGTACTGGGCCTGCGCCTGGGCCTGCGCCTGGACCTGGCCGGTGTCCCAGCCCTGGCCGTCGTACATCGGCTGCTGAGCCTGCTGCGGCTGCTGCGGCTGCTGCTGGTAGAGCTGCTGATGGGTTTGGTGGGGCTGCTGCGGGGCATAGCCCTGCTGCTGGTCCGGGTACTGGCCCTGCTGCACGTACTGCTGCTGGTACTGCGGATCCTGCTGGTACTGCGGGTCCTGGTACTGCGGCGGGTGCCGCTGGTACTGGGCGTCCTGCGGGTACTGCGGCTCCTGCGGGTACTGCTGCTGGGGGCCGGCGGCGTAGGGCATCTGAGCCTGCTGGGCCTCGTGCCCGGTCCACCCGTTGTCCCCGTACAGGGGGTCCTCCGGGTGCCACGGTTCGGGGCCACGGCCCCGGCCATACTCAGTCATCGGTCCCCTAGAGCCGCGAGACGGAGGCAACGGCCCTGTCCGCCGCGGCACCCGGTTCCGCCTCTGAAGTGGTGGGCGACGACTTGTTCGAATGCCGTCGCATCGCGCGGAACGTTACCGTATCGCGATCAGACAACCACTTCGACGCACTCACCGGGCGGATTACCTGATACCCGTTCGGTCTCAAGAGCGTTCTGAAGGATCACCACCGCGGCCGCCTGGTCGATCACCGAACGGCCCTTCTTGGCGTTCTTTCCCGAGGCCCGCAGACCCTGGGCGGCGGTGACCGTGGTCATCCGCTCGTCCACCAGACGGACCGTCACCGGCTTGATGCCCTTGGCGAGTTCCATGGCGAAGGCGCGCACCTTGGCCGCGGCCGGCCCCTCCCGCCCGCTGAGCGAGCGGGGGAGGCCGACCACGACTTCGAGGGGTTCGTACTCCTCGACGAGCTGCCGCAGCCGCCGGTGGGCGAAGGGGATGTCCCGGCCCGGAACGGTTTCCACCGGTGTGGCGAGGACCCCATCGGGGTCGCACGAGGCGACCCCGATCCGGGCGTCCCCGACGTCGATGGCGAGACGGCGGCCACGGCGCAGCGTCATGGTCAGACCGTCTCGACGACGAGGCGCTCGACCGCGGCGATGGCGTCGGGGATGGCGGCCGGGTTCTGGCCGCCGCCCTGGGCCACGTCCGGCTTGCCGCCCCCGCCGCCGCCGAGGGTCTTGGCGGCGGTACGGACCAGGTCACCGGCCTTGAGACCGCGCTCGCGGGCGGCCTCGTTGGTGGCGATGACGGTCAGCGGGCGGTCGTTCGCCGTGGTGAAGAGGGCCACGACGGCCGGGCGGTCGCCCTGGATGCGGCCGCGGACGTCGAGGACCAGCTTGCGCAGGTCGTCGGCGCCGGTGCCGTCCGGGACCGTGCCCACGACGAGGGCCACGCCGCGGATGTCCTGGGCGCCCGCGGCGAGACCGGCGGCGGCCTGGAGGACCTTCTCCGCGCGGAACTTCTCGATCTCCTTCTCGGCGTCCTTCAGCTTGCCGAGCATGGAGGCGATCTTCTCCGGGAGCTCCTCCGGACGGCCCTTGACCAGCTCCTGGAGCTGGGCGACGACCGTGTGCTCCTTGGCGAGGAAGTTGTACGCGTCCACGCCGACGAGGGCCTCGACGCGGCGCACGCCGGAGCCGATGGAGGACTCGCCGAGCAGCTTGACCAGACCCAGCTGGGCGGTGTTGCCGACGTGCGTACCGCCGCACAGCTCCTTGGAGAAGTCGCCGATGGTCACGACGCGCACGCGCTCGCCGTACTTCTCGCCGAACTCGGCGATGGCGCCCTGCTTCTTCGCCTCGTCGATGCTCATGATCTCGGCGGTGACGTCGAGCTCGCGGGAGAGCACGTCGTTGATCTTCTGCTCGACGTCGGTGAGGACGGTGCCGGGGACGGCGTTCGGCGAGCCGAAGTCGAAGCGGAAGCGGCCGGGGCTGTTCTCGGAACCGGCCTGGGCGGCCGTGGGGCCGAGGGCGTCGCGCAGCGCCTGGTGGGTCAGGTGCGTGGCCGAGTGGGCACGGGCGATGGCCCGGCGGCGGTTCACGTCGATGGCGGCGTACGCGGAGGCGCCCACCGTCACCTCGCCGACCTGCACGGAGCCCTTGTGCACGGAGACGCCCGGGACGGGCTGCTGCACGTCGCGGACGACGATGACGGCGCCCGAGTCGAGCTTGATGCGGCCCTGGTCGGCGAGCTGGCCGCCCCCCTCGGCGTAGAAGGGGGTGCGGTCGAGGACGACCTCGACCTCGTCGCCCTCGGAGGCGGCCGGCGCGGAGACGCCGTTGACCAGGAGGCCGACGATGGTCGACTCGCCCTGGGTGGTGGCGTAGCCGGTGAACTCGGTGGCGCCGGAGCCGTCGGCGATCTCCCGGTAGGCGGACATGTCCGCGTGGCCGGTCTTCTTGGCCCTGGCATCGGCCTTGGCCGCATCGCGCTGCTGCTGCATCAGGCGGCGGAAGCCGTCCTCGTCCACGGAGAGGCCCTGCTCGGAGGCCATCTCCAGGGTGAGGTCGATCGGGAAGCCCCAGGTGTCGTGGAGCAGGAACGCCTTGTCACCGGAGAGGACGGTGCCGCCCGCGGCCTTGGCCTCGGTGATGGCCGTGTCGAGGATGTTCGTGCCGCCCTTGAGCGCCTTGAGGAAGGCGGCCTCTTCGGCGAGCGCGACGGTCTCGATGCGCTTGCGGTCGGTGACCAGCTCGGGGTACTGCTGCCCCATCGTGTCGATCACGACGTCGACGAGGTCCTGGACGACCGGGCCGGTGGCGCCCATGAGGCGCATGTTGCGGATGGCTCGGCGCATGATGCGGCGCAGCACGTAGCCGCGGCCCTCGTTGCCGGGGGTCACGCCGTCGCCGATGAGCATGACGGAGGTGCGGATGTGGTCGGCGACCACGCGCATCGACACGTCGGTGTTCTGGGCGGCGCCGTACTGCACGCCGGTGAGCTCGGTGGCCTTGTCCATGACCACGCGCAGGGTGTCGGTCTCGTACATGTTCTGCACGCCCTGCAGGATCATCGCGAGGCGTTCGAGGCCGAGACCGGTGTCGATGTTCTTCGACGGCAGGTCGCCGAGGATCGGGAAGTCTTCCTTCCCGTCGCCGGCGCCGCGCTCGTACTGCATGAAGACCAGGTTCCAGATCTCCACGTAGCGCTCGTCGTTGACGGCCGGGCCGCCCTCGACGCCGAACTCGGGGCCGCGGTCGTAGTTGATCTCCGAGCAGGGGCCGCAGGGGCCCGGGACGCCCATGGACCAGAAGTTGTCCTTCTTGCCCAGGCGCTGGATGCGCTCGGCGGGCACGCCGATCACGTCGCGCCAGATCGTCTCGGCCTCGTCGTCGTCGAGGTAGACGGTGATCCAGAGCTTCTCCGGCTCCAGGCCGTAGCCGCCGTCCGCCACGGAGCTGGTGAGCAACTCCCAGGCGTACTTGATGGCGCCTTCCTTGAAGTAGTCGCCGAAGGAGAAGTTGCCGCACATCTGGAAGAACGTGCCGTGGCGGGTGGTCTTGCCGACCTCTTCGATGTCCGGCGTACGGACGCACTTCTGCACGCTGGTGGCCCGGGGGGCCGGCGGCTTGGTCTCACCGAGGAAGTACGGCTTGAACGGGACCATGCCCGCGTTGACCAGCAGCAGAGTCGGGTCGTCCGCGATGAGCGACGCCGAAGGGACAACGGCGTGACCGCGCTCCTCGAAGAAGCTCAGCCAGCGGCGGCGGATTTCAGCCGACTCCATCAGTGGTCCTCATTCCGGTTGTACGAAAACTTCAGGGGGGTGGTCTTGTCGTTCTGGATGGCCCGCAGGCGCCGCGGCCCGGGGAGGGCGGTGACGTTGTCGGGCCGGTCGGGATCCTGGTGGAGTCCCAGTGCGTCGTTCAGCTCGTCCTCGCGCTGCGTCATTCCCGCCTTGACGTCGAGGGCGAAGTCCTTGAGGCGGTGACCCGCCTCCACTGCCTTGTCGGCTGCCTGGGCGGCGAGGCTCTCCGGTGTCAGCTTCTTCAGCTGGCGGTTGACCTTGGTGGTGGCCCACACGCCGGCGGCTGCGCCGGCGGTGAACCAGAAGGCTCGGCGGAACATCGGAGGTTTCAGCCCTTCTGCTTCCGGCGCCGGGCCGCCGGCACCGTACGGCCAACGATCACAGTACGACGGGACGTCTTCTGCGGCGCGGCTTCCGTGGATTTGCCCAGTGCCTTGCGGACTCCGTACCCGAACGCCGCGACCTTGACCAGCGGCCCGCCGAAGGTGGAGGCCACGGTGGAGGAGAGCGCGGAGGCGTTCGAGGTGACTTCCTGGACGTCGCTGGCGATGGCGTCGACCCGGTCGAGCTGGGTGCGCGCGGAGCGGACGGTGGTGGAGGCGTCCGCCAGCAGCGGGACGGCCTGCTCGGTCACGTCCGCCACCAGCTTGGTGGTCGCCTTGAGCACCTGGGCCAGCCTCACCAGCACCACGGCGAGGAAGGAGACCAGGATGGCCCAGAAGACGGCCACGAGGATCCCGGCCACCTCTCCACCGGACACGATGCACCGCTCTCTGCAGGTCTCTGCGTGTTGATCACCAGACAGGTCTTTCTCCGACCCTATCGCGCCGGAGATCCGCCGCCGTACCGGAATTCCGGGTCCGCGGGAAACAGGAAGCCCGCCGGCTCCCCCAGGGGGGAACCGGCGGGCTGACCAGCCTGTGAGGCTACGGCCGCTGGATCAGCGGGCGTAGTACTCGACGACGAGCTGCTCGTCGCAGATGACCGGGATTTCCTTGCGGTTCGGGTCACGGTCCAGGCGGAAGGCCAGGGCCTTCAGGTTGACCTGCAGGTAGCGCGGGGTCTCGCCCTCGCCTGCGTAGCCACCCTCACGGGCAACCTGGAACGGAACCTTCTCGCGGCTGCGCTCGCGCACGGTGATGACGTCGTCCGGGCGGACACGGAACGACGGCTTGTCGACCTTGGCACCGTTGACCTCGATGTGGCCGTGAACGACCATCTGGCGGGCCTGGTAGATCGTGCGGGCGATGCCCGAACGCAGGACCAGGGCGTCGAGGCGACGCTCGAGCTCGACGACCAGCGCCTCGCCCGTCTTGCCTTCGGCCTTCTTGGCGCGGTCGTACGCGCGGGCCATCTGACGCTCAGAGATGTCGTACTGAGCGCGCAGACGCTGCTTCTCCAGCAGACGGACCTTGTAGTCCGAGTTCTGCTTGCGGCCACGGCCGTGCTCGCCCGGCGGGTAGGGGCGGGCCTCGAAGTACTTGACGGCCTTCGGGGTCAGCGCAATGCCGAGGGCACGCGACTTCTTGACCTTGGGTCGCTTCTGGTTCACGGGGAACCTACCTCCATGTAAGTTAGGTGAGGCTTACCTTATCGAGGAGGACGTAATGTCTCGACCACATGGGATCCCCCTGCCCAGTGCGCAGCGCAGTCCGGATTCAGACGAAACAGAATCCGCTTGCGCCGACGATAAGCAAGGTCAGCCGCGTCCCAGGGAAGGCGTTCGGCAGCTCACCGGAGCCGAACGCGTACGAACCCTCGTAGAGTCCAACGCCTCAGTATCCCTCATGCTGCCGGGTGCTTTCGACCAGCTGCGGTCGCCTGACCAGGCAGAGCTCGGGGCAGGGATGCCGGCCACGCGGACCGTCACCCCGGACGGGGACGTGATTCTCCTGGTGTCAGGGGAATCCGCGGCTGCCAGAGCGGCCGCTTACGCCCAGGACGACGACCTCACGGCCGTGATCGAGATCACGGATGTGGCGCCGGTGTCCGTTCCCCATCGTATCCGAGGCCGTGCGTGGCTCGCCGGGTGGCTGACGCAGGTGCGCGGGGACGACCGCGCGGCCTGCGCCGCACTGCTGGCGGAGCGCCGGCCGGTGGGCGAGCTGCTCGGGCTGCACGGCCGTCCCTCCTTCGTGATGCTGCGCCTGGAAGTCGGCGAGATCTCGGTGGACGACCTGTGGGGCGCCGAGCACGTGGACCCGGAGGAGCTGGCCGCGGCGGAGCCGGACCCGATGGTGGACCACGAGACGGAGCTCCTCCAGCACCTGGCCGCCGCGCACCGCGACCGGATCGCGGACCTGTGCGCACTGCTGGGCCCGCGGGAGAGCGCCGGCACGACCGCGGTCCCGCTGGCCCTGGACCGGCTGGGCCTGCGGGTGCGCTTCACCGAAGGCGGCTCCTCCTTCGACGCCCGCTTCGACTTCCCCGCGCCGGTGCGAGACGTCTGCGAGCTGCGCCGGGCCATGCACACGCTGTTCGCGGCGGCGGGCCACTAGGCCCGTCTAGGAACAAATCGCGAGCATGCCGGCGAGCGCCGTCTTCTCCGGCGGGGTCACGGACAGTCCGTACTTGGCCTTGATCCCCACGTAGCGGCGGGCGTACTCGCAGCGGTACTCCGCGCGCGGCGGCTGCCACTTGTCGGCCGTCCTGCTGCCCTTGTCCTGGTTGGTCTGCTTGTCGACGGCGAGCAGGACGTCCAGGTCGTTGGCGTACGCGAGCCTGCGCTGCGGCGTCCAGGCGTACGCGCCGCCCCGCCAGGCGGCGCCGAGCGCCACGACGTGGTCGGTCTGGATCTGCGAGGCCTTGCGGTAGGAGTACGGGAGGGTCTTGCCGGTGTACGGGTCGTGCAGGACTCCGGAAACCACGACGCAGGGGTTGCGGTCCCCCTCGCGCAGCTCGCTCAGGTCCCGCCGCAGGACGTCGTCCCGGGTGTCGCAGCCGTTGCGGCCGCCCACGGCGTCGGTCTCGTCGGACCAGTACCTGCCGAAGTTCTCCCTCTTGTACGTCTCCCAGTTCTTGCCCCACCCGACGGTGAGCCGCGCGAGCAGGCCCTTCGCGGCGGCCGCGTCCGGCGGGAAGCCGGGGCCGGCCAGCGGCACCTGCGCCACGAGCCGGGCGGCGCTGGCCTTCGCCGTCGCACCGTCGCCGTGGTGGCACCCGGTGAGGAGAAGCGCGGCGACCAGCGCCGGCAGCGGAGCGCGACGTCCCATGCCCGGAGCGTAGGCTCCGGCCGGATCCCCCGCACGCGGTGACCGCCGCGCGGGGCCCTCACCCGCCGGACGGGCCGGAGCCGCCTCCCCGCAGCCGCTCGCGGACCTTCTCCACCACGTCCGCGTACCGCGCCTCGGCTCCGTAGCGGGTCGGCTCGTAGTACCGCTTGCCGTGCACCTCGTCGGGGGCGTACTGCTGGGCGGCGATCGCGCCCGGCACGTCGTGCGGGTACACGTACCCGACCGCGTGGCCGAGCTTGGCCGCGCCCTTGTAGTGCCCGTCCCGCAGGTGGGTCGGGACCGGGCCCGCCAGTCCCGCCCTGACGTCCGCCAGGGCCGCGCCGATCGCGGTCGTCGCCGTGTTCGACTTGGGGGCCAGGGCCAGGGCGATCGTCGCGTGCGAGAGGGTCAGCGCCGCCTCCGGGAAGCCGATCATCGCCACCGCCTGCGCCGCCGCCACCGCGAGCGGCAGGGCCGTCGGGTCCGCCAGGCCGATGTCCTCGCTCGCCGAGATCATCAGCCGGCGGGCGATGAAGCGCGGGTCCTCCCCGGCCTCGATCATCCGCGCCAGGTAGTGGAGCGCGGCGTCCACGTCCGAACCGCGGATCGACTTGATCAGCGCGCTCGCCACGTCGTAGTGCTGGTCGCCGTCCCGGTCGTACTTCACGGCCGCCCGGTCGACCGCCTCCTCCACCGTCTGCAGGGTGATCTCGGGCTCGCCCTTGGCGATCGCCGACCCGGCGCCGGCCTCCAGCGCCGTCAGCGCCCGCCGGGCGTCGCCGCCCGCGATCCGCAGCAGGTGCGCCTCGGCGTCCTCGGGAAGGGTGACCGCCCCGCCCAGCCCGCGCTCCTCCGTCAGCGCGCGCCGCATGAGCGCGCTGAGGTCCTCGTCGGTCAGCGGTTCCAGCGTGAGCAGGAGCGAGCGCGACAGCAGCGGGGAGATGATCGAGAAGTACGGGTTCTCCGTGGTCGCGGCGATCAGCGTCACCCAGCGGTTCTCGACGGCCGGGAGCAGCGAGTCCTGCTGGGCCTTGCTGAAGCGGTGGATCTCGTCGAGGAAGAGGACCGTGTCCTTGCCGTACCCGCCGGCCGCCCGCTTGGCGCCCTCGATGACGGCCCGTACTTCCTTCACGCCCGCGGTGATCGCCGACAGCTCCACGAACCGCTTCTGCGTCGCCTGGCTCACCACGTACGCGAGGGTGGTCTTGCCGATGCCCGGAGGGCCCCACAGGATCACCGACGAGGCTCCGGCCGGACCGCCCGCCCCGTCCCCGACCAGCCGGCGCAGCGGTGATCCGGGCTTCAGCAGGTGCTGCTGGCCGACGACCTCGTCCAGGGTGCGGGGGCGCATCCGGACGGCGAGCGGGGAGCTCGACGGGTCCTTCTCCCGGCGGTCTTCGGCAGCTGCGGTGAACAGGTCTGGTTCCACACAGGAAGCCTAAGCGAGCCCACCGACAGCGGGCCGCCCGCTCAGGAGGTCCAGAAGTCCCACCAGCGCGTCAGGATCAGCATGCCGATGATCCCGACGTGCAGCACCGGCAGCACCCAGGTGAACTCGTCGAGGAAGGCCCGCAGCCAGCCCGGGGCCGGCAGCAGCCCCTCGCGCACGTTGAACGCGGTGACGTACCAGAACATGAAGATCGTGGCGACCCAGGCCAGGCAGCACCACAGGCACAGCGAGTTGATGTTGTACAGCGACTGGTACATGAGCCAGGTGCAGAACCCGACGCCGAAGAGCATGCCGGCGTTGAGGGTCAGCCAGTACCAGGGCCGGAAGCGGGCCCCGGCCAGCACGCTCATGCCGACGCAGACGACGATGCCGTAGGCGACCAGACCCAGCATCGGGTTCGGGAAGCCGAAGACGGCCGCCTGATCGCTCTTCATGATGTTGCCGCAGGAGACGATCGGGTTCAGGCTGCAGCCCGGCGTGAAGTTCGGGTCCTCCAGCAGCTTGAACTTGTCGATCGTGATCACCCAGGCGGCGAGGAGTCCCAAGGCACCGGTGACCACCAGCAGCAGGGCCAGGGCCCTGCTCGCACCGACCGTCCGCGGGGCGGTGTCTGCGTCCGTACCTCGTGTCGTCATACCGCCCGCTCCACATCTGCAAGGTCAACAAGCACCGGCCATTGTGCCGTACGGAGCTGTGTGTCCACCGTTCGGTGGACATAAGGACGTACGCAAGGGGGGACCGGTGGCACGCGTTCCGCCACACCATTTGAGACATGACACAGAACGCGGTGGAAGTACGGGGGCTTCGCAAGCAGTACGGCGAGGTCACCGCGGTGGACGGACTCGATCTGACGATCCGGCAGGGTGAGGTCTTCGGCCTCCTCGGACCCAACGGCGCGGGCAAGAGCACGACGGTGGAGATCCTCCAGGGCCACCGGGAACGGGACGGGGGCGAGGTCAGCGTGCTCGGCGCGGACCCGGCCGCCGCCGGACGGGCCTGGCGCTCGCGCGTCGGGATCGTCTGGCAGGACGAGTCGGCCCCGGCCGAACTGACGGTACGGGAGACGGTCGAGCACTTCGCCCGCTACTACCCGGCCCCGCGCGACCCGGCCGAGGTCATCGCCCTGGTCGGCCTGGAACAGAAGCGCGACCAGCGGGTGAAGGGGCTCTCGGGCGGCCAGCGGCGCCGCCTCGACGTGGCGCTCGGCGTCATCGGCGATCCCGAGCTGCTGCTCCTCGACGAGCCGACGACCGGTTTCGACCCGGCGGCCCGGCGCCGGTTCTGGGACCTGATCCGGCTGCTCGCCGGCGAGGGCACCACCATCGTGCTCACCACGCACTACCTGGAGGAGGCCGAGGCCCTCGCCGACCGGCTCGCGGTCATCGCGAGCGGCCGGGTCGTCGCCGAGGGCGAGCCGGCCGGGCTGCGCTCCCGCTTCGGCACCGGTGCCACCGTCGAGTGGACCGAGTCCGACGGCACCCCTCGGAGCGTCGCCACCGAGACCCCCACCCGTACGGTCGCCGAGCTCATGGCCCGCTTCGAGGGCGAGATCCCGGGGCTGAAGATCGGCCGGCCCACCCTGGAGGACGTGTACCTGCGCCTCACGGGACAGCTCGTACCCACGACCGCGCAGCAGCCGGAGGACGCCCGATGAGCACCACCGCCACGACCGCGACGACCGGCGGCCGGGCCGCCGCGGCCGCGAAGACGCTGCCCGGAGCCTGGACCCTGGGCCTGAGCCGCGGCGCCCTGGAGATCAGGCAGTTCGTGCGCCAGCGCGACGCGATGGTCTTCACCTTCGCCTTCCCGATCGTCTTCCTCGCCCTCTTCGCCTCGATCTTCAGCGACAGCGTGGAGAACACCGGGATCACGGCTTCCCAGCTGTACGCGGCCGGGATGGTCGCCGCGGGCATCATGTCCACCAGCTTCCAGTCGCTCGGCATCTCGATCGCCGTCGAACGGGACGAGAAGGTGCTGCGCCGGCTGCGCGGGACCCCGATGCCGCCGGCCGCGTACTTCCTCGGCAAGGTCTGGATGGTGCTCGCCACCGGCCTCGCCGAGACCGCGATCCTGCTGCTCGTCGGCTCCACCCTCTTCGGCCTCGACCTGCCGGCCTCGGCCGCCAAGTGGCTCACCTTCGGCTGGATCTTCGCCCTCGGCCTGACCGGCTGCGCCCTGCTCGGCATCGCCATCAGCAGCCTGCCCAAGTCGGGCAAGAGCGCGAGCTCGGTGGTCGTCCTGCCGTTCCTGATCCTCCAGTTCATCTCCGGCGTCTTCATCCCGGTCAACACGATCCCCGACTGGCTGCTGAACGTCGGCGCGCTGTTCCCGCTCAAGTGGATGTGCCAGGGTCTGCGCGGGGTGTTCCTGCCGGAGTCCGCCGCCGTCCTGGAGCAGGCGGGCGGCTGGGAGTACGGAAAGGTCGCCCTCGTCCTGGGAGCCTGGGTCGTCGGAGGATTGGTGCTGTGTCTGCTGACCTTCAAGTGGAAGAACCGCCGCGACGGCTGAACGGGTTCACCGCTGCGGCCGGAGCGCGCGAATCCCACGTCCGGGACCGCGCGTTCGGGCCGTGGGACCTCTACTTCGGCGTCGTGTGGGCCGCCACCGTCGCCTTCGTCCTGGGACCTGCGGATGCCCGGCGGCGACGGCGTCGAGTCGATCGCCCGGATCGGCGCGGCCGGGCTGCCGGTCAGGGTGTGGTGTGGAGGTGACGGACCGCACGGCTGCGGTGACCACAGCCGTGCGGCACGACCTCCTCTGAGGCCCGTCAGGCCAGCTTGGCGCGCAGGGACTCGACGACGTCCGCCAGGGCGAGCGGGGACTGCTCCCCGGACTCCATGTCCTTCAGCTGGACGACTCCCTCGGCGAGGTCGCGGTCGCCCGCGATCACCGCGAAGCGCGCGCCCGACCGGTTGGCGTCCTTCATCGCGCCCTTGAGGCCCTTGCCCCCGTACGAGATGTCGGCCGCGACGCCGGCCTTGCGGAGCTCCGTGACCAGCCCGAACAGCACCGGCTTCGCCTCGCCCAGCGCCACCGCGAACACCGAGGTCGCCGGCGGGATGTCCAGCTCGATGCCCTCCGCTTCGAGCGCCAGCACCGTACGGTCCACGCCCAGCGCCCAGCCCACCGACGGGAGGGCCGGTCCGCCGATCATCTCGGACAGACCGTCGTAGCGGCCGCCGCCGCCGACGGCGGACTGCGAGCCCAGACCGCCGTGGACGAACTCGAAGGTGGTCCGCGTGTAGTAGTCCAGTCCGCGCACCAGCTTCTCGTCGTCCTCGAAGGCGACCCCGGCCGCCGTGATCAGCGCCCGGACCTCCTCGTGGTACGCCTTGCACGCGTCGCACAGGTAGTCCCGCAGCATCGGCGCGCCGACGAGCTGCTTCTGCACCTCGGACCGCTTGTCGTCGAGGACGCGCAGCGGGTTGATCTCGGCCCGCCGGACGGTCTCCTCGTCCAGGTCCAGCCCGCGCAGGAAGTCCTGGAGCGCCTCCCGGTACACCGGGCGGCACTCCTTGTCGCCCAGCGAGTTCAGCAGGATCCGGAAATTGCGCAGGCCGAGGGCGCGGTACGCCTGGTCGGCCAGGATGATCAGCTCGGCGTCCAGAGCCGGGTCCTCGGCGCCGATCGCCTCGGCGCCGACCTGCGAGAAGTGGCGGTAGCGGCCCGCCTGCGGGCGCTCGTACCGGTAGTAGGAGCCCGAGTACCAGAGCTTGACCGGCAGGTTGCCCTTCTTGTGCAGGCTCGCCTCCAGCGCCGCGCGCAGCACGGAGGCGGTGCCCTCCGGGCGCAGGGCCAGGTTGGTGCCGCCCTTGGTGGTGAGGGTGAACATCTCCTTGGTCACGATGTCGGTGGACTCCCCGACACCGCGCGCGAACAGGTTGACGTCCTCGAAGCCGGGCGTCTCGATGTAGCCGTACCCGGCCTTGCGCAGCGGGGCCGAGATGGCGTCGCGGACGGCCAGGTACTTCGCCGAGTACGGCGGGATCAGGTCGTACGTGCCCTTGGGGGCCTTGAAGGTGCTCACGAAACTCTCGTCACATTCCTCGTCGTGGAGACGTGAAACCGTCTCCCAGGCCGGCGGCCACCTGCCGCAGGTACGGGTTGGTGGCGCGCTCACGGCCGATGGTCGTGTGCTCGTTGTGACCGGGCAGCACCACGGTCGCGTCGTCGAGCGGCAGGCACACGCGGGCCAGCGATTCGAGCATGTCCGCGTGGCTGCCGCCCGGGAAGTCGGTCCGTCCGATGGAGCCGGCGAAGAGCAGGTCGCCCGAGAACAGCAGCGGGGGGATGTCCCCCGCCTCGGGCATCCCGAAGGTCACCGACCCCTTCGTATGCCCGGGCGCGTGCGACACGGTCAGC
Source organism: Streptomyces sp. NPDC002181 (assembly GCF_042890485.1). Classification (NCBI taxonomy): domain Bacteria; kingdom Bacillati; phylum Actinomycetota; class Actinomycetes; order Kitasatosporales; family Streptomycetaceae; genus Streptomyces; species Streptomyces sp. NPDC002181. The sequence goes on along the minus strand of NZ_JBIASC010000008.1, from coordinate 292,074 downwards.
TCCATGCCCGCCAGCGCCAGCTTCGCGCCGTCGGTGAGCTCCTTCACGTCGGAGGGCTCCCCCACGGTGAGCTCGCCCATCAGCTGCGCTCCCAGGGAGCGGCCCAGCGCCTTCTCCGGGTCGCTCATCATGAAGCGGTCCTCGGGGTGGATCCACGCCGGTACGTCGTGTGCTCCGCACACCGGGACCACCGAGGCCACGTGGTCGATGTGGCCGTGGGTGAGGACGACGGCGACGGGCTTGAGCCGATGCTTCTTCAGCGTCTCCTCGACACCCCGGGTGGCCTGGTGGCCCGGGTCGATGATCACGCACTCCTCACCGGCGGCGGGGGCGACCACGTAACAGTTGGTCCCCCAGGCCCCTGCGGGGAACCCGGCAATCAGCACGTTCGTCCTCAATCGTCGTCCGGCGGGAGCTTGGGCGGCGGCCCTGATCGGAATGCCGCTGTTCAGAGCCTACCGGCGCCGCTCGTTCCACAGCGAACCCATATACGGTACGGCCTAACCGAGCCCGGACAGCGGTGCCATACACGTACAAGGAGACGACCCGGTGGTCACGAGCGATCAGCGGCGGCGACAGCTCGCCAGGGAGAAGTACGAGCGCCAGCAGAAGCGCCGGGCCGAGGCCCGCCGCAAGACGCGGCAGCGGGCGGCGGTGATCGGCGCGGCGGTGGCCGTGGTGGTCGCGACGCTGGTCGGCCTCGTCGTGGGCGGCGTCTTCGACAAGGACAAGAAGGACAGCGCGGCGGACCCGGCGGCGAACCCGTCGGCCTCGCCCTCGCCGAAGACCTCGCCCGCGCCGGCGATGTCGATCGACAAGAACGCGAAGTACACGTTCGACCTGAAGACCACCGCGGGTGAGATCAAGTTCGAGATGGACGCGGCGAAGACGCCGGAGACCGTCAACTCGTTCAAGTCGCTCGCGGACAAGGGCTTCTTCGACAACACCAAGTGCCACCGCCTGACCACCTCCGGGATCTTCGTGCTGCAGTGCGGCGACCCGGAGGGCTCGGGCATGGGCGGCCCCGGCTACACCATCGCGGACGAGAACCTCGACTCGCTGGGCAAGCCGAACGAGCAGGGCCAGGTGATCTACCCGGCGGGCACGGTGGCGATGGCCAATACCGGCCAGCCGCACAGCGGCGGCAGCCAGTTCTTCCTGGTCTACAAGGACAGCCCGCTGGCGCCGTCGTACACGCCGTTCGGCAAGATCGACGCGGCGGGTCTGAAGGCGCTGGAGGAGGTGGCCAAGGCCGGTACGGCCGACGGCGGCCAGGACGGGGCCCCGAAGACCCCGGTGACCATCCAGAAGGGCACCGTCACGCAGAACTGACGGGCTCCGGCGGCCCCGGGCCCGGCCGGCGTCCGGCCCGTACGGCGATATTCCGTCGTGCGGGATGCGGACAGCCGGCCCGGCGGTCGCCTATGTTGGCGTTGTGCAGGGCGGGCGCTGCCCGCCCCAGGAAACTGTGGACGATGCCCAGGGGGTGAACCCCTCGCAGGCATCAGGTGGAGGAGGCGCTGTGAGCAGCGACCCGTGGGGCCGCGTCGACGAGACGGGCACCGTGTACGTGCGTACTGCCGAGGGCGAGAAGGTCGTCGGCTCCTGGCAGGCGGGCACCCCCGAGGAGGCCCTGGCCTACTTCGAGCGCAAGTACGAGGGCCTGGTGGTCGAGATCGGCCTCCTCGAACGGCGGGTGCGGACCACCGATCTGTCCGCCAAGGACGCGCAGACGGCCATCGACCACCTGCGCACGCAGGTGGAAGAGCACCACGCCGTGGGCGACCTCGACGCCCTGCGCGTCCGGCTGGACAAGCTGGTCGCGACGGTGGACTCGCGGCGCGAGGAGCGCAAGGTCCAGAAGGCCAAGCAGACGGACGAGGCCCGTGCGGCCAAGGACGCGCTGGTGGCCGAGGCCGAGCAGCTGGCGCAGAGCGACCAGTGGCGCAGCGCGGGCGAGCGGCTGCGGGCCCTGGTGGACACCTGGAAGGGTCTGCCGCGCCTGGACCGCAAGTCGGACGACGAGCTGTGGCACCGCTTCTCGCACGCCCGTTCCGCCTTCTCCAAGCGCCGCAAGGCGCACTTCGCCTCGCTCGACGCGCAGCGCGAGGACGCCCGCAAGGTCAAGGAGAGGCTGGTCGCGGAGGCCGAGTCGCTGTCGAAGTCGACCGACTGGGGTCCGACGGCCGCCCGCTACCGCGAGCTGATGGCGGACTGGAAGGCGGCGGGCCGGGCGCAGCGCGAGTCCGAGGACGATCTGTGGAACCGTTTCCGCGGTGCGCAGGACGTGTTCTTCGCGGCGCGCGGCGAGGTGTTCGCGGAGCGCGACGCCGAGCAGGTGGAGAACCTGAAGCTGAAGGAGGAGCTGGCCGACGAGGCCGAGAAGCTCGTCCCGATCACGGACCTGAAGGCGGCCCGGGCGGCGTTCCGCTCCCTCAACGAGCGCTGGGAGGCCATCGGCCACGTGCCGCGCGACGCCCGGCCGAAGGTCGAGGGCCGGATGCACGCGGTGGAGCGGGCGATCCAGGAGGCCGAGGAGGGCGAGTGGCGTCGTACGAACCCGGAGGCGCGGGCCCGTGCGGCCGGTCTGACGGGTCAGCTCCAGGCGGCGGTCGACAAGCTGCGTGAGCAGATCGACGCGGCCCGCGCCGCGGGCAACAACGCGAAGGCCGACAAGCTGTCGCGCGAGCTGGAGGGCCGCCAGGCCCTGCTCGACCAGGCCCTGAAGGGTCTGGAGGAGTTCGGCGGCTAGTCGGCGCCCGTACGTGCACGAGGCCCCGGTACGCGATTGCGTACCGGGGCCTCGTACGTGCGCTGCGAGCGCCCGGGCGGCCGGCTACGGCCGCCGGGCCGAGGTGACGCGGTAGACGTCGTAGACGCCCTCGACGCCCCTTACGGCCTTCAGGACGTGGCCCAGGTGCTTCGGGTCGCCCATCTCGAAGGTGAAGCGGGAGGTGGCCACGCGGTCGCGGGAGGTCTGGACGGCCGCGGAGAGGATGTTCACGTGCTGGTCCGACAGGACCCGGGTGACGTCCGAGAGCAGCCGGGACCGGTCCAGCGCCTCGACCTGGATGGCGACCAGGAAGACGGAGGACTGGGTGGGGGCCCACTCGACCTCCAGCATCCGCTCGGGCTCCTGCGAGAGGGAGTCCACGTTGACGCAGTCCGCCCGGTGAACCGATACGCCGCTGCCGCGCGTCACGAAGCCGACGATCGGGTCGCCCGGGACCGGGGTGCAGCAGCGGGCCAGCTTGACCCACACGTCGTCGACGCCCTTGACGACCACGCCCGGGTCGGCGTTCTTGCGGCGCGTGCCCCGGGTCCGGGAGGGCGGGACGCTCTCCTCGATGTCCTCGTTGGCCGCTTCCTCGCCGCCGAGGGCCTGCACCAGCTTCTGTACGACGCCCTGCGCGGCCACGTGGCCCTCGCCGATCGCCGCGTACAGGGAGGAGATGTCGGGGTAGCGCATCTCGTGCGCGAGGGTGACGAGCGAGTCGCCGGTGAGGATGCGCTGGATCGGCAGGTTCTGCTTGCGCATGGCCCGCGCGATGGCGTCCTTGCCGTGCTCGATGGCCTCCTCGCGGCGCTCCTTGGAGAACCAGGCGCGGATCTTGTTGCGGGCGCGCGGGGACTTGACGAAGCCCAGCCAGTCGCGGGAGGGACCCGCGCCCTCGGCCTTGGAGGTGAAGACCTCGACGAGGTCGCCGTTGTCCAGGGTCGATTCGAGCGGGACGAGGCGGCCGTTGACGCGGGCGCCTATGGTGCGGTGGCCGACCTCGGTGTGGACGGCGTACGCGAAGTCCACCGGGGTGGCCCCGGCCGGCAGGGCGATGACGTCGCCCTTGGGCGTGAAGACGAAGACCTCGTTGCGGGAGAGGTCGAAGCGCAGCGAGTCGAGGAACTCGCCCGGGTCCTCGGTCTCCTTCTGCCAGTCGAGCAGCTGGCGCAGCCAGGCCATGTCGTTGACCGTGTCCTGGCCGGCGCTGCCCTTGGCGGCCTGCGGGACGTCGGTGCGGACCTTGGAGGTGCCGGCGACGGTCTGCTGCTTGTACTTCCAGTGCGCGGCGATGCCGTACTCGGCTCGGCGGTGCATGTCGAACGTGCGGATCTGGAGTTCGACCGGCTTGCCGCTGGGTCCGATGACCGTCGTGTGGAGCGACTGGTACATGTTGAACTTGGGCATCGCGATGTAGTCCTTGAACCGGCCGGGGACCGGGTTCCAGCGCGCGTGCACCGTACCGAGGGCCGCGTAGCAGTCCCGGACGGTGTCCACGAGGACGCGGATGCCCACCAGGTCGTAGATCTCCGCGAAGTCACGGCCGCGGACGATCATCTTCTGGTAGACGCTGTAGTAGTGCTTGGGGCGGCCGGTGACGGTGGCCTTGATGCGGGCGGCGCGGAGGTCGGTCTGGACCTCGTCGGTGACGACGGTGAGGTACTCGTCGCGCTTGGGCGCGCGCTCGGCGACGAGGCGGACGATCTCGTCGTACATCTTGGGGTAGAGGATCGCGAAGGCGAGGTCTTCCAGCTCCCACTTGATCGTGTTCATGCCCAGCCGGTGCGCCAGCGGGGCGTAGATCTCAAGGGTCTCGCGGGCCTTCTTCTCCTGCTTCTCCCGCTTGAGGTAGCGCATGGTCCGCATGTTGTGCAGGCGGTCGGCGAGCTTGATGACCAGGACGCGCGGGTCCTTGGCCATGGCGACGACCATCTTGCGCACGGTCTCGGCCTGCGCGGCCTCGCCGAACTTGACCCGGTCCAGCTTGGTGACTCCGTCGACGAGCAGGGCCACGGCGTCGCCGAAGTCGCGGCGCAGGTCCTCCAGCCCGTACTCGGTGTCCTCGACGGTGTCGTGCAGCAGCCCGGCCATCAGGGTGGCCGGGTCCATGCCGAGCTCGGCGAGGATGGTGGTCACCGCGAGCGGGTGGGTGATGTACGGGTCGCCGCTCTTGCGCTTCTGGCCGCGGTGCCAGCGCTCGGCGACCTGGTACGCCTGCTCGATCTGGCGCAGCGTGGCCGTCTCGATCTTCGGGTCGTTGCTGCGGACTATGCGGAGCAGGGGTTCCAGTACCGGGTTGTACGGGTTGGAACGCTGGACGCCGAGGCGGGCGAGCCGGGCGCGCACGCGGTTGGAGGACCCGGCCGACTTCGCGGGCGCGGGCTTCGCGGGCGCCGGCTTCACGGGCGGTGCCGGGGCCGGCGGGGGCGTGGCGGGGGGCGTCGCGGCCCGCTCGGCCTGCGGGTCGGGCTGCGCGGCGGAGAGTGGCTGGACCTCGTCTGGCAAGAGCGCTCCTCTGGGGGTCCCCTGGACGGAGTCCGGGGAGGATCCGGGGCCCCGGTCAGGTCCGGACAACCAATGGTAGCGATGGTTCCCGCGGCCCGTTCCCCGAGCCCCGACCCGGTTCCCCGCCCGCCGCGTACGCCGAAGCGGGCGGGTACCGGGATGTCCCGGTACCCGCCCGCTTCACGGTCGGTGTCGTCAGACGACGATCAGCGCGTCCAGCGGGGCCCGCTCAAGGGCGCCGGCCAGCCGCTCGCGGCCCGGCAGGAACGACAGCTCCATCAGGACCGCGACCCCGGCGACCTCCGCCCCGGCCCGCCGGATCAGCGAGAGCGAGGCCTCGGCGGTGCCGCCCGTGGCCAGCACGTCGTCGATGACCATGACCCGGTCGCCGGCCGACAGGTCCTCGGCGTGGACCTCGATCTCCGCCGTGCCGTACTCCAGCTCGTACGACTGCGCGAGCGTCGCACCCGGCAGTTTCCCGGCCTTGCGCACCGGCACGAAGCCGATGCCCGCCTGGACCGCCACCGGCGCCGCGAGGATGAACCCGCGCGCCTCCAGCCCGACGATCTTCGTCGCGCCGTACTGCCCGGCCAGCTCCACCAGCGCGTCCGTCAGGGCCGCGAAGGCCTTCGGGTCGGCCAGCAGCGGGGTGATGTCCTTGAACATCACGCCCGGCTTCGGGTAGTCCGCCACGTCCTTGATCCGGCTGAGCAGCAGTTCGCGCACCTCGGGGGAGAGCGTGCTCACCGGCGCCGCCCGGCACGGCCCTGGGCCACGACCTGGGGGGCGTCGGCGGCCTCGAAGCCCTCGTCCTCCGGGGACTCGCCCTTGGCCGCCGCGGCGGCCCGCTTGGCGAGCACCCGCTTCTTCAGCGCCTTCATCGCCGGCTCGCGCTCCTTGAGGTCCACGACCAGCGGGGTCGCGATGAAGATCGAGGAGTACGCACCGGCCGCGAGTCCGACGAACAGCGACAGCGAGATGTCGTTCAGCATGCCGGCGTCCAGGAGGCCGCCGCCGATGAAGAGCAGCGCCCCGACCGGGAGCAGCGCCACGACGGTGGTGTTGATCGAACGGACCAGGGTGCCGTTGATGCTGCGGTTCGCGACCTCGCTGAAGGTGTACCGGGTCTGCTTGGTGATGTCCTTCGAGCCCTCCTTCAGACCGTCGAAGACGACGACGGTGTCGTAGAGGGAGTAACCGAGGATCGTCAGCAGACCGATCACGGTGCCCGGTGTGACCTCGAAGCCGACCAGCGCGTACACGCCGACGGTGATGGTGAGGTCGTGGATCAGGGCGATCAGCGCGGCGACGGCCATCCGCCACTCGAAGGCGATGGCCAGGTAGATCACCACGAGGACCATGAAGATGCCGAGGCCGGTCCAGGCCTTGTTCGCGATCTGGTCACCCCAGCTGGGGCCGACCAGGTCCGCGTTGATGTCGGCCTCGGGCACCTTGAGGTCGGCCGCGAGCTTGGTCTTGACGGCGTTGGCCTGCGCGGGGTCCAGGCTGGAGATCTGGATGCGCAGGGTGCCGTTGCCGAGCTTCTGGACGATCGCCTGGTGGCCGGAGGCCTTCTCGGCGTCCTCGGTGGCCTGGGTCACCGACACGGCCGTCTTCGGGGTGGTGAAGACGGCACCGCCCTTGAACTCGATGCCCATGTTGAGGCCCTGAACGGCCAGGGCCACGATCGCCGTGATGGTGATCAGGATGGAAACGCCGTACCAGACGAAGCGCTTGCCGACGAAGTCGTAGCCGACCTCGCCGCGGTACAGCTTGGCGCCGAGATCTCCCAGCTTCGACATCTCTCACGCCTCCTTTACGTCGACGGGAGCGGTGACGGAACCGGAACCGGAACCGGAGCCGGTGCGGCGGGACCGGCGCAGCGGCGGCTTGGCGCCGAGCCGCTTCGGATCCAGGCCGGACCAGGGGTGGCCGCTGGAGAAGAACTTCGTACGGGCGAACAGGGTCATGATCGGCTTGGTGAAGAGGAACACCACGACCACGTCGAGCACGGTGGTCAGACCCAGGGTGAAGGCGAAGCCCTGCACCTTGCCGACGGTGACGATGAACAGCACCGCGGCGGCCAGGAACGACACGAAGTCGGAGACCAGGATGGTGCGCCGGGCGCGCGGCCAGGCCCGCTCCACGGCGGGACGCAGCGTGCGGCCCTCGCGGATCTCGTCGCGGATGCGTTCGAAGTAGACGATGAACGAGTCCGCCGTGATGCCGATCGCGACGATCGCACCGCAGACGGCGGGCAGGTTCAGCGCGAAGCCGATGCCCTTTCCGAGCAGCGCCATGATCGTGTAGGTGAGGATCGCGGACACCAGGAGGCTGACGATGGCGATGAAGGCCAGGCCCCGGTAGTACACGAGCAGGTAGATCACCACGAGGATGAGGCCGATGGCACCGGCGATGAGACCGGCCTTCAGCTGCTCGCCGCCGAGCGCGGCGGTGACGGTGGTGACGCTGTCCTCCTGGAAGGTCAGCGGCAGGGCGCCGTACGAGAGCATGTTGCCCAGGTCCATCGCGGACTGCTGGGTGAAGCCGCCGGAGATCTCGGCGTTGCCGCCGGTCAGCGCCTGGCTGACGGACGGGTCGGAGACGACCTCGCCGTCGAGCACGATGGCGAACTGGTTCTGCGGCATCTGCTTGGTGGCGAGCTCACCGGTGATCTTGGCGAACTTGTCCGCGCCCTTGTCGGTGAACTGCATGGTGACGATCCACTGCCCCGTCTGGGGGTTGATCTGTCCCTTGGCGTCCTTCACGTCCGTACCGGACACACCGACCGGGCCGAGGATCCACTTGCCCCAGGCGTCGCCGCGCTTGCCACAGGCAACGGTCGCGTCCTCGGGCTTGACGCCCTTGCCGGCCGCGGCGCGCTGCGCCTCGTTGGTGCAGTCGAGCGCGGCGAACTTCGCCTGGAGGTCGGCGGCGGCCGCCTCGACGCCCGTCGGGGCCGGGGTGGGGGCCGGCGCCTTGTCGTCTGCCTTCTTCGACTCGCTCGCCGAGGGCGAGGGAGAGGCGGTGGCGGCCGGGGCCTTGAGGGCCTCGCTGAGCACACGGCCCTGGGAAGTGGCGCTGGACGACGGGCTGGCCGAGGCGCCGGGCTTGCCGCTGCTCTCGGCCTTCGGGGCACCGGAGGTGCTCGCGGACGGGCTCGGCGTGCCCTGGGGGGCCGCCGGGGCGCCGTCGGCGAAGGCCAGGACCGGGCGGAAGTAGAGCTGGGCGGTGGTGCCGACCTGCTCGCGGGCCTGCTTCTCGTTCGTCCCCTTGGGGATGTTCACGATGATGTGGTCGCGGCCCTGCGTCTGGACCTCGGCCTCCGACACGCCGAGACCGTTGACGCGGCGCTCGATGATGCCGACCGCCGTGTTCATGTTGGTCTCGTTGATCGCGTCCGGCTTGCCGGGCTCGCTCTTGGCCTTGAGCGTGATGCTCGTACCGCCCGCGAGGTCGATGCCGAGCCGGGGAGTCGTCTGCTTCGTGAGGAACATCCCCGCGGTGAGCGCCACCATCGCGATCAGGATGATCGCCAGGGCGCGCCCCGGCCTCCCCTGAGCCCCCGTGGGCCGCCGGCCCTTCTTCGGTGCTGCCACCTTGTCGTATCTCCCTGTCCAACCGCCCTGCGCCGGGTCAGCGCGCGGACGGCCACGAAATGTGTGGTGGGGACCCCTGCCCCCCGCAGAAGTGTCACTGACGGGGACCGCGGCGGCCGCCGGTCAGGCGCCTGCCCGGTCCCCGGCCGCGCGTTACTTCGCGCCGGCCTCGCCGTCGGCCTTGCCGTCCTTGGGCTCGTCGCCCTCGGGCCGGGCGTCCTTCGGCTCTTCGGCCTCGGGAGCGTCCTTCTTGCCCAGGTCGAGCTTCGGGGCGTCGGCCTCGTCCGCGCTCTTGTCCGCGTCCTTGTCGAGCGTCAGCGAGGAGGCGTCGTCCGGAACGACCGGCGTGTCGATCGTCAGATCATCACTGGCGCCGTGGACGATGCGGTTGTACTCCGCGTCCTCCAGGACGGCGCCGATGGAGTTCTTCGCGTAGATCGCGTGGACGCCGGGGGCCACCTCAAGGGTGACGGTGTCCTCGCCGACTTCCTTCACCGTGGCGTACATGCCGCCGATGGTGCGGACGCCGGCGCCCGGGGCCATGTGGTCGCGCATCTGCGCGGCCGCCTGCTGCTTCTTCTTCGCGGAGCGGGTCATCAGGAACATCGCCCCGATGAGCACGATGAACGGGAGGAGTGTCACGAGATTCACGGGACGGAGATCCTTCGCACGACCGCACGGGAGACGGCCAATTTCTACGGGGGTGGGCACGCCGACCCGAAGGGTCGGCATCGGCGGAGTCTAGGCGAGTCCGCACCGATGGAACAACGCCCAGCATGGCACCGCAGTTCCTGAGGGGGCGAACCTCCGCGCCGTCAGGCCCCGAACAAGCCCTGTTGTCCGCTTGATCCACTCCCTTGCTGGTGGGGCGGTACGAGGCCCAGGTGCGCCCACGCGGCGGGGGTCGCGACCCGCCCGCGCGGGGTACGGGCCAGCAGGCCCTCCCGTACGAGGAACGGCTCGGCGACCTCCTCGACGGTCTCCCGCTCCTCGCCCACCGCGACGGCGAGGGTGGACAGTCCCACCGGGCCGCCCCCGAAGAGCTTGAGCAGGGCTTCGAGCACGGCGCGGTCGAGGCGGTCGAGGCCGCGCGCGTCGACCTCGTAGACCTGGAGTGCGGTGCCGGCCACCTCGCGGGTGATCACCCCGTCGGCCCTGACCTGCGCGTAGTCGCGGACGCGGCGCAGCAGGCGGTTGGCGATGCGCGGGGTGCCGCGGGAGCGGCCGGCGATCTCGGCGGCGCCGGCGGTGTCGATCTCCACGTCCAGGAGGCGGGCGGAGCGGTGGATGACGCGTTCCAGCTCCTCGGGGGCGTAGAACTCCATGTGCCCGGTGAAGCCGAAGCGGTCGCGCAGCGGCGGCGGGAGGAGGCCGGCGCGGGTGGTGGCCCCGACGAGGGTGAAGGGCGGCAGCTCCAGCGGGATGGCGGTGGCCCCGGGTCCCTTGCCGACGATCACGTCGACGCGGAAGTCCTCCATGGCCATGTAGAGCATCTCCTCGGCGGGCCGGGACATGCGGTGGATCTCGTCGAGGAAGAGGACCTCGCCCTCCTGGAGGGAGGAGAGGATCGCGGCGAGGTCCCCGGCGTGCTGGATGGCGGGGCCCGAGGTGATCCGGATGGGCGCGCCCATCTCGGCAGCGATGATCATGGAGAGGGTGGTCTTGCCGAGCCCGGGCGCGCCGGAGAGCAGCACGTGGTCGGCGGTGGCCCCGCGCTGGCGGGCCGCCTTCAGCACCAGGTCGAGCTGCTGGCGGACCTTCTCCTGGCCGACGAACTCGCCGAGGTCCTTGGGCCGCAGGGCCGCCTCGACGGCGGTGTCCTCGCCGTCCGCGGCCGCCGCGACGATCCGGTCGTCGCTCTCGTCATCCCAGTTCACGTGCTCAGTCTGCCTTCTGCGTCATTGCGGTTGGTCGTTCCCCGTCCGGGACCCCGAGGGGGTCAGCGGGTGCGGTTCAGGGACTGGAGGGCGGCGCGCAGCAGCTGCGGTACGGGGGCGCTGCCGCCGGCGGCGATGGCCGCCTCCGCCTGCGGCGTCACGGCGTCGACGGCGTCCTCCGCGTCCCTCGCCGCGTAGCCGAGCCCGATGAGCGCGGCCGTGAGCTGCTCCGTCCAGGGGGCCGGTCCGGATGCCGCGGCGCGCTGGGCCCCGACCACCCGGGTCGCCGCCCCCAGCTTCCCCTTGAGCTCCAGCAGCAGCTTCTGCGCGCCCTTCTTCCCGATGCCGGGCACGGCCGTCAGGGCCTTCTCGTCCCCCGACTCGACGGCCAGGCGCAGCGCGTCCGGGCTGTGCACCCCGAGCATCGCCTGCGCGAGGCGCGGTCCGACCCCGCTCGCCGTCTGGAGCAGCTCGAAGACCTGCCGCTCGTCGTCGTCCGCGAAGCCGTACAGCGTCAGCGAGTCCTCCCGTACGACCAGCGACGTGGCGAGGCGCGCCGTCTCCCCCATCCGCAGGCCGGCGATGGTGTTCGGCGTGCACTGCACGGCCATGCCCACTCCCCCGACCTCGATCACGGCCAGGGTGGGGGCGAGCGCGGCGACCGGGCCGCTGACGAAGGCGATCATGAGGGGCGGCCTTTCGAGGCGTGCAGGGCGTGCTGGGCGACCGCCTGCTGGAGGCGGTTCTGGGCGGGGGCCCGCCAGATGTGGCAGATGGCGAGGGCGAGGGCGTCCGCGGCGTCGGCGGGCTTGGGCGGGGCGGACAGCCGCAGCAGCCGGGTCACCATCGCTCCGACCTGCGCCTTGTCGGCCCGGCCGGAGCCGGTGACGGCGGCCTTGACCTCACTGGGGGTGTGCAGGGCGACCGGTATCCCGCGGCGCGCCGCGCACAGCATGGCGACGGCGCTCGCCTGGGCGGTGCCCATCACGGTGCTCACGTTGTGCTGGCTGAACACCCGCTCCACGGCGACGACTTCGGGCCGGTGGAGGTCCAGCCACTCCTCGATGCCCTGCTCGATCGCGACGAGCCGGTGTCCCAACTCCGCGTCCGCGGGCGTCCGTACGACCCCCACCGCGAGCATCGTCAGCGGGCGGCCGGCGACCCCCTCGACCACGCCGACACCGCACCGGGTCAGTCCCGGGTCCACGCCGAGTACGCGCACTTCACCACCCCCCACAGTCCGTCGGTTGCCAGTGCGTGCAGGCTAACCGGTGGCACTGACAAAGCGGCGGGCCGGCGGGGTGTGTCCCCGCCGGCCCGCCGCTGATGCCCGATCAGGCGTCGACCTTCTCCATGACCTCGTCGGAGACGTCGAAGTTGGCGAAGACGTTCTGCACGTCGTCGCTGTCCTCCAGCGCGTCGATCAGCTTGAAGATCTTGCGCGCGCCGTCTTCGTCCAGCTCGACCTGCATGGTCGGGACGAAGCTGGAGTCGGCCGAGTCGTAGTCGATGCCCGCCTCCTGGAGCGCGGTGCGCACCGCGACCATGTCGGTGGGCTCGCTGATGATCTCGAAGGTGTCACCGTTGTCGTTGACCTCTTCGGCACCGGCTTCGAGCACGGTCTCCAGGACGTCGTCCTCGGAGAGCTCGCCCTTGGGCAGCAGGACGACGCCCTTGCGGTTGAACAGGTACGAGACCGAGCCCGGGTCGGCCATCGAACCGCCGTTGCGGGTCATGGCGACGCGGACGTCGGACGCGGCGCGGTTGCGGTTGTCGGTGAGGCACTCGATGAGCACCGCGACACCGTTCGGGCCGTAGCCTTCGTACATGATCGTCTCGTAGTCGGCGCCGCCGGCTTCGAGACCGCCGCCGCGCTTGACCGCGGAGTCGATGTTCTTGTTCGGGACCGAGCTCTTCTTGGCCTTCTGGATGGCGTCGAAAAGGGTCGGGTTGCCGTCGATGTCGGCACCGCCCATACGGGCCGCGACCTCGATGTTCTTGATCAGCTTCGCGAAGAGCTTGCCGCGCTTGGCATCGATCACGGCCTTCTTGTGCTTCGTCGTAGCCCATTTAGAGTGGCCGGACATCCGCCTGTCTCCTTCGCGTAACCAACAGTGTGCACCTGAGATCCTACCGGGACCTGTTTACAGCCCCGCGCGCACCATGTCGACGAAGTAGGCGTGAACCCGGTCGTCTCCGGTCAGCTCGGGGTGGAACGAGGTGGCGAGGACGTTGCCCTGGCGCACGGCGACGGTGTGGCCGTCGTACGTGGCGAGCACCTCGGCGGCGGCGCCGACCGACTCCACCCACGGGGCGCGGATGAAGACGCCCTCGACGGGGCCTCCCCCTATGCCCGCGAAATCGATCTTCGCTTCGAAGGACTCGTTCTGCCGGCCGAAGGCGTTGCGGCGCACGATCATGTCGATGCCGCCCAGGGTCTCCTGGTCGTCACGGCCGTCGAGCAGCTTGTCGGCGAGCATGATCATGCCTGCGCAGGTGCCGTACACCGGCATGCCGGCCTTCACCCGCTCGCGCAGCGGCTCCAGCATGCCGAACAGGACGGCGAGCTTCGACATCGTCGTGGACTCGCCGCCGGGGATCACCAGGGCGTCGACCTCGGCGAGCTCCTCGGGGCGCCGGACCGGCCTGGCCACGGCGTCCGCCGCGGCCAGGGCGATCAGGTGCTCCCGTACATCGCCCTGGAGGGCCAGGACACCGATCACGGGGTTGGTCATGACTACCAGCCGCGGTTGGCGTAGCGCTCGGCCTCGGGGAGGGTGTCGCAGTTGATGCCGACCATGGCCTCGCCCAGGTTGCGGGAGGCGTCCGCGATGATCTTCGGGTCGTCGTAGAAGGTGGTGGCCTTCACGATGGCGGCGGCGCGCTTGGCCGGGTCGCCCGACTTGAAGATGCCGGAGCCGACGAAGACGCCCTCGGCACCGAGCTGGCGCATGAGCGCGGCGTCGGCCGGGGTGGCGACGCCACCGGCGGAGAACAGCACGACCGGGAGCTTGCCGAGCTCGGCGACCTCCTTGACGAGCTCGTACGGGGCGCGCAGCTCCTTGGCGGCGGCGAACAGCTCGTTGTTGTCGTAGCCGCGCAGGCGGGCGATCTCGTTCTTGATCTGGCGCAGGTGGCGGACGGCCTCGACGACGTTGCCCGTGCCGGCCTCGCCCTTCGAGCGGATCATGGCCGCGCCCTCGGCGATGCGGCGCAGGGCCTCGCCCAGGTTGGTGGCACCGCAGACGAAGGGGGTGGTGAACGCCCACTTGTCGGAGTGGTTGACCTCGTCTGCCGGGGTCAGGACCTCGGACTCGTCGATGTAGTCGACGCCGAGGGACTGCAGGACCTGGGCCTCGACGAAGTGGCCGATGCGGGACTTGGCCATGACGGGGATGGAGACGGCCTCGATGATCTCTTCGATCATGTTCGGGTCCGACATGCGCGCCACGCCGCCGTCCTTGCGGATGTCGGCGGGGACCCGCTCCAGGGCCATGACGGCCACGGCGCCGGCGTCCTCGGCGATCTTCGCCTGCTCGGCGTTGACCACGTCCATGATCACGCCGCCCTTGAGCTGCTCGGCCATGCCGCGCTTGACGCGGGAGGTGCCGATCGCGGACTCAGCGGACTGCGGGGTGGAGGGAAGCGTGCTCACGGATTGACCTCACTCGAAGGGAAGACGGGCGCTGCAGTGGTACGCCGCGCAAGTGCTGCGGTGGTACTCGCCGAGCAAACCGCTCCCGACCAGTCCACCGCAAGGGCCAATGAGGAGCCGGTGGCTCCTTTCAACTTGGCCTTTGGGTACAAGTGGGGGTGACGCGTTCCGCTCAGGGACGTCGCTACGGCCGGTCGGCGAGATCCGCCGGCGGCTCGTCGTCCATCTCGAAGGCGAGCGGGAACGGGGCGTGGCCGGCCAGCCGGAACCAGCGGACCTTGCGGTGCCTGCGCAGCGCGCGGGCGGCCCGTACGGCGTCGTTGTGGAACCGGCGCGCCATGGGCACCCGGCGGACGGCCGCGGCCAGCTCCTCGGCGGCCGCCTCGCCGCCGGGGGCGGCCTTGAGCAGGTCCACCTGGTCGGCGTCGGCGAACACCGCGCGCAGCGCCTGGCTCAGCTCGCTCTCGGCGACCTCGCGCTGCTCCTCCTCGGCCTGGCGGGCGGCGTGGGCGGCCTCGTACAGGACGATCGAGGAAGCGGGGTCGAGCACTCCGGAGGTGGCCACTTCGAGCACCACCGAGGCGCGCCGTACGAGCTGCGCGTCGAGGGCGGCGCGGGCGGCGTCCATCCGCGAGTGGAGCCGGTCCAGCCGTCCGGCGGTCCAGCTGAGGTAGACCCCGATGGCGCCGAGCGCCAGGACGGTCCAGACAAGGGTTTCGATCACGGCCCGCGACAATACCCTCCTCCCGGAGGTGCCCCTCGCGCGGCTACGTGTCCCGGGTCAGGCCCAGGCGGGTGCGCAGGCGCACGCGCTCGTCCGTGGCCACCGCCGCCGCGCCGTCCGTCACCGTCTCGTAGACCGCGAGGATGTCCGCGCCGACCGTCGACCAGTCGAAGCGGCGTACGTGAGCCGAGCCGCGGGCGCTGAGTTCCGCGCGCCGCTCCGGGTCGCCGAGCAGGGCCACCGCGCCGGCGGCCAGCGCGTCGGCGTCCTCGTTGGAGAACAGTTCCCCCGCCGAGCCCTGGTCGAGGACCTGCGCGAACGCGTCCAGGTCGGAGGCCAGCACCGCGGCGCCCGCCGACAGGGCCTCGACCAGGATGATGCCGAAGCTCTCGCCGCCCGTGTTCGGGGCCACGTACACGTCGACGCTGCGCAGCAGCCGCGCCTTGTCCTCGTCGGAGACCATGCCGAGGAATTCCACCCGTCCGCGCAGGTCCGCGGGGAGGGAGGCGACGGCCTCCTCCTCGTCGCCGCGGCCCGCCACGAGCAGCCGTACGCCGGGGCAGGCCTCCACGATCTTGGGGAACGCCGCCATGAGCACGGGGAGGCCCTTGCGCGGCTCGTCGATCCGGCCGATGAAGCCGAGGGTCTGCCCGGACCAGTCGGGGTTCGGCTCGGCCTTGGCGAAGAAGTCCACGTCGACGCCGTTGGGGATGACCACGGCGTCCCCGCCCAGGTGCTCCACGAGCGTGCGGCGCGCGTACTCGCTCACCGCGATCCGCGCGCTGATCTTCTCCAGCGCCGGCTGGAGGATCGGGTACGCGGCGATCATGGCCCGCGAGCGCGGGTTCGAGGTGTGGAAGGTGGCGACGATCGGGCCCTGGGCCGCCCAGCAGGACAGCAGGCCCAGCGAGGGCGAGGCCGGCTCGTGGATGTGGATCACGTCGAAGACGCCGTCGTGCAGCCAGCGCCGTACCCGCGCCGCCGACAGGAAGCCGAAGTTCAGCCGGGCCACCGACCCGTTGTACGGCACCGGCACCGCCCGCCCCGCCGAGACCACGTACGGCGGCAGCGGCGTCTCGTCGTCCGCCGGGGCCAGCACCGACACCTCGTGGCCGAGGCGGATCAGGTGCTCGGCGAGGTCGCGGATGTGGAACTGGACGCCGCCCGGTACGTCCCAGGAGTACGGGCACACGATGCCGATCTTCACTGAGCGCGTTCCTCCAGGTCGTCCAGCCACAGCCGCTGCAGCATGTGCCAGTCCTCCGGGTGCTCGGAGATGCCCGACGCGAAGGCGTCCGCCAGCGCCTGGGTCATGGCGGTGGTCTTCTCGGTCCGGGTACCGGCCTGCGGCACCGTCACCTCGGGGTGGATCCGGCCGTACATCTTGGGCGTGTCCCCGTAGTACAGCGTTGCCGGGAGCAGCACCGCCCCCGTCTGCTGGGCCAGCAGCGCGGGACCGGCCGGCATCCGCGCCGCGGAGCCGAAGAAGTCCACCTCCACGCCGGAGGCGGACAGGTCGCGGTCCGCCACCAGGCAGACCAGCCCGCCGGAGCGGAGCCTGCGGGCGAGGGTGCCGAAGGCGGCGCCGCCCGTGTGCGGCAGGACCTCCATGCCGAGGCTCTCGCGGTAGGCCACGAAGCGGTCGAAGAGGCTCTCGGGCTTGAGCCGCTCGGCGACCGTGGTGAAGGGGACGCCGAGGTGGCCGACGGCCCACGCGCCGGCGAGGTCCCAGTTGGCCAGGTGCGGCAGGGCCACGACGACCCCGCGGCCGGAGGCGAGGGCCTCGCGCAGGATGTGCTCGTCCTTCATCTGGACGTCCTGGCCGAAGCGGCTGGTCTCCATCGTCGGCAGCCGGAAGGATTCCATCCAGTAGCGCATGTACGAGCGCATGCCGGCCTTCGAGAGCTCGCGCAGCCGCTCCGGCCCGGCGTCCGGTACGACGCGGGAGAGGTTCGACTCCAGCCGCAGCACGCTCTTGCCGCGCTTCTTCCACGCGTAGTCGGCGATCCGGCGCCCGAGGGCCACCGCGGCGGGCTCCGGCAGCTTCTTCACCCCGGCCCAGCCGAGGCCGTACACGGCGTCGACCAGCCTGTCCTGCACCCGGCCGGCCATCAGGCCGCGCCGCCTTCGGACACGGCGGCCGCGGCGTCGGCCTCCGCCGCCTCACGGCGTACGGTGACCACCCGCTGGACCAGCGTGACGAGCGAGCCCACCGCGACGACCCACAGCGCGATCGGCAGCAGCACCCCGATCCACGAGGGCACCCCGAAGGTCTGGAGCCCGGACAGACCGGCCGCGACCAGCGAGATCACGAGTCGCTCGGCACGCTCGATGAGCCCGTTGACGGCCACCGGCAGCCCGATCGACTCGCCGCGGGCCTTCGTGTACGAGACCACCTGGCCGCTGGCCAGGCAGAAGATCGCCACCGCGCACAGCACGTTGTCGTTCCCGTTGCCCGCGTACCAGAGCGCGAGGCCGCCGAAGATCGCCGCGTCGGCCACCCGGTCGAGCGTGGAGTCGAGGAAGGCGCCCCAGCGGCTGGAGACGCCCGCCTGGCGGGCCATGTTCCCGTCCACCAGGTCGGAGAACACGAACAGGGTGATGGTGATGGTGCCCCAGAAGAACTCCCCCCGGGGGAAGAAGACCAGTGCTCCCGCCACCACTCCGGCCGTGCCGATCAGGGTGACCGCGTCCGGGCTCACCCCCCGCCGGAGGAGGAACGCGGCGAATGGCGTGAGAACACGCGTGAAGAAAGCACGCGCGTACTTGTTCAGCATGGCCTTCCCGGAGGGTCGCTGGGCCGCGCGGCCACATCGGCCACCGGCTGGCCCATCGTAGCCAGCGCCCCGGGCCCCCGGCGCCGCGCACCCACCGGTTGGGGCCGGGCAATCGCCTGTCCGTCCTCCTGTCGTGCTCCGGACAGCGGCGAGTACTACGTATGGACGCAGTGTGACGCCGGTGCAAAGCTCGAAGGACCCCGATTCCACCTCCTCACCGTCGCACCGGGAGGCACGAGCATCATGGGAGCCACATCACACCAAGCCGGAGCCGCCGGCAGGGCACCGACGGCCGACCGCCCGTCGTCGCTCCGCAACGTCGTGCTGGTCGGCCACACCGGATCCGGCAAGACCACGCTGGTCGAGGCCCTCGCCCTGACCGCGGGCGCCGTCAACCGGGCCGGCCGGGTCGAGGACGGCACCGCCGTCTCCGACTACGACGAGATCGAACACCGGCAGCAGCGTTCCGTACAGCTGTCCCTGGTCCCCGTCGAATGGGCCGGGATCAAGATCAACATCCTGGACACCCCCGGATACGCCGATTTCGTCGGCGAACTCAGGGCCGGTCTGCGCGCGGCGGACGCGGCCCTCTTCGTCGTCTCCTCCTCGGACGGCATCGACGGCGCCACCCGCATGCTCTGGGACGAGTGCGCGGCCGTGGGCATGCCCCGCGCCATCGTCGTCACCCATCTGGAGGCGGCCCGCGCCGACTACGCGCAGATGACCACGGTCTGCGGCGAGATCTTCGGAGCCGAGGACCCCGACGCCGTCATCCCGCTCTACCTGCCCCTGTACGGACCCCCCGGCCCCGACGGGCACGCGCCGGTCGCCGGCCTCCTCGGCCTGCTCTCGCGGCGCGTGTACGACTACACCTCCGGGGAGCGCGTGGAGCGCGACCCCGAGCCCGCCGAGCTCGACCTCATCTCCGACGCCCGCTCCCGCCTGATCGAGGGGATCATCGCGGAGAGCGAGGACGAGAGCCTCATGGACCGCTACCTCGGCGGCGAGGACATCGATTTCAAGACCCTCGTCGACGATCTGGAGCGCGCCGTCGCCCGCGGCACCTTCCACCCCGTCCTGATGGCCGCCCCCGCCGCCGACGGCGCCCGCCAGGGCCTCGGCACCGTGGAACTGCTGGAACTGATCACCGGCGGCTTCCCCACCCCGCTGGAGCGGGCCGCCGTGGCCGTCACCGCCCCCGACGGCGGCGAGCGCCCGGACGTCACCTGCGATCCCGACGGCCCGCTGGTCGCCGAGGTGGTCAAGACCTCCTCCGACCCCTACGTCGGGCGCGTCTCCCTCGTCCGGGTCTTCTCCGGCACCCTGCGCCCCGAGGAGACCGTGCACGTCAGCGGGCACGGCCTGGCCGACCGGGGGCACGAGGACCACGACGTCGACGAGCGGATCGGCACCCTCACCTCGCCCTTCGGCAAACAGCAGCGCACCCTCACCCGGGTCATCGCCGGGGACCTCGCCTGCGTGGCCAAACTCACCCGCGCCGAGACCGGCGACACCCTCTCGGCCAAGGACCGGCCCCTGCTCATGGAGCCCTGGCCGATGCCCGACCCGCTGCTCCCCCTCGCCATCGCCGCCCACAGCAAGGCCGACGAGGACAAGCTCTCCCAGGGCCTGGCCCGGCTCGTCGCCGAGGACCCCACGATGCGGCTGGAGCAGAACCCGGACACCCACCAGCTCGTCCTGTGGTGCCTGGGCGAGGCCCACCAGGACGTGGCCCTCGAACGCCTGCGCAGCCGCTACGGGGTCCAGGTCGACCCCGTCCCGCACAAGGTGAGCCTGCGCGAGACCTTCGGCGCCAAGGCGGCCGGACGCGGCCGGCACGTCAAACAGTCCGGCGGGCACGGCCAGTTCGCCATCTGCGAGATCGAGGTGGAACCGCTCCCGCCGGGCAGCGGCATCGAGTTCGTCGACAAGGTCGTCGGGGGCGCGGTGCCCCGCCAGTTCATCCCGTCCGTCGAGAAGGGCGTGCGCACGCAGGCCGCCCGCGGGGTCGCGGCCGGCCATCCGCTGGTCGACGTGCGCATCACCCTGCTCGACGGCAAGGCGCACTCGGTGGACTCCTCCGACGCCGCCTTCCAGACCGCCGGGGCGCTCGCCCTGCGCGAGGCGGCCGCCGAGGCCCGCATCCACCTCCTCGAACCGGTGGCCGAGCTCTGCGTCCTCGTGCCCGACGAGTACGTCGGCCCGGTCATGAGCGACCTCGCGGGCCGCCGCGGCCGCGTCGTCGGCACCGAACAGGCGGGCGCCGGCCGCACGGAGGTCCGCGCCGAGATCCCCGAGATCGAGATCGGCCGGTACGCCGTCGAACTGCGCTCGGTGTCGCACGGCACGGGCCGGTTCACCCGCGCCTACGCCCGCCACGAGCCCATGCCGCCCCAGATCGCCGACAAGGTGCGGGAACAGGCCGAGAAGGGAACCTGATCGGCACAGCGCCGGGGCCTTCCCGGCGGCCGCCCACCCAAGCCGCTTGCGGTGGGCGGCATTTCCCTGTCCCATGACCATGGGAAGAGATACGCCGATAGGCTCATCTGCGCGGCAAAAGAGCACAACGCACAGCGATGGGGGCAACGGTGGCGGACGACGGATTCGACTTCAGGCCCGGGGCGCAGATCCCCCTCCAGGGGGGCGGCGGGCAGACCGCGGCGACCAACGCCCTCGCGTCGGCCGCGTACCGGGACGGCGGCAACGACACGAAGCTGTCCGACATACTCAAGGCCGACAACGAGTACCACAAGTCCACGGTCAAGCCCCCGAAGATCTCGCTCTTCGAGCCCAACCTGGGCGAGGCGTTCTGCCGTGCCGTCGAGGCCCGCACCCTCGGCTCCGGCCGCAAACCGCTCATCCAGTCCTTCGGCCTCGACCCGCAGACCGTCGTCGAGCACTGCCTGGCAGCCTCGCGCATCCGCAAGGAGCGCGACCGCAAGCTGCGCCTGATCATGCTCGTCGCCGGGGTGCTCTTCCTGCCCGGCCTCCTGCTGTGGCTGGGCCTCTTCCAGCTCCGCAAGACGCTGTCCAAGGGGGACGGCAAGCGGTCGTGGCTGGGCACCCTGCTGCTCGTGGGCGTCGCCGTCATAGCGGCCGTGCTGATGTTCCGGCTGCCGTTCACCGGCTTCCTCGGCCTCTACCTGCGCGGCATGATCATCGCCCCGGCCGTGGGCTGGCTCCTCGCCCGTCGGATCTGCGAGGCCACCGCCGCCGACCTGCGCTCGCGCTGGGACGGACTGCTGGCCGGCAGCGGCATCGGCGCGAAGATCCCGGAGGCGGTGCCCGGAAACCCCGACGAGAAGGCCCGCGAGGACCTGCGGCACTCGCTCGCCAAACTCACGGCCGAGGACCGCAGCAACTCCGTCTTCTACGCCGGCCCCAAGGGCATCCTCGGCATGGGCACCCGCTGGGGCAGCTGGCAGATGGCCGAGGAGCTCGTGCCCAAGACCGAGGGCATGGAGATCCACCCGTTCCGCAGCTGGGACGTCATACGCGCGGTCGACACCGAACTGCGCAAGCTGGAGCGCGGCCCGCTGCACACCGGCGGCCTGCCGCCCGCCGTGATCCAGCACTGGATCGTCACCCCGGTCGGCGAAGGCGCCGGGGAGGTGGCGCGTCCCACCGGAGCCGACGTGGACACCTTCCTCGTCAAGCCGCACGAGATCACCCGGATCTGCAACGAGCAGCAGTTCAGCGGCGGCAACCGGCACTACCTCGGCATCCAGTACCCGCTCTGGGACGGCCAGTTGGTGATCACCATGCTGGTGACGGTCACCGTGCTGTACAAGACCCTGCGCGTCGAGGTGACCGGCCACGCGCTCGGGCCGGTGCACGGCCTGTTCACCAGCAAGTCGGCGGCACCGAAGGTCGAGGTCCCGAAGTCCGTCCGGTTCTGGGAGACCGTCGAGCGGCCCCTGCCGCTGGTGGACGCCCAGGAGGTGGTCCGCCTCGCCGTCCGCGCCCCGCTGACCTGGTTCCCGCCGATCCTCGACTTCTTCGGGGGCAAGCTGGTCCTGCCCGAGCCCTTCGGCCTGCGCCACGTCTGGGCGGGCCAGCCCTGGCGCCACCGCTTCATGGCGGACGACGCCCTGCGCGCCGCGACCCCGGTCCTGCGGGCCGTGCACGCGGCGGCGCTGCGGGTGCTGGAGGAGAACGGCGCCGACATCGACCGCTTCAGCAACCGCTCGATGATCGTCAGCGGACTCGTCCAGGACGCCGCCCCGCGCAAGGCGGACGCGTACGACGCCTAGACGAAGAGGTCCCGGATCCGGTGCGCGGCCCCGGGACCTCCCGGCCGTTCTCCTGGTTTCGGCCCCGCCCTAGCCGACGGGCCAGGCGTCGGCGAGCATCTGGCGGGTGTCCGCGAGGAGTTGGGGCAGCACCTTCGTGTGGCCGACGACCGGCATGAAGTTCGTGTCCCCGCCCCAGCGGGGCACGATGTGCTGGTGCAGGTGAGCCGCGATGCCGGCTCCCGCGACCGTGCCCTGGTTCATGCCGATGTTGAACCCGTGCGCCCCGGAGGCCTTGCGCAGTGCGACCATCGCCCGCTTGGTGAGATCGGCCAGCTCGGCCGTCTCGGCGGCGTCGAGCTCCGTGTAGTCGGCGACGTGCCGGTACGGAACGACCATCAGGTGACCGCCGTTGTACGGGTAGAGGTTCAGCACGGCGTAGACGTGCTTGCCCCGGGCCACGACCAGGCCGTCCTGGTCGGACATCTCCGGAATCCCGCAGAAGGGACAGCCGTCTCCGGCCTCCGGGCCGGTCGGCTTGTTCTCCCCCTGGATGTAGGCCATCCGGTGGGGCGTCCACAGACGCTGGAACGCGTCCTGCGTGCCCACACCGATCTGCTGCTCCGGCTCAGTCGTCATGGGATGCAGCATATGACCTTGCCCCTCGGCGGCGTGTCGCCGGGGCGGGGACCGGTGGGCGGGACGCGATGCTGGCCCCATGCACGTTGAAGCCGAGACCCCCGACGTCGCCTGGGAGCGCCGTACCGAGATCCCGCTCTTCTACCTCTCGCTGGTCTTCCTCGCCGGGTACGCGATCCGCGTGCTCGCCCACACCCACACCCTCTGGCGCGACATCGCCGCGATCACCGTCGTGCTGACCTGGCTCTGCTTCATCGTGGACTACGTGGTGCGCCTGGTCCTGAGCCGCCAGCGGCCGCTGCGGTTCATCCGCCGCCACTGGCTGGACACCTTGATCGTCATCCTGCCGACGCTGCGGGCGCTGCGCATGGTCAAGGTCCACGACGCGGTCATGAACAAGAGGCGGGACCGCCCGCACCGCAGCCTGTACCCGCGCGTGATCACGTACGCCGGCCTCTCGTCGCTGCTGCTCGGCTTCTCCGGCTCGCTGGGCCTGTACGACTCCGAGCGGCGGGACCCTCAGTCCCCGATCCAGACGTTCGGGGACTCGCTGTGGTGCGTGGTCCAGACGCTGACGACGGTCGGCTACGGAGACGTGGCCCCCGTGACCGTGTCGGGGCGTCTGATCGCGACCACCTTGATGATGTTCGGCCTGGGCCTGCTGGGGGCGGTCACGGGTTCCTTCTCGTCCTGGCTGATCCAGATCTTCCGCCAGGACGACGAGGAGGGGCCCCCGGGGGACGAACCTCCCCCCGGGGGCCCCTCACGGAGCTGACGGCGCCGGTCAGACCTGGACGCGGTCCTCGACGACCTTGGCCAGCTTGGCCAGGGCCTCGTCCTTGGCGATGCCGTTCTCCTGCGAACCGTCGCGGTAGCGGAAGGAGACGGTGCCCGCGGCCATGTCCTCGTCACCGACGATGATCATGAACGGGACCTTGAGCTTCTGGTGGTTGCGGATCTTCTTCTGCATGCGGTCGGAGGAGGCGTCCACCTCGACCCGCAGGCCCTTCTTCTTCGCCTCGGCGGCGAACTCCTGAAGGTACTCCACGTGCCCGTCGCCGATCGGGATGCCGACGGCCTGGACCGGGGCCAGCCACGGCGGCATGGCGCCCGCGTAGTGCTCCAGCAGTACGGCGAAGAACCGCTCGATGGAGCCGAACAGCGCACGGTGGATCATGACCGGGCGCTGGCGCGAGCCGTCCGGGGCGGTGTACTCCAGGTTGAAGCGCTCCGGCAGGTTGAAGTCCAGCTGCACGGTCGACATCTGCCAGGTACGGCCGATGGCGTCGCGCGCCTGCACCGAGATCTTCGGGCCGTAGAAGGCCGCGCCGCCCGGGTCGGGGGTCAGCGGGAGGCCCTGCTTCTCGGCGACCTGCTGGAGGACCGCGGTGGCCTCCTCCCAGACCTCGTCCGAGCCGACGAACTTCTCCGGGTCCTTGGTGGACAGCTCCAGGTAGAAGTCGGTCAGACCGTAGTCGCGCAGCAGGTTCAGCACGAAGGTGAGGGTCCGGTCGAGCTCGTCGGCCATCTGCTCGCGGGTGCAGTAGATGTGCGCGTCGTCCTGGGTGAACCCGCGGGCACGGGTCAGGCCGTGCACGACGCCCGACTTCTCGTACCGGTACACGGTGCCGAACTCGAACAGGCGCAGCGGGAGCTCACGGTACGAGCGGCCGCGCGCGTCGAAGATCAGGTTGTGCATCGGGCAGTTCATGGGCTTGAGGTAGTAGTCGGTACCACCGTCGAGCTGCATGGGGGGGTACATGCCCTCCGCGTACCAGTCCAGGTGGCCGCTCTTCTCGAAGAGGGCGCCCTTGGTGGCGTGCGGGGAGTAGACGAACTCGTAGCCCTCCTCCTCGTGCCGGCGGCGCGAGTAGTCCTCCATGGTCCGGCGGATGATGCCGCCGCGCGGGTGGAAGACGGCGAGGCCGGAGCCGATCTCGTCGGGGACGGAGAAGAGGTCGAGCTCGTTGCCGAGCTTGCGGTGGTCGCGCTTCTCGGCCTCGGCGAGGAAGTCGAGGTGGGCCTTCAGCTCTTCCTTCGAGGGCCAGGCGGTGCCGTAGATGCGCTGGAGCATCGGGTTCTTCTCGCTGCCGCGCCAGTAGGCGGCGGCGTTGCGCATCAGCTTGAACGCCGGGATGTTGCGGGTGGTGGGCAGGTGGGGACCGCGGCAGAGGTCCTTCCAGCACAGCTCGCCGGTCTTGGCGTCGAGGTTGTCGTAGATGGTCAGCTCGCCGCCGCCCACCTCGACGTTCGCACCGTCGTCGGTCGACGCCGAACCCTTGATGCCGATGAGCTCCAGCTTGTACGGCTCGTCGGAGAGCTCCTCGCGGGCCGCCTCGTCGGTGACCACGCGGCGGGAGAAGCGCTGGCCGCGCTTCTGGATCTCCTGCATCTTCTTCTCGACGGCCTTCAGGTCCTCCGGGGTGAAGGGCCGGGCCACGTCGAAGTCGTAGTAGAAGCCGTCCCGGACCGGCGGGCCGATGCCGAGCTTGGCCTCGGGGAAGAGCTCCTGCACGGCCTGCGCCATGACGTGCGCGGTCGAGTGGCGCAGGATGTTCAGGCCGTCCTCGGAGGAGATCTCCACCGGCTCGACGGTCTCGCCGTCCTTCACCTCGTACGAGAGGTCCTTGAGCTCGCCCGCGACCCGCGCGGCGACGATGGTGCGCTCGCCGGCGAAGAGCTCGGCCGCCGTAGTGCCCGTGGCCACCACGCGCTCGTCCCGCTCGGAATCGCGTTGGATGATCACACGGACGTCTGACACCGGTCTCTCCTGACTCAGGGGGTGCGCGAGCGAACGCCGCGCGCCTGAATCGTACCGAGCCGAGGGGCCTCGCCGCGAAACGGTTACGGCCGCTGTCCGCGCGGGGGCGCGAGCCCGTCGCGGTCGGAGAGGGGGATGCGGTGACTCTCGCCGATATCGCCGTCGGCGGCCGCCGCGCGTGACTAGCATGAGCGGCCGGCGAGTTGCGATTCCCGGGGGTGTTCCATGATCGTGCGGGTGGGTTTGATCGGCGACGAGGCGGGCGACGAGATGCGCCGGCTGGAGCAGTGGCTGCGCCAGGACCCGGACCTCGGGCGGGTCACCATCACCGCCCGGGCCGCGCCGGCCGGCGAGGGTGACATGGGCCCGGTCACGGAGGCCCTCCAGCTGCTGCTCGAACCGCAGGGAGTGCTCACCGCCGTGGCCGCCTCCCTCGGCACCTGGGCGGGGGTGCGGCGCCGGCCGGTGCGCATCCGCGTGCGCAGCGGCGAGAAAGAGGTCGAGATCGACGCCTCCCGGCTCCAGGACCCGGACGAGGTGGCCGTGCGGATCGTGCGCGAGCTGGACGGTCGGTGACCGGGCCCTCCTTCCCGCCGTACGCGTCCGCGCGCGCCGTACTGATCGGCTCCGGCACGTACGAGTCGCGGGGCCTCACGGCGATCCCCCACTCCGCGCGCAACATCCGCGCCCTTGAGGGCGTCATCACGGACCGGACGCTGGGCGGCTTCGCGGCGGCGGACGTGTGTCTGGTGGACGATCCCCACAAGCCCCACGACGTCATGGACCCCGTGACGGCCGCCGCCGAACAGGCGCGGGACGTCCTGCTGGTCTACTACAGCGGCCACGGACTGCTGACGACCGCCGGCGACCTCCACCTCAGCCTCATGGCGAGCGAGCCCGGCCAGGAGTGGACCAGCCTGCCGTTCTCCTACCTGGCGGGCGCCGTCAAGCAGTCGCGCGCGGACGTCAAGATCGTGATCCTCGACGCCTGTTACAGCGGTCGCGCGCACTCCGACCTCATGGGCGCCGAGTCCCGGCTGGTGCGGGACCAGCTGTCCGCGTTCAAGGGCGTGTACTCCCTGACCTCGGCTCCGGGGCACCGGACCTCGAAGGCTCCGCCGGGGGCCGTCCACAGCACGTTCACCGGCTGCCTGCTGGCCGTCGCGCGCGAGGGGGTCGCGGGCGGCGGGCCGGTGCTGACCCTGAGCGACCTCTACGAGCAGGTACGCCGGCGGATGTGGTCCTCGGACTCCGCGCTGCCGGAGGAGTGCGGGAAGACGGGCGCGGGAGCCCTCCCCTTCCTGCACAACCGGGCCTTCAGCCCGCCGGCCCCGAAGTCCGCCCCGCCCCCGCCGCCGGCCACCGCCCCACCGCCCGCCGCGGGCCGGCGGCCGGCCCCGGGGACCCCGCCGGTTCCGCGGGCCGCCACGCACCCGGACGGGCCCTCCTTCACCACCGTCCAGGCCGGCGGCTACCGCATTCGGGAGGTCAACGCCCGACTGGCCGAGGTCGTCGCCGCGGTGGCCGACCCCGTCCTCTGGTCGCGGGAGGGCCCGCCCTACTTCCGGACCGAGTCGGGCCGCAAGTACCACGGGTACGAGGTCACGGAGGTGGACGCCTACATCGACGGCCACCGCCGTCCGCCCACCACCTTCGCGGACGCCCTGCGCCTCGTCTTGCTGCTCCAGCGCTTCACGTTCCTGCGGGACGGCTGGCGGCCGGGGTTGCCGGCCTCGGTGCAGAGGTCGCGCTACGGCATGGCGGAGGGCGAGCGGCTGGTGGGCCGTGCCGCGGACGGCGCGTCCCGCGCCGTCGTGTTCACCGACACCCACCTGTGCGTCCGCAACTTCCAGGACCTCCTGAGGGTCCCGTACTCCCGGCTCGCGGCCCTCTCGCTGTCCGTCGAGACCCATGAGGAACGCGTGGTGACCGTCACCGATCAGGCGGGAATCGCCGAGGACGTGCTCATCTACACGACGACCCTGCGGTTCGGGGGAGAACGGATGGAGATCAGGGAGGGCTCGAACCACCCGGTCCTGTCGGCGCTGCGCCGCTTCCTGCCGGCGATGGCCGCCGTCCGCACCCGCCACCCCGCGTGCTTCGACGGGCTCCTCCCCTGATCGCCGGCGGGCAGGACGTCCGCTAATCGTCGGTGGGGAGGACGTCCGCGGGGTCCAGTGCTTCGTCCAGCGACTTCATCAGCCGGTCCCGCTCCACCTCGTCCATCGGCACCGGCGACACGTCCGTGGCGCCGGTCAGCCGCCGGAAGCCGCCCCGGCGCTGGAGCCGCCCGCTCACCCGGATCGGGACGCCGACGAGGTGCGCGTGCCCCGCCACCCGGTACGCCTCCTCGTCCAGCACCGCCCGTACGTACGGCACCTCCGCCCCCGCCAGCACCCGCAGCCGGATCGTGCCCCCGCCGCCCGGCGCGGAGCGCCGCATCCGGACCACCGCCCCCGCCACCCGCACCGGCACCGCCGGTTCGTCCCGGGTGTAGCGCGCCGCCGCCTCCCGGAGCACCGGCAGGTCCCCCGGCGAGAACTCCACCGGCTCGGGGCGCGCCGCGCACCCCGCCGGCACCCCCGCCGCCGGCGCCCAGGCCAACGCGATCCGGGCCCCCTCCGAGCCGCGCACCAGCGCGATCAGCGCGTCCGCCAGCTCCCGGCTGACCCCGGCCTCGACGGCCGCGTCGAAGGCCTCCATGCCGCCGGTGGCCCGCCGGTAGTCGACGGCCTCCCGCGCCGCGTGCAGCGCGTGGTGCAGCCGGGTCACGGTGCCCCGGCCGCCGTCCACCGGAACGTACGCGGTGAGCGTGCGCCCGCCGGGTACCGGCCCCACCAGGACCCCGTCCAGGGCGCGTTCGGCCTGGCCGCGATGGCGGGCGCCGTAGTACCCGGCCCTGGCCCGGTCCGCGAGGGCTCCGGCCAGCAGCAGCTGCCGGGCGGCCGAGCGCAGCTGCTCCTGCACGGTCCAGGCCGCCGAGCCCTGCGGTCCGTACGGTCCCTCGGGGCCCTCCGGGATGCGCCGCTCCCAGCGGATCTCGTCGCTGGGCACGCTCAGTCCGTACAGCACCTCCCGCGCGGAGGGCAGCGCGCTGCGCGAGAGCGCCGTCAGCGCCTCCTCCAGCAGGTCGGCGCAGTCGGGAAAGGCCCGGCTCTCCGGGACGAGGAGGCTGGCGCCCGCGCCGCCCGGCCCGTGGAGGGCGGGCGGCGTCCAGCGCCCGTACCGCCCCGCGGCCCCGCCCCGGCGCTGCCAGCCGTGCCGGTGCAGCAGGGCCCCCAGCACGGCGGGGTCGACGTGCGCGGGATCGGGCGTCCCGGAGTCGGAGAAGTCCCCGTACTCCGGCGGGGACGTCAGCGGTTCCAGGTTCGGTGAGTGCCAGTGCATCAAGGTGTCCCTCCCGACCCGACCCGGGTCATGATCTCGCACAGCGCCCGGTCGTCGAAGATCCGCGTGGTCGGGATCCTCACGGTGGTCCGGCGCCGGCCGGTCACGGGGTGCCCGGCGAGGTTGGTCCAGTAGCAGCAGTGCCGCAGGTCGAGCCGGTCGTGGCCGGCGGCGAGCCACTGGTCGCGCTCTCGCGGGACGAGCATCACGACGAGGATCTTGTGGACGGCGACCGGTGTGCGGGCCAGCTTCACCAGGTGCTCGTTGTCGAGCGTGAACGCGAAGGTGGGCCCCGCCGGTCTGGGCGGTACCTGGTAGGTCGCCTTCAGCTGCACCTTGATGGTGACCTCGTCGTCGACGAGGTGCTCGGGCGCGCCGTGGTTGACCTGCCAGTCGATGCCGTTGTCCGGAAAGGGCTGGGAGAGCGAGCAGCCGGCCGCGGCCGCGACGGCGTGCAGGTATCCCACCTGGAGGGTCTCCATGCAGGCGGTGGTGGCGAGCGTGCCGCGCAGGGGCCCGGTCCGGTCCGCGTCGCGCGGTCCGGTCCGCCCCGCCAGCACCCCGCCCGGTTCGGGCTGCGCGAGCGCCATGGCCGGCTCCCCATGCCTTCCGGGCTCTGCCGAATGAGGGTGGTGTGGTGGGTGGGGTGATGACCGGTCATGTGTGCGGTCCCCCAGGGAAGTTGTCTCCGTAGCGGAAGGTCCGCAAACGGCGTACGGCGCAAACAGGCCGGGTATCACCGATGCGGGCAGGGGTGGCACGTTCCGAGGCGGCGGTGCCCGGGTGCGCCCCGACTGCCGATCGGGAACGAGGAGTTCGCCATGACGCGCTGGTATGAGGGGCCGCTGGCCGCATTCGACACGGAGACGACCGGGGTGGACGTGGAGCAGGACCGGATCGTGTCCGCCGCTCTCATCGTGCAGGAGTGTGCGGGCGGCCGGGTCCGCTCCACCCGCTGGCTGGTCAATCCCGGTATTCCGGTGCCCCCGGGCGCCACGGAAGTGCACGGTCTGACCGATGAGCACCTCCAGCGCAACGGGCGGTGGCCGGCGCCGGTGGTGGAGGAGATAGCCCGTTCGCTCGGGGAGCAGCTGGTGGCGGGCCGGCCGGTGGTGGTGATGAACGCGCCGTTCGACCTGACGCTGCTGGACCGGGAGTTGCGCCGGCACCGGGCGTCGACGCTGGCGCGGTACCTGGACAACCGGCCGCTGACGGTGCTGGACCCCCGGGTGCTGGACAAGCACCTGGACCGGTACCGCAAAGGCCGCCGGACGCTGACGGACCTGTGCGCGCACTACGGGATAGAGCTGGAGGGGGCGCATGACGCGGCGGCGGACGCGCTGGCGTCGCTGGAGCTCGTACGGGCGGTGGGGCGCCGGTTCGCGGCCCGGCTGGAGCGGCTGACCCCGGCGGAGCTGCACACGCTCCAGGCGGTGTGGCACGCGGCGCAGGCGCGCGGGCTGCAGGCGTGGTTCGCGCGGCAGGGGACGCCGGAGGCGGTGGACCCGCACTGGCCGCTGCGGCCGGAGATGGGGGCGGCGGCGTAGGCCGGCGGCGGCAACGGGCCCCGGACGTGCGGAAGGCCGGCCCGTCGTGAGACGGACCGGCCTGACCCGGTGGGCGATACTGGGATCGAACCAGTGACCCCTTCGGTGTGAACGAAGTGCTCTCCCGCTGAGCTAATCGCCCGGGAACGGGTTGAACAATACAAGAGGCACGGGGTCTGGTTCAAACCGCTTCCGGTGAGAGGGCCAGCCGGGCCGCGAGCGCGTGCCGTCCGGCCCGCATCATCAGGGCGTGGTTGAGCCGGAACGCGGGCCGCACCGGCACCGCGAGGCGCCGCAGCAGGGGGCTGCGCACCTCGACCTCCTGCTCGTACAGCGCCCGCGTCCCGCGTCCGCCGGCTCCCCGGCGGGCCCGTACGGTCCACCGCGCCCAGCCCTCGACGTCCCCGTGCAGGGCCGCTTCCAGGAGCCCCCGGCCGGGGTCGCGCAGCAGTTCGGTGGCGGTCATCCGGATCTCGTACGGGAGGAGGGAGCGGATGAGCAGGGCGCCGCTGTGGTCGCCGGTCCGCTCGGCCTCGCGGACCTGGGGCCACCAGTGCGGGTAGTCGCCGGTCCGCTCCAGTACGGAGTACACCCGCGCGGGCGGGGCGTCGAGGTCCCACACGCTGCGGAAGCGGTAGCGGTTCCAGCGGTCCAGGCGGCTGTGGTGGTCCATGCGGCTGCGGTCCATGGCCCCAGTCTGGATCGGCGGGACGGCGTGCGGGGCCCGCTCCCGCGCATCCACTCTTCCGTGCGTACGGATGCGCACGCACGGGACATGAGTGCGTACTCCCGTGTACTCCCGTGTACTCCGGTGCTACTCAGCGGGGATCTGAGTACGCGCGCCCATGTCCTGACGGCGTGACGGCCGCCACACTCCGGAGCATGGCGACTCCTCCACCCGGCATCCCCCTGCCACCCGCCCACGAGCTGGCGCTCATCGACCGGGAACTGGCTCAACTCGATGTCCGGCGCACGTACTTGCTGGCGCGGCGGGACTGGCTGCTGCGGCTGCCGGCTCCGGCTCCGGACGGCCGGGGCGCGCGGGCGACGGGTTCCCCCGCCCGCCCGAAGGAGGCCTCGGGCCCGGGGGCGCAGAACGTGCTGCTGACGCTGGGCGCGGTGCTGCTCGCGGTGGCCGCGCTGGCGTTCACGCTGGTCAGCTGGGGGTCCCTGGGGATCGCCGGGCGCAGCGCGGTGCTGGCCGTGGTGACGGCGGCGGCGCTGGGCGCGCCCGCGCCGCTGCTGCGCCGCGGGCTGCGGTCGACGGCCGAGTCGGTGGCGGCCGTGGGGCTGCTGCTGACGGTGCTGGACGCGTACGCGGTGTACGCGGTCGCCACCCCGGACACCGGCGGCACGGCGTACGCGGCGGGGGCGGCGGCCGTGCTGGCGGCGCTCTGGGCGGGGTACGCCCGGACCCTCCCCCGGCTGGCGCTCCCGCTGCCCGCGGCGGTGCTGACGGCGCAGCTGCCGCTGCCGCTGGCGGCGGTGGCCGCGGCGGCGGGCCCGGCGGGGACCGGCTGGGCGCTGCTGGCGACGGCGGCGCTGGACGCGGCGCTGGTGCTGCTGGTGCCCGGGGTCCGGGCGCGGGCGGCGGTGTCCGGTCCGGCGGCGGTGAGCGCGGCCGTCCTGGCGGCGGCGGCGCTGCTGACCGGGCTGGCGGAGCTGGCACGGGCCGGTTCGGCGGGGGCGGCGGCGGGTCCGGCGCTGCTGCTGGCGGCGGGTGCCGCGCTGGGCGTCGCGGTGGCCTGGCGGGAGCCCTCGGCGATGGCGGCCTCGGTCGCGGGCGGGCTCGCGGGGGTCGCGGCGCTGGGCGGCACGCTGCGGCCGGCCCTCGCGCCGGACTGGGCCGTGGTGGTCTTCCTGCTGCTCGCCCTGCCGCTGCTGGCGGCGGTACGGGCGAGCGGGATCCCGGCAGCGGCCCGGCGCGGCCTGGCCCTGGCAGGGGCGGGGGTGGCCGCCCTGGCGGCGCTGTCGGCACTGCTGCCGGCGGTGGCCTCGCTGGGGCTGCGGGTCCGGGTGCTGGGCGAGGTGTGGGCGGCGACGACCCCGGCCCGGGAGGCCTACGGGCCGGGCCCCGCGGCCACCGTGACCCTGCTGGTGGCGGCGGGGGCGGCCGGGTGGGTGGCCCGGGTGCTGCCGCGTCCCGAGCCGGGCGTGCTCGCGGTGGTGCTCGGCTGGGCCGGGCTGTTCACGGCGCCGCTGCTGTACGGGCTGCCGGTGGCGGCGGTGCTCGCGGCGCAGCTGGCGGTGACGGCGGCGGCCGGGGTGTGCGCGCTGCGGCTCGGGCGCGGGCCGGGGTACGCGGCCGCGGTGTGCGCGCTGGTGGGGGCGCTGAACCTGTCGGTGGCCGCGCTGGACGGCCGTACGGCCACCTTCGCCGTGTTCGGGCTGCTGGGCGCGGGCTGCGCGGCGGGGGCGGCGCTGCGGCCGGCTCCGCTGCCCGTACGGGCCGGCGCCGCGGTGCTGGCCGTCGGGTACGCGGCGGCCGTGGCGGCGGCGCTGGGGGCGCTGTGGGGGCTCGCGGTGTCCTGGTGGGCGCTGCCGCTGCTGGCGATCCCGGCGGCGGTGGCGGCCGGCCCGCGGCTGGGCCGGGTGCGGCTCCCGGCGGAGCTCGCGGCGGGCGCGGTCGGCGCGGTGGCGCTGCTGCTCGTGTGCCGGCCGTGGGAGCCGGCGAGGGCGGCGCTGGTGTGCGCGCTGGCCGGGGTGGTCTGCGCGGGCGCGGCGGTGCGGGGGGAGCGGCGCGCGCTCGGCTGGGCGGCCGGGGCCCTGTTCCTGGCGGCGGCGTGGATCCGGCTGTCGGCGTCGGGGGTCCAGGTCCCGGAGGCGTACACGCTGCCGGTCACGGTGCCCGCGCTGGCGGTGGGCTTCGTACGACGGCGCCGGGACGCGGGGGCTTCGTCGTGGACGGCGTACGGGCCGGGGCTGGGCGCCACGCTGCTGCCGAGCCTGCTCGCGGCCTGGGGCGACCCCCACTGGCTGCGGCCGCTGCTGCTGGGGCTGGCGGCGCTGGCGGTCACCCTGCTCGGCGCGCACCGGCGGCTCCAGGCCCCGCTGCTGCTGGGCGGCGCCACCCTGGCCGCGGTGGCCCTGCACGAGCTGGCCCCGTACGTGGTCCAGGTCGCCGACGCGCTGCCGCGCTGGCTGCCCCCGGCGCTGGCCGGGCTGCTGCTCCTGGTGGTGGGGGCGACGTACGAGAAGCGGCTGCGGGACGCGCGCCGGCTTCGGGACGCGCTCGGCCGGCTGCGGTAGCGGCGGGAGCGGGGGAACGCCGAGGGCCCGGAGACTTCGAAAGTCTCCGGGCCCTCGGTCCGGGTGGGCGATACTGGGTTCGAACCAGTGACCCCTTCGGTGTGAACGAAGTGCTCTCCCACTGAGCTAATCGCCCGGACGCACCGCAAACATTACCCCATGTCAGCGGTGGTTCCCGACCATCACCGGCCGGTCACTGGTCCTTGAGGTTCCAGGGCAGCGTGAGCCCGTACTTCCACAGGTAGAAGCCGACCAGCGCGCCGGCGATCACGAGCCCGACGCTGGTCAGGATGATGTTGCGGCGGCGGACCTTGGGGTCCAGCGCCTTCTGGGCCGCCTCGGTCACCTTGCGCTTGGTCCAGCGGAGCACCAGGTGGGCCCAGGCGAACTCGGTGGCCCAGATCGCCAGGCCCGCGAAGATCGCGACCCAGCCGGGGCCGGGCAGGACGAGCATGGCGATGCCCGCGCCGATGACGGCCAGCCCCACGACGAAGACGCCGACCTGCCAGCTCAGGTGCAGGGTGCGGCGCGACTTGATGAAGGCGGGAGCCTTCGATACGTGCGGCGCTTCTTCCGTGGTCTGCTGAGTGGCGTCATCGGCTGCGGACTCGACTCCGGACTCGGCTGCGGGCCCTTGGGCCCCGCGGTCACTCCCCGTATTCATGAGCCCGAATCTACCGGAGCCGGAAGCACACGTGAATGCAGCTTTGGATCCGCCGTCCGAGGGACCCAGAGGTCCGCAAAACGGTCAGAGGGGTTTACAACGGCACCGTAGGTGGCATGTCGATTTCGCCGACGTGCGAATCCCCGAGCGCACACTGAGCGAAAGGCCCTGGCGCTTATGAACACCACGGTCAGCTGCGAGCTGCACCTGCGCCTCGTTGTGTCGAGCGAGTCTTCACTGCCTGTCCCGGCGGGCCTGCGGTATGACACGGCCGATCCCTACGCCGTGCACGCCACCTTCCACACCGGCGCCGAGGAGACGGTCGAGTGGGTTTTCGCCCGAGACCTCCTCGCTGAGGGCCTCCACCGGCCCACCGGAACCGGAGACGTCCGCGTCTGGCCGTCCCGCAGCCACGGTCAGGGCGTCGTCTGCATCGCCCTGAGCTCACCGGAGGGAGAAGCGCTGCTCGAAGCACCCGCCCGCGCACTCGAATCGTTCCTCAAGCGGACGGACGCCGCGGTTCCACCCGGGACCGAACACCGGCACTTCGACCTCGACAAGGAGCTCTCCCACATCCTGGCCGAAAGCTGAGCCAGGCCCTCAGGGAGCACCTCCCGGCACGCGCCGGGGGCCACTCCGCACCGTCCGACTCGGGGCGACGGTGCGGGCTGGACGAAAACCACATACGGCAGTGCCGGCGCTGTTCTCGCGGAAGCCGTCCGCGAGGGCGGCGCCGGTGTGCGTGGCGCGGCCCATCCCGTCCCTTGTGACGCGGCCGCCACAGAGGTCCCTCCCGGTTCGGCCCGGGCACGGCTAGAGTCGGCCCCCATCGGCGGCACTGGTCCGTCGCCGCAGGCCCGGCCCCCAGGGAGCAACCCCGTGCAGATTCCCCACGACACCCGTCGCGCGCTCGACGTCGTCGTCGCGCTGGTGAACACCGCGGCCGAGGCGGAGCAGCCCGACGGACTGGCGGACGTCGGCTCGCTGCGCGAGTTCGTGCGCGAGTACAAGATCAGCGACATCGGCGAGCTCGGCGCCCGCGACCTCGCCGGGGTGCGGACGGTCCGCGGCAAGTTCGCCCAGGTCTTCGGGGCGCCCAACCCCCGGACGGCGGCCGGACTGATCAACGAGCTGGTGGCGACCGCGGGCACCACCCCGCAGCTGACCGACCACGACGGCTACGACTGGCACGTCCACTACTTCGCGCCCGGCGCCTCGCTGGGCGACCACCTGGCCGCCGACGGCGGCATGGCGCTGGCCTTCATCGTGGTCTCCGGCGAACAGGAGCGGCTGCGCCGCTGCGAGGCCCCCGACTGCCGGCGGGCCTTCGTGGACCTCTCCCGCAACCGCTCGCGGCGCTATTGCGACAGCCGTACCTGCGGGAACCGGCTGCACGTGGCGGCGTACCGGGCCCGGCGCAAGGAGGCCGACGCGGGACCGCCGGAGCAGGACGCGCGGCAGGACGCGCGGCAGGGCGCGCAGCCGGGCTCACAGCAGGAAGAGGTCGTGCACGGCGGCCAGCAGCAACAGGGTGCCGATCACCCCTAGGAAGATCATCAGGGGCGGCTGGGAGAGCGCGAAGAGGCAGCCTCGCGGCTCCTGGGCGACGGGGACGGGGACCGGGGCCGGGACGGAAGCCGGCGGGTCGCCCTGCGATGTGTCGAGCATGTCGGGGCGATGATCGCGCAGGGCGCGCGCAGACGGCCCCCAACACGCCAGCCTTTACGCGGGAGTTCACCCCTTCTCGTCAGAGTTGCGGCAATACCGTGCGCGACCCCCGGGCGGCGTGCTTCAGATGCCGTGTTCGGATTCCGTGCTTCAGATTCCGTGCTTCTTCAGGATCGCCTCGATGTCGGAGAAGTCGTCCGCGGGAGCGGCGGGCGCCTGGCGGGATCCCGGCTGCGGGCGGGAGCCCTGGCCCAGCGAGGGGGCGGAAGCGGCCGGGGCCACGGCCTCCTGCGCGGGGCGCCCCTTGGCCGCCTTCGCGGCCTTCGAGGGCCTGACCGCCTCGGCGGGCCCCTCCCCCGCGCCCCGCCCGCGCCGCTCGATGGCGCGCGTGGTCATGAACAGCACCCAGGAGAGCCCGAGCAGCCCGAAGCCCAACCAGACGGCC
Source organism: Streptomyces sp. NPDC002181 (assembly GCF_042890485.1). Lineage (NCBI taxonomy): Bacteria > Bacillati > Actinomycetota > Actinomycetes > Kitasatosporales > Streptomycetaceae > Streptomyces > Streptomyces sp. NPDC002181. The sequence continues at coordinate 255,569 of NZ_JBIASC010000008.1, read as the reverse complement.
GGCTTGAAGACCATCCCGGACACCCACTCCACGACGCCCGTCAGCACCAGGGCGACCGGCACCAGCGCGTACGCCGTGATCCGCGTGGCGGCGAGGAAGCGCTTGCGGTAGGCGGCCACCGCGGCGATGCCCAGGCCCGCCGCGGACACCGCGGAACATATGGTCTCGGCCAGCATGCGGTCCTCCAGGGGTGGGCGATCGGTCCCCTCCATCCTGCACCGGGCACGACCGCGGAGGCCACGCCCCGGGCCGGTCCGGACCGGATCTCCGGGAGATCTAGGGGTCGCGCCTCCTCCCCAAGGGGTGCGTTTCGATGGCGGCGCCCGGTGACTGGGACACTGGGCCCATGACCGATTCCGTGATCCTCGACGTCTGGTGCGAACTCCAGTGCCCGGACTGCCACCGCGCCCTGGACGACGTACGCGCCCTGCGGGCCCGCTACGGCGACCGGCTGGACATCCGGCTGCGCCACTTCCCGCTGGAGAAGCACAAGCACGCCTTCGCGGGCGCGCAGGCCGCCGAGGAGGCCGCGGAGCAGGGGCAGGCCTGGCCGTACGTGGAGGCCGTCCTGGCCCGCACCGCGGAGCTCGGCGAGCGCGGCGAGGCCGTCCTGCTGGACGTGGCGCGCGAACTCGGCCTCGACGCCGAGGAGCTCGACACCGCACTGATCGACGGACGGCACATCCTGATCGTCGACGCCGACCAGGCCGAGGGCAAGGCCATCGGCGTGACCGGCACCCCGACGTACGTCATCGGCGGCGAGCGCCTCGACGGCGGCAAGAGCCAGGAGGGCCTGCGCGCCCGGATCGAGGAGATCGCGGACCGCCTGCTGTCCGCCGACGGCGCGTAGGCGCCGCCTAGAGCAGGTCCTTGGCGTAGTTGACGTTCGCCGTCCGGTAGCCGAGGGACTCGTACAGCCTCAGGGCCGGGGTGTTGCCCGCGAAGACCTGGAGGCCGAGGACGCGGTGGCCCCCGGCGAGGGCCGTGCGCTCGGCGAGGAGCATCAGGTCGCGCCCGTGCCCACGGCCCCGGTGCTCCTCGGCGACGGCGACGTCGAAGACGTACGAGCCCTCGCCGTGGGGCGCCGTCCACACGTGGCCGACGGGGACGCCGTCCGCCTCCAGGACGGAGAGGGTGGCGCCCTCGGTGGCCAGTCCGCGGGGCAGCGCGCGCTCGTGGTCGGCCACCGACTTCGCCCGCGCCGCCTCCTGCGGCATGCCGCGGCTGGTCCAGTCCTCGGCGTAGCCCTCGATCGCCCCGACGAGCCAGACCTCGTACTCGGCCGCCGTCATGGGGCGGCCGAGCGCCCCCGCGCGGAGCTCGGGCGGCTCCGCCGGGAGGTCCTTGGCCATGTACCGGCTGTACTCGGCGTACCCGAGCGCCTGCGCCATCCGCAGGCCGCCCGCCGAGGCCGCGGGTACGCTGACGCGGACCCGGCGGCAGCCCCAGCCGCGCAGCACCTCCTCGGCGGCCAGCGCCCCGACGGTGGCGCGCCCGCGCCGCCGGTCCGGTTCGTCGACCGCGAGGTCGCGTATCTCGCCCACGGTCGGCCCGAAGGCCGTGTCGCAGGCGACCAGCAGCGCACCGACGCGCCTGCTGTTGACCCGGATCTCGTACGGGCGCGACCGCGCGCCCCCACTGCTCTGCTGAAGCGGCCCGCTCGGCCGCAGGGTGGTGGTCATCAATCGAGTTCTACCCGCTCGGCGGCCCCCTGCGACAGCCGATATGCGGGCGGATCGACCGGCTCAGGGGTCGAGGTCCGCGCCGGCGCGCGCCTCGAAGATCCGCATGGCCTCGGCCGTGACGGGTCCCGGCACGGCCGCGACGGTGGCGCGTCCGTCGACCCGGTGGACGGCCTGCACGTCGCGCAGCGTGGAGGTCAGGAAGATCTCCTCGGCCTGTTCCAGTGCCTCGAAGGGCAGGTCCGTCTCCTTGGCCCCGGCCCACTCCAGAACGAGGGCCCGGGTGATTCCGGCGAGGCAGCCGGAGGCGAGGGGCGGGGTGTGCAGCTCCCCGTCGAGGACGACGAACACGTTGGAGCCGGTGCCCTCGCAGAGCCGTCCGACGGTGTTCGCGAACAGGGCCTCGGAGGCCCCGGCCCGGTGGGCGGCGGCCAGCGCGACGACGTTCTCCGCGTACGAGGTGGTCTTCAGGCCCGCCACGGCGGAGCGCTCGTTGCGCACCCAGGGCACGGTGATCACGGCGGTGGTGTCCGGCCTGCGGACCTCCTCGGCGACGGCCACCACGAGGGTGGGGCCGCGGTCCCCGCGGTCGGAGCCGAGCGGTGACACACCGCCGGTGTAGGTGATGCGCATGCGGGCGAGCGGCAGCGGGTTGGCCTCCAGGACGGCCGCGCAGGCCCGGCGCACCTCGTCCGGGTCGGGGTCGGCCAGTCCGAGGCCGCGGGCCGAGCGGGTCAGCCGGTCCACGTGCCGGGTGAGCGCGAAGGCAGTGCCGCGCTCCGCCTTCACGGTCTCGAACACTCCGTCGCCCACGGTCAGCCCGTGGTCGAAGACGGACACCTGTGCGCTGTCGGCGTTCCGCAGCGCGCCGTCGAGCCAGATCCTCACCGTACGATCCCTCCGCTCACCCAGGGGTGCCGGTCACCTCATGGGTTCCCGACGCTACCCGGAGCAACCGGGCGGCCTTCAGTTCCGTCTCGGCCCATTCGCGGTCGGGGTCGGAGCCCCAGGTGATGCCGGCGCCGGTGCCGAAGAGCAGGCTCGGGCCGCCGGGCCGGCGGCGGTCGATCCAGAAGGTGCGGATGCCGACGGCGAGCTCGGCGGTGCCGCGGTCGGCGTCGACCCAGCCGATGCCCCCGCAATAGGGGCCGCGGGGCGCGGTCTCCAGGGCCTCGATGATCCGCAGCGCCGAGGACTTGGGGGCGCCGGTGACGGAGCCGGGCGGGAAGGTGGCGGCGAGGAGCTCGGGCCATCCGGCGCCCGCGGCGAGTTCGCCGCTGACGGTGGAGACGAGGTGGACCAGGCCCGGGTGCTCCTCGACGGCGCAGAGCTCGGGCACGGTGACGGATCCGGTGGCGCAGACCCGTCCGAGGTCGTTGCGTACGAGGTCCACGATCATGACGTTCTCGGCGTGGTCCTTGGGCAGGAGGTCGGCGGCGGTCCGGCCTGTCCCCTTGATCGGGCCCGATTCCACGTGGCGGCCGGCCCGGCGCAGGTACAGCTCGGGGGAGGCGGTGGCGATCTCCACCCCGTGGGCCGGGAGCCGAATCGTTCCTGCGTACGGGGCCGGGTTGCCGCGGGCGAGCAGCGCCGTGAGGGCGTCGACGTCGGCCCGGTCGGGGTCGGGCAGCGGCGCGGACATCACGCGGCAGAGGTTGGCCTGGTAGACCTCCCCGGCGGCGATGTGCTCGCGGATGCGGCGTACGCCGGCCGTGTAGGCCGTGCGGTCGAGGGAGGAGGACCACTGGTCGGCGGCGGGGCCGCGCCAGGCCCCCGGGACGGGCGCCGGGACGGGGTCGGGGCGTATGTCGCCGAAGCGGGCGCAGACCAGCCGGCCCTCGAAGTCTGCGGCGACCGCCCAGAAGCCCGTCGAGTCGAGGGCGGAGGGGTCGCTGGTGACGTCTCGGAGGTCGGTCGCGAGGAGGCCGCCGAAGCGGGCCAGGGGAAGCAGGTCGTGCACGGCTGCGAGTCTATGACCGGTGACGCCTCGGCGCCGGAGAGGTGACTGCCGGGTGACCGGTGGTGATCGAGCGGCAGCACGCTGCGGAAACGCGTTTTTGAGCTGGCCCGGGAATCCGCTAGAGTTCAACACGTCGCCAGGGAGCGAAGGGGGAAAACCCCGGAGCGAACACGGTGACCTGCGGACGTAGCTCAGTTGGTAGAGCACCACCTTGCCAAGGTGGATGTCGCGAGTTCGAGTCTCGTCGTCCGCTCGAAGTGGGGGATCTTCCCGAGAACCCCTGCAGCTCCAGGTGGAGTGGCCGAGAGGCGAGGCAACGGCCTGCAAAGCCGTCTACACGGGTTCAAATCCCGTCTCCACCTCCAAGGACGATTAGCTCAGCGGGAGAGCGCTTCCCTGACACGGAAGAGGTCACTGGTTCAATCCCAGTATCGTCCACTGGTCCGCAAGGACCCCCGCGCGATTAGCTCAGCGGGAGAGCGCTTCCCTGACACGGAAGAGGTCACTGGTTCAATCCCAGTATCGCGCACGCAGTACACGCACCACCTGCTTGAACTGCGGTCTTGCACCGCGGTCCCGCGCGATTAGCTCAGCGGGAGAGCGCTTCCCTGACACGGAAGAGGTCACTGGTTCAATCCCAGTATCGCGCACCACCTCCGGAAGCCCCGGCCGTTCCCACGGCCGGGGCTTCCGCGTTGCCGGTGCGGCCCGGGCCGCACCGGCCGCGGCTCAGGAGGAGAAGAGCATCCGGCCGAAGCCGCCCTTGTGGTGGCCGTGGTGGCCGTGGCCGTGACCGCCGTGGTGCGGGGCGCCCCAGGCGGGGGCGGGGGCGTGCGCGGCCGGGTAGGGGGCCGGGGGCGCGGCGGGCGGCGGGACCTGGCCGTACTGGCCGCCGGTGTACTGGGATTCCAGGCGGGTCAGCGCCTCCAGCTCGCCGTAGTCGAGGAAGATGCCGCGGCAGTTGCTGCACTGCTCGATCTGGACACCGTTGCGGTTGTAGGTGTGCATCATCGCGTGACACTTCGGACACTGCATGACCGGATCAACTCCTCGCCGTCTGCTTCGACACCGGATGCATGCCCGGTGGCGTGAAGCTCACCCTACGACGGAGCCTGCGGCTCCAAGTCGGGCGGGAGGGACGCAATTCGGGCACAGGACTCCACCATCAGCCGCTCCACGTCCTCCAGTCGACGTCGGCTTTCTGCCGATTTGGCCAGGGCGAGGGCGGCGGTCTGCACGGTCAGGGCCCGGGCGGCGAGGTCCAGTTCCGGCCAGGGGTCGGAGCCGGGCGGCCCGGCCGCGGGGCCGCCCGCGGCGCGGTAGGAGTCGAGGAAGCGGACCCAGGCGCCGGTGTCCAGCAGCCCGGCGGCATACCAGGCGGCCGGCCGGGCCAGGTCCCAGGCGGGGGTCCCGATGCCGAGGTCGTCCACGTCGATGAGCCGCCAGCCCCCGTCCGGGCCGGGCCCCCTCACCAACTGCCCCAGGTGCAGGTCCCCGTGGCACAGGGCCCCGCCCCGGGGCGCCGGGGCCTCTCCCCGCACCCAGGCCGGCAGGGTCCGCGCGGCGGCCCGTACGAGGTCGCCGGCCGGCCGCCCCTCGGCGGGGCCGGGCACGAGCGCGGTCCCGGGCCGCGTCCCGCCGGCGCTCCGGGCGCCGTCGGCGCTCCGGACGGCGTCCCGGCCCCGGACCGCGCCGGAAGCCGTGGCCCGGGACAGGCGGCGCAGGGCGCGGGCGAGTTTGGCCGGGCCCCGCATCGGGGGGACCGGGCCGGGCAGCCGGTGCAGGGGGATCTGGTGCAGGGCCGCCAGCAGCCGCCCGGCCGCCTCCCAGGGGGCGTCCTCGGGCCGCTCCGGGTCGACCGGAGCCCCGTACGGCCACAGGGAGACCGGCCGGCCGCCGAGGTCGCCGACCTCGGGGCGCAGCGGGGCCAGCAGCACCCCGGCCAGCGCCTCGTCCGCGGCGATCCGCATCCGTACGGCCAGGCCCGCACGGTCGCTGTCCTCGGCGTGCGCCTTGGCGACGATCTCGCCGCAGCGCACGACGGTCCCGTCCTCGCGCTCGGCGAGCAGCTCGTAAGGGGTGCCCCGCTCCCCCGCACCGGCGTACGCCGCGAGGGCGGCGGGCAGTGGCTCCTGGTTCATCGCGGCTCCACGGCTCCCGTCGCTGGCTTCTCGGAAGCAGATTACGGAACCCCGGGGGCGCGTGAAGCGGCGGACGGCCGCGTGGGTGGACATGAAAAAGGGTGCTGCCCGTCCGACTCCCCAGTCGTACGGGCAGCACCCTTCACCTGCCGTCCGTCGCGCCCCCGTCCCCACGGGGTTCGACAGGCCGATGTCCCGGCCCGGGCCGCTCTCCCGGACCCGGGGCGCCGCTCAGCGCCCCAGCATCACGCCCACGGACGACGCCTGTGCCGCCACCTGGTCGAATCCTCCGAAGAGGAAGAGCAGGAGGGCGGCCAGGGGGAGCACCATGGCCGCGGCCACCAGCGGGTGGCGCGTGCCGGACTCATGGCCGTTGAACGCGAATGCCTTGCGTCCGTGCCGCGTGATGTCCGCCATGGTCCTCTCCCTGTCGGTTGACAGCGGCGGGCTTGTGACCTCGGGGGACGAGTGCTCCACCCGCCGCTTGTCCTCAACACTAGGTGCGGGGAAGTTCCCCGGCGTCCTGCCCTCGTACCCTTTGGCAGGCCTCCAAGAGGATGACGGACCGCGACGCGTGTACTCCCCTGGGTGGAGACCGCTCCCCCGTTGTGGGGGTCATCCCGGAGGGGATGACCGGAGGGTAGTGAGTTCGCTCACTTCCGTCACTCCCCGCGCATGCGTGTCCGCCGGCGGGGTAGGCACAAGATCACCCCGCGCCGCCCGCCCGGCGCGCGCGCTCCGGGCCTCCGCGCGCCCCGCGCACGACCCCCGCCGCATGCCCAATCCCCTTGGTCCGAGGGCCGTTTGGCCGCACCGACAAGTGCCGTACGGACAGGGGTCCGTGCGGGTGAGGAACCCTCAAGTGGGTTGCCCCGCACTGACAATCGAATCTTCCGGCGAGGGCGCGGCCTCTGAGCGCTCGTGGCGGATGGTCCGTAAGCTGTGGCACGTCAACAGGACGACCGGTCAGCGGGGTGGACATGGCGATGATGCGGCTCCGGCGCGAGGACCCGCGTGTCGTCGGCTCATTCAGGCTGCACCGACGGCTCGGCGCCGGCGGCATGGGCGTGGTCTACCTGGGGTCGGACCGGCGCGGCCAGCGGGTCGCGCTCAAGGTGATCCGGCCCGACCTGGCCGAGGACCAGGAGTTCCGCTCGCGCTTCGCGCGCGAGGTGTCCGCCGCCCGGCGCATCCGCGGCGGGTGCACCGCGCGTCTGGTGGCCGCGGACCTGGAGGCGGAGCGCCCGTGGTTCGCAACGCAGTACGTGCCCGGCCCGTCCCTGCACGACAAGGTGGCCGAGGAGGGCCCCCTCACGGCCGCGCAGATCGCCGCGATCGGGGCCGCGCTCTCCGAGGGACTGGTCGCCGTGCACGAGGCGGGGGTCGTCCACCGCGATCTCAAGCCCTCGAACATTCTTCTGTCCCCCAAGGGTCCCCGGATCATCGACTTCGGCATCGCCTGGGCCACCGGTGCGAGCACGCTCACGCACGTGGGCACGGCCGTCGGCTCCCCCGGCTTCCTCGCTCCCGAACAGGTGCGCGGGGCCGCCGTCACCCCGGCGACCGACGTGTTCGCGCTGGGGGCCACCCTCGCCTACGCGGCTACCGCCGACTCGCCCTTCGGACACGGCAGTTCCGAGGTGATGCTGTACCGCGTGGTGCACGAGGAGCCGCATCTGATCGGGGTCCCGGACGCGCTGGCGCCCCTCGTACAGGCCTGCCTGGCCAAGGATCCCGAGGAGCGGCCCACCACGCTCCAGCTGTCGATGCGGCTGAAGGAGATCGCGGCCCGCGAGGCGCAGGGGCTGTCCGACGGGCGCCCGCCGGCGCAGCGGGCGCGGGGCGCCGAGCGGCCGACGGGACGGCTGGCCGACGCGTACGCGGACCAGCGCACGGAGCGGCGTACGGGCGGCACCCCCGCGCCCCAGGGACCGGACCAGGGCCACGGGCATGGACAGGGCCAGGGCCAGGGCGGTCCGAACAGCGGCGGGCACGCGCGGCCCTCGAACTCCCGGCCCTCTTCCCCGCGCCCCTCGTCCTCGCGGAACCCGGGCGGTCCCTCCTCGCGGCCGACGGCCGGGCGTACGGGCGGCCGGCAGGCCCCCCGTACGACGGGAGCGGGCCGGCGCCCCTCGCGGCCGGACCCCCGGCTGATGCGGCAGCGCCTGATCGTGTTCGTCGTGGTGACGCTGATCGTGGCGCTGGGCATCGCCGCCGCCCAGAAGTTCTAGAGCCCTAGAGCTCCGGGGCTGCCGGGGCCGGCGTCCGGGGCGGGCGGGTCGCGTAGAAGGCCACCGCCGAGGCCGCGGCCACGTTCAGGGAGTCGATCCCCTCCGCCATCGGGATCCGTACCCACTCGTCGGCCGCGCGCAGCGCGTACGTCGACAGGCCGTGCCCCTCGGAGCCGAGCATGATCGCCGAGCGTTCGAAGCGCTCCGGCGGCACCTGGTCCAGCGGCGTGGCCTTCTCGCTCGGCGTCATCGCCAGGATCCGGTAGCCCGCCTCGCGGACCTTCTCCAGGTCGGCGGGCCACTGCTCCAGGCGCGCGTACGGAACCGAGAACACCGAGCCCATCGAGACCTTGATGGCGCGCCGGTAGAGGGGGTCCGCGCAGTCCGGGGAGAGCAGTATCGCGCTGATGCCGAGGGCCGCGGCGCTGCGGAAGGCGGCGCCCAGGTTGGCGTGGTCGACGAAGCCCTCGAAGACGGCGATGCGGTGGCCCGCGGCCGCCCCTTCCGCCGCGAGCAGCTCGTCGGCCGCCGGCAGCGGCTTGCGCTGCATGGAGGCGAGGGCTCCGCGGTGCACGTGGTAGCCGGTGACGCGTTCGGCGAGCTCCGGGGTGACGGCGTAGACCGGCGCCGGGAGCTCGTCGATGACGTCGCGCATGACGTCGACCCACTTGGCGGAGAGCAGCATCGAGCGCATCTCGTACCCGGCGTCCTTGGCGCGTCTGATGACCTTCTCGCCCTCGGCGATGAACAGGCCTTCCGCGGGCTCGCGCCGGCGCCGGAGTTCGACGTCGGTCAGGCCCGTGTAGTCGCGCAGGCGCGGGTCGTCGGGGTCTTCGACGGTGATGAGATCAGCCACAGGGTGATACTGCCTTGTCCGGGGTGTGGTGCCAACGGCCGTGCGGGCCGCGGGTGTTTCAGGCGGTGGGCGCGGCGGAGGCCGCGACGTTGACGACCTCGCCGATCACGATGACCGCGGGCGGACGGATCTCCGCCGCCCGTACGGTCTCGCCGACGGTGGCGAGGGTGGCGTCCACGCGGCGCTGAGTGGCCGTGGTGCCCTCCTGGACGACCGCGACGGGGGTGCCGGCGGGGCGGCCGTGCCGCACCAGGGCCTCGGCGATCAGGCCGATCTTGTCCACGCCCATGAGGATCACCAGGGTGCCGGTGAGCTTGGCGAGGGAGGCCCAGTCCACCAGGGAACGCGGGTCGTCGGGGCCGACGTGGCCGCTGACCACCGTGAACTCGTGCGCCACACCGCGGTGGGTGACCGGGATGCCGACGGCGCCGGGCACCGAGATCGAGCTGGAGATGCCGGGGACCACGGTGCAGGGGATGCCCGCCTCGGCGAGGGCCTGGAGCTCCTCCATGCCGCGGCCGAAGACGTACGGGTCCCCGCCCTTGAGCCGGACCACGGCCTTGCCGGCCTTGGCGTGCTCGATCAGGGCGTTGTTGATGGCCTCCTGGGCCATGTAGCGGCCGTACGGGATCTTCGCGGCGTCGATGACCTCGACGTGCGGCGGGAGTTCGTCGAGGAGGTCGCGCGGGCCGAGCCGGTCCGCGATGACCACGTCCGCCTCGGCGAGGAGGCGGCGCCCGCGGACGGTGATCAGGTCGGGGTCGCCGGGGCCGCCGCCGACGAGGGCGACGCCGGGGGTGCGGGGCCGGTTCCTGGTGAGGGAGCCGTCGCGCAGGCCCTCGACGACCGCGTCGCGGACGGCGGCGGAGCGACGGGGGTCGTTGCCGCTCAGGACCGCTACGGTGACGCCCTCGACGCGGCCGGTGGCCGGGGTCCAGGCGGTGGCCGCCTCGGCGTCGTCGGCGCGCACGCACCAGACGCGGCGGCGCTCGGCCTCGGCGGAGGCGGCGTCGTTGGCGGCGCGGTCGCGGGTCGCGATCAGCGCGTACCAGGCACCGTCCAGGTCCCCGTCCCGGTAGCGGCGGCGCTCCCAGCGGATCTCGCCGGTCTCGGCCATGGCGTCCACGGAGGGCGTGGCCGAGGGCGAGACGAGCAGGACCTCGGCGCCGGCCGCGACGAGCGCGGGCAGCCGGCGCTGGGCGACCTGGCCGCCGCCGATGACGACGACGCGGCGGCCGGCGAGACGGAGTCCTACGGGGTAGGCGGAGTGTTCGGCCATGGCGGTGCGGCTCCCGGTGCGGCGGTGTGTGCAGGCCGCTGCTGCGCTGGAGCGGCTTTGGGTGTGACGTGCGGTTTTGCTGTCCGGGTCCACGATACGACCCGGCACGTCCGCCGCTGCGCGGGGCCTTTCCCCACCCGCCCCGCGCAGCGGGTCCCGGCTACTTCTCGGTGACTCCTGCCGAGTCGAAGGTGGCGACCTCGTGCATGGCGCGGGCCGCGCTCTGGACCAGCGGGAGGGCCAGCAGGGCGCCCGTGCCCTCGCCGAGGCGCAGGTCCAGGTCGACCAGCGGACGCAGGCCCAGCTTGTTCAGGGCCGCCACGTGGCCCGGCTCCGCGCTGCGGTGGCCCGCGATGCACGCCGAGAGGGACTCCGGGGCGATGGCCCGGGCCACCAGGGCGGCGGCTCCCGCGCTGACGCCGTCCAGGATGACGGGGGTGCGCAGCGAGGCTCCGCCGAGGAGCAGGCCGACGATGGCCGCGTGCTCCAGGCCGCCGATGGCCGCGAGGACGCCGATCGGGTCCGCCGGGTCCGGCTGGTGGAGCTCCAGTGCGCGGCGTACGACCTCGACCTTGCGGGCGTGGGTCTCGTCGTTGATGCCCGTGCCCCGGCCGGTGACCTCCGCCGGGTCGACCCCGGTGAAGACCGAGATCAGGGCCGCCGACACCGTCGTGTTCGCGATGCCCATCTCGCCCGTCAGCAGGGCCTTGTTGCCCGCCGCGACGAGGTCGCGGGCCGTCTCGATGCCCACCTCGATGGCCGCGATCGCCTCCTCGCGGGTCATCGCCGGGCCCGTGGAGAGATCGGCGGTGCCGGGACGGACCTTGCGCGGGAGCAGGCCGGGGGTGGCGGGGAGGTCCCCGGCCACGCCGACGTCGATCACGCAGACCTCGGCGCCCACCTGGTTGGCGAACGCGTTGCAGACCGCGCCGCCGCCCAGGAAGTTGGCCACCATCTGCGTGGTGACCTCCTGGGGCCACGGGGTGACGCCCTGGGCGTGCACCCCGTGGTCGCCCGCGAAGATCGCGACCGCGGCCGGTTCCGGGATCGGCGGCGGGCAGACCCGGGAGAGGCCGGACAGCTGTGCGGAGATGATTTCGAGCATGCCCAGGGCCCCGGCGGGCTTGGTCATGCGCTTCTGGCGCTCCCACGCCTCGCCCAGCGCCTTCGCGTCGAGCGGGCGGATTCCGGCGACGGTCTCCGAGAGCAGGTCGTGCGGAGCCTCGCCGGGCAGCGCACGGCGCCCGTACGTCTCCTCGTGGACGACCCAGGCCAGCGGCCGGCGCTGCGACCAGCCGGCCTGCGCCAGCTCGGGCTCCTCCGGGAACTCGTCCACGTAGCCGACGCACAGGTACGCGACGACTTCCAGGTGCTCCGGCAGGCCGAGCTCGCGGACCATCTCGCGCTCGTCGAAGAAGCTGACCCAGCCGACGCCGAGGCCTTCGGCGCGCGCGGCGAGCCAGAGGTTCTCGACGGCGAGGGCCGAGGAGTACGGGGCCATCTGCGGCTGGGTGTGCCGGCCGAGGGTGTGGCGCCCGCCCCGGGTGGGGTCGGCGGTGACGACGATGTTCACCGGGGTGTCGAGGATGGCCTCGATCTTGAGTTCCTTGAACTGCTTCGCCCGGCCCTTGGGGAGCGACTTCGCGTAGGCCTCGCGCTGGCGCTGGGCGAGCTCGTGCATGGTCCGGCGGGTCTCGGCCGAACGGATGACGACGAAGTCCCAGGGCTGGGAGTGGCCCACGCTGGGCGCGTGGTGCGCGGCCTCCAGGACGCGAAGGAGCACCTCGTGCGGGATCGGGTCCGTGCGGAAGCCGTTGCGGATGTCGCGGCGCTCGCGGATGACGCGCAGCACGGCCTCGCGCTCGGCGTCCGCGTACGCGGGGGCCGCCTCGCCCAGAGAGGGCTCCGGCACGGGTGCGAGGGCGAGGAACTGCTCGGGGGCGGCCTCGGAGGCGGCGTCGGCCGCCGGCTCGGCGGCCGGTACGGCGACCGGCTCGGGCTCCGGCGCGGCGAGCGGCTCGGGCGCGGCCTCGGCAGCCGCCTCGGGCTCAGGGGCGGTCTCCGGTGCGGGCTCCAGGGCGACGGGGGCCGCAGGGGTCTCGGGGGCGGACTGCTCGGCGACCTCGACGGCCTCGACGGCCTCGGGGGCCGGGACCGGCGCTTCCGCGGGCAGGGCCGCGGGCTCGGGCTCGGCGGCCTGTGCCTCCGCGGGCGCGGCCACGACGGGCTCGGGCTCCGCTACGGGCGCTGCCGGGGCCTCGACGGGTTCCGCGGCGACGGGCGCCTCGGCGAGGGCCTCCGGCGCCGGCTCCGCAGCGGCGGGCACGACCTGCTCGGGCTCCGGCACGGCGACCGGCTCCGGCTGGGGCGCCTCCGGGACGGCGGGGACCTCGGCGGCCGCCGGCGCCCCGGGCGCCATGACGGGCGCGAGCACCACCACGGGCTCGGGGGCCACCACGGGCTCGGGGGCCATGACGGGCTCGGGGGCCATGACGGGCTCCGGCGCCACAGCGGCCTCCGGCGCCACAGCGGGCTCGACCGCCACGGCGGACTCGGGAACGACCTCGGGCTCGGGAACGACGACGGGCTCGGGCGCCATGACGGGCTCGGGCGCCATGACGGGCTCCGGGACCGCCAGGGGCTCCGGCGCCGGCTCCGCCGTCCACGGGGCTCCGGCCTGCGGCGCGATCTCGCCCGGCTGCGGCACGGCCTCGGCGGCGGCCTCGGGGCGCGGGACGTCCAGGTACTCGGGGCCCAGCGTCGGCGGACCGGCCACCTGGACCGGGATGGGCACCACCGGAGCGGCGACCGGGGCGGCGGCGGGAGCCGCCACCTGTGCCAGGGGCACGACGGGCGCCACCGGAGCCGCGGCCGGACCCCGGTCGGCGAGGGAACGTACGACTCCGCCGGTGGCCTCGGGCACGGGCGGGCCCATGTGCAGCGGCCGGCGGGCGGGCGCGGGCGGGGTCGCGGGCGGAGCGACCGGGGCAGCGGCCGGAGGCGGGACCACGAGACCGCCGAGGTCGAGCGCACCGGAATCGCGGCCGCCGGCCTCGTGCGCACCGGCGCTGTACGAGGCGTCGCCGTAGGACGGGTCGGGGAACGCGGGGTAGGCGGGCTCGGCGTAGGCGGCCGGAGCCTCGGGGTACTCGGCGTAGGGCGCGTCTCCGTAGGAGGTGTCGACCGGGAAGACCGGCGCCGGCGGGACGACCTGCGGGTCGCTCCACGCGCCCTGGCCGCTCGGCATCAGCAGCAGTTCCTCGTCCTCCGGCTCGGCCGGATTGTCCAGGAGGTCCTGGAAGGCGTAGCCGCCTTGGACGGTAGCGGGGGCGGGGGCAGTGCCCGGATGCTGGACCGGAGCGGGAATGCCCTGCTGATCCACCATGCCCGCGCTGTCCGGGAGACCCTCGCCCGGTACCTGGCCGGTGTCAGTCATGCGTACCCCTCGCCCATCGGTTGTGCGTCTTCGATCGCCCGGCGCCCGAGCGGGGTTGCCGTACGACGTGTCCGTCACGCGCACGCCCCGCACGACAACCCGTAAGCATTGTCGCGCTCGTTAGCCACCATGGCGGCCATAACCGGCATGGTGCGCTGTGGACTGCGCCACGTCGCGCGTCCGGCGGTGCCGTCACCCCCGGAGATGCCAGGGCGGTACGACGATCGGCCAGCCTACCCCGGGCTCCTCGCCGGGCGGTCTCGGGGACCGCTCAGCGGTTCACGGGGCGTTCGGCTGCCAGGAGGAAGACGACGGAACGGTCCTGTTCGCTCCATGTGCGGGTGTCCAGGCCCACCGACTGGAGCAGCGCGCACTCGACGGTGTAGCCGCCCTCGGTGAGCGCGCGGCCGATGGCCTCCGCCTCGTCTCGGGTGGAGGCGTGGCTGACGATCCGTTCGGGGCGGCGGTCGGCGACGGCCCGGGCGACCGCGGCTCCCCCGCCGCCGACGCGGACGACGTCGGGTTCGGGCAGGTCCTCCAGCACGTGCGGTGCGCGTCCGGCGACCACCTGGAGCTGTACGCCCCGCTTGCGGGCGGCGGCGGTCGCGCGTTCGCAGGCGCGCGGGTCGGCGTCGACCGCGATGACGGCGGCACCGAACGCGGCGGCCTCGACCGCGAGGGCGCCGGATCCGGTGCCGATGTCCCAGACGAGGTCGCCGGCGCGCGGGCCGAGGCGGGCGAGCTGGGCGGCGCGCAGCGGCGCCGACTCCCCCTCGCCTCCGTCGCCCCCGGACAGGGCCCAGCCGCGTCCGCCGGTGTGGGCGGCGTTCTGGCCGAGGAGCCAGGCCGGGTCGGCGGCCGCGGCGGAGGGTGCGGCGGGGGCGGCGGCCTGTCCGCCGATGACGATGACGACGTTGGGGTCGCGCCAGCTGTGGTCGGCGACCCGGTCGGAGGTCAGGACGGTCACCTGTTCCTTGACGGTGCCGAGCTCCTCGCAGATGACGAAGGTGCGGTGGACCCCGCCGAGCAGCAGGGCGAGTTCGGCGGGCCCGGCGCCGGGCGAGGTCAGGACGGCGACCTTGCCGTGCGCGCGGCAGACGTTGACGGCGCGGCGCAGCGTACGGGGGTGGGCGACGACGACCTGGGCGTCGTCCCAGGGCATCCCGGCGCGGGCGAAGGCCGCGGCGACGGCGGACACGGCGGGGACGACCTCGACCTCAAGGCCGTGCTCGGGGGCGCGCAGGGTGCGTACGGCGCCGAAGAAGCCGGGGTCCCCGTCGGCGAAGACGACGGCGGTGCCGCGGTGGCCGGCGATGCGCCGGGCGGCGAGTCCGAGGCTGCCCAGGCGGATGCGCTCGGCGGCGGGCGGCACCTCGGGCAGGGCGAGGTGGTGGGCGGCGCCGGCCACGAGGGTGGCTGCGGAGAGCGCGGACCGGGCGGCCGCGGTCAGGGGCGAGCCGTCCCAGCCGATCACCGTGACCCGGTCGGCCATCGTCGTCAGTCTCCAGGGGTGGGGGCGGGCGGAGCTTCGTCGGCAGGAGCCGGCGGGCGGGGCGCCAGGCACGGTGAGACTACCTGGTCATAGGGTCGGCCCGGTCAGCTCCAGTCGGCGCCGACGGCGTAGCCGCTCGCGCCCGCCTGGGCGCCGCGGCCGTATCCGTAGTCGTCGTGGCCGTTGTAGCCGTTGTAGCCGTCCGACTCCGCCATGTCCTCGATGTCCTCGGGGAGCAGGCTCCAGACGATGAGGTCGGTGCGGGTCTCCGTCCAGGAGCCTTCGGTGCCGTTTTCGGACCGGGTGCGCACCAGCCACGCGTTGCGCAGGACGCCTTCGCTGATGCAGCCGATCTTCTGGGCCACCTGCTGGGAGGCGGTGTTGTCGGCGGCGGTGCGCAGTTCGAGGCGCTCGAAGCGCTGGTCGTCGAAGAGCCACTGGGCGACGGCGAGTACGGATTCGCTGGCGTAGCCCTCGCCGCGGGCCCAGGGGGCGGTGACGTAGCCGACCTCGGTGCTGCGGGTGCGCCAGTTGGTGTTCTTCAGGTGCACGATGCCGACGAGGCGCTGGGTGAGGAATTCGGTGACGGCAAAAACGATGCCTCTGCCTTCGGTGCGCTCCGCGTGGGAGTGCGCGGTGGCCCAGGCGTGGGCGTCGGCATGGGTGTAGGGGTGCGGCGCGGAGGTCCAGGCGGTGATGTGCTCGTCGTTCATCATCTCGGCGAGCGCGGTGACGTCCTCCCCGTCGAAGGGGCGCAGCACCAGCCGGTCCGTGCTGATGGTGACGTCCGGGAAGGTGGTAGTCATGCGCAGCTCCATGCCGTTGCTGGACCTTTGTGCGGGCCGTAGGCACAGCATGCAGCATCGGCGGTGTGATGTGGCGGCCGGGTTGCCCGGAAGCGGGCAGCGCTCGGCCCCGTACGCCCGCGGGCGTACGGGGCCGATCAGCGGTTCGGGATCAGGCCTTCGGGGCGCCGAAGGCCGGGACGACCGAGCCCTGGTACTTGTCCTCGATGAACTTCTTGACCTCGTCGGAGTTGAGGAGCTTGGCGAGCTTCTCGATCCGCGGGTCCTTCTCGTTGCCGGCCTTCACCGCGAGGAAGTTGGCGTACGGGTTGCCCTCGGCCTTCTCCAGGGCCAGCGCGTCCTTGGCGGGCGCGAGCTTGGCCTCCAGGGCGTAGTTGCCGTTGATGACCGCGGCGTCCACGTCGTTCAGGGCGCGCGGGACCGTGGCGGCCTCCAGCTCCTTGAACTCCAGGCCCTTCTTGTCGGTGATGTCGGACAGCTTGGCGGCGGTGCCGACGCCTTCCTTGAGGGTGATCAGGTTGTTCGCGGCGAGCAGCTGGAGCGCGCGGCCCTCGTTGGTGGTGTCGTTGGGGACGGCGATCGTCTGGCCGGCCTTGATGTCGGTGAGGGCCTTGACCTTCTTGGAGTAGAGGCCGAGCGGCTCCAGGTGCACGTTCACGACGGGCACGATGTGGGTGCCGTTCTTCTTGTTGAAGTCGTCGAGGTACGGCTTGTGCTGGAAGTAGTTGCCGTCGACCTGGCCCTGCTCGGTGGCGGTGTTGGGGAGCACGTAGTCCGTGAACTCCTTCACCTCCAGCTTGAGGCCCTCCTTGGCCGCCAGCTTGTCCTTGACGAAGTTCAGGATGTCGGCGTGCGGGCTCGGGGAGGCGGCGATGACGAGCGGCTTGCTCTCGTCGACCTTGCCGCCGTCGGCCTTGGTGGAGGACGGGTCCGAGGAGCTGCCGCAGGCGGTGAGGCCGAGGGCGAGCGCGGCGGAGGCGGCGGCGAAGGCGGTGACCTTGATGTTCTTACGCACGAAGAGTGCCTTTCTTGCTTTTTCCGGATGGAGGCCCAAGCACGACAAGTGCGGGCTTTCGGGAAGGGGGTTCAGGGGTGCGGTGGGCCCGGTTCAGGCTGTCCGGCCGCGGCGGGCGAGCAGGCGTACCACGCCGTCGCCGATCAGCTGGATCACCGTGACGATGGCGATCAGGACCACGACGGTGGCGAGCATGAAGCCGGTCTCGAAGCGCTGGAAGCCGTACGTGATGGCCTTGGAGCCGAGGCCTTCGCCGCCGACCGCGCCGGCCATGGCCGAGTACCCGATCAGGGTGATCAGGGTGGTGGTGACGGCGGCGACCAGCGAGGGCAGGGCCTGCGGCAGGAGCACCTTGCCGACGAGGGTGGGGACTCCGCCGCCCATGGACTCGACGGCCTCGACGAGACCGTGGTCCACCTCGCGGACGGCCGTCTCGACGAGGCGGGCGAAGAAGGGGATGGCGCCGATGGCGAGCGGGACGATCATGGCGGTGGGGCCGATGAAGGTGCCGACGACGGCGGTGGTGACCGGGATCAGGGCGATCAGCAGGATGATGAACGGCAGCGAGCGGCCTATGTTCACGATCACGCCGAGGACCTTGTTGAGCGGCCGGTTCTGCAGGAGGCCGCCCTTGTCGGTGAGGACGAGGAGGATGCCGATGGGCAGTCCGCCGGCCACGGTCGCCAGGGTGGACCACAGCACCATGTAGAGGGTGTCGTACGTGCCCTGGGTGAGCAGGGGCTGCATCTCGGACCAGGTCACTTGGCACCATCCTCGACCAGTGCGGCCAGTTCGTTCTCGATCGAGCCGGCGGCGTCCTCTTCCTCGACGACGTCCACCTGGAGGCCCTGTTCGCGCAGGAAGCCGACGGGCACGACGTTGTCCTCGTAGCGGCCGGGCAGCTCGATGCGCATGCGGCCGATCTGGCGGCCGGCGACGGTGTCCATCGCGGCGCCGAGGATCGAGATGTCGATGTTGTACGTCCGCGACAGCTGGGAGATGACCGGCTGGGTGGCGGCCTCGCCGTGGAACGTGACGTCGACGACCGTGCGGTCGGGGCCGGTGGCGGCGCCGCTGACGGGGAACAGCTCGCCGGCGAGTTCGGAACCGGGGGTGGCGAGCAGTTCGGAGACGGTGCCGGACTCGATGATGCGGCCCCGCTTCATGAGCGCGGCCGAGTCGCAGACCGTCTTGACGACGTCCATCTCGTGGGTGATGAGCAGGACGGTCAGGCCGAGCTGCTGGTTGAGGTCGCGCAGCAGCTGGAGGATCGAGCGGGTGGTCTCGGGGTCCAGGGCGCTGGTGGCCTCGTCGGAGAGGAGCACCTTGGGGTCGCCCGCGAGGGCGCGGGCGATGCCGACGCGCTGCTTCTGGCCGCCGGAGAGCTGGCCGGGGTAGGCCTTGGCCTTGTCGGACAGGCCGACGAGGTCGAGGAGTTCGAGGGCCTTGCGGGAGCGCTCGCGGCTGGAGACGCCGAGGATCTCCAGCGGCAGCTCGATGTTGCCCTGGACGGTGCGCGAGGACAGCAGGTTGAAGTGCTGGAAGACCATGCCGATGCGGCTGCGGGCCTCGCGCAGCTCCTTGCCGGCGCGGCGGCCGCGGCCGGCGAGCGCGGTGAGGTCGACGCCGTCCACGGTCACGGTGCCGGTGGTGGGGCGCTCCAGCAGGTTCACGCAGCGGATCAGGGAGGACTTGCCGGCGCCGCTCTGGCCGATGACTCCGTAGACCTCGCCCTCGCGGACGTGCAGATCGACGCCGTCCAGGGCGGTGACCTCGCGGCCACGGGACTGGTAGACCTTCGTGAGGCCCGATGTGGTGATCACAGGAATTCCGTCGCTGTCGAGTGCACGGCGCAGCGGGCTGCCGGCACGGGGCAAACATCTGGGGACGCGATACGGGTCGAACCGTCACAAAGAGGCGGCGTCAACGCATGCGCGGGGCAGGAGCGGTCCGTGGTGTGTGGACGGGCTCGGCCGGGTCTCGCTTCGGGGCGCGAAACGCAGGAGAGGGGCCCTCAGAAGGCGCACATTCGACACATACAACGAGCACCGGGCGTCATCGTCGCCTCGGTCGCAAGGGTGCGGCTGCTCGTCGTGGTCATGGGCCCCAGTAAAGCAGACGTATCCCGTCACCGATCAAAGCTGTCCGAATAGCGGACGGATTCCGGCCGCATACCGGACGCTTCGGTCAGCTCGGGCCATCCGTGGGCACCACCAATCCGCCCTCGCTGACCTGCACGGACACCGCCGAAAGGTCCCGTACGACCACGTCCGCGTCGAGCTCGGCGGCGGTGTGCGTTGTGGTCAAGGCCACGGTCCGCATCCCGGCGGCGCGGCCGGCCGCCAGACCCGCCGGGGCGTCCTCGAAGACCACGCAGCGCGCCGGGTCCGCCCCGAGCCGGGCGGCAGCGAGCAGGAAGGGCTCCGGGTCGGGCTTGCCGCAGGTGACGTCGTCGGCGGCGGGGCGTCCGTGCAGCTCCACCCGGGAGAGGGCCTCCCCGGTGATCCCGTACTCCCGGGCCCAGCGGCTCCAGCAGCGCTCGACGGATTCCATGGAGGAGACGAGGGTGCCGTCGTTGTCGAAGAGCAGGGCTTCTGCGTGCAGGTCCATACCTTCCGGCAAAGCCCGCCCCCAGGGGCGCGCGCACCGGGTCTTTCGGCCCGTAATACCCTCGCTGCATGCTCGACGCCCTGACGGTCGCCCTCGGCGCGGCCGCACTCGCCCTCGCCGCCTGGTGCGGATTCGCCGCCCTGCGGGACCAGCCCACCAAGGACTGGCACTTCATCGGCATGGGCGTGGTGACCCTGCTGGCCCTGGCCCAGCTGGTGGTCGGCGTGGTCGAGCTGGCCCGGGGCGGCAAGCCCGACGAGGGCACGGTGATCTTCGTGGCCTACCTGATCGGCGCGTTCGCGGCGGTCCCGGCGGCCGGGCTGCTCTCGCTGAGCGAGCGGACCAGGTGGGGTTCGGTGACGGTGGCCGCGGGCGCACTCGTCCTCGCGGTCCTCGAAGTACGCCTCTACGACATCTGGGGGACTCCCGGTGCCTGACACGACGAGCGCCGCTCCGGGCGAACGCAAGCGGCTGGTCTCCGGACCCGGACTGCTGCTGGTCTGGCTGTACGGGGTGATGGTGGTGGGCGCGCTGTCGCGCTCGGCCTACCAGATCTCCACCGAGTTCGACCGGGCGCCGCTGGCGTACTCCCTGTCCGGCGCGGCGGCCCTGGTCTACGCGTTCATCACGTACTCGCTGGTCCGCGGCGGGGAGACGGCCCGCAGGGCGGCACTGATCTGCTGCGCCGCCGAGCTGGCCGGAGTACTGGCGGTGGGCGCCTGGACGCTGGTGCGCCCCGAGGCCTTCCCGGACGCCACCGTGTGGTCGGACTTCGGGATGGGCTACCTGTTCATCCCGGTGATCCTGCCGATCACCGGGATGCTCTGGCTGCGCGCCAAGCGCTGAGCCCGGCGACCGGGGGCAGCGTGGTCAGGAGCTTCAGGCGCTGACCGCGAAGTCGGCCGCGTCGGCCTCCTTCTCCAGGATGACCAGGCGTACGCCGTCGGAGGCGGTGCGGCCGCCGACCTGGACGTAACCGGCCTTGCGGTACAGGCGCAGGTTCGACTCGCTCTTGTGGCCGGTGTGCAGGCGGAAGCGCGTGGTCTCGGCGTGGCCCGCGAGGGCCTCCTCGACCGCGCGCAGCAGCCGGGCGCCGAGCCCGTGGCCCTGCAGGCGCGGGTGGACGCAGAGCTTGGCGATCTTGCCGGTGCCGTCCTCGTCGACGCTGCCGCGCACGGTGCCGACCACTTCGTCGCCGAGCCGGGCCACGAGCACCGTGTCCGACTCCAGCTCCGCCTTGAGGGAGTCCAGGGTCTGGGTGAGCGGCTGGATGCGGTAGTTGCCGTACAGCTCGGCCTCACGCTGGAACGCCAGGTACTGCAGTTTGAGGATCTGCTCAGTGTCCTCGGCAGCTGCCGCCGAAATGGTCACGCTCATGCCCATGTGCGCATGCCTCCCGCTCACCTGGTAGCCCGTTGGTCTACCGCTCCCTTCCCCGAAGGCGAGGAGCCGCAACCTCTGACGCGAGCATTCTGCGCAGACATCCCAGGCAACGGGAACGGACGGGTCCCAAACTTCCTTGTGAGATACCCAACTCTCCTGCGATTTCACGGTAGGTGAGGTCTCTGGGCGAAAGAAGTGCCCCCATCAGCTCCGGACACCGTCCGGGCAATCGGGCGACGGCCGATCGGAGGGCCCGGTTCTCCTCCCCGTGCAGCAGGGCGTCTTCGGGTTCGGCGCCCGCGCTTCCGGGCCGGCAGCCGTACGGGATCTCGCGGCGGGCGCGGCGCCGGGCGAGCCGGGCTTCCGCGCGTACCGCGCGGCGCAGCCAGCGGGCCGGCTCGACGGGGGCGGGGTCGTGCTCCAGCAGCCTGACCCAGACGGCTTGCTCCAGGTCGGCGGCTTCGACTCCCGCACCCGGGGCCTCCGCCGCCGCCTCGGCGGAGAGCAGCGGGCCCAGTTCGTTCAGGAGGTCGGAGTCCTTCAGCAGGTCCATGCCGGGCGGGACGCGCGGGCCGTGCCCGGCGGTTTCCCCACCCGGCGCAGCCCACCCGTACGTGATGTTCCGCTTATCTGTTGACGGCTCCCGCCATCGGCGTCGGCCGAAAGCCGTCCACCCCTGCCTACCGGCCGCGGCCCGGGCGGAAGGCCTCGGCGGCCAGCAGTCCGGTGTCCGCGTTGTCGGTGAAGATGCCGTCGATGCCCTGTTCGAAGTACGCCTTGAAGGCGCCGAAGGCGTCCCCGTAGGCGTTCGGGTCGGTGCCCTTGCGGTACTCCGCCGGCAGGAAGGTGTTCTCGTTGCGCGCGGTGTAGGGGTGCAGCACCAGCCCGCGGGCGTGGGCGTCCCTGACCAGCGTGGTCGGCGCGGACAGCTTGCCGGACGCGTCGCGCGGGAGGATCAGGTCCATGGTGGGGCCGATGCCCTGGGCGAACCCGGAGATCCACTTCAGGCCCTCGGGCTTGACCAGGTCCGAGACCGTACGCGGGTCCTTGGCCTGTTCGAAGTCCCAGGGCCGGGTGCCGGCGGCGGAGAGCAGGACCACCCGCGGGGCGGAGACCAGCCGGGAGAGCCGCTGGATGCTGGAGGGCTCGAAGGACTGAAGGAAGAGCGGGGCGTTGCGCCCGTCGCGGCCGTAGCGGCGCAGCAGCTTGGCGAGGGGCTCTTCGAGGCCGAGACCCAGGGAGCGGAAGTACGTGGGGTGCTTGGTCTCGACGTGCAGCCAGACGCGCTTGCCGCGCCGCTTGCCCTCGCGGTCGGCCCAGCGCAGCACCTCTTCGAAGGTGGGCACGTCCCAGCGGCCGTCGTAGAGGGTGTTGCGCTGGCGGACGGCGGGAATGCGCTCCTTCGCCCGCAGGGTCTTCAGTTCGGCGAGGGTGAAGTCCTCGGTGAACCAGCCCGTGATCGCGACCCCGTCGACCGACTTGGTCGTACGCCGCGCGGCGAACTCGGGGTGGTCGGCGACGTCGGTGGTGCCGCCGATCTCGTTCTCGTGGCGGCACACCAGATGGCCGTCCTTGGTGGGCACCAGGTCCTGCTCGACGACGTCCGCGCCCAGGTCGAGGGCCAGCTGGTACGAGCCGAGGGTGTGCTCGGGCCGGTAGCCGCTGGCCCCGCGGTGGCCGATGACCAGCGGGACGGGGAGGTCCCGGTACCCGCCGCCGTGCCGTACGTCGGCCGCGTAGGCCTCCTCCGCCGCCTGCCCGGCCGATGACGGCGCCGGGGCCGCGGCGGCGGATCCCGCCGAGAGTCCGGTCATGCCGCCGCCCGCCGCCAGGACGGCCGCCCCCAGGACCGTGCGCCGTGCTGCCCCACCCTGCGTCATGAGTGCCACTCCAGTCGTCTGAGGGGCCGGGCGGCACCCGGGGTCTCCGGGCCACCGGCGGCCCGGTTCGGCGTGCCGATCGTAGGCAGCGGCCGGTGGCGAAGGGGTGGGCGTGCGGGGAACATGGCGGAAACGTGCGTCAACACTGCGTATCCACCTCGTGAACCCGATGTGCACTCGGAGCTGACCCGCGAGTATCGTCCTCACCTGCACTACCCCCGTGTGGTGCGAAAATCGCGTTTCGATGCCGGAGGGCTCACGTTGTTCCGTACATCGCTCATCAAAGCCACTGTCGGACCGGTCATGCGCATGATGTTCCGCACCCGTGTGGAGGGCATCGAGAACATCCCGGGCACCGGTCCGGTGATCCTGGCGGGCAACCACCTCACCTTCATCGACTCCATGATCCTTCCGCTGGTGTGCGACCGTACGGTCCACTTCATCGGCAAGGACGAGTACGTGACGGGCAAGGGCATCAAGGGCCGCGCCATGGCCTGGTTCTTCACCGGGTCCGGCATGATCCCGGTCGACCGTGACGGCGCCAACGGCGGCGTCGCCGCCCTGATGACCGGCCGCCGCATCCTCGAAGAGGGCAAGATCTTCGGCATCTACCCCGAGGGCACCCGCTCCCCCGACGGCCGCCTCTACCGCGGCCGCACCGGCATCGCCCGCCTGACCCTGATGACCGGCGCCCCCGTGGTCCCCTTCGCGGTGATCGGCACCGACAAGCTCCAGCCCGGCGGCAAGGGCATGCCGCGCCCGGGCCGGGTCACCATCCGCTTCGGCGAGCCGATGGAGTTCTCCCGCTACGAGGGCATGGACCGCGACCGCTACGTGCTGCGCGCCGTCACGGACTCGGTGATGGCCGAGGTCATGCGGCTCTCGGGCCAGGAGTACGTGGACATGTACGCCACCAAGGCGAAGGCGGCGTAGCTCCTACTGGCGCTGGAGTGACCGGCTGACGCCCGCGGCGGTCGTCGTGGCGAGGACCCAGCCGGTCACGATCAGCACGTACGAGAGCCACTGGTACCAGCCGCCCGGCGCGAAGGCGGACTCCTGCCCGAAGCCGACGATCGGCAGCATCAGGTCGATCGTGTAGAACACCGGATTGAATTCCGGCGCCTCCCCGGCCTTGAGCTCCCTCGGCGGGTGCAGGCCGTACGCGATCGAGCCCGTCAGCAGCAGCGCCCCCAGCCAGCCGGTCGCGCGCAGCGGCCGGAACCCATAGCCGACGGTGGCGTCCTGGAGCAGCCCCCAGAGCCGGGCGTGCCGGGGCAGGGTGCCCCGGTGCCGGCGCAGTTTGGCGAGCTGCACGGTGCGCGCGCCCGCCTCGTCCCCGACCGTGCGGTAGGCCGCCGCGAGCTGCTCGTACGCGTACGGGAGGTAGCCGGACTCCTCGCGCTCCAGCGCGGGCAGCCGCTCCTCGGCGGGCAGGTGCGGGTGCAGGACCCGGTAGGTGAGCCCGTCGGTGCGGATCACGGGCGGCCAGACGCCGGGTTCGGCGTAGAGCATGTCCAGCTGGCTTCGGCGCAGGTTGACGATGCCCTCGATGGGCGGGCACAGCCTGAGCCAGAACTCGCCGATCGTGCAGCTGCTGGCCCGCAGGGCCACTCCGTCGCGGTTGGCCAGGCGCGCGCGGGTGAGGATCAGCTGACCGGGGATGCGGGCGCCGGTGAGGTTGACCGTCCCTTCGGCCTCCAGCCGGTGGCCGCGCAGGTCGGTTCCGACGGAGACGGTCTCGGCGTGGAGGGCGATCCCGCCGGGGTTGATGAGCCGGGCCCGGTCCAGGCTGATCTGGCCGGCGATGGTGGCGCCGTTGATCCGGAGCTGGCCGTGGACGGTGAGCTCGTCGGCGATGATGTCGGTGCCTATTTCGGCGTGGTTGAGCTGGAGCGGGGGTTCACCGTCCTCGTCGGCGAGGGTGCCCTGCCGGATCACCGCTCCCTGGAGGAAGAGGCCGCCGGCTATCCGGGCCCCCGTGAGCCGGATCGGACCCGTGACGCGACAGCAGTTGAGCCGCAGGGTGATGTCGACGCTGAGGGTGGAGGCCGTCAGCCCCGGCAGCGCCGAGTCGGTCAGGACCAGTGCCCGCAGCCGGGCCCCGTACAGCTGGGGTTTGCGCTCGAACCAGCAGCCGCGGAGCCGGATCGGATGCTCGATGACCGCGTACTTGAGGTCCAGCTTCCCGGTGATGCGGATGCCGCGCACGTTGATCCCGGGGACCTGCCGGGACGGGGCGGGGTTGCCGAGCAGGAGTGCGGCGATCACCTCGGCGCGCACGGTGCGCTCGGGCCCCCAGGAGGCTCCGTCGGCCGGGTCCTCGCCGGGGCCTTCACGGAAGTCGACGCCCTCCCCGCGCGGGAAGGCCTCCCACACGCGGCGCTCCGCCGGGGTCAGCTCGTTGATCTCCATCGCCGGGATGGTGTCGCGACCGTGATCAACTGTCAACTCGGGTCGCGAAACCACCCCTTGGCGGTACGTCAGTGCTCGATGCCGTCCTGGAGCCGCTGGCCCCTGAGCAGGAACCAGGCCGCCGCTGCGGTGGCGAGCAGGACGACCGCACCCACGCCGGAGGCGAACCGCAGCCCGTCCACGAAGGCGTCCTGCGCGGCGTGGACCATCGTCTGCGCCGTCGCGGGGTCCAGCGCCTTGGCGGCTTCGACCGCCCCGCCCAGCGATTCGTGCGCGGCGTCGGCGACCGGTCCGGGGACCGAGGCAGGGGCGGTGAAGCCCTGGTAGACACCGGTGACGATGGAGCCGAGCAGGGCGATGCCGAGGGCCGCGCCGAGTTCGTACGCGGTCTCGGACACGGCCGAGGCCGAGCCCGCCTGCTCCTTGGGGACGCTGGAGAGGATCACGTCGGCGGTGACCGTGAAGGAGAAGCCGGCGCCGAGGCCGACGACCAGCAGGGCCGCTCCGAGCAGCGGGTAGCCGCTCTCCTTGTGGATCAGGGTGAGCGCGCCGAGCGCGAGCCCGATGGCCGCGAGGCCGCCGGTGACGATCGACCGTACCGAGTACCGGCGGGCGTAGCGCCCGGCGACCAGGCCGGTGACCACCGCGCCGATGGCGGCGGGCAGTTCGGCCAGACCCGCCTCCAGGGTGTCGCGGCCCTGGACGAGCTGGAGGAACTGGGAGAGGAAGAAGACGAGGCCGGAGAGGCCGAAGACGGTCAGGAGGTCGGCCAGGACCGCCCCGGAGAAACCGCGGTGCTTGAAGAGCCTCATGTCCAGGAGCGGCGAGGGCAGGCTGAACTGGCGGCGCACGAACCCGTACAGGCCCGCGCCACCGAGCCCGGCGGAGACCGCGACACCCCAGGTCATGCCGTGGGTGGCCATTTCCTTGACGGCGTAGACGACTCCGATGACGCCGACGAGCGAGAGGGCGACGCTGGTCAGGTCCCAGGGGCCGGCGACCGGGTTCTTCGACTCGGGCAGCAGCCTGATGCCGACGAGGACCAGGGCGATCATCACGGGCACGTTGATGAGGAAGACCGAGCCCCACCAGAAGTGCTGGAGCAGGACTCCGCCGACGACGGGCCCGACGGCCGCGCCGGCCGAGGCGGTGGCGCCCCAGATGCCGATGGCGAGGCTGCGCTCCCTGGGGTCGTGGAAGATGTTCCGGATCAGCGCGAGGGTCGAGGGCATCAGCGTCGCGCCGGCCACGCCGAGCAGGGCCCGGGCCACGATCATCATCTCGGGGCTGGTGGCGTAGGCGTTGAGGACGGAGACGGCGCCGAAGGCGGTGGCGCCGACCAGGAGCAGCTTCTTGCGGCCTATGCGGTCGCCGAGCGAGCCCATGGAGACGAGCAGGCCGGCGATGACGAACGAGTAGATGTCGCCGATCCACAGCAGCTGGGTGCCGGACGGCTTGAGGTCTTCACTGATGGAGGGTGTGGCGAGACCGAGTACGGTGGCGTCCACCGCGACCAGCAGGACCGCCAGGACGAGCACCGAGAGCGCCAGCCAGCGCCCCTTGCTCCCCTTGGCCCCGCTCGCCTCCGTCCCCTGTCCCTTGGTCAGCTGTGCTGTGCGGCTCATTTCTCCACGCTCCGTCGTGCGCCACCGAGCAGCAGCTCGATGATCATGTACTGGAAGTCCTTCGCGGCCACCCGGCCGTCCATGACGGCCCAGGCGCAGGTGCCGATGAGCCCGTAGAGGGCCTCGGTGAGCCAGGCGGGGCTCAGGTCGATCCGGATGTCGCCCTCCGCTTGGCCGCGCCGGAAGAGCGCGCCCACCCGGGCGTCGAGCCGGGCCCATCCCTCGTTGACCTGGTCGCCCTCGAAGAGCTGGTTCTCGGTGACGAGGAAGGCCAGCAGCTGGGCGTCGCGCTCGGCCTCGGCGACGAGCCGGCGCAGGGCCTCGACCGCGGTGCCCTCGTCGAGACGGGCGTTGTCGAAGGCCGCCTCGAACCGGCGGATGCCGAGCTCTTCGAGGGCCCGTACGAGGGCGTCGCGCCCGGCGAAGTGCCGGTGGAGGGTCGCGCGCCCGATGCCTGCGGCGCGGGCGACCTCGTCCATCGTGGCGGTCGATTTGCGGGAGAGAAGGGCCGCGGCGTCGCGGAGCACCTGGTCACGATCCATGGCCATGAGACAAGCATACCCCGAATGAGACGCCAATGTCTCACGCGGGGCAAAAATGAGCTGCCGAAGGGCAGCCGGAGAGGAATCCTCAGCCCATGAAGCCACTGCTGCTGATCGACGTGGACGGTCCGCTGAACCCGTACGCCGCCCGGGCCCAGCGCCGCCCGCAGGGGTACACCACCCACCGGATGCGCCCGACCGGCTGGACGGAGGCCGAGAGCCGCAAGCCGCTGCGGGTGTGGCTGAACCCTTCCCACGGCACGGAGCTGCTCGCGCTGGCGGACGCGTACGAGCTGGTGTGGGCCACCACCTGGAAGGACGAGGCGAACGACTGGATAGGACCGCACCTGGGCCTGCCGCGGCTGCCCTACGTCGACTGGCCGCAGATGCACGGCCGGGCCCCGCGCGGCACCTTCTGGAAGACGCAGTACGTCCTGGAGTACGCGGGCACCCGCGAGTTCGCCTGGATCGACGACGACATCGGGGAACCGGACCGGGAGTACGCGGACCAGCGCCACCCGGCGCGGGCCCTGCTGATGCGCGTCGACGAGCAGATCGGCCTGACCCGCCCGGACTTCGACGCACTGGCCCGCTGGGCGGGGTGAACGACGAAGGGGCGGCCGGAGCGTGGGCTCCGGCCGCCCCTGCGGGCGTCCCGCGGCGTGCGGAGGTGCAGGGCCCGGGCCCCGGAGGGCTCGGGCGTGCGGGCCGCAAGGCCGCGGACGTGGGTGGGCAGCGCCGTGCGGCTACTGCTTGTGGGTGGCCCAGGCGTGCTGGATGACCAGGTCCGCCTTCAGCTCCGCGAGCTGCTTCGCGACCGCCGAGGGGGCGGTGCCGCCGCGGCCGTTGCGGGAGGCGAGGGCGCCCGGCACGTTGAGGACGGTGCGGACCTCGGGGGTCAGGTGCTCCGAGATCTTCGCGAACTGCTCGTCCGTGAGCTCGTCCAGCTCGATCCCGAGCGCCTCGCACTCCTTGACGCACTCGCCGGCCACCTCGTGCGCGACGCGGAACGGCACGCCCTGCTTGACCAGCCACTCCGCGATGTCCGTGGCGAGGGAGAACCCGGCCGGGGCCAGCTCCTCCATCCGCTCCCGGTTGACCGTGAGGGTGGCCATCATCCCGGTGAAGGCCGGGAGCAGGACTTCGAGGGTGTCGCAGGAGTCGAAGACCGGCTCCTTGTCCTCCTGGAGGTCCCGGTTGTAGGCCAGGGGCAGCGCCTTCAGCGTGGCGAGGAGGCCCGTCAGGTTGCCGATGAGCCGGCCCGACTTTCCGCGCGCCAGTTCGGCGATGTCCGGGTTCTTCTTCTGCGGCATGATCGACGAGCCGGTGGAGAAGGCGTCGTGCAGGGTCACGAAGGAGAACTCCTTCGTGTTCCAGATGATGATCTCCTCGGCGATCCGGGACAGGTTGATCCCGATCATCGCCGTGATGAAGGCGAACTCGGCGACGAAGTCGCGCGAGGCCGTGCCGTCGATCGAGTTGCCCGCCGAGCCCCGCTCGAAGCCGAGGTCGGCGGCGACCGCCTCCGGGTCCAGCCCCAGCGAGGAGCCGGCCAGCGCGCCCGAGCCGTACGGGGAGACCGCGGTCCGGGTGTCCCACTGCCGCAGCCGCTCGGCGTCCCGGGACAGCGCCTGCACGTGGGCGAGTACGTGGTGGGCGAAGAGCACCGGCTGCGCGTGCTGGAGGTGGGTCCGGCCCGGCATGGCCACGTCGTGGTGCGTTTCGGCGAGGCCGACCAGCGCGTCCTGGAGCTCCGCGATCAGGCCGCCGACGATCCGGGCGTGGTCGCGCAGGTACATGCGGAAGAGGGTGGCCACCTGGTCGTTGCGGGACCGGCCGGCGCGCAGCTTGCCGCCGAGGTCGGCGCCGAGCCGCTCCAGCAGGCCCCGCTCCAGGGCGGTGTGCACGTCCTCGTCGGCGATGGTCCCGGTGAAGGAGCCGTCTGCGACGTCGGCTTCGAGCCGGTCCAGACCCGCGATCATGCGGTCGAGCTCGTCCGCCGTGAGCAGGCCCGCCTTGGCGAGCACCCGGGCGTGGGCACGGGATCCGGCGATGTCGTACGGCGCGAGGCGCCAGTCGAAGTGGACCGACGCGGACAGCTTCGCGAGGGCCTCGGCGGGGCCGTCGGCGAACCGGCCGCCCCAGAGCCGGACGTCGCCACCGTTGTTGCTGCTCACAGCTGCTGCTCCTCATGAACGTGTGCGTGGATGTGCTTCGGCCTCCCCGTCGCGGAGGTCACGGGGAGGCCGACGTGGTACCGGCTCAACGAGCCGGGCTCGGGCCAGGTCGCGGCGGACCCGTCCACGAAGCCGTCCGGGGCCCGCTTGAGCGGGGGGAACCACAGGCCGCGTCTTGGCATAACTATGCACTGGTCCGTATGTTTCGTCAATTGAAGCGCGGGTGTGCCCCGCTGACCAGCGCGAATATGAGGGGCGCCTCCGGGCGGCGGCAGCCTACGATCGTTGGCCTGCGCCGTATCGGGGGGGGGCACATGGGAGTCGAGGCACAGCGGCAGGCCGAGGAGGGGCGCGCCGCGGCGGTCGCCCTGCTGCGCGGCGGACGTTTCGGGATCGGCGGCGCCCGCCGCCCCGTCCTGCCCGTCTCGTGGATGGCCTTCGACGCGGAGATCCGCCGCAGTCACCTCCTCTGGTTCTCGGGGCCCCGCGGCGCCGGGCGCGTCGAAGAGCGCCTGTGCCACCCCGACGGCCGGGTCCGCGAGGCCGCGCTGCGGGATCCGAAGCCGCCGCTCCCGCTCGTCGCGATCCGCTGCACCGACTGGGTGCCCGCCGTGCGCGAGCGCGCCCGGCAGGTGCTCGCGGACGCCTTGGCCGCCGACCCGGCGCGGACGCTGATCGACCTCACCCCGCTCGTCCTGCGGCTGGCCCGGCGCGAGCAGGGCGGCTGGGCGAGCGGCCTGTTCGAGGAGGCCCTCGCCGCCGAGGACCCGGTCCTCACCCCGTGGTGGCGCCCGGCGCGGGACGCCCAGTGGTGGCGCCCGGCCCGGGAGGCGGTCTCGATGACCGGCGAGCAGCCCGACACCGTACTCGGCTGGCTGCGGCGCAGCGCGGACCTGCCCACCCGGCGGTTCGCCACCCGCATCACCCTCTCCCGCGGGCTGCTCGGCGTACGGGAGCTGGCCCGGCGGGCGGCCCGGGAGCACGATCCCGCGACGGCCCGGCTGTGGGCCGACGCGGCACTGGCCGCGATGGCCTGCGACGGGCCCGACGACGACGCGATCGACGCCCTGCTGCACGGACACCTGCCCGTGGTCCGGGCCGGCGGGGTCACGGCGCTGCGCCGGGCCGGGCGCTTCGCCGAGGCGCCCGGCCACCTGACCGACCGCTCCGGGCTGGTCCGGGCCTGCGCGCGCTGGCTCGTCAGGCAGGACGGGGGCGACCCCTACGAGCACTACCGCGCCCTGGTCGGGGACCCGGCCCGGGTGACCCCGTACGCCGTCACCGGTTTCGCCGAGTGTGCCCGGCGGGCGGACGCGCCGCTGGTGCGCGCGCTGCTGGACCACCCCGCCGGGGCCGTGCGGGCGGCGGCGGTCGCCGGGCTGCGCGGGCTGGACTCCACCGACGTGGACCTGCTGCGGCCCCTGCTCGACGACCCGTCGGCCGCGGTGGCCCGGGAGGTCTCCCTGAGCCTGGCCGGGGTCGCCGGCCGGCTGCCCGCCGAGTGGCTGCTGGAGCGGATCGCCCCCGACCGCCCCGCGCACACCCGCCGGGCCGCCTACCGGGTGCTGCACGCCCGCGGCGGGGTCGTCGGGCTGCGCGCCTCCACCGAGCTGCTGACGGACGCCGACCCGGCACTGCGCCGCATCTCCGCCCGGCGCGTGCAGAGCCTGTGGTCCCCCGACCGGCCGCCCGCGCTGCCGGTGCGCGACCCCGAGGTGGGCACCCTGCTGGACCGCTGCACCGGGCTGTTCAGCGAGTACGTCATGGGGCGGATGCGCTCACGGCTCGGAATTCCCCGTGCGCCCTCCGACCCCGCCGGATGATCGTGCGCATCCACGGCGAGGGCGAGGCCGTCTTCCGCGACGACCCCCGCGAGCCTTGACGGCCTGCCTGCGCTGCCGCCGCCCCTTCCACCCCGTACCGTCTGACATGTGCTGCGTACCGCTCTCGTCACCGGCTCACTGATCGTCACCAGCCTGCTCGCGCAGGGCCCGTACGGGTCCGATCCGCTGCCGGCCCGCCTCGCCGACACCGGCGGCGGCAGCCAGCTCATCACGGCCGTCGCCCCCGCGCCCGGTTCCACCACCGGGCGGCTGACCTGGTGGGACCGCCGGGCGGGGCGCTGGTACGAGGCCGGCAGCGCCGAGGCCCGCTTCGGCTCGAACGGCCTGACCGAGGGCGCGAGCCGCACCCAGGGCACGAACACGACCCCGTCCGGCCTGTACGAGCTCCCGTACGCCTTCGGGATCCGCCGCGCACCGGCCGGGACGGAGTTCCGCTACCGCCGGGTGACCGCCGATTCCTGGTGGTGCCAGGACAACGCGTCGCCCGCGTACAACCGGTGGACCGAGCCGCTGCCGGCGCACTGCGCACCGGGCGAGGCGGAGCACCTGGTCACGTACGACAAGCAGTACGCGCACGCGCTGGTCATCGGGTTCAACTACGAGCAGCCCGTCCGGGGCCGGGGCGCGGGCATCTTCCTGCACGTCAACGGCAAGGGCGCGACGGCCGGTTGCGTGTCCGTGCCGGAGCGGTCGATGCGCGCGATCCTGCGCTGGGCGGACCCGCGCCGCCGCCCGCACATCGCCATCGGGACACAGGAGGGACCGCTCGCCGTCACCCGCTACTGACGGGCGGGCCGCTCCCGGCGGGTGTCCGCCGGCGCGGACGGCCCCGGTTGCGGCCGCGCCGGGTCCGCAGGCGGCTCACGCGCAGCCGGCGGAAGGCTTCCGGATCGCGGACGTCCAGGGCCTGGAGCGCCGGATGGGGGGCCGCGTGGTGCGTGGCCGCCACCACGTCGGCATCCCCCTTCCAGCCGGCCCCGCGGGCCCGGTCGTAGACGGGGAACCAGAAGATCTGGGCGATCACCGCGGTCCACGCGGCCCAGGCGGCCGCCCGTTCGGCGCCGCCGTCCGGCTGCGCCGACATCAGGCCGAAGACGCAGAAGAGCATCTCGGCCATGACCAGGTACAGCACGAGTCTTGCCGGGCCGGCGGGTTCGCCGACCGTGAGGAGTTCCGGGCGGGCCTTGCCGAACTCCCGGCGGGCCGCCTCGAACTCCGCGTCCCGCAGCACGATGCCGCCGAGGGTGGCGGGGGCGGTGCGGCGCAGCAGGGCGGCCAGCAGCGCCTCGGGCAGCGGATGCCCGGGGCTGCGGGCGGGGTCGGCGGCGGCCGGGGCGGGGCTCAGGTTGCCGCGGTGGTTGACGGTGACGAGCCCGTCCAGGACCAGCCGGGCGGCTGCGGCCTGGACCGCGTCGTCCGGCCACCAGCGCCCCGCGGCGGCCTGGTACGGGTCGGCCAGGGCGGCGGCCCACCGGTCGAGGGCGCGGCGGTGCCGGGCCGCGGTGCGGCGCCGGAGCACGACGCAGCCCCCGTACAGCGCGGCTGTGACGGGCACGGCGACACTGGCGAGGGTGTGGGCATGCACGCGCCGAGCCTAGGCGGCTCCGCCGCGGGCGGTACAGCGGATATCCGCCCCGCCGCACGGGACCTGACGGGCCGTGGAGCGCGCCGGGGGGCGGTCAGCCCTCCTTCTGGGCCAGCCTCAGCAGGTGGTCCGCGAGGGCCTGGCCGCCCGAGGGGTCACGGCTGATCAGCATCAGCGTGTCGTCCCCGGCGATCGTGCCGAGGATCTCGCGGAGTTCGGCCTGGTCGATCGCGGAGGCGAGGAACTGGGCCGCGCCCGGCGGGGTGCGCAGGACGACGAGGTTCGCGGAGGCCTCCGCCGAGATCAGCAGCTCCCCGGAGAGGCGCCGCATGCGCTCCTCCTTCGCCGACTCGCCGAGCGGCGCCTGCGGGGTGCGGAAACCGCCCTCGCTGGGTACCGCGTAGATCAGCTCGCCGCCGGTGTTGCGGATCTTCACCGCGCCCAGCTCGTCGAGGTCGCGGGAGAGCGTCGCCTGGGTGACGCTCAGCCCGTCGTCGGCCAGCAGCTTCGCCAGCTGGCTCTGCGAGCGGACCGGCTGCCGGTTGAGGATGTCCACGATCCGGCGGTGGCGGGCGGTGCGGGTCTGCGGAACGGACGGCCCGCCCCCGGACTCGGTCCGGGGGGAGCCCCACTCCTCGTGGTCCTGCGCCTGGCTCATCGTCGTCTCATTCCCCGGTGTGTCCGTCCCCATTGGCTGCGTCGAGGATGCCGGGCAGGGCCCGGACGAACGCGTCCGCCTCGGCCTCGGAGAGTACGTACGGGGGCATCAGCCGTACGACGTCGGGGGCGGGCGCGTTGACCAGGAAGCCGGCGTCCTGGGCCGCCTGCTGCACCTGCGGTGCGAGCGGCCCGGTCAGCACGATACCCAGGAGAAGGCCCTCACCACGGACACGGGAGACCAGCGGGTGCCCGGAAGCCTCGATTCCGGAGCGCAGCCGCTCCCCGCGCGCCTTGACCCGATCGAGCAGGCCCTCGGCGGCGATGGTGTCGATGACGGCGAGGCCGGCGGCGCACGCGACGGGGTTCCCGCCGAAGGTGGTGCCGTGCTGGCCGGGCCGGAGCAGCTCCGCGGCCGGCCCGAAGGCGGCCACGGCGCCGATCGGCAGACCGCCTCCCAGGCCCTTCGCGAGCGTGACGAGATCGGGCTCGACGCCCTCGTGGGCCTGGTGCTCGAACCAGTGGCCGCAGCGCCCGATCCCGGTCTGCACCTCGTCCAGGACGAGCAGGGTGCCGGTGGCCCGGGTGATCTCGCGGGCGGCCGTCAGGTATCCGGCCGGGGGCACGACGACGCCGTTCTCGCCCTGGATCGGCTCGATGATCACGAGGGCCGTCTCCTCGGTCACGGCGGCCCGCAGGGCCTCGACGTCGCCGTACGGCACGTGCGTGACCTCGCCGGGCAGGGGCAGGAACGGATCCTGCTTCTTCGGCTGGCCGGTGAGCGCGAGGGCGCCCATCGTCCGGCCGTGGAAACCGCCGTCGGTGGACACCATGTGGGTCCGCCCGGTCAGCCGGCCGATCTTGAAGGCGGCCTCGACGGCCTCGGCGCCGGAGTTGCAGAAGAAGACCCGGCCGGGGCGGCCGAAGAGCTGGAGCAGCCGCTCGCCGAGCGCGAGGACCGGCTCGGAGGCGTAGAGGTTCGAGACGTGGCCGAGGGTGGAGATCTGCGCGGTCACGGCCCCGACGATCGCCGGATGGGCGTGGCCGAGGGCGTTGACCGCGATGCCCCCGACGAAGTCGGTGTACTGCTTGCCGTCCGCGTCCCAGACCCGGGCGCCTTCGCCGCGTACGAGGGCCAGCGCGGGGGTGCCGTAGTTGTCGGTCAGCGCACCCTGCCAGCGGGCCGCGTACCGCTGGTTGGCCGTCTCCTGACTGGCCGTCTCCTGGTTGCCGGTCACGCGGGTTCCCCTCCCTGTGCGTCGGGCACGACCATCGTGCCGATTCCCTCGTCGGTGAAGATCTCCAGCAGGATCGAGTGCGGCACCCGGCCGTCGATCACGCGGGCCGTGCTCACCCCGCCCCGTACGGCGTGCAGGCAGCCCTCCATCTTGGGCACCATGCCGCTGGACAGCTCGGGCAGCAGCTTCTCCAGCTCGCTGACGGTGAGCCGGCTGATGACCTCGTCGCTGCTCGGCCAGTCCGCGTAGAGGCCCTCGACGTCCGTGAGCACCATCAGCGTCTCGGCGCCCAGCGCGGCGGCGAGCGCCGCGGCGGCCGTGTCGGCGTTGACGTTGTACACGTGGTGGTCGTCGGCGCTGCGCGCGATGGAGGAGATGACCGGGATCCGGCCGTCCGCCAGCAGCGCCTCGATCGCGCCGGTGTCGATGGCGGTGATCTCGCCGACCCGGCCGATGTCGACGAGCTCACCCTCGATCTCCGGGGTGTGCCGGGTGGCGGTGATGGTGTGGGCGTCCTCGCCGGTCATGCCGACGGCCAGCGGCCCGTGCTGGTTGAGCAGCCCGACCAGCTCGCGCTGGACCTGGCCCGCCAGGACCATCCGTACGACGTCCATCGCCTCGGGGGTCGTGACGCGCAGGCCGGCCTTGAACTCGCTGACCAGGCCCTGCTTGTCGAGCTGGGCATTGATCTGGGGGCCGCCGCCGTGCACCACGACGGGCTTGAGGCCCGCCTGGCGCAGGAAGACCACGTCCTGGGCGAAGGCGGCCTTGAGGTCCTCGTCGATCATGGCGTTGCCGCCGAACTTGACGACGACGACCTTGCCGTTGTGGCGGGTGAGCCAGGGCAGGGCCTCGATGAGGATCTGCGCCTTGGGCAGCGCGGTGTGCTTGCGCGCGGTCCCGGTGCCGGGCTGGCCGGCCTTCTCGTCGCTCATGAGCTGTACGCGCTGTTCTCGTGGACGTACTCGGCGGTCAGGTCGTTCGCCCAGATCACGGCGGACTCGGAGCCGGTGGCCAGGTCGGCGGTGATGCGGACCTCGCGGTCCTTCATGGAGACCAGGTCGCGGTCCTCGCCGACCGAGCCGTTCTTGCAGACCCAGACGCCGTTGATGGCCACGTTCAGCCGGTCCGGGTCGAAGGCGGCCCGGGTGGTGCCGATCGCGGAGAGCACCCGGCCCCAGTTGGGGTCCTCGCCGTGGATGGCGCACTTGAGCAGGTTGTTGCGGGCGATGGACCGGCCGACCTCGACCGCGTCGCCCTCGGTGAGCGCGCCGACGACCTCGATGCGGATGTCCTTGCTGGCGCCCTCGGCATCGCCGATCAGCTGGCGGGCGAGGTCGTCGCAGACGGTCCGTACGGCCTCCGCGAAGGCCTCGTACGACGGCACCCGGCCGGAGGCCCCGGAGGCGAGCAGCAGGACGGTGTCGTTGGTGGACATGCAGCCGTCGGAGTCGACCCGGTCGAAGGTGGTGCGGGTGGCGGAGCGCAGCGCCTGGTCGAGGGTGGCGCCGTCCACGTCGGCGTCGGTGGTGAGGACCACGAGCATGGTGGCCAGGCCCGGGGCGAGCATGCCCGCGCCCTTGGCCATGCCGCCGACCGTCCAGCCGTCCTGCGCCACGACGGACGTCTTGTGCACGGTGTCGGTGGTCTTGATGGCGATGGCCGCGTCCTCGCCGCCGTCGGCGGAGAGGGCGGCGACGGCGGTGTCGATGCCGGGCAGCAGCTTGTCCATGGGGAGCAGGACGCCGATCAGGCCGGTGGAGGCGACGGCGACCTCGCCCGCGTTGTGCTCGCCGCCGAGGGCCTCGGCCACCTTCTCGGCGGTGGCGTGGGTGTCCTGGAAGCCCTTGGGGCCGGTGCAGGCGTTGGCGCCGCCGGAGTTGAGGACGACCGCGCTGACGGCGGAGCCGCGCAGGACCTGCTCGGACCAGAGCACGGGCGCCGCCTTGACGCGGTTGGAGGTGAAGACGCCGGCGGCGGCCAGCCGCGGACCGTTGTTGACCACGAGGGCCAGGTCCGGATTGCCGTTGGCCTTGATCCCGGCCGCGATGCCGGCGGCCGTGAACCCCTGTGCTGCCGTAACGGTCACGGCGCGACTCCGATCGTGGAAAGCCCGAGTTCTTCGGGGAGCCCGAGGGCGATGTTCATGCTCTGCACCGCGCCACCGGCGGTGCCCTTGGTCAGGTTGTCGATGGCGCTGATCGCGATGATCCGCTGCGCGGACCCGTCGTACGCGACCTGGATCTGAACGGCGTTGGAACCGTGGACGGACGAGGTCGCGGGCCACTGCCCCTCGGGCAGCAGGTGCACGAAGGGCTCGTCCGCGTACGCCTTCTCGTACGCGGCGCGCACCGCGTCGGCGGTGGTGCCGGGCAGGGCCTTGGCCGAGCAGGTGGCCAGGATGCCGCGGGACATCGGCACGAGGGTGGGCGTGAAGGAGACGGAGACCTTCTGCCCGGCGATCGGGCTCAGGTTCTGCACCATCTCGGGGGTGTGCCGGTGCCCGCCGCCCACCCCGTACGGGCTGACGGAGCCCATGACCTCGGAGCCGAGCAGGTGCGGCTTGAGCGCCTTGCCCGCGCCCGAGGTGCCGGTCGCGGCGACGATCACGGCCTCGGGCTCGGCCAGCTGCGCGGCGTACGCCGGGAAGAGGGCGAGGGTGACGGCGGTCGGGAAGCATCCCGGAACCGCGATGCGCTTGGCCCCCTCCAGCGCGGCGCGGCCGCCGGGCAGCTCGGGGAGCCCGTACGGCCAGGTGCCGGCGTGCGGGGCTCCGTAGAAGGCGTCCCAGTCGGCGGAGTCCTTGAGCCGGTGGTCGGCGCCCATGTCGATGACGAGGACGTCCTCGCCGAGCTCGGCGGCGACGGCGGCGGACTGTCCGTGGGGCAGTGCCAGGAAGACCACGTCGTGCCGACGGCCCCGGCCGGCGAGGACCTCGGGCGTGGTCGCCTCAAGGGTCCGGCCGGCGAGCGGCACCAGGTGCGGCTGGAGGCCGCCGAAGAGCTGTCCGGCGTTGGAGTTGCCGGTCAGCGCGCCGATCTCCACCTCGGGGTGGGACAGCAGCAGGCGCAGGACTTCTCCGCCCGCGTACCCGCTCGCTCCTGCCACCGCTACACGTACCACCATCGGACCCTCCTCCTCGATGGCATGACTATACGTACTCCCGCAGTTTTATGCAAAGCTGCGGGAGGGCCGCGCTGCGGGCCCCGCCGGTGCACGGGAGGATGGCGGTGAGGGGTGGTCCCGCGTCCCGATGGGGAGGCAACAGGATGAATGCCGGTTCCGCAGACGCCGAAGCCGTCGTGGCGGAGGCCAACGGCGCCGTGCGGCGGGGCGCCGCCTTCGAGGACACCCGCGATCTGGAGAACGAGCGCCGCGGCTTCCTCGGCACGGTCGGGGAAGGAGCCGTCCGGGACGCGGAGGGCCGCGTGGTGTGGGACCTGGACGCGTACGGGTTCCTCGACCGGGACTGCCCGCCCACCGCCCATCCGGGCCTGTGGCGCCAGAGCAGACTGGCCCGGGGCCACGGACTGTTCGAGGTGGTCCCGGGGATCTACCAGGTGCGCGGCTTCGACCTGTCCAACATGACGGTGGTCGAGGGCGAGCGCGGCATCCTGGTCATCGACCCGCTGATCTCCACGGAGACCGCCGCCGCCGCGCTCGCGCTGTACCGCCGCCACCGCGGCGAGCGCCCCGTCACCGGCGTCCTCTACACCCACAGCCACGCCGACCACTTCGGCGGGGTCAAGGGCGTGATCAGCGTCGATGAGGCCGCGGCCGGGGTGCCCGTGCTCGCCCCGGAGGGTTTCCTGGAGCACGCCGTCAGCGAGAACGTGTACGCCGGCACCGCCATGAGCCGGCGCGCCACGTACATGTACGGGTCCGCCCTGCCCAAGGGACCCCGCGGGCAGATCGGCTCGGGGCTGGGCCCCACGACGTCGACCGGCACGGTCACCCTCATCCCGCCGACCCTTTCCGTCACCCGCACCGGGCAGTGCGAAACCGTCGACGGC
Source organism: Streptomyces sp. NPDC002181 (assembly GCF_042890485.1). NCBI lineage: Bacteria > Bacillati > Actinomycetota > Actinomycetes > Kitasatosporales > Streptomycetaceae > Streptomyces > Streptomyces sp. NPDC002181. The sequence goes on along the minus strand of NZ_JBIASC010000008.1, from coordinate 216,705 downwards.
ATCCGCATGGTGTTCCAGCTGACCCCGGGCACCGAGGCCCCGGCGGAACTCAACATCCACTTCCCCGACCACGCCGCCCTGTGCACCGCCGAGAACGCCACCCACACCCTGCACAACCTGCTCACGCTGCGCGGCGCCCAGGTCCGCGACCCTCACGCGTGGGCCCGGTACCTGACCGAGACGGTCCAGCTCTTCGGCGCCGCCACCGACGTCGTCTTCGCCTCGCACCACTGGCCGGTCTGGGGCCGCGAGGACGCGCTCGCCTTCCTCTCCGAGCAGCGCGACCTGTACGCCTACCTGCACGACCAGACGCTGCGCATGATCAACCAGGGGCTGACCGGTCCGGAGATCGCCGAGGAGATGCGGCTGCCGCCCGCGCTGGAACGCGCCTGGCACACCCACGGCTACTACGGCTCCGTCAGCCACAACGCCAAGGCCGTCTACCAGCGGTACATGGGCTGGTTCGACGGCAACCCGGCCCGTCTGTGGGCCCACCCGCCCACGGAGGCCGCCACCCGCTACGTGGACTTCATGGGCGGCGCGGACGAGGTGCTGCGCCGTGCCCGCCAGTCCTACGCGCAGGGCGATTTCCGCTGGGTGGCGGAGGTCGTCGGCCACGTCGTGTTCGCCGACCCCGGCCACGCCGAGGCCCGCGCCCTCCAGGCCGACGCCCTGGAGCAGCTCGGCTACGGCAGCGAGAACGGCACCTGGCGCAACTTCTTCCTCACCGGCGCCCACGAACTGCGCCACGGCCCGGTCGGCACCTCCGCGACCACCGCCTCCGAGGACCTGATCAACACCCTGACCCTCGACCAGCTCTTCGACTCCCTGGCGATCCGCGTCGACGGCCCGAGCAGCTGGGACGCGGACGTCACCGTCCGGTGGCGGTTCACCGACGGCCGCGATCCCAGCACCCTGCGCCTGAAGAACGGCGTGCTCACCCATGTCCGGGGGCTCGGCCCGGCCGCCGGCGAACCGGACGTCGAAATCTCCCTGGACGAGCCGGCCCTGCGCGCCCTCCTGCTCGGCCGGGCCGCGCTCGCGGACCTGGTGGCCCGGGGCCGGGCCGAGGTCTCGGGCGACCCGGCCCGGCTCGCCGAGCTGACCGCCCACCTCACCGAGCCCGACCCCGACTTCGCGATCGTCACGCCCTGAGGCGCTCCTTAGGGGGTGTCCAGCGCGTGGCGGACCCAGACGTTCGGTTCCACGTACGCCGCGTAACCCTGTGCGGCCTCGCAGCGGACGGGCGCCAGGGCCCCCTCGACCAGCACCGGACCCGTCGTGTCGAACGGCAGCCCGGTCCACTCCCGCCACTCCGCGAGCGAGCCGGTGATCGTCATCGACAGCGGGGCCACCGAGTCGATCACCGCCCCCGCGCGGACGTGGACCCGCAGCCACGGGTCGTACGGCAGCCCGTCCCCGCGCGTGCGGTACGCGTACTCCTCCATCGGGGTCTGCGGCTCGGCCGGCTTGCCGCTGGGCCGCACGGGAGCCACCACCTCGGCGAAGCCGCGGGCGCGGGCGTCGTCCCGCATCGCGCCCAGCATCCGCCCGGACAGGCCCTGGCCGAGGCGGTCGGCGGCGATGGTGATCTCGATGGCGCTCACCGTGTCGGGGGCGATCCCGCGCCGCAGGTCGGAGAAGGCCCACAGGAGGACCTGGTCCCAGCCCCGCGCGGGCAGCTTCCCGTCGCGGCCGGGCTCGTGCTGCGCGAACGGCACGCTGAACCCGCGGGCGATCACCGCATCGCCGTCGGTGGCGACGAGGACGTGGTCGGCCAGTTCCTCGACCATGCGGGGGTAGAGGAGCGTTGCCGTCGAGTCGTACCGCGCGAACTCGGGCCAGGTGTCCTTCATGTCCCAGAGCCGCCCGGCCAGTTCGGGGCGCTGCGCGAGCGTGGTGATCTCGATGCCGTCCATGGCCGCAGGGTAGGGCGGCGCGGCGGCGCGGCTCCACCGGTTTTGGGGGGCACCCGCTAGGGGGTCGCGAGCGAGCGCAGCCGGTGTACGGCCTCGCCCAGTTCCGCCGCGCCCGAGACCCCGGCGAAGCTGAGCCGTACGTACGGACCGGGCGGTTCCGCGCAGAAGTACGGGCGGCCCCCGGCGACCGCGACCCCCGCGCGCAGGGCCGCCGCCGCGAAGCCCGCGTCGTCCTCGCCCTCGGCCATGCGCACCCACAGCTGGTAGCCGCCCGCGGGCAGATGGGGCAGGGTCAGCCAGGGCAGTTCCCGCCGCAGGGCGCCGGCGAGCAGGTCCCGCCGGTGACGCAGCTCGGCGGCGACGGAGCGCAGGTGGCGGGGCCAGGCGGGGGCGCCGACCAGCTCCAGGGCGGCTTCCTGGAGCGGCCGGGACACGAAGAAGGAGTCCACGACCTGAATCGCCCGCAGCCGGTCCAGCACCGGGCCGCGGGCGGCGAGCGCGCCCACCCGCAGGCTGGGCGAGGTGGCTTTGGTCAGGGAGCGGACGTGGACGACGACCCCGTCCCGGTCCTCGGCGGCCAGCGCCGGGGGCAGCGGGCCGGCGTCCTCGTGGGCGAGGGCCCGGGCGTAGTCGTCCTCCACCACGAAGGCCCCGGCGGACCGGGCGATCCGCAGCACCTCGGCCCGCCGCCCGGGAGCCAGCACCGCACCCGTCGGGTTCTGGAACAGCGGCTGGCATACGAACACCCGCGCGCCCGTCGCTTCGAAGGCGGCGGCCAGCAGTTCCGGCCGGACCCCCTCGGCATCCACCGGGACGGGCACCGGGCGGCATCCGGAGGCGCGGGCGATGGCGAGCAGCCCGGGGTAGGTCGGGGACTCCACGAGGATCGGCGCCCCGGGCGGGGCCAGCGCCCGCAGGGCGGTGGTGAGGGCGCTCTGCCCGCCCGCGGTGATCAGGACGTCGGCGGCTCCGACGGCCCCGGCCGCCCCGCCGATCTCCCGGGCGAACCAGTCGCGCAGCTCGGGCAGCCCCTCCATGGGCGGCCGCTCCCATGCCCCGGGGCGCCGCCCGGCCCGGGCCAGCGCGGCGGCCATGGCCCGCTCGGGCTGGATGGAGGGGTGCAGGTAGCCGCTGTTGAGCCCGATCACCCCGGGCGGCGGCGCGGCCAGGCAGGCCAGCACCCCGGAGGCGTCCACCGAACGCGGGACCACCTCGCCCGCGCCCTCCGCGCTCAGGGCGACCTCCTGCCAGGAGGTGTCCCCGGGCACGGGCACCGCCGCACGGGGCCGGGCCCGGAACACCCCGGCGCCGGGCCGGGTGACGACGAGCCCCTCGGCGGCCAGCTGCGCGAGGGCGCGGGAGACGGTGACGGGGCTGACCCGGTAGCGCTCGACCAGGGCCCGGCTCGACGGGAGCTTTCCACCCTCCGAGTAGCGGTCGAGCTCCGACCGCAAGGATTCCGCCAGTTCCGCCACGCTGCTACGCTCGTACATGACAGCACAGAATAGCGCTACTACCCACAGGGCGATAGCGGTCGGGGATCCTGCCGACCGGTCCGCCACCAGCGGGCGCCGCGGCGGTCTCGGCGGCCGGGCCACCGGCGGTACCGCACTCGCCGGGCTCGGCGTCATCGCCTTCTCCCTGACCTTCCCCGCCACCGCCTGGGGCCTGGAGAGCTTCGGCCCCTGGTCCTTCGTCGCCGTGCGCAGCCTCCTCGCCGCGCTCATCGCCGGGGCCTTCCTGCTGGCCGGGCGCGTGCCGCTGCCCGCCCGCGCGCACTGGGCCGGCCTCGCCGTGGTCGCCGCCGGAGTCGTCGTCGGCTTCCCGCTGCTCACCACCCTGGCGCTGACCACCTCCACCACCTCGCACGCCGCCGTCGTGGTGGGCCTGCTCCCACTGACCACGGCCGCCGTGTCGGCGCTGCGCACGGGCGCCCGCCCTTCGCGCCGGTTCTGGGGCGCGGCCGTCGCCGGGGCCGCCGTCGTGCTCGGCTTCACCCTGACCCAGAGCGGCGGCGCCCTCTCGGCCGGCGACGGGTACCTCTTCGGGGCCCTGCTGGTCTGCGCGGCCGGGTACACCGAGGGCGGGCGCCTGGCCCGCGTCCTGCCCGGCTGGCAGGTCATCGGCTGGGCGCTGGTGCTCTGCCTGCCGCTCAGCCTGGCCGGCTCCGCGCTGGGGCTCGCGTACGAGCCGGTCCACCTGAGCGGCCACGGGGTGGCCGGGCTCGTCTGGGCGGCGGCCGGCTCCACCTTCCTCGGACTGTACGTCTGGTACCGCGGGATGGCGGAGATCGGCGCACCGCGGGCCAGTCAGCTCCAGCTCGCCCAGCCGCTGCTGACCCTGGTCTGGTCCGTGGCGCTGCTCGGCGAGCACCTCTCCCCCGCCGCCCCGGCCGCCGCCTGCGCGGTCCTGGTCTGCATCGCCGTGACCCAGCGGGCCTAAAGCGGGCAAACCGCCGTAAACTGCTGTCACCGATACGGACCGCCTCCGAGGAGGTCAACCATGCGCGCGACCGAGGGCGACCAGCTGGTGCAGCACGGCAGGATCGTGGGCCAGCACGACAAGGTCGGTGAAATCACTCAGGTACTCGGCGACAACGGCACCCCGCCCTACCGGGTCCGCTTCGCCGACGGTCACGAGGCAGTCATGTCCCCGGGCCCCGACTGCGTCGTCAAGCACCCGTCGGAGCCCACGCACTGACCGCACCCGCACGACGCGGCCGCCCCGGCACCGCGGGGCCCCGCGTCACCTCGGCGGCACGGCCGTCGGGTAATGGTCGGCGACGACCCTGGCCATCGCACCATTGGGGTCCGCGACCACCTGCTTCGCCGAGAAGTAGACGTGGCCGCGGACCTCGGGGTAATCGCGGGCGAACGTCAGGTGCTTGGACAGCTCCTTGGGATCGCGCCAGGCGGCGGTCGCGCTGTTCCGGTCGCAGCGGTACAGCGCCTCGCCCACGTACAGCGCCACGCCGGTGCCGGCCACCGTCTTCGCCCACCAGGGAACGAGCTTGGCGTAATCGGCGGTCGGATGGCCGATCTGCCAGTACACCTGCGGCACGATGTAGTCGATCCAGCCCTCCCGCACCCACTTGCGGGTGTCGGCGTACAGGTCGTCGTACGTTTCCACCCCGGCCTGCGTCGGCGAACCCAGCGGGTCCCGCCCGCTGTTGCGCCAGACCGCGAACGGGCTGATGCCGAACCGCGCCGCCGGGCGGACCGTCCGCACCCGCTCGGACATCTCGCGGACCAGCGCGTCGGTGTTCGCGCGCCGCCAGTCCGCGCGGGAGGCGAAGCCGGCGCCGTGACGTGCGTACGCGTCGTCGTCGTCGAACGCCTCCCCCTCGACGGGGTACGGGTAGAAGTAGTCGTCCCAGTGCACCCCGTCCACCTCGTACCGGGAGACCGCGTCGAGCATGGCCTCCTGCACGAAGGCGCGCACCTCGGGCAGCCCGGGGTTGTAGTACAGCTTCTTGTTGTACGCGACCGTCCAGCCGGGATTGCGCCGGGCCGGATGGGTCGCGGCCAGCCGGTCGGGATCGGTGTGGTTGGCCACCCGGTAGGGGTTGAACCAGGCGTGCAGCTCCAGCCCGCGGGCATGGGCCTCGGTGACCGCCGTGCCCAGCGGGTCCCAGCCCGGGTCCTCCCCCTGTTCCCCCGTCAGCCACTGCGACCAGGGCTCGCGGGCCCCGGGCCACATCGCGTCGGCGGCCGGCCGGACCTGGAGGATCACGGCGTTCAGGCGGCGGGCGACGGCGGTGTCGAGGAGCCGGATCAGCTCGTCGCGCTGGTCCCCGGCGTCCAGCCCGCTCTCGGAGGGCCAGTCGACGTTCTCCACAGAGGCGATCCACATCGCGCGGAACTCGGCGGCCGCCTTCCCGCGCGGACCGCGCCCGCGCGCCGCCCGCGCGGGGGCCGCTCCGCCCGTCGCGGCCAGCAGCCCGGCGGCCCCCGCCAGCAGCCCCCGACGCCCGATGTACGCCATGTGACGACTCCGTTCCTTTGCGTGACAGTCCCCTGCATCTGACAGCATGCCCGCCCCGGCCCCCCGCCGGGGTGAAGGTCGGGGGTAACGTCGTGGGGCGTGGCGGGCGCCGGGACGCAGTGACACTGCGCAGCACGGGGGACCCGCCGACGGATGCAGCGAAAGGCACGAAGTGACTGACCTCCCTTCCGACATCACCCGGGTCGGCGTAGTGGGCTGTGGCCAGATGGGCGCGGGCATCGCCGAGGTGTGCGCGCGCAGCGGCCTTGAGGTGAAGGTCGCCGAGACCACCGGCGAGGCCCTGGAGATCGGGCGCACCCGGCTGCACAACTCCCTGACCAAGGCCGCCGAACGCGGCAAGATCAGCGAGGAGGAGCGGGACGCGACCCTGGCCCGCCTCACCTTCACCACCGATCTCGGCGAGTTCGCCGACCGCGACCTCGTCATCGAGGCCGTCGTCGAGAACGAGCAGGTCAAGACGGAGATCTTCCAGGTCCTCGACCAGGTGATCACCCGGCCGGACGCGATCCTCGCCTCCAACACCTCCTCGATCCCGCTGGTCAAGCTGGCCGTCACGACCTCGCGGCCCGACCAGGTCATCGGCATCCACTTCTTCAACCCGGCGCCGGTGCAGCAGCTCGTCGAGCTGATCCCGGCGCTGACCACGAGCGAGGAGACCATCAAGCGGGCCGAGGCCCTGGTGGGGAAGGTCCTGGGCAAGCACGCGATCCGCGCCCAGGACCGGTCCGGCTTCGTCGTCAACGCGCTCCTGGTCCCCTACCTCCTGTCGGCGATCCGGATGTTCGAGTCCGGCATCGCGAGCCGCGAGGACATCGACAACGGCATGGAGCTGGGCTGCGCCCACCCGATGGGTCCGCTCAAGCTCTCCGACCTGATCGGCCTCGACACGATCGCCTCGATCGCCGATTCGATGTACGCGGAGTACAAGGAGCCGCTGTACGCCGCGCCCCCGCTGCTCCAGCGGATGGTCGACGCCGGCCGCCTCGGCCGCAAGACCGGCTCGGGCTTCTACCCCTACGGCTGATCCGCCCCTGCGGCCGGTCCCGTACCGCCGCGGCCCGCGGCCGACGCGGTCAGCCGAGCCGCAGATGGTGCAGGAGCAGCAGCCCGGCCGCCATGTTGGCGGCCGGGATCTCGCCGCGCGCGATCATGTCCGGCACGAGTTTGAGCGGCACCCACTCGCGGCGCGAGGACTCGAAGTCGTCCTCGGGATGTCCGATGTACGTCGCACCGTCCGCCCAGTAGAGGTGGTGGCGGGCATCGGTCAGCCCGTTGGCCGGCTCGACGGTCATCAGGTGGTGGAGGGGCCCGGGCCGCCAGCCCGACTCCTCCTCCATCTCCCGGGCCGCTGCCGCCGCGATGTCCTCGCCGTCCTCGACCACGCCGGCGGGCAGTTCCCAGCCCCAGCTGTCGGTGATGAACCGGTGCCGCCACAGCAGCAGCACCTCGTTGGCCTCGTTGACGGCCGTGGCGACGGCGACCGGCCGCAGCCGGATCACGAAATGGTCCAGGTGCCGGCCGTCGGGAAGTTCCACATCGGCGAGGTTCACATCGAACCAGCGGTTCTTGTACACGGTCTGCTCACTCAGGTTCGTCCACTGCACGGTTGTGCCACCTTCCGTTCGAGTAGGTGGCAACATGGCAGCAGTTCACGCGCTCACAGGGGAACGCGCAGCGCCCCTTCGATCAGCTGCGCGGTCTCCTCCGCGCCGGAACATCCGCTGGTCAGCAGCTGTTCGCGGACCGCCCGGAGCCGGTCCCGCAGTCGCAGCGACTCCATGCCCTTGGCCCGCTCGGCCATCTCGGCGGCGGCCGCCACCGCCCGGTCCGCCTCGCCCTGGCGCAGCTGGATCTCGCACAGCATCGCCAGCCGGTGGACCCGCCCGCGGTCGTGCGCCGGAGTCCCCACCGCCGCCGTCGCCTGCTCGTGGGCGGCGCGCAGGTCGCCGAGGCTGAGGAGCGCCTCGGCCACCTGTACGTTGACCAGCCCCGGCTGCACGTACCCCGTCTCGTCCGGCTCCTTGCCGGGCCGGATCCGCTCGGCGGCCGCCTCGGCACGGCGGATGCAGGCCAGCGCGGCGGCGGTGTCCCCGAGTTGGGCGTAGGCCTTGGCCTGCATGGCGTACAGGTCGGCGGTCAGGGCCGGGGTGGTCTGCGGGCCCGCGGCGCGCAGCGCGGCCTCGGCGAAGGCGACGGCCTGGCGGTACTCCCGCAGGTGCAGGGACTGGTTGACGATCAGCGCGATGACGTACGCGCCGAGCCCCCGGTCCCCGCTGGCCTTCGCCAGCCGCAGCGCCTGGTGGAAGTAGCGCTGGGCGAGCCCGTGGGCGTCCGAGTCGTACGCGCAGATCCCGGCCACCGCCACCAGGGACCCGGTGGCCCGGTGCAGCTGGCGGCCGAGGCCGTCGGGGTATCCGCCCCGGAGCATCGGCGCGGTCTCGCTGCCGAGGAAGCGAATGATCCGGGCCCGGGTGGCCACCCCGCCGGCCCGGCGGTACATCAGCTCGTAGTGGGCGCGGGCCGCCCGCAGGATCTCGATGTGCTCGGGGCCGATCCGGTTGGGCCCGTCACGGGAGACGTCGGCGTCCTCGGGCGGGTTCTCCCACTCCCAGACCGGGATCACGGCGGGAGTCCCGGTGACGGCCTCGGCGGTGAGGAGCTGGACGCGGCCCTGCTCGTCGGAGCGCCACAGGGCGGCGGCCCGGTCGACGAAACCGCTGAGCGGGGAGCCGTGCGGGGACCCCGGCTGGCCGGGCAGGCCGAGCCCGACGTCGTCCAGCGACACCGGGCGCCGGAGCCGGCCGCCGAGCACTTCGCAGATCAGGTCGGGCACCTGGCCACGCGGCCGCTGCCCCTTCAACCACCGGGTGACGGCGGTGTGTTCGTAGCGCAGGGCCAGTCCGCGGGAGCGGCCCGCCTGGTTGACATGCGCCGCGAGTCCGGCGTGGGACATGCCCGCCTCGGCGAGGAGGGCGTCGAGAAGGGCGTTGGGCTGCATGGGCCCCTCCAAGGGCTCTTCGGTCTCAGGCTAGTGGGTGCGCGGTTCACACGGGGTGTACTCCTTTCGATTCACACAGGGTGTGAATCGAGAACGCGCATAAATGCGATACGCACCCTGCCGCAACGAGCCCCTGGGACGCTTCACTTAAGGGCCTCGCCAAAGAGGCAGCCCGGGTCGTCGGCTCCCCCTCGTACAGTGCGACGACCCGCACCGCGCCGCCCGCCTTGCTGTCTGCCCGACACTCCATGGCAGGCGGGCGGCGCGCTCCGGCTCCGCCGGCGCCCGGTTGGTCGCCGGGCCCCGGCAGGGGCCGTGGAACGCGCGCCGGGCCCTCCCACCGGGCCCGGTGTGCGGTCCCCTCCGGTTCAGGGGCTGCGGTCGCTGCGCAGCACCAACAGGGCGACGTCGTCGGTGAGTTGCCCGCCGGTATGACGCAGCAGTTCGGCGTGCACGCCCGCGACCAGCCGCGCGGGCGTGTCGGCCCCCCGCTCCGCGAGCACGCTGCGCAGGGGGAAGAACCGCCCTGCGGCGTCGCGGGCGTCCTCGGCGCCGTCGGTGTGCAGGAACAGGACGTCGCCGGGCCACAGTTGCCCGCAGTCCTGTGGCTGGACGTCCGGCCGTACGGGCACCACCCCGAGCGGCGGGAACGTCTCGCCCCCGTCGAGGGTCCGCACCTCCGAGCCCCGCCGAACGCGGTCCCTCCCCGCTCCGCCCCTTCTCCGTACCGCGGGCGCCGAGAGGGCGGGGCGGGGCGGCGCCCCGCAGGGTTCCAGCGGCCGCGGTTCGCGCAGGAGGTACGGCCACGGATGCCCGCAGTTCAGGGCCAGTACGGTGCCGTCCTCCCCGATCTGGAGGAGCAGCACCGTCACGAACTCCTCGGCGGCGTCCTGTGCCAGGACGTGCCGGGCCAGGGCGCGTTCCATGCGGACCAGCACCCCGCCCAGCGCGGGTTCGTCGTACGCCGCCTCACGGAAGGCCCCGAGGACCGCCGCCGCCGCGCCCAGCGCCGGCAGCCCGTGGCCCCGTACGTCCCCGATGACCACCCGCACCCCGTACCCCGTCGGCACGGCCTCGTACAGGTCCCCGCCCACCACCGCGCCGCGGCTCGCCGACAGCTGCGCCGCGGCCAGCGTCAGGCCCCCGATCCGTCCCGGCGGCGGCCGCAACAGGGCCCGCTGCGCCGCGCCCGCGATCTCCCGCATGCGCCGCAACTCGGCCATCAGGGCGTGCCGGATGTGCAGCGCACACCCGGTGGCCAGTAAGAGGAACGCCGCACAGCTGGCCAGGCTGGCACCGAGCCGCCCGGGGGTGGACAGCTCCCAGGACACCGCGGCGCCGCCCCATGCGAGGACGCACACCCGGCGCACCCGGGACATCTCCCCGCACGTGATCATCGCTCCGGCCTCCCCTCGGGGGCGTCCGACGGATCGGGATCGGACGCCCTGGGCCGCCACGATTCTGTCGACCGGCCGCATCCATGGACACGGGTCACCGGGCTTCTCACCCTAATGAGTGAGGGGCGTATCCGGACCACCGGATACGCCCCTCAGTGCCTCAATCCGCCTCAGCGGCGGACCGGTTGCGCGGTCACGCCCCGCGCAGCACCGCGCCCGTGCGCTCGCCCGCCAGCGCCACCGCCGCGTCGCGCGCGGCCGTGGACTCCTCCGCGGTCAGCGTGCGGTCGGCCGCGCGGAAGCGCAGCGCGTACGCCAGGGACTTCTTGCCCTCGCCGACCTGCTCGCCGGTGAACACGTCGAACAGCCGCAGGGACTCCAGCAGTTCGCCGGCTCCCTTGCGCAGCGCGGTCTCGACGTCGGCCGCCGGGACCGATGCGTCGACGATCAGCGCGACGTCCTGGGTCGCCACCGGGAAGGTGGAGATCCGGGGCGCCTCCACGGCCTCGCCGCCGGCCGCCGCGAGGCGGTCCAGGTCGAGCTCCATGGCGCTGGTGCGGGCCGGCAGGCCCATCGCCTTGACGACGCGCGGGTGCAGCTCGCCGGCGTGCCCGATGACCGTCTCCACCCCGTTCAGGGTGACGATCAGCTCGGCGCAGCGACCCGGGTGCCACGGCCCGTACTGGCCCTGGCGCACGACGAGGTCGACACCGGCCTCGGCGGCCAGCGAGCGCGCGGCCTGGACCGCGTCCGCCCAGTCGGCCGGGCGGCCCTTGCCCCACCAGCCGGCCTGCTCGCGCGCACCGGCCAGCACGACCGCGGCGTACCGCGGCTGGGCCGGCAGGGCGGCGTTCAGCGTGGCGATCTCCTCGGCCGTGGGACGCCGGTCGACGGGCAGCCGTACGGCGACACCCGGCCGCGGGCCGGCCCGGAAGACCGAGCCCGTCTCGAAGAGGGCGAGGTCGTGGCTGCCCCGGCTGTCGTTGCGGCGCAGCGCGCCCAGCAGACCCGGCAGCAGCGTGGTGCGCAGCGCCGGCTCCTCGTCGGAGAGCGGGTTGACCAGCTTGACGACCTGGCGGGCCGCGTCGTGCGCGGGCAGCTGGAGCTGGTCGAAGACGCCCTCGCCGACGAACGGGTAGCTGAGCGCCTCGACGTAGCCCGCGCCGGCCAGCGCGCGGCCGACCCGGCGGTGCAGCTGCTGCCGGGCGGTCAGACCGCGTCCGGAAGGCAGCTTCGGCAGGGTCGACGGGAGGTTCCCGTAGCCCTCCAGCCGGATGACCTCTTCGGCGAGGTCGTTGGGCTCGGCGAGGTCGGGCCGCCACGAGGGGACGGTCACGACGAGCTCGTCCTGGCCGTAGACGTCGCAGCCGACCTCCTGGAGGCGGCGGACGACGGTCTCGCGGCCGTAGTCCATGCCCGCGACCCGGTCCGGGTGGTCCGCGCGCATCGCGATGGTGCGCGGGGCGCCCGGGGCCGTGAGCTCGGTGACGCCGGCCTCGGCGGTGCCGCCCGCGAGCAGCACGAGCAGGTCGACGGTCCGCTGCGCGGCCGCGGAGGCCGCCTGCGGGTCGACGCCGCGCTCGAAGCGCTTGGAGGCCTCGGAGGCCAGCTTGTGGCGGCGGGCGCTGCGCGAGATCGTCAGCGCGTCGAAGTGCGCGGCCTCGATGACGACGTCCGTGGTGCCGGTGACGGCGCCGGTCTCGGGGTCGGTCACGGAGTCGGCGATCTCGGTGTTGGCGCCGCCCATGACACCGGCGAGGCCGATCGGCCCGCTGTTGTCGGTGATCACCAGGTCCTCGGCGTCGAGCGTGCGCTTGACCCCGTCGAGGGTGGTGAACTTCTCGCCCTGCTCGGCGCGGCGCACGCCGATGGCACCGTCCAGGCGGGAGCGGTCGTACGCGTGCAGCGGCTGGCCGAGTTCGAGCATCACGTAGTTGGTGACGTCGACGGCGAGCGAGATCGGGCGCATGCCGGCCTTCTGCAGGCGCCGCGTCAGCCAGATCGGGGACTTCGCCTCGGGGTCGAGGCCGGTCACCGTCCGGGCGGTGAAGCGGTCGCAGCCGGCCGGGTCGTCGATCTTGACCAGGTAGCCGTACGAGTTCGGCGCGGGCACGTCGAGCAGCGCCGGGTCGCGCAGCGGCAGGCCGTACGCGGTGGCGGTCTCACGGGCCACACCGCGCAACGACAGGCAGTAGCCGCGGTCCGGGGTGACGGCGATGTCGAGGACCTCGTCGACGAGCTGGAGCAGCTCGATCGCGTCGGTGCCGACCTCGTGCTCCGGCGGCAGCACGATGATGCCGTGCGTGCCGTCGTCGCCCATGCCCAGCTCCTCGCCGGAGCAGATCATGCCGTGGGAGGTCCTGCCGTACGTCTTGCGCGAGGCGATCGCGAAGTCGCCGGGCAGGACGGCGCCGGGCAGGACCACGACGACCTTGTCGCCGACGGAGAAGTTCCGGGCGCCGCAGACGATCTCCTGCGGCTCCCCGGTGCCGTTGGCCCGGCCGACGTCGACCGTGCAGAAGCGGATCGGCTTGCGGAAGCCTTCGAGCTCCTCGATGGTCAGGACCTGGCCGACGACCAGGGGGCCCTTGAGGCCGGCGCCGAGCTGCTCGACCCTCTCGACCTCAAGGCCGGCGTCTACGAGCTTGGCCTGCACGTCACGACCGGTTTCGCCCGCGGGCAGGTCGACGTACTCCCGCAGCCAAGAAAGCGGGACCCGCATCAGATCTCCATCCCGAACGGCCGGGTGAACCGGACGTCACCCTCGACCATGTCTCGCATGTCTTCGACGTTGTGGCGGAACATCAGCATCCGCTCGATGCCGAACCCGAAGGCGAACCCGCTGTACTTCTCCGGGTCCACACCGCAGGCGACGAGCACCTTGGGGTTGACCATCCCGCAGCCGCCGAGCTCGATCCAGCCCTCGCTGGAACAGGTGCGGCACGGGCGGTCGGGGTTGCCCACCGACTCGCCGCGGCACACGTAGCACTGCATGTCCATCTCGGCGGACGGCTCGGTGAACGGGAAGAAGTTCGGGCGCAGCCGGGTGGTCATGTCCTTGCCGAAGAGCGCCTGGACCATGTGGTCCAGGGTGCCCTTGAGGTCGGCCATGGTCAGGCCCTCGTCGACGGCGAGCAGCTCGACCTGGTGGAAGACCGGGGTGTGCGTCGCGTCGAGCTCGTCGGTGCGGAACACCCGGCCCGGGCACACCACGTACACGGGCGGCTCCCGGTCGAGCAGCGAGCGCGCCTGCACCGGGGAGGTGTGGGTGCGCAGCACGACGCCGGACTCGTCGCCCTCGGTGCCCTCGGGGCCCTGGACGAAGAAGGTGTCCTGCATCTGGCGCGCCGGGTGGTCGGGCGTGAAGTTGAGGGCGTCGAAGTTGAACCACTCCGCCTCGACCTCGGGGCCCTCGGCCACCTCGTAGCCCATGGCCGTGAAGACGTCCGCGATGCGGTCCATCAGCGTGGTCAGGGGGTGCCGGGCACCGGCGGGGACGCGGTCGTGGGGCAGCGTGACGTCCACCGCCTCCTCGACCAGCACCCGCTCGTCGCGCTCGGCTTCGAGCTCGACCGTGCGGGCCCCGAAGGCCTTGTTCACGGCGCCGCGGGCCTGGCCCACGCGCTTGCCCGCCTCGGCCTTGGCCTGCGGCGGCAGGGCGCCGATCTCGCGGTTGGCGAGCGCCAGGGGCGAGCGGTCGCCCATGTGCGCGGTCTTCGCCTCACGCAGCGCGTCGAGGTCGCCGGCGGCGGCGAAGGCCGCGAGCGCCTCGTCCCGCATGCGCTCGATCTCTTCCGGTTTCAGTGCCTCGACCTCGACAGGGTCGTACGACTTGTTCGGTGCCGACATCTCTTCCCGTACTTCCGATGGCTGGCTGGTGGGTCCCCGCGCGACACGCAGGGCGCGCTCGGCACAAGGACACAAAGGTGCCAAAGGACGAGTCTAAAGGTCGCTGGGGGTGAAGGAGCCCGTGGGCCGCCTGGCGAGACGCTCCGCAGGACTACTGCGTGAGGTAGGCAGGCGCGCCCACGGGCAGGATAAATCGGAACTCCGCGCCGCCTCCGGGGCCGCGGCCGACCGTGATGGTGCCGCCGTGGGCCTCGACGATCCCCTTGACGATGTACAGGCCCAGACCGGTGCCGCCGCGCTTGCTGCCCCGCCAGAAGCGGGTGAAGACGCGGCCCATCGACTCCTCGGGGATACCGGGGCCCTCATCGGTCACGGTGACGGCGGTTCCCTTCTCGGTCTTGCCCGCTGCGTTCGTCAGGCTGGTCGGCGATACCTCGATGGTGACCGTTCCCTCTCCGTGGCGCACCGCATTTTCCAGCAGGTTGCCGAGGATCTGGTCGATCTTGTCCGGATCGGCCCACAGATCGGGGAGCGAGCAGCCGACCCGTACGAGGAACCGGTCGGGCGCCTGACCGTTCGCGGTGAGCGCCTGGACGTGGCGGCCCACGGCGGTCGCGATGTCCACCGGCTGGCGGCGCACCTCCAGGCGGCCGGAGTCGATGCGGGAGATGTCGAGGAGCTCGGCGATGAGGCGGGTGACACGGTTGGCGTCGGCGTCGACGGTCTCCAGCATCAGCCGCTTCTGGTCGTCGGTGAACCGCTCCCACTTGGCGAGCAGGGTGGCGGTGAAGCCCTTGACGGAGGTCAGCGGCGAGCGCAGCTCGTGGGCGACGGTGGCGATCAGCTCGGCGTGGCTGCGCTCGGTGCGCCGGCGCGCCTCGGTGCCGCGCAGGGTGACGACGAGGTGGCGCAGCGGGCCCGTGGGATGGGTGCGTACGTAGCGGGCGGAGACGAGCACCTCGCGGCCGCCGGGCAGCAGGAGGTTCCGCTCGGGCTGGCCGCGCCGGGTGGCGAGGCCCCCGTACGGATCGGTCAGCGCCCACCAGCGGCGGCCGTCGAGGTCCTCCAGCGGCAGCGCCCGGTCGATCCGTACGCCGAGCGCCTCACCGGGTACCAGAGCGGTGATCCGGGCGGCGGCGGAGTTGAAGCAGATCACGCGACCGGTGGCGTCGGCGACGACGAGCCCGTCGGGGAGGTCGTCGGGGTCGATGCCGAGGGCCTCGAACTCCGGAAGCACGGCCGGCTCACGGGGCTCGCGGGGGTCGTGCGGCCCGCGGGGCTCGTGCGCCCCGGGCGCGGCCGGTGCGGCGCGGCCCGAGCCCTGTGGGGGCACGGCCGCCAGGGACGGCGTCCCGGACGCCGTCGCGGCCCCTGGCGAGCTGTTCGTACCGACGGTCATGTCCCCGTACCCCACATCTCCGAGTAGCGCAGTGGGCCCCCCGGGCCGCCACACTACTAGCTGGGGGTCACGGAGCGGCACCCTCCGGGAGCCCGCTGTGCACGCGCGGACGCGTAGAGGCACACCGCGGCGGCCGTGGCGAGGTTCAGACTCTCCGCCTTGCCGTGGATCGGGACGCGTACGACGGCGTCCGCGAGCGCCCGGGTCTCCTCGGGCAGGCCCCACGCCTCGTTGCCGAAGACCCAGGCCGAGGGGGTGCCCATCGTGCCCGCGTCGAGCTCCGCGTCCAGGTCGTCCTCGCCGGCCCCGTCGGCGGCCAGGATCCGTACGCCGGCCGCCCGGAGCCCCTCGACGGCCTGCTCCACGGGGACGCCCACCGCCACCGGCAGGTGGAACAGGGAGCCCACGGAGGCCCGTACGGACTTCGGGTTGTACAGGTCCACCGAGGCGTCGGTCAGGACGACCGCGTCCGCGCCGGCGGCGTCGGCGCAGCGCAGCACCGTGCCGGCGTTCCCGGGGTCGCGCACGTGCGCGAGGACGGCGACCAGCCGGGGCCGGGCCGCCAGGATCTCCTCGAAGGGGGAGTCCAGGAAGTGGCAGACGCCGACGAGCCCCTGCGGGGTGACGGTCTGCGAGACCTCGGCGAGCACCTCGTCGGAGGCGTAGTGGACGCGCGCGCCGGCGTCCAGCGCCGCCTCGATGATCCCGTCGTACCGCTCGGCGGCCTCCACGGTCGCGAACAGCTCGATCAGGGTCGACGCGCCGCCCGCGCCCCGGTGCTCGACGGCCTCGCGGACGGCCTGCGGGCCCTCGGCGATGAACCGGCGCTCTTTGGTGCGGAAGTTGCGCCGCGCCAGGCGCCTGGCGGCGGCCACCCGCGGGGATCGGGGGGAGATCAGCTCGGCGGGGGCGGGGGTACCCATGGCGGTCGGCTCGCTTCCGTACGTACTGCGGGTCGAAACAGGTGGATCGGCCACAACGCACCGGACCCGCAGGCACAGGGCCTGCGGGTCCGGGCTGAAGCCTGTGAAGGGCTTGCTGCTCGCTGCTTAGGCGGCGGCAGCGGCCTTCGGGGCGTTCACGTCGGCCGGAAGCGCCTTCTGCGCAACCTCGACGAGCGCGGCGAAAGCGTTGGCGTCGTTGACGGCCAGCTCCGCGAGGATCTTGCGGTCCACCTCGATGTTGGCGGCCTTCAGACCCTGGATGAGGCGGTTGTACGTCATGCCGTTCTGACGGGCAGCGGCGTTGATGCGCTGGATCCACAGCTGACGGAAGTCGCCCTTGCGCTTCTTGCGGTCGTTGAAGTTGTAGACCAGCGAGTGGGTGACCTGCTCCTTGGCCTTGCGGTACAGGCGCGAACGCTGACCGCGGTAGCCGGAGGCCGCCTCGAGGATCGCCCGGCGCTTCTTGTGGGCGTTTACTGCCCGCTTGACGCGTGCCACTTTTTAACTCCTTGTAGCGGGGCCGTGGGTGTCTTCACACGGCCCGAATTCGATGGGGTCCCGGTCTTGACGCTCATCCGCTCCCTGACGCGGGAGCGGAGAACATCACTTGCCGAGAAGCTTCTTGATCTTCGCGGCGTCGCCGGGGGCCATCTCCGCGGTGCCGGTCAGGCGGCGGGTGACACGGGACGACTTGTGCTCGAGCAGGTGGCGCTTGCCGGCGCGCTCACGGAGCACCTTGCCGGAGCCGGTGATCTTGAAGCGCTTCTTGGTACCGCTGTGCGTCTTGTTCTTCGGCATAGCGCCGTTATCTCCTCGTCGGTGGCGCCCCCGCCGGTCCGGTTGGGGACCGGCGCCAGGGAGCGTCATGTTGTGTCGGTGATCCGAGACAGGCTGCCTCGGAATCAGGCTTCGGCCGGTGCCTCGGGAGAGGCGGCCTCAGGGGTCTCGGCTTCGGCCTCGGCCTCGGCAGAGACGACCTCGGTGCCCTCCTCGACGGGGGCTTCCTCGGAAGGAGCCTCGTCGGCGGCGACACCCTGGCGCTCGGCCTTGCGGGCGGCCTGCGCCTCGCGGGCTTCGGCCATCGCCTCGGTCTTCTTCTTGTGCGGACCGAGGACCATGATCATGTTGCGGCCGTCCTGCTTCGGGTTCGACTCGATGAACCCGAGGTCCTCGACGTCCGAAGCGAGACGCTGCAGCAGTCGGTAGCCGAGTTCCGGCCGGGACTGCTCGCGACCACGGAACATGATCGTGATCTTGACCTTGTCGCCCTGCTTGAGGAACCGAACGACGTGACCCTTCTTGGTGTCATAGTCGTGCGGGTCGATCTTCGGCCGGAGCTTCATTTCCTTGATGACCGTGTGCGCCTGGTTCTTGCGCGCCTCACGGGCCTTCATGGCCGACTCGTACTTGAACTTGCCGTAGTCCATGAGCTTGCAGACCGGCGGGCGTGCGGACGCCGCGACCTCGACCAGGTCGAGGTCGTACTCCTGCGCCAGCTCAAGGGCCTTGGCAAGCGGCACGATGCCGACCTGCTCACCGCTGGGACCGACGAGTCGTACCTCGGGAACGCGAATCCGGTCGTTGATGCGGGGCTCGGTGCTGATGGATCCTCCTCGGTAGCACCACACGACTGTCTGGCAGACAGCCGCTGACGTCTGATGTCGTCAGACCAACCGCGGCGGAACATGAAAAATGCCCCGCCGAGGCACAGGCAGGGGCTCCAATACAACCGGAGCACCGCCGCATGCGATCGCGGGGCGCAGACTCGGGCAGCTTTCCATCGTCCGTACGGAACGATGGATGCCACCTGACCGGTGACCCGCCGCCCCGGAGGGTGGTCGGGTGGGAGAGCGGAGCCTCCACTTGTGGGCCGGGGACATGCGTCTCCGGCCGGTCGTCAGTCCAATATAGCATTCCGCGCCGGGTCCGCTCACCCGGCGCGGACGGCCGTGCCCGGCACAGGGCCCGGTCAGCGGCCCGCGCGGCCCGGCTTATCGTGTGAGGCATGACTGACGCGACCCCCACCCCCGCCACCGAGGCCGGCAGCACGCCGGACGCCCCCGACTACGACGCCATGACCCGCGACATCGCGGACGTGCCCGCCGTCGAGGTGATCACCACGGTGGCCGTGCACCTGCTGAGCGCCGCGGCGGTCAACCTGGGCCTGGACAAGCCGGACTCGGAGCACAAGGACCTCGACGAGGCCCGCAAGCTGATCACGGCCCTGGCCGGCCTGGTCACGGCGAGCGCCACCGAGATCAGCTCCTTCCACGCGGCCCCGCTGCGCGACGGCCTGAAGTCGCTCCAGCTCGCCTTCCGCGAGGCCTCGATCGTCCCGGACGAGCCGGGCCAGGGTCCGGGCGAGAAGTTCACGGGCCCGGTCTTCGGCTGAGCTGCCCGAGCCGCGCCGAGCCGCGCTGAGCCACACGCACGACACGGCGAAGGGCCGGGGCAACCGCCCCGGCCCTTCCCGCGTTCCCGGCGCTCAGCGGGTGAAGAGCGGCTCCCCGGCCGGGGCCGGGGCCTCCTGCGGAAGCAGTGCCAGGTCGAGTCCGCGTACGAGGCGGGCCCGCAGGGTCTCGTCGGCTGCCAGGGCCTCGGCGACGCGGCGGGCGGCGGCGGAGGCCTGCGCCCCGGCGGCCAGCACGATGGCGAGGGTTCCGTCGGCGTCCGCTCCGCCCGGGCCGAGGTGGGCGCGGAGCACGGCGGGCTCCGCGGACACGGCGGACCGTACGGCTTCCCGCACCGCGGGGTCGGCCAGCGGGCCGGCGTCGGTGCGGCCCTCGGCGAGCGCGAGCAGGGCGGGACCGGTCAGCTGGTAGGTGACGGGACCGGCCAGGTCCAGGACCACCGTGTCGGCCTTCTCGTGCGCCGCGGCGGCCAGGGCCTGGTGCAGCGGCACGGCGACCGGCCGGGCGGCCGGGTCCCAGAGGGCCAGCGAGGCGATGGAGGTGAACGCGGGCAGCGCCCGCCGGTCCCCCGCCCGCAGGGTCGGCACGGCCATGTCGCTGGTCTTCTCGTGCTTCAGCCCGGTCTCCGGGTCGGTCTCGACCTCGCCGAGCACGGCGACGACCGGGACCAGCAGGCGGGCGTCCTTGAGGGCGGCCAGCAGCTCCGGCTCCTTCGCCCGGTCCTCGGACCAGGCGGCCAGGGCCGCGCTCAGCCGGGGGTCGGCGGAGCCGTCGTCGTCGGAGAAGCCGGGGTCGGGAATGTTTTTGTTCGCCACAGTTACCCGACCCTATCCCGGTCCCGGTCCCGGTCCCGCCGGGCGCCCCGCGGGCGCCGGGCCAGTACGGCGGCCAGGACGAGCAGGGCCAGCCCGGCGGCCGCGGCCACCGGGACCCCGAGGCGGGCGCCGCGGTCGGCGGCCCGTACCGGCTCGGGGCCGGGGCCGAAGTACGGCTGCCCGGCGGCGACGGGCGCGGGGACGGGCGGCTCGGCGCGCAGTGCGTCGGCGGCCTGGAGGGCGGCGACGGGATCCACGAGGCCGTGGCCGCGGGAGTCGTCGCGCCCGCCGGGCGGGGCGTCGGAGGCGGTCTCCTCCAGGAGCCTCTTGATCTGCGCCGGGGAGAGGTCCGGGTGGGCCGCCTTGACGAGGGCCACGGCGCCGGAGACGAAGGCGGAGGCCGCGCTGGTGCCCCAGCCCTCGTAGTAGGCGCGGTCGGGGTCGGCGATGACGACGTCGACGCCGGGGGCGCTGACGGTGGCGTACCAGTTGCTGGTGGAGAAGTCGGCCTTGCGGCCGCCGCGGTCGACGGCGGTGACGGCGATCACCCCGGGGTAGGCCGCCGGATAGGAGGCGTGGTCGCCCTGCCGGCCGCCGTTGCCCGCCGACGCCACGACGACCACGCCCTTGGCGAGGGCGTACTGGACGGCCTCGTCCTCGGCGGCCTCGTGGTGGGCGGAGTCGCTGTCGTCGCCCAGGGAGAGGTTGATCACGTTCGCGCCGTGGTCGGCGGCCCAGCGGATGCCCTCGGCGAGCGCGCCGCCCTTGCTCTCGCGGGCCTTGGCCCGGCCGGGGTCGCCCTCTTCGAGGATCACGCGGACGGGGAGGATCCTGGCCTGGGGGGCGATCCCGAAGACGCCTTGGCGGCGATTGCCGCCGTGGCCGTGCCCGGCGATGATCCCGGCCATGGCCGTCCCGTGCCGGGCCCAGGCGCGGTCGCCGCGCCCGGCGCCCATGCCGATGAGGTCGGCCCCTTCGAGGACTTGCCCGGCGAGGTCGGGGTGGGTGGCGTCGACCCCGGTGTCGAGTACGGCGACGGTGACCCCGGCGCCCCGGGTGGTCCCCCAGGCCTCTTCGGCCCGCAGTGCGGTGAGGCCCCACTGCCGGTCGCGGATGTTGTCGGCGGCGGCCGGGGCGGCGCCGACGCCGGCGAACAGGGCCCCGAGCACGAGGGCGGCGGCGGCCCGGGAACGGGTCCGCGCGGCGGGCCGGGCCGGGCGGGCAGGTCGGGCCGCGGCGGGGCGGGCGCCGGTTGCGGGCGCGGCGGTCCGCAAGGCGGTCATCGCGGGTGTCCGGCGGGGGCGGGCGGTGCGGCGAGGGTGCGTACGGCGCGCTCCATGCGCTCGGCGACGGCCTTGGCCTCGTGGCCGAGGCCGGCCTGGGCGACGGCTCCGGTGGCGCCCTTGCGCATCATGTCCTCGGCGGGCCGGGGGGAGTCGAGCGTGCGGCCGTCGGTGAACGCGGAGACGGTGTAGACGACGACGGGGGCGTCGGGAACCACGGACGTGGTCCAGGCGGCGCGCTGGCTGTCGGCGAAGCCGTAGCCGGGAGGGGCGGGAAGGCGTCCGCGCAGGGTCGCCATCGCGGCGGCGTCGGCGGGGGTGAAGACCAGGCCGACGGTGACGAGGGAACTGCGGGTGGCGTCGCTGTAGGTGGCGCGCAGGACGCGGGTGCAGCCGGTGGCGGCGAGGGCCGCCTGCCAGTCGGCGGCGAGCGCGGGCCCGCAGTCGGAGTCGGGGGCGAGCGCGACCCGGATCCAGGTCCGGTCGGCCCCGCCGGGGCCGGTGTCGGCGCCGTCCAGGACGGGCGGGATCAGGGTGTCCACGGGCGTCTCGCGCCACAGGGACCCGGCTTCGCGGTAGGCGGCCGCGGCGGCCAGGGGCCGCTGGGCGTCGCGCTGCTGGGCCCATCCGCCGACCCCGGCTCCGCCGAGCAGGGCGACCCCCAGTACGGCGCACACCACCACGGCGACGCCGCGGCCGGTCCCGCGCCGCGCTGATCCGGATTCGGCCACGGGCTCGGACCAGGCCGCGGTCTGCGGTGTAGACGCACTCATCCGGCGGCTCCGCCCCCCGTTCCGTCCGGCTGCCACCCCGTACTCTACGCGCCCTCAACGCCCCGGCTCCGGGCCGGGATCGTGCCCCGGGGCGCGAGCCGGGATCGTGCCCCGGGGCCCGGACCGGGACCGGGCCGGGGCCGCGGACCCCTACCCACCGGTAAGAGCTTCTGGCAGGCTGCCGCCCATGAATCTTCCCGCCGGTGGAGACCGCGCCCGCTACGACCGGGCCACCGCGCACCTCGACGCGCCCCTGGCCATCGTCGATCTCGCCGCGTTCGACGCCAACGCCGACGACCTCGTCCGCCGCGCGGCCGGCAAGCCGATCCGGGTCGCCAGCAAGTCCGTCCGCTGTCGCGCGCTCCTCGAACGGGTCCTCGCCCGGCCCGGTTTCGCCGGGATCATGTCGTACACCCTCGCGGAGAGCATCTGGCTGGCCCGCTCCGGGTTCGAGGACGTGCTCCTGGCCTACCCCTCCGCCGACCGCACCGGCTTCGCCGAGCTGGCCGGCGACCCCAAACTGGCGGCGGCCGTCACCGTGATGGTGGACGACCCCGCCCAGCTGGAGCTGATCGACGGGGCGCGCGAAGGCGGGACGCAGGAGATCCGTGTCTGCCTGGAGCTGGACACGGCCCTCCACCTCCTCGGCGGCAGGTTCCGCGTCGGCGCCCGCCGTTCGCCGCTGCGCGAGCCCGCCCAGCTCGCGGACCTCGCCCGTGCCGTCCGTGCCCGACCCGGCTTCCGGGTCGTCGGGATCATGGGCTACGAGGGCCACGTCGCCGGCGTGGGGGACGCCCTCGCCGGGCGGCCCTTCCGCTCCCGCGCCATCCGGCTCATGCAGGCCGCCGCCCGCAAGGAGCTCGCGGCCCGCCGCGCGGAGGCCGTACGGGCCGTCCGCGCGGTCGTGCCGGACCTGGAGTTCGTCAACGGCGGCGGCACCGGCAGCGTCCAGCAGACGGCCGCGGAGGATGCGGTCACGGAGATCGCCGCCGGCTCGGGGCTCTACGTGCCGCGGCTGTTCGACAACTACACGTCCTTCCGCGGCCGCCCGGCGGCGCTCTTCGCCCAGCCGGTGGTCCGCAGGCCCGGCGTCGGCGTGGTCACCGTCCTCGGCGGCGGGTACCCCGCCTCCGGCGCGGCCGGCGCGGACCGGCTGCCGGTCCCGTACCTCCCGCAGGGCCTGCGCTACGACCCCCAGGAGGGGGCCGGCGAGGTGCAGACGCCGCTGCTCGGCGGCCCGGCCGACGATCTGCTGATCGGCGACCGGGTCTGGTTCCGCCACGCCAAGGCGGGGGAACTGTGCGAGCGCTTCGACGCGTTGCACCTCGTGGAGGGCGACCGGGTGACGGCCACCGTCCCGACCTACCGGGGCGAGGGCCGCACCTTCCTGTGACCGGCTAGAACACGGAGTCCGTCTGGTCGGGGACGACGCTCGTGTCGCCCCGGCGGACGGGTCCCGCCGTACCGTCGTGGTCGACGTAGCCCGTGGTCGAGCACGGGTAGGGCGTGGTCTTCTGCTTCTTCGGCTCGATGAACATCGGGTTCACGATCCACTTGCCGTCGCTGTCGTCGTACGCGCGGCACATCAGCTCGTTCTTGTTCCGGTTGACGACCAGCCGCAGCGCGGTCGCGTCCCGCAGGAACGAGACGTCGGTGTCGGAGTCGCCCGCGGCGAACACCTGGCGGCGGGCGGCCGGCTGGACCTTCTCGGCGGCCGCTCCGCGCACGCCGAAGACCTCCTGGTTGATCCAGCAGCGCTTGCCGTCGACGTACGTGATCATCGTGTCGGCGCCGTCCTTCACCGACCCGCAGCCCTTCAGGTGCGCCGTGAACCTCCCGCCGGACGCGGTCGTGTTGCGGATGCCGATGACGTGGTCCGCGGCGATGCCGACGCCCTCGGCCCAGACCTCGACGACCGGCTGCGGCGAGGCCGAGCTGATCCAGACGTCGAAGCCGGCCTTCCGCAAGCCGTCGACGAGGTCCTTCTGCTGGTCGTAGTACCGGACCCAGCCGGTGACGGAGGCGCTGCCGACCCGCTGCGTGGCGCCGATCGGCGCGGTCAGGTTCTCGGCGCGCGCGGCGGCCGCGAAGCCGCGTACCTCGCGGGCGGTCCACCCCTGCATCAGCTGGGGCAGCCAGGCGTACGCGGGCTCGATGGTGCGGTGGTCCCAGCCGGCGAAGGCGGCGGCGCCGGCCTTGGTGGCGGCGGTGCCGTAGACGGCGCTCAGCTCGTCGGCGCAGCCGGTGCCCTCGGGGGTGCCGGTGGGCAGCGGGGAGCCGGGGCGGGCGAGCGGACCGCAGGCGTCGGCGAGCGCCTTGGCGGCGGCCGGGGTCAGGTAGCGGCTGGTGGTGGCCCAGTCGCCCCGGGCGGGCTGGCGTATCTTGCCGTTGCGCAGCAGCCAGAACATGGTGGCGTCACCGACGTCGTTCTTGACGACGGTGTTGTCCCAGTCGAAGACGGCGACGGGCTTGGCCCGGCCGGGCCGGTACGGGTTGCACTTGCCGTACTGGTCGATCAGCTGCTGGAGGCGGGCCTGGTTGTCCCCGTACCAGCCGGCCGCGAGCCGGGGGGTGGCGCAATGGGCCGCCTGGGCGGCGGGCGCGGTGGCGACGAGGGTGCCGGCGGCGATGGCGGCGGCGGCGCCGACGGCCTGGAGCCGTCGTACGGTGCTGCGTGGGGTCACTGGGGTGAACTCTTCCTGACGTTCCTACGAAGATCGTTTCGGACGGTAGAGCACGTCGGCCGGGCGTCGTGCGACGCCCGGCCGACGGGAGGGTGGAGTCCGGGTGAACGCTTACAGCGGCGTCACGTACGCGCCCGAGATGCCGCCGTCGACCAGGAAGTCGGTGGCGTTGATGAACGAGGAGTCGTCGCTCGCGAGGAAGGCGACGGCGGCGGCGATCTCGGTGGGCTCGGCGAACCGGCCCAGCGGGATGTGCACGAGGCGCCGGGCCGCGCGCTCCGGGTCCTTGGCGAACAGCTCTTGCAGCAGCGGGGTGTTGACCGGCCCCGGGCACAGGGCGTTGACGCGGATGCCCTCGCGGGCGAACTGCACGCCGAGCTCGCGCGACATCGCGAGCACGCCGCCCTTGGAGGCGGTGTACGAGATCTGCGAGGTGGCGGCGCCCATGACGGCCACGAAGGAGGCGGTGTTGATGATGGAGCCGCGGCCCTGGCGCTGCATGTACGGCAGGGCGGCCTTGCAGCACAGGTAGACGGAGGTGAGGTTGACGTCCTGGACCCGCTTCCAGGCCTCCAGGCCGGTGGTGAGGATCGAGTCGTCGTCCGGGGGCGAGATGCCCGCGTTGTTGAAGGCGATGTCGACGGAGCCGTAGGTGTCGAAGGCGGTCTTGAAGAGGGCCTCGACCTCCTCCGGGCTGGTGACGTCGACCTTCACGAAGAGTCCGCCGACCTCTTCGGCGGCGGCCTTGCCAGCGCTCTCGTCGATGTCGGCGCAGACCACGTTGGCGCCCTCGGAGGCCAGGCGGCGGGCGGTGGCGAGGCCGATGCCGCTGCCGGCTCCGGTGATGACGGCGGTGCGGCCGACCAGGCGGCGGCAGACGATCTCGGTGTCAGAAGTGGTCATGATGGGCTCAGGCCTCCGTGCTGATGAAGACGTTCTTGGTCTCGGTGAATGCGGTGAGGGCGTCGGGTCCGAGCTCGCGGCCGAGTCCGGACTGCTTGTAGCCGCCGAAGGGGGTCCAGTAGCGGACGCTGCTGTGGGAGTTGACGGACAGGTTGCCCGCGGCGACGGCGCGCGAGACGCGCAGCGCGCGGCCGATGTCGCGGGTCCAGAGGGAGCCGGAGAGCCCGTACTCGGTCGCGTTGGCCAGGCGTACGGCGTCCTCCTCGTCCTCGAAGGGGAGGACGACGGCGACGGGGCCGAAGACCTCCGCGGCCGCCACGGGCGCGGTGGGGGCGACGTCCGTGACGAGGGTCGGGGGGTACCAGAAGCCGGGGCCCGCGGGGGCGGTGCCGCGGATCGCGGTGAGGTCGTCGGTGACGTAGGACCGTACGCGGTCCAGTTGCACCCGGGAGATCAGCGGGCCCATCTGGGTCTTCTCGTCGGCGGGGTCGCCGACGACGACGCCCTCGACGCCGGGGGCGACCAGCTCCAGGAACCGGTCGTAGGCGGACCGCTGGACGAGGATCCGCGTACGGGCGCAGCAGTCCTGGCCGGTGTTGTCGAGGAAGGACATCGGCGCGGCCGCGGCGGCGGCTTCGAGGTCGGCGTCGGCGAAGACGATGTTGGGGCTCTTGCCGCCGAGTTCGAGGGTGACGCGCTTCACCCGGTCGGCGCACTTGGCCATGATCCGCTTGCCGACCGGGGTGGACCCGGTGAAGACGATCTTCGCGACGCCGGGGTGCTCGACGAGCGCGTCTCCGGCGACGTCCCCGCGGCCGGGGAGCACCTGGAAGAGGTGCTCGGGGATCCCGGCTTCGAGGGCGAGTTCGGCGAGGCGCAGCGCGGTGAGCGGGGTGGTCTCGGCGGGCTTGAGCAGGACGGCGTTGCCGGCGGCGAGGGCCGGGGCCAGGCCCCAGGCGGCGATCGGCATGGGGAAGTTCCACGGGGCGATCACGCCGATGACGCCGAGGGGTTCGAGGAAGGTGACGTCGATGCCGCCGGCGACGGGGATCTGCCGCCCGGAGAGCCGTTCCACTCCCCCGGCGGCGAATTCGAGCAGGTCGCGGACGTTGCCGGCTTCCCAGCGGGCGTTGCCGATGGTGTGCCCGGCCTCGCGGACCTCCAGTCGGGCGAGTTCCTCGATGTGCCCGTCGACGACCGCGGCGAAGCGGCGCAGCAGCCGGGCCCGGTCGGCGGGGGCGGCCGCCGCCCAGCCGCGCTGGGCCGCCGCGGCCCGCGCGACGGCGGCGTCGACATCGTCCCGTGTGGCGGCCGGGACGATGGCGACGACCTCCTCGGTGGCCGGGTTCAAGACTGTCAGCTTGTCGGGGGCCAGCACATCGGACACGTATTGCCTCACAGATGTTCGGGGGCAGGGTTGGCGGTGACCGGTCGGCCGGGTGTCGGCCGGATGACCGGATGGCTACAGGCGTTCGAAGGAGCGCCGCAGCTCCCAGTCGGTGACGGCGGAGTCGTAGGCGTCCAGTTCCACGCGGGCCATGTTGCGGTAGTGGGCGACCACTTCGGGCCCGAAGGCGGCCTTCGCGATCTCGCTGTTCTCCCAGAGCTCCGCCGCCTCGCGCAGGGTGGTGGGAACGTGCGCGAAGTCGGCGGTGTACGCGTTGCCCGCGCAGGCCTCGGGCAGTTCGAGGCGGTGCTCGATGCCGTACAGCCCGGCCGCGACCAGGCCGGCGACGGCCAGGTACGGGTTGACGTCGCCGCCGGGGAGGCGGTTCTCGAAGCGCATGGAGCGGCCGTGGCCGACGACTCGCAGCGCGCAGGTCCGGTTGTCCACGCCCCAGGCGACGGCGGTCGGGGCGAAGGATCCCGGCCGGAAACGCTTGTACGAATTGATGTTCGGGGCGTAGAGAAGGGAGAAGTCGCGCAGCGCGGCCAGCTGGCCGGCCAGGAAGTGCCGCATCACAGGTGACATTCCGCCTGGACCGTCACCGGCCATCGCGTTGTGCCCGTCGGAGTCGCCCAGCGAGAGGTGGATATGACAGGAGTTGCCCTCGCGCTCGTCGAACTTGGCCATGAAGGTGAGCGAGACGCCCTCCTGGGAGGCGATCTCCTTGGCGCCCGTCTTGTAGACGGCGTGCTGGTCGCAGGTGGTCAGCGCCTCGTCGTAGCGGAAGGCGATCTCGTGCTGGCCCAGGTTGCACTCGCCCTTGGCGGACTCGACGGTCAGCCCCGCGGCCTGCATCTCGTTGCGGATCCGGCGCAGCAGGGGTTCGATGCGGCCGGTCCCGAGGACCGAGTAGTCGATGTTGTACTGGTTGGCGGGGGTCAGCCCGCGGTAGCCCGAGTTCCAGGCCTGCTCGTAGGTGTCCTGGAAGACCATGAACTCCAGCTCGGTGCCGACCATGGCCGTGTACCCGTGCTCGGCGAGCCGTTCCAGCTGGCGGCGCAGGATCTGGCGGGGCGCGGCGACCACGGGCGAGCCGTCGTTCCAGGCGAGGTCGGCCAGGAGGAAGGCGCTGCCCGGGTTCCAGGGGATCCGGCGCAGGGTGGCGAGGTCGGGGTGCATGGCGAAGTCGCCGTAGCCGCGGTCCCAGGAGGACATCTCGTATCCGTCGACGGTGTTCATGTCCGTGTCGACGGCGAGGAGGTAGTTGCAGCCCTCGGTGCCGTGGGCGAGGACCTCGTCGAGGAAGAACTGTGCGGCGAACCGCTTGCCCTGGAGCCGCCCCTGCATGTCGGGGAAGGCCAGGACGACGGTGTCGATCTCGCCGCTCGCCACGAGAGCGCGGAGCTCTTCGGGCGCGAGCGGCGGCTTGCGGTCTACCACTGGAATCTCTCCTTCGGTGAGCCGAGAAGGCCTAAGGTATTGAACAGAACCATTGCTTGGGAAGGGGAGGAGCCGAGATGACCGACACGGCGAGCGAAGGCGGCGCGATCGCGCGGCTGAATCCGGTACTGCGGCAGGTGCGGGCGGGCAACGGTTTCGAGGAGGCCCTGGAGCAGATCCTCCAGGTGGTCCGGCTGGGCCTGGTGCCGGGCGGCGAACGGCTGCCGCCCGAGCGGGAGCTGGCGGAGCGGATGGGGATCAGCCGGGTCACCCTGCGCGAGGTGCTGAAGGTGCTCCAGGACCAGGGCCTGGTGGAGGCCCGGCGCGGGCGGTACGGCGGAACGTTCGTGCTCGCCCGCCCCGACACCCCGGCCGGCGGCACCGAGGACGAGCTTCGCCGGCGCGTGGTGGGGGTGGACATCGAGGACGTCCTGCGGTTCCGCGAGGTCCTGGAGGTGGGCGCGGCCGGACTGTGCGCCTCCCAGGGGCTGACCGAAGAGGGCTCCGAGCGGCTGCTCGGAGCCCTGGCCGCCACCCACGACGCCCCCCTGACCGACTACCGCCGCCAGGACACCCTGTTCCACCTCACCTTGTGCGAGCTCGCCGGATCGGCCACGCTCACGGCCCAGTACGCCGCCGTCCGGGCCACCGTGAACGACCTGCTGGACTGCATCCCGCTGCTGGTGCGCAACCTGGAGCACTCCCAGCAGCAGCACAGCGCGCTCGTGGAGGCGGTGCTGGAGCACCACGCCGACGCGGCGCGCGAGGTGATGCGCGAGCACTGCTGCGGAACGGCCGCCCTGCTGCGCGGATTCCTGGCCTGAGCGGTGCGTCCGGAGCGGCCCGTGAGCTTTTCGTAACCCCTGTTTAACGCAGGGGTCTTGCGCACTCCACTCCCCTACGGCAAAGGTACGCCCCACAACCATTGCCCTAGGCAGGAGCGCACATGGCCGACGACACCGAGGCACGGCTCGCAGCCGTACCCGAACCCACCACATCGCCAGAGGGCGGCGACGGCTATCTGGAGCGGCGTACGCTGCGCCGCGGCAGCGCCGGCTGGCTGCTGCTGACCGGCCTCGGCGTCGCGTACGTCGTCTCCGGCGACTTCTCCGGCTGGAACGGCGGCCTCGCCCAGGGCGGTTTCGGCGGGCTCGCCGTCGCCACCGCCTTGATGGGCGCCATGTACGCCTGCCTCGTCTTCTCCCTCGCGGAACTCTCCGCGATCCTGCCCACGGCGGGCGGCGGTTACGGCTTCGCCCGCCGGGCGCTCGGCACCTGGGGCGGCTTCCTCACCGGCGCCGCGATCCTGATCGAGTACATCCTGGCCCCGGCCGCCATCTCCATCTTCATCGGCGCCTACGTCGAGTCGCTCCACCTCTTCGGCCTCACCTCCGGCTGGCCGGTCTACCTCGCCTGCTTCGTGATCTTCATCGGGATCCACCTGTGGGGCGTCGGCGAGGCCCTGAGCTTCTCCCTCGTCGTCACCGCCATCGCCGTGTTCGCGCTGATCGTCTTCGCGGTCGGCGCGTTCACCGAGTTCGACCCGGCCAACCTGAACGACATCGCCGTCGACACCACCGCCGCCGGCGCGAGCTCCTGGCTGCCGATGGGCTTCCTCGGCATCTGGGCCGCCTTCCCCTTCGGCATGTGGTTCTTCCTCGGCGTCGAGGGCGTGCCGCTGGCCGCCGAGGAGGCCAAGGACCCGGTCCGCTCCGTACCGCGCGCCCTGTCGATCTCCATGGGGGTCCTCGTCCTGCTCGCCCTGATCACCTTCCTCGCCTCGACCGGGGCGCACGGAGCCGACGCGATCAAGGCCGCGGACAACCCGCTGGTCGTCGCCCTCGACGGCGATCCGGGCCTCTCCTGGCTGAAGACCTTCGTCAACTACGCCGGTCTCGCGGGCCTCGTGGCCTCCTTCTTCTCCCTCATCTACGCCGGCTCCCGGCAGCTCTTCGCCCTCTCCCGGGCCGGCTACCTGCCGCGCTTCCTCTCGCTCACCTCGAAGCGCAAGGCCCCGTACCTGGGCCTGCTCATCCCCGGCGCGATCGGCTTCGCGCTGGCCGCGGCCACCGGGAACGGCCCGCGCATGCTCAACATCGCGGTGTTCGGCGCGACGATCTCGTACGCGCTGATGGCCCTCTCCCACATCGTGCTCCGCAAGCGGGAGCCGGGGCTGGAGCGCCCGTACCGCACGCCCGGCGGCATCGCCACCTCCTCGGTGGCCTTCGTCCTCGCCCTCTCCGCCCTCGTCGCCACCTTCCTGGTGGACAAGGACGCGGCGTTCATCGCCCTCGGTGTGTACGCCGTCGCCCTCGCCTATTTCGCGTTCTACAGTCGGCACCACCTCGTGGCCTCCGCACCGGAGGAGGAGTTCGCGGCGCTGGCCCAGGCCGAGGCCGAACTCACCCGGGACTGACCGCCGTTCCCCATCCCCTGGAGGTAACAACCGTGCCCAGGCCGCTCATCGGCATCACGACCTACGTGGAGGAATCCACCCGCTACGGGGTGTGGGACGTCCCCGCGTCCCTCGTACCCACCGGGTACTACGAACTCGTCCAGGCGGCGGGCGGCGCGGCCGTGCTGCTCCCGCCGGACGAACCCGGTTCGGCGGCGGAGGTGCTGAGCCGGCTGGACGGCCTGGTCGTCGCGGGCGGCCCCGATGTGGACCCGGTCCGCTACGGGGCCGACCGCGACCCGCGTACGGGCGCTCCCGCGACCCGGCGGGACGAGTGGGAACTCTCCCTGATCGGGGCGGCCCTGGCGGCGGGCCTGCCGGTCCTGGGCATCTGCCGGGGCATGCAGGCGCTGAACGTGGCCCTCGGCGGCACGCTGATCCAGCACATCGACGGCCATGCGGTCGGCCCGGGCGTCATGTCCTGGCACCCGGTCCGGCCGGTCGAGGGCACCCGGTACGCGGCCCTGGTCCCGGAGGAGGCGGAGGTGCCGACCTACCACCACCAGGCCGTCGACCGGCTCGGCGAGGGCCTGATCGCCTCGGCGCACGCGGTCGACGGAACGGTCGAGGCCATCGAACTCCCCGACCCCGCCCACTGGGTCCTCGGCGTCCAATGGCACCCGGAGCGCGACAAGGACACCCGCGTGATGTCCGCGCTGGTCGAAGCGGCCGCGATGGCCCCGGCCGTACGGGTCTGACCGCGCCGACGTGCGGGCCGCCCTCCGGCTCGGAAGACTGGAGGCATGAGGGACAAAGCCGTGCTGGAGGGCGGACCGGCCGACCTGCCCGACCGGGTGGTCGACGCCCCGTCCTCCGGCGAGGACCTGAAGATCCCGTTCCGCGGCGGGTACGAGCACTACCGGCCCACGGCGCGGGTCCAGGACGGCCCGCTGGGCTCACGGCGCACGTTCGAGTGGTGGGAACGGACCGAGATCGCCGGATGACGGGGTGCTGCCATGACACACACCGCGGAGTGGAAGGTCGGGGTCTGGCTGACCGAGGAGGGCGGCACCACCCGGGCACGGGCCGTGCTGGACACGGGATCGGGGCAGCTGGTCGGGCGCGGCCTCGCCCGCTGCGACCCCGAGGACGTGGAGGTCGCCGCGATCGGTGACGAGCTCGCGGCGAGCCGGGCCATGCGCGACCTGGCCGGCCTGCTCTCCCGCGCCGCCGACCGGAACCTGGTCGCGCTCGGCGAGGCCCCGCGGATGCCGCGCACCGGCTACGGCCGGCCCCAGGACACCGAGGACCCGACCCGGCGCGGGCGCTGAGCCCCGGTCCGCAGCTCGAACCGCACCACCTTCCCGATGCCGCAGCCGGCCGTCCTCCCACTCGGCCCGCATCCAGACCTCGCGGGCCTGTACGGCGAACAGCGCCCGCGCGAGGCGGACGCCGCGCGGGCTGCGGACGAAGTGGCACTCCATGGGCCGGGCGGACAGCGGTACGGGGAGTTCGTGGCCGCGGAGGCCGAGTGCATCGCGTTCCACTCGGGGTACGGGCCGACGTTCGCCGTGCCCGCCGGGGCCTGGGAGGCGTTCCTGGCCCAGGTCGGCTGACGGCGGCCTACGGACGCCGCCGGGTCAGCGACAGCAGGTCCCGCGCCGGGCCAGCCGGGCGGGCGCCCGACGGCCAGACCGCGCGCAGGGCCCGGCCCAGCGCGGCGCCCGGCACCGGGACCTCGACCAGGCGGCGGCCCGCCAGCTCGTCGACCAGCGCCAGCTCCGAAAGGACGCACGGCCCCGCACCGCTCAGCGCGGCCGCCTTCACCGCCGTGGTCGAGGCCAGTTCCAGCAGGGGCGCCGCCAGACCTCCGGACGGGGCGAGCGCGGCGTCCAGGACCTGGCGGGTGCCCGAGCCCCGCTCCCGCAGGATCAGCGGGGCCGCGGCCAGTTCCGCCGCCTCGACCCCCTTCGAGCGCCGAGCCCACGGGTGCGTCGGGGCCACCGCCACCACCAGGCGGTCCTGGGCGATGACGGCCGAGTCCAGGCCTTCCGGCACCCGCAGCCCCTCCACGAAGCCGAGGTCCGCCTCGTGGGTGAGCACCCGCTGGGCCACGTCCGCCGAGTTCCCCGCGTGCAGGGAGACCGCCGTGTCCGGGCGCTCCCCGCGCAGGGCGATCAGCCAGCCGGGCAGCAGGTACTCCGCGATGGTCATGCTGGCCGCCACCCGCAGCCGCGAGTCGCGGCGGCCCCGCAGCGCCTGCGCGCCCGCGTCGAAGGCCTCGGCCGCCTCCACCACCCGGCGGGCCCAGTCCGTGACGAGCGCCCCCTCGGCCGTCAGGGTCGAGCCCCGCGGGGAGCGGTCGACGAGGGCCACCCCGAGCCGGGTCTCCATCGCCCGGATCCGGCTGCTCGCCGCCGGCTGGGTGATGCCCAGGTGCCGTGCGGCGCCGCTCAGGCTCCCCACCCGGGCCACCGCGAGCAGCAGTTCCAGCGCGCCCAGGTCCGGTACGCGGTGCGCCAGCGGGACCGTCTCCTCATCAGCCATAACATCAGTTTATGACCTCATAGGAGGATGCCCTCTGCCACCCCCTTCCACCTGGGACGACGCTGTATCCATGGTCACCACCACCGTGCGACCCAGCACCGTCACCCCCCTCGCGCCCCGGACCCACAAGGCCTTCCCGGCGCTCCGTCACCTCGGCCCCAACTGGTACGCCTCCGTCATGGGCACGGCGATCATCGCCAACGCCGGCGCGACCCTCCCGTACCAGGTGCCCGGCCAGCGCGTGGCCTGCCAGATCGTCTGGGCACTGTCCGCGGTGGCCCTCGCCCTGCTGCTCACCGCCCGCGCCGGACACTGGCTGCACCACCGCGACCAGGCCCGCGCCCATCTCCTCGACCCCGCCGTGGCCCCCTTCTACGGATGCCTGTCGATGGCCCTGCTGGCCGTCGGCGGCGGCACGCTGATCGTCGGCAAGGACCTCATCGGCGTACCCGCCGCCGTCGCCGCCGACGCCGTGCTCTTCACCGCCGGCACCGCGATCGGCCTGATCATGGCCGTGGTGGTGCCCTACCTGATGGTGGTCCGGCACAAGGTCGAGGCGGCGCAGGCCACCCCCGTGTGGCTGCTGCCCCTGGTCGCCCCGATGGTCTCCGCCGCCCTGGGCCCCCTGCTGATACCCCACCTGCCCGCGGGCCAGCCCCGCGAGGCGCTGCTGCTGGCCTGCTACGCCATGTTCGGCATGAGCCTGATGGCGATCCTGCTGATGCTGCCCCTGATCTTCGGGCGGCTGATCCTGAACGGTCCCCTGCCCCTGGCCCTGACCCCGGCGCTGTTCCTGGTGCTGGGCCCCCTCGGGCAGTCCACCACCGCCGTCAACCAGCTGGCCGACGTGGCGCCCGGCGCCATCGACGCCCCTTACGCCCACGCCCTCGGCGCCTTCGCGGTCGTCTACGGAGTGCCGGTGATGGGGTTCGCCCTGCTGTGGCTGGCCCTCGCGGCCGCGATGCTGCTGCGGGCGGCCCGGGGCGGCATGGGGTTCGCGATGACCTGGTGGGCGCTGACCTTCCCCATCGGCACCTGCGTCACCGGAGCCGCGGGCCTGGCCCGCCACACCGGTCTCGACGCCTTCGCCTGGCTCGCCGCCGCCCTCTTCCTCGGGCTGGTCACCGCCTGGCTCGTGGCCGCCTTCCACACCCTGCGCGGGCTGTTCAGCGGCCGGCTGCTGCCGAAGACCGCCTGATCGCCTCCGACAGGACGGCCGGGGCCTCGGCCAGCGAGGGTCCGTACCAGGTCAGGTGGCGTCCGCTCACCAGGGCGGCCGGGAGGCCCGGGAAGGCCTCCGGGCCGTCCTCCGCGCCGAAGGCGTACGGCTCGTCGGGAAGCACCACCAGATCGCAGCCGCTCGCCGCCAGCTCGGCGAGCGGCACCTTCGGATACCGCTCGGGGTCGTCCGCGTAGGCGTTGCGGATCCCCAGCCGGGCGAGGAGGTCGCCGGCGAACGTGTCCCGGCCGAGCACCATCCAGGGCCGCCGCCAGATCGGCACGAACGCCGTCAGGGAGCCGAGGGGCTCCACGGCCGCCCAGGCGGACTCCGCCTCGTCCAGCCACCGCGGCCGCGTCAGCCCCAGGGCCCCCACCAGCACCCGGGACAGCTCGGTCAGCGCCTGCGGCAGCTCCCGCACCTCGGTGACCAGCACCTCCACCCCGGCCGCGCGCAGCGCCGCCAGGTCCGGGGCCCGGTTCTCCTCCTCGTTGGCGATCACCAGGTCGGGGCGCAGCGCCGTGATCCGCTCCACGTCGGGGTTCTTCGTACCCCCGACGCGCACCGCGCCGCGCCCGTCGAGGTCGCCGGGGTGCGTGCACCAGTCGGTCACCCCGACGAGCAGCCCGGGAGCGCTCACGGCCACCGCCTCGGTCAGCGAGGGCACGAGCGAGACGACGCGCGGACGGGTGCGGCTCACTGCCCGGGAGAGGGCGGCTCGGAGGTCGCGTGGATGTGCTCGCCGACCGCCACGACCAGGAGCCGGGTGTCCTCGGAGACGGCCCGCCAGCGGTGGCGCACACCGCCGGACAGGAACAGCGCGTCCCCGCTCTCCAGCCGGTACGCCCGCCCCTCGGCCTCCACCTGGCAGGCGCCCGAGACCACGTACATCAGCTCGTCGTTGCGGTGCTGGTACTCGCGGCCCGCGTCCTGGTCCCCGGTGAACTCCAGCGCGTGCAGCTGGTGGTGCCCGCGTACGAGGGGACGCACGCCGGGGAGCGGCGTGAGCCCGGAGTCGTCGCCGGCCCGTACGAGGTCGACCGTGCGCGCGGTGTCGGAGGCGGCCAGCAGTTCGACGGCCGTGGTCTCCAGCGCGTCCGCGACCCGTTCCAGGGAGCGCATGCTGGGGCGGGCCCGTTCGTTCTCTATCTGGCTGAGGAAGGGCACCGACAGACCGCTGCGCGCCGATACCGCGGCGAGGGTCAGGTGGAGCGCCCGGCGCCGCTTGCGCACGGCCACGCCCACCCGGAGCGGTTCCTTGGCGTCCTTGTCCCGTTCCTTGTCGTCCGAGCCGTCCCTGTCGTCCATGGCGGGGCTGCCCTCCCCTTGTCTGGTCCGTCGGCGTACGTCGGCGTCCGGCGCACATCGGAGTGCTGTAAGCACCTTACGCAGCAACCGCCCCCGGTTTCGCGTGCAAGAGCCGACAAGGGTACGCCCCGGGTGAAACTCCCGTGCCATTTCCGATCGCTCTTGCGGCCACTTTCCGTGCCCCCGGGCGTAACCGTCGGCTGCGGGCGCCCGCCCGGGGTGCGGCATCATCGTCACCGTGACGACGACTCGACGCCTGATGCTGCTGGACACCGCCTCCCTCTACTACCGCGCGTACTTCGGCGTACCGGACTCCGTGAAGGCCCCGGACGGCACCCCGGTCAACGCGGTGCGCGGGCTGCTCGACTTCATCGGGCGCCTCGTCCAGGACCACCGCCCCGACGATCTGGTGGCGTGCATGGACGCCGACTGGCGTCCGGCGTGGCGGGTGGAGCTGATCCCCTCGTACAAGGCGCACCGGGTCGCCGAGGAGACCGAGAGCGGTCCGGACGTGGAGGAGACCCCCGACACCCTGTCCCCGCAGGTGCCGATCATCGAGGCGGCGCTGGACGCGTTCGGGATCGCCCGCGTGGGCGTCGCCGGGTACGAGGCCGACGACGTGATCGGCACGCTCACGGCACGCGCCACGGGCCCCGTGGACATCGTCACCGGCGACCGGGACCTGTACCAGCTGGTCGACGACGCCCGGCAGCGGCGCGTGCTGTACCCGCTCAAGGGCGTCGGCACGCTCCAGCTGACGGACGAGGCCTGGCTGCGCGAGAAGTACGGGGTGGACGGCTCGGGGTACGCGGACCTGGCGCTGCTGCGGGGGGACCCGAGCGACGGGCTGCCCGGGGTGCCGGGGATCGGCGAGAAGACGGCGGCGAAGCTGCTGGACGCGTACGGCTCGCTGGCCGGGATCATCGCGGCGATCGACGACCCGAAGTCGAAGCTGACGCCCACGCAGCGCAAGCGGCTGGACGAATCCCGGCCGTATCTGGCGGTGGCCCCGAAGGTGGTCCAGGTGGCTTCGGACGTCCCCCTTCCGGAGTTCGACCCGGCCCTTCCCGCGGCGCCGGCGCAGCCGGAACTCGTCGGAGCGCTGGCGCACCGGTGGGGTCTGGGCGGAGCCGTGTCGCGCCTCAGCAGCGCGCTGCACCCTTGAGGTGCTAACTTAGGTAATCCTAAGTTTCAGGGGAGCAACAGGAGACGCCGTGGCAGAAGGACGCGCCCGCAACATCGGCACCGCAGTCGTCGTGCGCACAGAGCGGCTGACGCCGCACATGGTGCGCGTCGTGCTGGGCGGCGCCGGACTGGTCCGGTTCAGTGCGGGCGAGTTCACGGACCACTACATCAAACTCCTGTTCGCCCCCGAAGGCGTCACCTACCCCTCGCCGTGGGACCTGGACCGGATCCGCGCCGAGTACGCGCGGGACGCCTGGCCGCGCCAGCGGGCGTACACGGTCCGCGCGTGGGACCCGGTGCACCTGGAGCTGTCGCTCGACTTCGTCGTCCACGGGGACGAGGGGCTGGCCGGCCCCTGGGCGGCCCGCGTCCAGCCGGGTGAACTCGTCCGCTTCCTCGGGCCCGGCGGCGCCTACGCTCCGGATCCGGCGGCCGACTGGCACCTGCTGGTGGGCGACGAGAGCGCCCTGCCGGCCATCGCGGCCGCGATGGAGCAGATGCCGGTGGGCGCGCGGGTGCGCGCGTTCGTCGAGGTCGAGGGCCCGGACGACGAGCAGAAGGTCGCCACCCCGGACGGCGTCGTCCCGGTCTGGCTGCACCGCGGTTCCGGCCCGGTCGGCGAAAAACTCGTCGAGGCGGTCAAGTCGCTGGAGTTCCCCTCCCGCGACGTCCACGCCTTCGTGCACGGCGAGGCGGGTTTCGTGAAGGACCTCCGCAGCCACCTGCGTCTGGAGCGGGGCATCCCCAAGGAGCGCCTGTCGATCTCCGGTTACTGGCGCCTCGGCGAGACCGACGAGGGCTGGCGGGCGATCAAGCGCGACTGGAACGCCAGGGTCCTGGCCGAGCAGGAATCCGCGGCCTGACCGCACCGGGCCGCCCCGCCCCGCCCCCGCAGGGCGGGGTCACCCGTTCGGCGTGACAATGTCTCCATGCGCACGCTCCGCATGCTCGTTGCGGCCGGGGCCGCCGTCGTCTTCGCCGCGACGGCCGCGACCGGCGCCGCCGCCGCGCCCAGCCCACCGCCCGCGCCGAAGCCCCAGATCACCGACGCGGAAGTGGACGCCGCGCTGAAGCGCCTGCCCGGGTTCATCACCGACGCCATGCGCAGCACCGGAGTCCCCGGGGCCGCCGTGGCCGTCGTCCACGACGACAAGGTCGTCTACCTCAAGGGCTTCGGCGTCCGGCGCGCCGACGCGCCCGGCGCCATCGGCCCCGACACCGTCTTCCAGATCGCCTCGCTCTCCAAGCCGGTCTCCTCCACGGTGGTGGCGGGCACCCTGAAGGACCCTGCCGACTGGGACCGCCGCACCGAACTCCCCGGCTTCGCCCTGAAGGACCCCTGGGTCACCGGCCACGTCACCACCGCCGACCTGTTCTCGCACCGCAGCGGCCTCCCCGACCACGCCGGGGACCTCCTCGAAGACCTCGGCTACGACCAGGCGTACATCCTCGACCACCTGCGCCTGGAGCCCCTCTCCCCGTTCCGCGCCAGCTACGCCTACACCAACTTCGGCCTCACCGCGGCCGCCGAGGCCGTCGCCCGGCAGCACGGCACGACCTGGGAGAAGCTCAACCAGGACGTACTGTTCAAGCCCGCCGGGATGACCCGCACCAGCACCCGGTTCTCGGCCTTCGCCGACGCCCCCGACCACGCCGCCACCCACGTCAAGAACCCGGACGGCACCTGGTCGCCCCGCTTCGTGCGCGACCCCGACGCCCAGGCCCCGGCCGGCGGCGTGAGCTCCACCGCCACCGACATGGCCCGCTGGCTGCGCCTCCAACTGTCCGGCGGCACCCTCGACGGGAAGCGGATCATCCCCGCCGACACCCTCGCCACCACCCACCTCCCGCAGATCCTGTCGCAGCCCCCGACCCCGCCCCTGGACCACACCGGCTTCTACGGGCTCGGCTGGAACGTCTCGTACGACGACGCCGGCCGGCTGCGCCTGAGCCACAGCGGCGCCTTCGAACTCGGCGCCAACACCAACGTCACGATGCTCCCGCTGGAGAAGCTCGGCATCGTCGTCCTCACCAACGGCGCCCCGGTCGGCGTCGCCGACGCCATCGCGATGGACTTCTTCGACACCGCCGAGCACGGCAAACCGACCACCGAGTGGCTCCCCCTCTTCGCCCAGCTGTACGCCCAGGCCCTCGACACCGGCCGCTCCGCCACCGACTACGCGCACCCGCCCGCGGGCGCCAAGCCAGCCCGCGCCGACAGCGCGTACACCGGCACCTACGTGAGCCCCTACTACGGGAAGCTGACCGTGACGGCGGACACGGGCGGCAAGGGCGGTCTCACCCTCTCCCTCGGCCCGAAGCCGATGCGCTTCCCGCTCACCCACTACGACGGGGACACCTTCAGCTACGTGACCACCGGCGAGAACGCCGTCGGCCGCACCGGGGTGGTCTTCAAGGACGGTACGGTCCGCATCGAGTACCTGGACGCCAACCACCTGGGCACCTTCACCAAGCAGTAGCCACCGGCACATAGCCTGGACCCGATGAGACGCAGAACCCAGGCACCCCCCTCGCCCCTGCCCCAGGTCGACGGCATCGACCCCGTCCGGCTGCGGCTGCCCGCCGACCCCGACGGACGCTGGCCCGATCTCGGCGGCTACCTCGCCGCGCGCTACGCCGGCACCCGCGGCGCCGAGTCCATCGCGCACCTGCTCGGCGCCGGGCGGGTGTTCGGCCCCGGCGGGCGGGTCCTGAGTCCGAAGGACCCGTACGAGCCGGGCGCCTACCTGTGGTTCCACCGGGACATGGAGCCGGAGCCCGTGGTGCCGTTCCCGATCCGCGTCGTCCACCGCGACGCGCACCTGCTCGTCGTGGACAAGCCGCACTTCCTCGCCACCACCCCGCGCGGCAGCCACATCACGCAGACCGCCCTGGCCCGGCTGCGCACCGAGCTCGGGCTGCCCGAGCTCAGCCCGGCGCACCGGCTGGACCGGCTGACCGCCGGACTGGTGATGTTCAGCATCCGCCCCGAGGACCGCGGCCCGTACCAGCTGCTGTTCCAGGAGCGGCGCGTGCTCAAGCGGTACGAGGCCCTGGCCCGCCACGATCCGGCGGTCGAACTCCCGCGCACCGTCCGCAGCCACATCGAGAAGACCCGCGGGGTGATGGCCGCGGCCGAGGTCCCCGGCGCCGAGCCCAACGCGGAGAGCCTGGTCGAACTCCTCGACACCAAAGGGGAGCTGGGCCGCTACCGGCTGACCCCGCACACCGGCCGCACCCACCAGCTGCGGGTGCACATGAACGGCCTCGGTCTGCCCATCCTGGGCGACCCGCTCTACCCGCGGGTCACCGATCCGGCCCCGGACGACTACCGCAGGCCGCTCCAGCTCCTGGCCCGTACGGTGTCGTTCACCGACCCGGTCACCGGGGTCCAGCGCCGCTTCGAGAGCGGCCTGAGCCTCGGGGCCTGGGAGGACCTCGCCGGATGGCGGGGTCCCGGGGGCCCCGAGGACCTCTAGACCGACAGCCGTCAGCCGTCAGCCGTCAGCCGACCGAGCTGTAGGCCACCACGCCGCGCAGCAGCGCGTCGACGGCCTTGCGGGCGTTGCGGGCCACGGTGCTCCCGCTGTCACCGGAGGCCGAGGGGGCCGCGGCCGCGATCTGCCCCAGCACGTCGATGACCTGCTTGCACCAGCGCACGAAGTCGCCGGCCGGCATCTCCGCCTCCCGCAGCACCTCGTCCAGGCTCTTGTCGGAGGCCCACTGGTAGGCCGCCCACGCGAAGCCGAGGTCCGGCTCGCGCTGGCCCACGCCCTCCGCCTGGTTGATGCGGTGCTCCTCCTCCAGCGCGTCGAGGCGGCCCCAGATCCGGACCATCTCGCCCAGCGCGGCCTTGGCCGCGCCGCCCGGCACCTTCGGCGCCACCGCGTCGTCGGACTGCCGCGCCTCGAACACCAGCGCCGAGACGCAGGCCGCCAGTTCCGCCGGGGAGAGCCCTTCCCAGACGCCCTCGCGCAGGCACTCCGACGCCAGCAGGTCCAGCTCCCCGTACAGCCGGGCGAGCCGCTTGCCGTGCACGGTGACCTCGTCCTCGCGCAGGTAGTCCAGCTCGGTGAGCAGCGCGTGGATCCGGTCGAAGGTGCGGGCGATCGTGTTCGTCCGGCCCTCGATCCGCCGCTCCAGCTGCTGGGTGTCCCGCTTGAGCCGGTGGTAGCGCTCCGCCCAGCGGGCGTGGTCCTCCCGCTCGTCGCAGCCGTGGCAGGGGTGCGCCCGCAGCTCGGCGCGCAGCCGGGCGATCTCGCGGTCGTCGGCGGCCGCGGCCCGGCCCCGCCCGCGCCGCTCCGGCGCGATGTGCCCGGCCTTGGACCGCAGTTGGGAGGCCAGGTCCCGACGGGACTGCGGCGAGCGCGCGTTGAACGTCTTGGGGATCCGCATCCGCTCGATGGCCTCGACCGGGACCGGGAAGTCGATCGCGGCGAGCCGCTTGACCTGCCGCTCCGCGGTCAGCACCAGCGGGCGCGGGCCCTCGGCGTACTCGTACCCGCGGTGCCCGTTGACCCGCCCGGCCGGCACGCCCGGGTCCAGGACGAGGGCGAGCCCGGCGAACTTGCCGGTCGGCACGTGGATGATGTCGCCCGGCTTGAGCTTCTCCAGCGAACTGGCCGCCTGCACCCGGCGCTGGGCCGCGCCCTGCTTGGCCAGGTCGGTCTCGCGGTCCTTGAGGTCGCGGCGCAGCTGCGCGTACTCCTCGAAGTTTCCGAGGTGGCAGGTCATGCCCTCCCGGTAGCCCTCCAGGCCCTCCTCGTTGCGCTGCACCTGCCGGGAGATCCCGACGACCGAGCGGTCGGCCTGGAACTGCGCGAAGGAGGTCTCCAGCAGTTCGCGCGAGCGGTGCCGCCCGAACTGGCTGACCAGGTTCACGGCCATGTTGTAGGAGGGCTTGAAGCTGGAGCGCAGCGGATACGTACGGGTGCCCGCGAGCCCGGCGAGCCCCGCCGGGTCCATGCCGCGCTGCCACAGCACCACGGCGTGGCCCTCGACGTCGATGCCGCGCCGCCCGGCCCGGCCGGTGAGCTGCGTGTACTCGCCGGGGGTGATGTCGGCGTGCTGCTCGCCGTTCCACTTGACCAGCTTCTCCAGGATCACCGTGCGCGCGGGCATGTTGATGCCCAGCGCCAGGGTCTCGGTGGCGAAGACGGCCTTGACCAGGCCGCGGACGAACAGCTCCTCCACGACCTCCTTGAAGGTGGGCAGCATGCCGGCGTGGTGCGCGGCGATGCCCCGCTCCAGGCCTTCCAGCCACTCGTAGTACCCGAGGACGTGCAGGTCCTCGGCGGGGATGGAGGCGGTCCGCTCCTCGACGATCTCACGCACCCTCAGGCGGGCCGTGTCGTCGTTGAGCCGCAGGCCCGCGAACAGGCACTGCTGGACGGCGGCCTCGCAGCCGGCCCGGCTGAAGATGAAGTTGATGGCGGGCAGCAGCCCGTCGCCGTCGAGCCGGGCGATGACCTCGGGCCGGCTCGGGGTCCAGATCCGGCCGCGGGAGCGCCGCTCGCGCTCGCGGTCGGCCTCGCGGACCATCTTGCCGCGCCGCCGGTCCTTCGGACTGTACGTACGGGTGTTCTCCTCGCGCGCCATGCGCAGCAGGTCGGGGTTGACCTCCCGGCGCGCGGAACCGCGGCCTCCGTGGTCGGACTCCTCCTCGAAGAGGTCGTAGATCCTGCGGCCGGCCATGACGTGCTGCCACAGCGGGACGGGCCGCTCCTCGGAGACGATCACCTCGGTGTCGCCGCGCACGGTGTCGAGCCAGTCGCCGAACTCCTCGGCGTTGGACACGGTGGCCGACAGGGACACCAGCGTGACCGACTCGGGGAGGTGGATGATCACTTCCTCCCAGACGGCTCCGCGGAACCGGTCGGAGAGGTAGTGCACCTCGTCCATCACGACGTAGCCGAGGCCGCGCAGCGACTGCGAGCCCGCGTAGAGCATGTTGCGGAGCACCTCGGTGGTCATCACGACCACGGGCGCCTCGGAGTTGACGCTGTTGTCACCGGTCAGCAGGCCCACCTTGTCGGCGCCGTAGCGCTTGACGAGGTCGGCGTACTTCTGGTTCGACAGGGCCTTGATGGGCGTCGTGTAGAAGCACTTGCGGCCCTGGCCGAGGGCGAGGTGCACGGCGAACTCGCCGACGATCGTCTTGCCCGAGCCGGTCGGGGCGGCGACGAGGACGCCCTTGCCGGCCTCCAGTGCCTTGCAGGCCTCGACCTGGTACGCGTCCAGGTCGAATTCGTACATCTCGCGGAAGGGGGCCAGCGCGGTGGCTTCTTCGGCGGCGCGGATCCGGGCAGCGGCGTACCGCTCCGCCGGTGAGAGTTCTTCGGTCATCTTGTCTTCGAGCCTACCCGCCGCCCCTGACAACAGTCGCGATCATTTATACGGACCGCGCGGCCGCCGCTACACCAGAAGCCGCAGGGCCCCGGGGACGCACCGCGCGGTCACCGGCAGCGCTCCCAGCGGCTCGCCGTCGGCGTACGCGGTGATCCCGGCGGCCTCCAGCGTGACCTTCGCGGCCCGGTGGACGGTCACCTTCGGGTGGCCGAGGTGCGTCCCCTTGTAGACCTGCGGAAACACCTTCAGCAGGGTGGTCCGGCTGCAGTCGCCCACGACCACGACGTCGAAGAGCCCGTCGTCCGGGACGGCGTCCGCGCAGATGCGCATGCCCCCGCCGTACGAGGAGCTGTTGCCGACGGCCACCAGCGTGGCCTCGGTCTCGATCACCGGGCCGTCGTCGAGGGTGATCCGGTACGGGAACGGCCGGAAGGAGGCCAGCTCCGCCAGGATCGCCAGGTCGTACTTGAACCGGCCGGCCGGGAGCCGCATCCGGTTGCCGCGGTCGTTGACCCGTGAATCGAAGCCGGAGCACAGCACGGTCCCGTACCAGGCCTCCGCCCGCCCGGGGGCCGCCGCCAGCCGGCCGAGGTCGACCTCGCGGATCCGGCCCTCCTTGAGCGCCTCGGCGGCCAGCCGCCCCGCCCGGGCGGGCTCCCGTACGGGCAGCCCCATGGCCCGCGCGAAATCGTTCCCGGTGCCCGCGGCGACCACCCCGAGCGGCACCAGCGTCCCGGCCAGCGCCTGCAGGGCCAGGGAGACCACGCCGTCGCCGCCGACGGCGATCACCGCCCCGGTGCCCTCCCGGACGGCGGCGCGCAGCCGCGACAGTGCGTCCGCGGCATCGGCGCCGAGCACCGTCCGTACGGAGAACCCGGCGGCCCGGAGCGCGGAAGCGGCCGGCTGCGCGGCGTGCGCGCCCCGGCCGCGTCCCGCGGTGGGATTGACGAAGAGGGTGATCTCAGCACTCACCCGGGGAATGTACCTGTCAGGTCGCGTCGTCGTAACCGTTGATCTGCCGGCGGCCGCCGTCAGCCTGCTCGGGCAGGGCGGTCGGGGCCTGGACGGGCTCCATCTCGCCGATCGGCGCGGGCGTGAGGTCCAGCTCGGAGGCCTCGTCGTCGTCGAGCAGCGCGTCCGGGTTGCCGCGGCGCCGCCTTCGGTCGTTGACCAGGCAGATCCCGAGGGCGATGAAGTAGAGGGCGACGATCGGCGCGGCCAGCGAGATCATGGTCAGCGGGTCGCCGGTGGGCGTGGCGAACGCGGCGAAGATCGTGATGCCCAGCACCATGGCCCGCCACCAGCTCGCCAGCCGCTTCGCGGTCAGGACTCCGGTGAAGTTGAGGAGGATCAGCAGCAGCGGCAGCTCGAAGGCGAGGCCGAAGACGATGACCATGCGCGTGACCAGGTCGAGGTAGTCGTCGACCGGCAGCAGGTTGCGCGCGTTGTCCGGG
Source organism: Streptomyces sp. NPDC002181 (assembly GCF_042890485.1). Taxonomy (NCBI): domain Bacteria; kingdom Bacillati; phylum Actinomycetota; class Actinomycetes; order Kitasatosporales; family Streptomycetaceae; genus Streptomyces; species Streptomyces sp. NPDC002181. Next base: position 172,042 of record NZ_JBIASC010000008.1, on the reverse strand, counting down.
GTGAATTCGAGGAGGATCGTCGCCGTCTGCGGCAGCAGCTTGTAGGCGAGCACCCCGCCGGCGGCGAACAGCGGAGCGCCGACGGCCACGAAACCGACCGCGTAGCGCTTCTCGTGGTTGTGCAGGCCCGGGGCGACGAAGGCCCACAGCTGGTAGAGCCACACCGGCGCCGAGAGCACCACACCGGCGGTGAGCGAAACCTTGAGGGCGATCGAGAACGGGGCGATGAGGCCGTTCACGGTCATGTCGGCGCAGGGCCGGCCGTTGCGCTGCGAGACCACCCCGTTGGTACAGCCGACGGAGTCCAGCATCGGCTTCAGCATGAAGTCGATCAGGTCCTTGTAGTAGAACGCCGCCACGATGGTGATCACGAGGATCGCCAGGACCGACTTCAGCAGGCGGTTTCTCAGCTCACGCAGGTGCTCGACAAGAGGCATCCGCCCTTCGGCGTCCTTGCCCTGCTTGCCTTGCTTCTCCTGCTTGCGGGCAGACTTGAGCAACCCACGTCCCTTGTCTCGTTGCAGATGACCGGCGTGATCCGGGCCGCGGGCGGTCAGCCCGGCGGCCGGGCGATCAGCCCTGGGCGGTGTGGTTCGGCTCGCTGACCGGACGCGAGCTGGTCACGTCGCCGGGGGCGGCCTTGATGGTGCGCGGGGCGGCGGCCTGCTGCGGGGCCTGGTCGGCGACCGTCGCGGCGGTGGCGTTGTCCTCCGCGGCGCTCTCCGCCTTCATGGCCTTGGCCTCGCTCTTGAGGATGCGGGCCGACTTGCCGAGGGAGCGCGCCATGTCGGGGAGCTTCTTGGCACCGAACAGCAGGAAGATCACGGCGATGATCAGGAGGATCTCAAGAGGCTTCAGATTGCCGATCATGTCTGACTTCCTTCTCACCGAAACGGCTGGTTGTGGGGTCGGCGGCCTCGGATGCTGATCCGTGACCACCCAGGCAAGGATCGTAACCCCCGGGGGTTAACGCCCGGCAATCCCCGGGGGTATCCCGCCTTGCGTGCGGCTGGGACCGACGGTACGGGTCCCGACCCGCACTTTCCAGAGATGTGCCGGGTCACGATGCTGTGACTTGTAGCGGGTTGTACCGGTTTCACGGTCGGGCGGCGCCGCCCGCACGCGCCAGGTCGCCCGCCGCGCGCTCCAGGTCCCCCGAGGCGTCCGCGATCCGCCGGCTGGCCAGCTCGACCTGGCCGGCCAGCCGCCGCACCTCCACGAAGACCCGTACGGCGAGGACGGCGAGAACGGCGAGCCCGAGGAAACCCAGGGCGATTGCGAGCATCGGCCACAGCATGGGTCGAGCCTAGGCCACCGGCCTCCTCAGACGCTGCGCAGGGTGCTCACGCCGCCGCCGGTCAGCAGTTCCACGATGCGCTCACCGGCCGGTTTGCGCACCGAGGCTCCGCAGGCGGGACAGGTGAACGAGTAGAACGTGGTGCGCCGGCTCCCGCCGATCACCAGCCGCAGGGCCCCCGCGTCCAGTTCGAAGCGGGCCCGGCAGTCCGAACAGGCGGCTTTGAAGGAGACCGGCGGCCCCGCCGCGGCCTGCACCTTCCGTGACCCGGACATTGGCGACATCGCTCGGCGCTCCCCTCAGACCGTCCCGTCCCTGGCGGACGGCGCGGCTCCCATGCGGCAGGGGGCCCGTACCGCCCGGCCCCGCCGCCTCCCCTTGCCCAGCCCTGCTCGTACCGCTTCTTCAGCCCTGTTCCCCGTAGCCGGCCAGCGCCTCCCGCGCCGCCTGCCGCGCACTGCCGGCCAGCTCCGCGGGCGCCACGATCCGGCCCTCGCGGCCCAGCCGCAGCGCGAGCCGTCGCAGCGAGGCCGGGTCCGGGCTGCGCAGCGTGATCCGCAGGCCGCCGTCGGACAGCTCCTCGGCGCTGTCGTGCGGGTAGTACTCGGCGACCCAGCGGCCGCCCGGCCCCACCTCGACCACGACCTCCGGGTCCTCCGCGGCCGGCTGGACGAGCCCCTCGGACAGATCGCGCGGCTCGATGGCGGGCGGCTCGGCCCGCTCGTCCAGCAGCCGGATCTCGGCGACCCGGTCGAGGCGGAAGGTGCGCCGGGCCTCGGAGAGGTGGCACCAGCCCTCCATGTAGGTGTGGCCCACCGCGAAGAGCCGGATCGGGTCGACCTTGCGCTCGGTCAGCTCGTCCCGGGCGGGCGAGTAGTAGCGCAGCCACAGACGCCGGCGCTCCGCGATGGCCCGGTCGACGTCGGCGAAGACCCCGCCCTCCGATTCGAAGGTGACCGACAGCCGGGAGCTGGCCCCGGCCGCCTCTCCCGCGGCCGCCTCCAGCTTCGCGGTGGCCCGCAGCAGGGCGTCCCGGTCGCTTTCGCGCAGCCCCGGCAGGGTGGCCACGGCGCGGGCGGCGACCAGCAGCGCGGTCGCCTCGTCGGCGGCCAGGCGCAGCGGCTCGGCGGTGGATTCCCCCGAGGCGTCGGGGTTGCGCCACCAGATGCGCTCCCCGTCGGTGTCGATGTCGAGCAGGTCCCCGCCGCGGAAGCTGGTCCCGCACATGGGCAGCACGTCGAGGTCCGAGATCAGCTCGTCCTCGGTGATCCCGAAGGCGCGGGCGACGTCGGCGACGTGCGCCCCGGGGCGCTCGCGCAGGTACGTCACCAGGGACAGCATCCGGCGGGTCTGGTCGATGGCGTTGGCAGCCATGCTGGTACGTCTCCCCCTCAGGGCACGTCTTGCGGACGGTGCGGTGGTGCGGTCGGTGCGGCGGATCGGCCGGCGGACGGGGCGGACCGGGCCCGTCCGGTCCGCCGGGGCGGCGGCCTCAGCCCGCGGCCACGGCGCGCAGCCGGTCCACGACGTCCGCCCTCAGGTCGGCGGGTTCCACGACCACCACGTCCGGCCCGAACTCGACGAGCCAGGCGTCGAGCCCGTGCCCGTACGGGATCTCCAGCTCGTCCCAGCCGTCCCCGCCCTCGCGCACGGCGGTGGCCTTGGCCCGCAGCGGGTACCCGGCGCCGCTCCGCAGCCGGATCAGCGCGGAGCGGTCCGCGCTCTCCCCGGCCCAGCTCGCCACGGTCTCCCGTACGGTGACCACGTCCGGCACCTCGGCGGTGTACTTGGCCGACCGGGACTTGACCTTGCCGGTGATCCGGGACAGCCGGAACACGCGCTCCGCCCCGCGGTCGCGGTCGTATCCGGCCAGGTACCAGTGGCCGCGCCAGCACTCCAGCGCCCACGGCTCCACCTGGCGGGTCTCGGGGCGCGCGGCGGTGGACTTGCGGTAGTCGAAGACCACCGGCCGGCGGTCGCGGCAGGCCAGCATCAGCGGCTCGAAAGCCGCCTCGTGGACCGGGATGCGCGGCTCGATGGCACTGTGCTGGCCTTCGTACGGGTCCCCCGCCTCGGGCATCCCGCCCGCGCGCAGCTTCTGCAGGGCCCCGCTGGCGGCTCCGGCGAGGCGGGCCTGCTGCCAGACCTTGGCCGCGAGCCCGAGGGCCGCTGCCTCCTCGGCGTCGAGGGAGACGGGCGGCAGCCGGTTGCTGTCGCGGCGGGCGAGGTAGCCGGTCTCGCCCTCCAGGTTCTCCACCGTCTCGATGACCAGGCCGAGTTCACGCAGATCGTCCTTGTCCCGCTCGAACATGCGGTTGAACGACTCGTCGTTGCCGGCTTCCATGTACGCCTCGATGGAACCGCGCAGCTCGCGCTTGCTGAGCGGCCGGCGGGTCCCCAGCAGACACAGCGCCAGATTCATCAGCCGCTCGGCCTTGGCAATCGCCATCGACGCCCTTCCGCCCTTCTCCGCCCACACGTTGCACCCACGGCACGCAGAACACGCCCCGTGACCGTTGACCGTACCGCCCCGGCGGGCCCCGGCAAAAGCGAGGGCCCCCGCCTGACGGCGGGGGCCCCTTTACCGGTCACAGGTCGTCGGATCAGACGCCCATCAGGTCGCAGACGAAGATCAGCGTCTCGCCCGGCTTGATCGCGGGGGTCGGGCTGTTGTCGCCGTACGCCAGGTGGGCCGGGATGACCAGCTTGCGCCGGCCGCCGACCTTCATGCCCTGGACGCCCTGGTCCCAGCCGGGGATGACCTGGCCGATGCCCAGGATGAACTGCAGCGGGGCGCCGCGGTTCCAGGAGGCGTCGAACTCCTCACCGGTGGAATAGGACACGCCCACGTAGTGGACGGAGACCTTCTTGCCGGCCTCGGCCACGGGTCCGTCGCCCTCCCAGATGTCCTCGACGACCAGGTCGGCCGGGACCGGGAAGTCGGGGAAGTCGATCTCGGGCTTCTCGAGCTGGTTGCTCACGGAACTGCTCCTCAAAACTGAATCAGGTCAACCCGGACAGTCTTACATCACGGCGAGGATGTCGAGGCTGAAGACCAGCGTCGAGTTCGCCGGGATGGTGCCCGTCTCCTTGTCGCCGAAGCCCTGGTCCGGCGGGATGACCAGGAGGATCCGGCTGCCGACCTTCTTGCCGACCAGGCCTTCCTTGAGCCCCTTGACCGAGAGCTGGTCCATCGGCCAGGTCACCGTCTGGTCCGTGGCGTACGTGCTTTCGAAGGTCTTGTCGTCCTTCCACGTCTTGCCGTTGAACTTGACCACGACGCTGTCGGTGTCCTTGACGGGCGCGCCGTCGCTCTCCAGCACGTAGTTCGAGACCAGCTTCGCCGGCGGCGTCACGTCCTTCGGAACGGTCACGGAGACTTCCTTGCCGTCCGTGTTCGTACCGATCTTCGGCAGGTCCTTGTCGTCCTGCGCGACCTCCTTGCCCTTGGCCGAGGCCGGGACCGAGGTGCCCTTGACGATGTCCACGACGAAGACCAGCGTGGCGTTCGGCTTGATCTTGTCGCCGGAGCCCTTGTCGCCGTAACCGAGGTCCGGCGGGATCACCAGCTCCAGACGGCTGCCGACCTTCTTGCCCTCAAGGCCCTGGTCCCAGCCCTTGATGACCATTCCGGCACCGATGGTCACCTCGAACGGCTTGCCCTTGCCGAAGCTCTGGTCGAACGGCTCCTTGCCGTCCCAGACCTGGCCGAGGTAGTTGACCTGGGCGACATCGCCCTTCTTCAGCACCGGGCCGTCGCCCTCGCTGACGGTCACGACCTTCAGTTCCTTCGGCGGGTCCCCCTTGCCCTTCGACAGGGTCGGGGTCTCACCGAACTTGGCACCCTTGGTGATCGCGGGCGCCCCGTTCTTCATCTCGGCAGAGTCGGAGCCGCTGTCGCCACAGGCTGCTGTCGACAGCAGCAGAAGGGGTACGACAAGCAGGCCGGCAAGTCGGCGCACGTGTTCCTCAGATCTCAGACGGCGGTGCGGTCGACGCCACTCTAAGGCGTGGGCAGGGCCCCGTACGAGATCCGTACGGGGCCCTGCCCAAGATCAGCGGGATCTCACATCCCGGCGATCAGCTTCTCCACCCGGTCGTCCACCGACCGGAACGGGTCCTTGCACAGCACGGTCCGCTGCGCCTGGTCGTTCAGCTTCAGGTGCACCCAGTCGACCGTGAAGTCCCGCCGCTGCTCCTGCGCCCGGCGGATGAAGTCGCCGCGCAGCCGCGCCCTCGTGGTCTGCGGAGGCACCGACTTGCCCTCGAAGATCTTGAGGTCGTTGCAGATCCGCGCCGCCTGCCCCTTGCGCTCCAGCAGGTAGTACAGCCCGCGCCGGCGGTGGATGTCGTGGTACGCGAGGTCTATCTGGGCCACCCGCGGGTTCGACATGGTCATGCCGTGCTTGGCCCGGTACCGCTCGATCAGCTGGTACTTCATGACCCAGTCGATCTCGGTCCCGATCCGGTCCAGGTCCTCCGCGTCGATCGCGTCGAGGGTGCGGCCCCACAGCTCCAGCACCTGGTCCACGGTGCCGGTACGGATCCCCCGGCGCTCGGCGAAGTCCACGGCCTTGTCGTAGTACTCGCGCTGGATCTCCAGAGCCGAGGCCTCGCGACCGCTCGCCAGACGCACCTTGCGCTGGCCCGTGATGTCGTGGCTGACCTCGCGGATCGCCCGGATCGGGTTCTCCAGGGTCAGGTCCCGCATCACCGTGCCCGCCTCGATCATGCGCAGCACAAGGTCGGTGGCCCCGACCTTGAGCAGCATGGTCGTCTCGGACATGTTCGAGTCCCCGACGATCACGTGCAGCCGGCGGTAGCGCTCGGCGTCCGCGTGCGGCTCGTCCCGGGTGTTGATGATCGGCCGCGACCGGGTCGTCGCGGAGCTGACGCCCTCCCAGATGTGCTCGGCCCGCTGGCTCACGCAGTAGACCGCACCCCGGGGGGTCTGCAGCACCTTGCCCGCGCCACAGATCAGCTGGCGCGTGACGAGGAACGGAATGAGGATGTCCGCCAGGCGGGAGAATTCCCCGTGCCGGGCCACCAGATAGTTCTCGTGGCAGCCGTACGAGTTGCCCGCCGAGTCGGTGTTGTTCTTGAAGAGATAGACGTCGCCCGCGATTCCCTCCTCGTGCAGGCGGCGTTCGGCGTCGACGAGCAGACCTTCCAGAATGCGCTCGCCTGCCTTGTCGTGCGTGACGAGTTCCGTCACGTTGTCGCATTCGGGAGTTGCATATTCCGGATGCGAACCCACGTCGAGGTACAGGCGGGCGCCGTTCCGCAGAAAGACATTGCTGCTGCGGCCCCATGACACGACACGGCGGAAGAGGTAGCGCGCCACTTCGTCAGGAGACAGTCGGCGCTGTCCCCTGAACGTGCACGTGACGCCGTACTCGTTCTCCAGCCCGAAAATGCGGCGGTCCATGACTGAACATTACGCCTTCCGCACTGTTCTGAAACCGGGTTCGTGAACGCCGTTTCGATCAGTTGCCGACGAGCCGCTCCGCCGGACCGCCCGACGGACCACCCGAAGGACCACCCGAAGGGCCCTCCAGCGCGCCCCCGCCGACGCCTTCCGCGGCCGGCGCCGGCGAACCCGCCACCGTACGGGTCCGGCCCGGAGCGGCCATGACGCGCTGAGTGAGCGTCAGCACCAGCAGCGCCGACGCACCGGCGACACACGCCACGCCGAACCCGCTCGCCGAACCACCCAGTTCCACCGCCGGACCCGCCGCCGCCGTACCGATCGCCGCGCCCACGCCGAAGAACGTCACCAGCCACGAGAACGCCTCCGTCACCGTCCCCACCGGAGCGTGACGGTCCACGACGATGAACGCGCACGCCAGCGCCGGCGCCAGGAACACACCCGCCAGCGCCGCCAGCGCCGTCATCGCCACCGGCCCCGGAACCAGCACCAGCGGCAGGTAGCACACCGCCAGCAGCGCCACGATCACCCGCAGCCGCCGCTCCGGCGCCCCCGCCCACTGCCGCGCCCCGTAGAGCACCCCGCCGGCCAGCGCGCCCAGACCCAGCGCCGCCATCAGCCAGCCGTACACCGACTGGCCCCCGTGGTCATCCGCGTACGCCACGCCCGCGACCGTGATCGAACCCAGTGCCATGCCCACGAAGAAGAACGCGCCCAGCAGCGCCCGCAGCCCCTTCGAGCGCAGCGCGCCCAGCCAGTGCGCCTCGCGCGGCTCCGAACGCCACGTCCGCGAGGGCGCGCTGACCACCACGGAGAGCGCCCCCAGGACGCCCAGCGCGTGGATCACCAGCAGCGCCCCGGCCGGGTCCCACAGGGAGACGCACAGCGTCACGAGCAGCGGGCCGACCGTGTACATGATCTCCTGCGCCACCGCGTCCATCGCGTACGCGGCGTGCACCTGCTCCTCCTTGCCGCCGAGCACCGAGGGCCACAGCGCCCGCAGACCGCCCTCCAGCGGCGGCGCGAAGAACCCGCCGACGACCACGGCCCCGTACGCGGCCGCCGCCGACCCGGTACCCGCGAACGCGAGCCACGCCATGCCCAGCGCCGAGAGCACCGCCGCGGGCAGCTGCACCCGCGGCTGCCCGACCAGGTCCACGGCACGCCCGAGCAGCGGCTGACCCACCGCGTTCGCCACCCCGTAGACCGCGGCGAGCGCGCCCGCGAGGCTGTAGCTGCCCCCCTCGGCCCGTACGAACAGCACGATCGCGATCGCCGCCGTGGCGTTCGGCAGCCGGCCGACCAGCGTGCCCGCCAGCAGCCGTGCGGCGTGCCGGGTCCTGAGCAGCTCCGCGTATCCCGCGGCCATGTCCGCCCCCTTCTGCCCGGACCCGCCGGGAACACATCAAGCAACAACAAGTAATACGTATAACGAAGACGGTTATACGTACCATGGCCACAACCCGACGGTCCACCCGGCGCACCACCCCCACCCCGCCGACCTCGCCTTTCAGGAGACCCGTGTGACGAGACCCACCAGCCGCGACGTGGCCGCCGCCGCCGGGGTCTCCCAGGCCACCGTCTCCCTCGTCCTCGGTGACAAGTGGCGCGGCCGCGTCTCCGAGCGCACCGCCGCCCACGTCCGCGAGACCGCCACCACCCTCGGCTACCGCCCCAACCTCGCCGCCCGCAGCCTCCGCCTCGGCACCACCCGCACCGCCCTCCTCGTCGTCCCCGCCCTCACCAACGAGTTCTTCGCCGGCGTCTACACCGGCGCCGCCCGCATCGCCGCCGAACACGGCTTCGGCGTGGTCCTCTACCCCTCCCCCGACGGCACCGGCCCCGCCCGCGACCCCTTCGCCTCCGCCCGCGCCGCCCTCGACGGCGTCATCGCCTCCTCCATGGCCGCCCACGCCCTCGACGCCATCGCCGACGCCGAACTCCCCCTCGTCATGCTCGACAGCGACCCCACCGCCGGACGCGCCGCCGCCCACGTCAACCTCGCCATCGCCGACGGCATGCGCCAGATCACCGAACACCTCCTCGCCCTCGGCCACCGGCGCATCCTCCACCTCGCCTCCGCCATCGACTCCTGGACCTTCGACGTCCGCGCCGAAACCCTCGCCGCCCTCCTGGGACCCCACGCCGAGCTGCGCACCGCACGGGCCCCGCTCACCGTCACCGACGCCCGTACGGCCGTGGAGGCGGCCCTCGCGGCCCCCGGGGACCGGCCCACCGCCATCGTCTGCGACGACGACATCCTCGCCGCGGGCGCCTGCAAGGCCGCCCGCCGCCTGGGCCTGAGCGTCCCCGAGGACCTCTCCGTCGCCGGCTTCGACGACCTCGCCCTCGCCACCGCCGTCGAACCCGAGCTCACCACCGTCCGCCTCCCCGCCGAACGCGTCGGCGAACAGGGCATGAGCGCCCTCCTCGCCGTCCTCGACGGCACCGCCTGGGCCGCCCCCGACATCCCCGTCGAACTGGTCGTCCGCGCTTCCACCGGCCCGGCCCGCGCCTGACAACGCGAAAGCGCCCCCGGCCACAAGGCCGGGGGCGCCACCACGCACGAGGCGTCTACTCGGAATCGTCCTCGGGAGCCTCGTCGTTCGACACGGCATCCGCCTGCACCGCCGCCGTGACGTCCGCCTCCAGCAGCCGCGACAGCTGCCGGCCCCGGATCCGCTTGAACTTCCGCTGCTGCGCCCGCGTCCGGTCCAGCACCGCGACCTCCAGCCGCTCGGCCGGAATCGTCTTGTCCGCACCGTTCGCCTGGCTCGACAGCGCCTGCACCGCCAGCTTCAGCGCCTCCGCCAGGGTCATGCCGTCCCGGTGCCGCTGGTCCAGGTACGTGCTGATCTGCTCGGCGTTGCCGCCGACCGCGACCGAGCCGTGCTCGTCCACGATCGAACCGTCGTGCGGCAGCCGGTAGATCTGGTCACCCGCGGCGGTCGCACCGACCTCGGCCACGACCAGCTCCACCTCGTACGGCTTCTCACCGGCCGACGAGAAGATCGTGCCCAGCGTCTGCGCGTAGACGTTCGCCAGCCCACGGGCCGTCACATCGTCACGGTCGTAGGTGTATCCGCGCAGATCGGCGTAGCGCACTCCACCGATCCGCAGGTTCTCGTACTCGTTGTACTTGCCGGCGGCTGCGAAGCCGATCCGGTCGTAGATCTCGCTGAACTTGTGGAGCGCGCGCGAGGGGTTCTCGCCGACGAACACGATGCCGTCGGCGTACTGCAGCACGACGAGGCTGCGACCGCGGGCGATGCCCTTGCGGGCGTATTCCGCCCGGTCGGCCATGGCCTGCTGGGGTGAGACGTAGAACGGAGTCGACACCGGTTATCCGTCCCTTTCTTCTGGGCGACGAGGAGGACTGGTCAGAGCAGGGCCGCGCGCGGCCCGTCGGGCTGCTCAAGCCGCCGGTTGGTGACGCTGCGGGCGAGTTCCTGCGACTCCTCGTCCGTCAGCCTGCGGAATCCCTCGTCGGTGATGACGGTGACGATGGGGTAGATGTGGCGGTACAGGTCCGGCCCACCGGTCGCCGAGTCGTCGTCGGCCGCGTCGTACAGCGCCTGCACGACCAGGGTGGTGGCCTGCTCCTCCGTCAGATCGGGGCGGTACAGCTTCTTCATCGAGCCCCGCGCGAAGATCGAGCCGGAGCCGGTGGCCGCGTAGCCGTGCTCCTCGGAGCGGCCGCCGGTCACGTCGTAGGAGAAGATCCGGCCCTTCTCCTTGGCCTCGTCGTACCCGGCGAACAGCGGGACGACCGCCAGCCCCTGCATCGCCATGCCCAGATTGCTCCGGATCATGGTGGAGAGCCGGTTGGCCTTGCCCTCCAGGGAGAGGGTCGTCCCCTCCACCTTCTCGAAGTGCTCCAGCTCCAGCTGGAACAGCTTCACCATCTCCACGGCCAGGCCGGCCGTACCGGCGATGCCCACCGCGGAGTACTCGTCGGCAGGGAACACCTTCTCGATGTCCCGCTGCGCGATCATGTTCCCCATGGTCGCGCGCCGGTCACCGGCGAGCACGACCCCGCCGGGGAACGTCGTCGCCACGATGGTCGTCCCGTGCGGCGCCTCGACAACGCCCTCGGGCAGCTTCCGGTTCCCCGGCAGCATCTCGGGCGAGTGCGCCCCGAGGAAGTCCATGAAGGACGAGGACCCCGGCGTCAGGAAGGCTGCCGGCAGCCGCCCCGTGCTACGAGTGTTGGCTTCCACGCGTTCCCTCCAAATGAGCGGCGGCCCGACGCATGCGGTCGGGGTTGTCTTTCAACACGCCAAGACCTGAATTGCAGTTGAAGCAAAGTACGCCACGGACCCTACCCGCCCCACTGCGATGATCAACCTACGGGAGCCAGCGCCCGACGCGGCTTCTGCTCACCGCATCGGGCGCGCGACTGCGCTCTGCTCCCGCCTGGCCATTTCGTCCACCATTACCTTCGAATCGAAGGCAGAGGGGCCTTACTGGCCACCCTTTTGCACGAAGGAACGCACGAAGTCCTCGGCGTTCTCCTCGAGGACGTCGTCAATCTCGTCAAGAACCGAGTCGACGTCGTCGGAGAGCTTTTCCTGTCGCTCCTTGAGGTCGGTCGATTCTTCGACCGCAGCCTCCTCGACCTCCTCGGTCGAGCGAGTCGCCTTCTGCTGTCCGCCGCCGGTGTCCTTGGTCGCCATGTCTACCTCACCCCGCTCGGTTCGCGCGCTCATGTCGAGAGACCCCGGGATCGGGATCTCTCAAGATCAGACCCTACGTCGGACCCTACAAGGAGGGCCCGGCATTCGTCCCCGCACTTTCACAACGTGCGGCTGCTTTCATGATTCCCGGAACGGGGACTTTTCAGCCCTCAGTTCCCGCTCAGTACCCGCACCAGGTCCTCCGCCGTGCGGCAGCGGTCCAGGAGCTCCTTCACGTGCTTGCGGGTACCCCGCAGGGGTTCCAGCGTCGGGACCCGCTGGAGGGAGTCGCGGCCCGGGAGGTCGAAGATCACCGAGTCCCACGAGGCCGCGGCCACGTCGTCCGCGTACTGCTCCAGGCACCGCCCCCGGAAGTACGCCCGGGTGTCCTCCGGCGGCTTGCCCTGCGCGCGCTCCACCGCCGGCTCCTCCACCAGCCGCTTCATCTTGCCGCGGGCCACCAGGCGGTTGTACAGGCCCTTCTCGGGCCGCACGTCCGCGTACTGGAGGTCCACCAGGTGCAGCCGGGCGGCGTCCCAGCCGAGCCCGTCCCGCCTCCGGTAGCCCTCCAGGATCTCGCGCTTGGCGATCCAGTCCAGCTCCCCCGACAGGCTCATCGGGTCGCTCTCCAGCCGGCCCAGCACGTCCTCCCAGCGGACCAGCACGTCCTTGGTCTGCTCGTCCGCGTCCGAGCCGAAACGCTCGTCCACGTACTTCCTGGCCAGCTCGAAGTACTCCATCTGGAGCTGCACGGCGGTCAGCGTGCGACCGCTGCGGAGCGTGATCAGATGTTGCAGATCGGGGTCGTGGGAGACCTGGTGCAGGGTCCGGACGGGCTGGTCCACCGCCAGGTCGACGTTGATGAAGGAGTCCTCGATCATCGAGAGGACGAGCGCCGTGGTGCCGAGCTTGAGGTACGTGGAGATCTCGGAGAGGTTGGCATCGCCGATGATCACGTGCAGCCGGCGGTACTTCTCCGCGTCCGAGTGCGGCTCGTCGCGCGTGTTGATGATCGGCCGCTTGAGCGTGGTCTCCAGGCCGACCTCGACCTCGAAGTAGTCCGCCCGCTGGCTGATCTGGAAGCCGTGCTCCCGGCCGTCCTGGCCGATCCCGACCCGTCCCGCGCCGGTCACGACCTGGCGGGAGACGAAGAAGGGGGTCAGGTGGCGCACGATCTCCGAGAAAGGGGTCTCCCGCTTCATCAGGTAGTTCTCGTGCGTGCCGTAGGAGGCGCCCTTGTTGTCGGTGTTGTTCTTGTAGAGGTGGATGGGCTGGGCGCCGGGGAGCTGGGCGGCCCGTACGGCGGCCTCGGCCATGATCCGCTCGCCGGCCTTGTCCCAGAGGACGGCGTCGAGCGGGTTGGTGATCTCCGGGGAGCTGTACTCGGGGTGCGCGTGGTCCACGTAGAGCCGTGCGCCGTTGGTGAGGATGACGTTGGCGAGGCCGATGTCCTCGTCGGTGAGCTGGCTGTTGTCGGCGGCCTCGCGGGCGAGGTCGAAGCCGCGGGCGTCCCGCAGCGGGTTCTCCTCCTCGAAGTCCCAGCGGGCGCGGCGCGCCCGGTGCATCGCCGCCGCGTAGGCGTTGACGATCTGGGACGAGGTGAGCATGGCATTGGCGTTCGGGTGCCCCGGGACGGAGATCCCGTACTCCGTCTCGATTCCCATTACTCGCCGTACGGTCATGCGGCCCTCCTTGCCCGGCGGCGCTCCCGTTCGGGAGCGGCGCTCAAGTACCGCTGGTGCTCCGGTGCGTGTGCGGTGCCCGTCCCCGCACTGCGCGACCGGCGGTACGGAAGAGCCTAGAACCACTCCGCGCTGGTGGGGAGATCATTTCAGTCATTGACTTCACTCCGTCACCGGCTGAAAAGCAGTCGGTAAAGCAGTCGGCTGCGGGTGCCCGGGCAGGGCACCCGCAGCCGCCCTGTTCGATCAGAGGTACTGACCGGTATTCGCCACCGTGTCGATGGAGCGTCCGGTGTCCGCGCCCTGCTTTCCGGTGACGAGGGTGCGGATGAATACGATCCGCTCGCCCTTCTTGCCGGAGATCCGGGCCCAGTCGTCGGGGTTGGTGGTGTTGGGCAGGTCCTCGTTCTCCTTGAACTCGTCCACGCAGGCCTGGAGCAGGTGTGCGACCCGCAGGCCCTTCTGGTTGTGTTCGAGGAAGGCCTTGATGGCCATCTTCTTGGCCCGGTCCACGATGTTCTGGATCATGGCGCCGGAGTTGAAGTCCTTGAAGTAGAGGACTTCCTTGTCGCCGTTGGCGTACGTGACCTCGAGGAAGCGGTTCTCCTCGGTCTCGGCGTACATCTGCTCGACGACGGTCTGGATCATGCTGTGGACGGCGACCTCGGGCGAGCCGGAGTGCTCGGTGAGGTCGTCGGTGTGGAGCGGCAGCGAGGCCTTGAGGTACTTGGCGAAGATGTCCTTCGCCGCTTCGGCGTCGGGGCGCTCGATCTTGATCTTCACGTCGAGCCGGCCGGGGCGCAGGATGGCCGGGTCGATCATGTCCTCGCGGTTGGAGGCGCCGATGACGATGACGTTCTCCAGGCCTTCCACGCCGTCGATCTCGGCGAGCAGCTGGGGGACGATGGTGTTCTCCACGTCCGAGCTGACGCCGGATCCGCGGGTGCGGAAGAGGGACTCCATCTCGTCGAAGAAGACGATGACGGGGGTGCCCTCGCTGGCCTTCTCGCGGGCACGCTGGAAGACGAGGCGGATGTGCCGCTCGGTCTCGCCGACGTACTTGTTGAGGAGTTCGGGGCCCTTGATGTTCAGGAAGTAGGACTTCCCCTGGGCCTGTCCGGTCACTTCGGCGACCTTCTTGGCAAGGGAGTTGGCCACTGCCTTGGCGATGAGCGTCTTGCCGCAGCCGGGGGGGCCGTAGAGCAGGATGCCCTTCGGGGGCCGCAGTTCGTGTTCCTTGAAGAGGTCGGGGTAGAGGTACGGGAGCTCGACCGCGTCGCGGATCAGTTCGATCTGGTCGCCCAGGCCGCCGATCTTGTCGTAGTCGATGTCGGGGACCTCTTCGAGGACCAGGTCCTCGACCTCGCTCTTGGGGACGACCTCGTAGACGTAGCCGGAGCGGGGTTCGAGCAGGAGGGCGTCGCCGGGGCGGATGGTGATGTCCAGGAGCGGCTCGGCGAGCCTCACCACCCTCTCCTCGTCGGTGTGCCCGACCACCAGGGCGCGCTCGCCGTCCTCAAGGATCTCCTTGAGGGTGACGATGTCCCCGGCCCGTTCGAACTCCATGGCCTCGACCACGTTGAGGGCCTCGTTGAGCATGACCTCCTGGCCGCGCCGGAGGTCTTCCGGGTCGACGCTGGGGCTGACGTTCACACGGAGCTTTCGACCCCCGGTGAAGATGTCGACGGTGCCGTCTTCGTTCGCCTGAAGGAAGACACCGAAGCCGGCCGGCGGCTGCGCGAGCCGGTCGACTTCCTCTTTGAGTGCGATGATCTGGTCGCGGGCCTCACGGAGCGTATTTGCCAGTCGCTCGTTTTGCGCGGAGACGCCGGCCAGGTTTGTCTGGAGCTCGACGATCCGCTCTTCGAGAATCCTCGTGTGTCGCGGAGAGTCGGCGAGCTTACGTCGCAGGACGGCGATTTCCTGCTCGAGATAGGCAACCTGGCCGGCGGGGTCCTCAGACCCTCGCCCCGGCCGGATGCCGCGGTTGATGTCGTCGTCGTGGGCTGCCACGGTCCTCACCTCCTCCAAGGGGAGCTGGACGCTTCCTGACCCTACCTGGGCTGGTGGTGATTGAAACCCCTAGATCACAAAGACGGTAGAGGTGTGTCCGATCTTCACCCTTGCGTACTCCCTCACGCCAAGGAAATACCCACCCATCAACATCGGAAAGCGGCCGGTTGTAAGGTCGAAGTGTTCAACACCCGTCAGGGCCCGCGCGACTTGCCGCGGCTCGTGGCGGAAACGGATCACTGAGCGCAGGGAACGGCAGGAGATATGACCGTGCAGCAGGAGGCTCCCACGGGTGGTGCCGGGCAGGCCGGCGAGCCGCTTGAGGTCTGGATCGACCAGGACCTGTGCACCGGTGACGGCATCTGTGTGCAGTACGCGCCGGAGGTGTTCGAGCTGGACATCGATGGTCTGGCGTACGTGAAGAGCCCTGAGGACGAGCTTCTGGTGGAGGCGGGGGCGACGACTCCGGTTCCGCTGACGCTGTTGCAGGACGTGGTGGACTCGGCCAAGGAGTGCCCGGGCGACTGCATCCACGTAAGGCGCGTTTCGGACAGGGTCGAGGTGTTCGGTCCGGACGCGGAGTGACGGTTCAAACACTCCTGGCGTCTGAGTTCGTCAGCTCCTGGCGGAATTTTCCGCCGCTCCAGCGCCACTTGGCGAGCTGTTTCACGTCGGGGCTGTAGCGGGGCACCTGGGGCGAGGAGTAACCGAGGAGACTGGCGGTGACGACTCCGTCGCTGATCGCGAGATCGGCGGCGGTTTGTCGTTTCCCGGCTTCCAGCAGGGTCGCGACGATCCTCGGGGGCGCGCCGGGGGCCTTGTCCCGGGCGAGTACGTAGATCGCGTGGGGCGGGGTGCCGGATCCGGCGTCGCAGCGCACGGCGGCGACGGTCTCGGGGCGGCCGTCGCCGTCGAGGTCGCCCTCGGCGGCGGCCGTGACGGCCGTCGGGAGGCCCTTGCAGTCCAGCGGGTAGGTGACCGCCGCCGGGTCGGGGGCGGTGGCCTGCGGGCCGCTCGCGGGGGCCGCGGAGGTGCCCGCGGGGCCGGCATGGCCGGTGGCGGAGGCGTCCGGCTGGATGAGTCCCGCGAGGGCTACGAAGGCGGCCATGGCGGTGGCCGTGGCGAGCCAGTGGAGCGGCCTGGCGCTGCTGTGGGCCAGGAATTCCGGTGTCGGCGTCAGCTCTGCGGGGCGGTGCGGCACGCGGGGTGTCTCCTGTGCGAGGGGTGACGGGGAGCCAGCATCGTGCCACACCTCACACCGGGGCGGAACGGCCGGGTCCGTGTCGGCCGGGGCCGGTACGGGTGGTCGCTGGTGGGACAACGAAAAGGCGCTGTGGCGCAGTTCCCGGATCGTGCGGGGAACTGCGCCACAGCGCCTTGGTGTTGTGCGGGCCGGAGGCCTTGCCTCGGTCTAGGCGGAGCGGTCGCTGCCGGGTCCGTCGTAGTCCTCGCCGTAGGCGCCCTTGGCGGGGCGGCGGCGGCGCATGGGCGGCTCGACGCCGTCGGCGAGGCGGCGGGCGGTGACGAGGAAGCCGGTGTGGCCGATCATCCGGTGGTCCGGGCGGACGGCGAGGCCCTCGACGTGCCAGTTGCGGATCATCGATTCCCAGGGCTGCGGCTCGGCGAAGCAGCCGATCTCGCGGATGGACTCGACGGTCTTGGAGAGCTGGGTGGTGGTGGCCACGTAGCAGCACAGGATGCCGCCGGGGACGAGGGCCTTCTTGACCGCGTCCAGGCACTCCCAGGGGGCGAGCATGTCGAGGATCACGCGGTCGACGTCGGTCTCGTCCAGGTTGTCCTGGAGGTCGCCCACGGTCAGCTTCCACGCGGGGTGGGGGCCGCCGAAGTAGCGCTCGACGTTGGCGGTGGCGATCTCGGCGAAGTCCGCGCGGCGCTCGTAGCTGTGGAGCATGCCCTGGTCGCCGATGGCGCGCAGCAGGAAGCTGCTCAGGGAGCCGGAGCCCACTCCCGCTTCCACGACGCGGGCGCCGGGGAAGATGTCGGCGAAGGCCAGGATCTGGCCCGCGTCCTTGGGGTAGACCACGGCGGCGCCGCGGGGCATGGACAGGACATAGTCGGGGAGCAGGGGACGCAGCGCGAGGTAGGCGACGTTGCCCGTGGTACGGACGACGCTTCCTTCGGGGGAGCCGATCAGCTCGTCGTGCGGGAAGGAACCCTTGTGGGTGTGGAAATTCTTCCCTGCTTCGAGCGTGAACGTGTAGTGGCGGCCCTTGGGGTCGGTGAGCTGAACCTGGTCCCCGACCTCGAAGGGCCCGCGTCGGCGGGCGGCACCGGTCGGTTCGGACATGTGACCAGTGTATTGGCTTCAGGACTGGGGCCGCGCCATGGCCTTCACGAAGGCCTTCTCGACGTCGAGGGTGGACAGGACGCCGTAGATCTCGCCGGAGGGTTCGAGGACGAGGTATTCGGTGGCGGGGGTGGCGCGCAGGTGGTCGAGGAGTTCCTCGCCGGAGAGTTCGGCGGAGACCTTCATTCCGTCGGTGAGTTCCTGGGCGAGGGTGCTGACGGCGACCCAGGGGCGGCGGTGTTCGGGGACGGAGGCGATGGCGCTCTCGCGGACGATGGAGAGCGGGTCGCCGTGGCCGTCGACGACGACGATGGCGCGGGCGCCGTGGGCGTTGGCGCGGCGCAGGGCCTCGGAGAGGGGGGTGGCGTTCTCCACGGGGACGGCGCGCCGGGTGAGGGTGCGGGCGCGCAGTTCGGGGAGGTGTTCGCGCAGGCGGGCCATGCGCAGGCTGTTGCCGGCGCCGGTCCAGATGATGGCGGCGAGGATCGCGGCGAGCAGGGCGTCCATGACGGTGTTCATGCCGCCGATGTCGTCGGTGCCGGTTCCGAGGATGCCGGTGTGGGTGATCATCGGGAGTCCGATGAGGACGGTGACGGCGAGGGCGCGGCCGACCCAGGCGGCGGCGACGGTGCCGGTCATGGGTTTGCCGGTGATGCCCCAGATGACGGCGCGGAGCATGCGGCCGCCGTCGAGCGGGAGGCCGGGGAGCAGGTTGAAGGCGGCGACGAGCAGGTTGGAGATCATCAGGCCGGCGAGGAGGACGCCGGGGACGGTGGCCGGGTCGACGAGTTCCATGCCGAGGTAGAAGGCGCCGGCGAGGAGGAGGGAGAGGAGGGGGCCGACGAAGGCGAGGACGAATTCGCGGCCGGGGGTCTCGGATTCCTTCTCGATCTCGGAGACTCCGCCGAAGAACTGGAGCTGGATCCGGCGCACGGGCAGTTTGAAGCGCAGCGCGGCGACGGTGTGGGCGAGTTCGTGGACGAGGACGGAGGCGTAGAAGGCGACGGCGAAGAAGAGGGAGACGAGGTAGCGGGCGGGTCCGAGGTCGGGCAGGACGCGGTCGAGCTGGTCGCCGAAGACCCAGGTGATGAGGGCGGCGACGAGGAACCAGCTGGGAGAGACGTAGACGGGCACGCCGAAGGGGCGGCCCATGAGGATGCCGCCGCCCGGTCCGGAGCGCTTGTCTGCGCGCTCGCCGGTTTCGTCGGTGTCTGCCACGGCTGTCCTTCGTTCGGTGCTGTCCGGCGGGTTGCGGCCGGCGGTTCTCTCAGTGTGGTGCAGGTGCACGTTCCGTGCGGGGCGGGGTGTGTGGTGGCGCGGTGTGATGCTCCGATCATGCAGTGCGATGGGGGTCGGCGTCGATGGTATGCGCGCGCTGTCGGCGGCGGGTCGTAGGGTTTTGTCCATGACGACGAGCCCCGGTCCGGTTCCCGGTACAGCCGATGCGGACGCAGCGCCGCGCGCTGTGGCGCCTTCCTCGCTCTCTCCTTCGCGGGCGAGCGATTTCATGCAGTGCCCGCTGCTGTACCGGTTCCGGGTGATCGACAAGCTGCCGGAGAAGCCGAGTGCGGCGGCGACGCGGGGCACGCTGGTGCACGCGGTGCTGGAGCGGCTCTTCGATCATCCGGCGGCGGAGCGGACGGCGCCGCGGGCGAAGGCGCTGATCCCGGGGCAGTGGGACCGGCTGCTGGAGTCGAAGCCGGAGCTGGTGGAGCTGTTCCCGGAGGCGGACGAGGGGGCGGGGCTGGCGCGGTGGCTGACGGAGGCCGAGGCGCTGGTGGAGCGGTGGTTCACGCTGGAGGACCCGACCCGGCTGGAGCCGGTGGAGCGGGAGTTCTTCGTGGAGACGGAGCTGGAGTCGGGGCTGCGGCTGCGCGGGATCATCGACCGGGTGGACGTGGCCGCGTCGGGTGAGGTGCGGATCGTCGACTACAAGACGGGCAAGGCGCCGCGGCCGGAGTACGCCGAGGGCGCGCTGTTCCAGATGAAGTTCTACGCGCTGGTGGTGTGGCGGCTGAAGCAGGTCGTGCCGCGGCGGTTGCAGCTGGTGTATCTGGGCAGTGGGGACGTGTTGACGTACGACCCGGTGGTCGCGGATCTGGAGCGGGTGGAGCGCAAGCTGCTGGCGTTGTGGGATGCGATCAAGGAGGCGACGGAGACGGGTGAGTGGCGGCCGCGGCCGACGAAGCTGTGCGGCTGGTGCGATCACCGGGCGGTGTGTCCGGAGTTCGGCGGGACTCCCCCGGTGTATCCGCTGGTGATCGTCCCGAGGCCCGGGTCCGGGGAGGGGTCGGGGGCAGGGTCCGGGGAGGGGTCCGGGGCCGGGGAATCCTGAGGGGCCGATCAGGGCAGAATGGGCGGCGTCCGTCGATGCCGCCGTACGAATACGAGGTACCCCACCGTGGCGATCCGCGTCCTACTGGTCGACGACCAGCCGCTGCTGCGCACCGGTTTCCGGATGATCCTGGAGGCCGAACAGGACCTGGCGGTCGTCGGCGAGGCCGGGGACGGTTTGCAGGCGCTGGAGCAGGTGCGGGCGCTGCAGCCCGATGTGGTGCTGATGGACATCCGGATGCCCCGGATGGACGGGGTGGAGGCGACCCGGCAGATCACGGGTCCGGGCCGGGACGGTCCGGCGAAGGTGCTCGTGCTGACCACGTTCGATCTGGACGAGTACGTGGTGGAGGCACTGCGGGCGGGGGCGAGCGGGTTCCTGCTGAAGGACGCTCCGGCCGTGGAGCTGGTGCAGGCGATCCGGGTGGTGGCGGGCGGCGAGGCGATGCTGGCGCCGAGCATCACGCGGCGGCTGCTGGACAAGTACGCGGGGCATCTGCCGTCGGGCGAGGAGAGCGTGCCGGACACGCTGGGGACGCTGACGGAGCGGGAGGTCGAGGTGCTGAAGCTGGTGGCGCGCGGCCTGTCGAACGCGGAGATCGCCGCGGACCTGTTCGTCAGCGAGACGACGGTGAAGACGCACGTGGGGCACGTGCTGACGAAGCTGGGTCTGCGCGACCGGGTCCAGGCGGCGGTGTACGCGTACGAGAGCGGTCTGGTGCGGCCGGGGGGCACGGCGTAGCGCCGCCGGAAACGGCCGAAGGGGCCGGCGGCCGCGTTGCGCGGCCGCCGGCCCCTTCGGCGTGGCGGGTCGGGTCAGCCCTTGCTGATCTCCCAGAAGCGGAAGACAGTGGAGGCGTCCAGGGACCACTGCAGGCCGGTCACGTTCTGGCGGGTGACGGCGTACTGCTTGCTCTGCCAGAGCGGGAGCAGCGGGATCTCGTCGGCGACGATGTCCTGGAGGCGGTTGTAGTCGGTGTTGGCCGCGGTGCGGTCGGACTTCGCGGAGGTCGACGGGATGATCGACCCGCTGATCTCCTTGTTGTCGTAGTTGTTGTGCACGACGTTGTCCGGACCGAAGAACGGCTGGGTGAAGCTGTCGGCGTCGGGGTAGTCGGGGACCCAGCCCTTGACGTACACGCCGTACTTGCCGTCCGCGACGTCCTTCTCGTACTGCGTGAACTCGACGGACTTGACGTCGGCCTCGAAGAGTCCGCTCTCGTTGAGCTGCTTGGCGATGAGCTGGAACTGCTGGTCGGTGGAGGGACCGTTGCGCGTCGTCGTCGAGTACAGGGTGATCTTCACCTTGTCCTTGATGCCGGCGGCGCGCAGGACGGCCTCGGCCTTCTTCGGCTGCGGGCTGCCGCCGTAGCGGTCGAAGAAGGCGGTGTTGTGGGAGGCGATGCCCGCCGGGACGATCGAGTAGAGGGAGGTCGTCGTTCCGTCGTAGACCTCCTTGACGATCGCTTCGCGGTCCACGAGGTAGGCGATGGCCTTGCGGATCGGGAGCTTTCCGGCGACGGGGTCGTTCATGTTGAAGACGAGGTGCTCGACTTCGGCGCCGGTGCCCTGGACGACCTCGACCTTGTGGTCTCCGGTCTTGGTGGAGGACAGGGCGGCGATGTCCTTGGCGGCGAGGCCGCGGAAGGCGAAGTCGACGTCGCCGCCTTCCAGGGTCTTCTTCAGGCCGGCCTGGTCGCCGTTGAAGAACTTGAGGGTGACGCCGGTGTTCTTGGCCTTGGCCTTGCCGCTGTAGTTCTCGTTGACGGAGAAGCCGGCGCTCTTGTCGTTGAAGGAGTCCAGCTTGTAGACGCCCGAGCCGACGGCCTTGTTGTCGGTGCGCAGCTTGTCGGCCGGGTACTCGCTGTGGTCGACGATGGAGCCCGCGCCCGAGGCGATCTTGCTGGGGAAGGTCGCGTCGGAGGTCTTGAGGCGGAAGACGACGGTCTTGTCGTCGGGGGTGTCGATGCCGGCGATCGAGGCGAGCATCACGGCGGGGCCGTTGTCGTCGTTGATCTTCAGGGTGCGCTCGAAGGAGTACTTGACGTCCTTGGAGGTGAGCGGGTGGCCGTTGCTGAACTTCAGGCCGGTGCGCAGGACGCACTTGTAGACCTTGCTGTCGCCGCCCTCGAAGTTGCAGCTCTGCGCGGCGTCGGGCTCCGGAGTGGTGCCGCCGCCCTTGGGGAAGGCCAGCAGGGACTGGAAGACGTTGTTGAAGAGCAGCCAGGATCCGGCGTCGTAGCCGGAGGCGGGGTCGGTGGACCGTACCCGGTCGGATATGCCCATGACCACGCCCTTGCCGCCGCCGTCGCCGCTGGGGCTGCCGGTCGAACCGCAACCGCTGAGCAGTGCGGCGGCGGTGGCCGCGCCGAGCGGGGCCGCAAGCCACTGGTTACGTCTCATCACGCGAACGTCCTTCACAGTCAGTCGAACTGTTTCGTTTTCGCCGGCCTGCGACACCCGCCGCCGGTCCTGCCGGTACTGCCGGTGTCAGCCGCTGACGCCCCGGCCGAGTTCCCACAGCTGGAGGTCGGAGATGGCGTTGACCGACCACTCCACTCCGGTGATCCCGTCGCGTGCGGCGACGTACTGCTTGCCCTGCCACAGGGGCAGGACGGGCACGTCCTCGGCGACGATGTCCTGCATCTCCGCGATCGCGGGGGCGGCGACGTTGCGGTCGACGGCGCGCCGGGATTCGGGGATGAGCCTGGTGCGCACCGCGGTGTTGGCGTACGGCGTGCCCAGGAAGTTGTCCTGCTCCAGGAACGGGGCGAGGAAGTTGTCTGCGTCCGGGTAGTCGGGGAACCAGCCGAGCCCGTAGGCGGCGTAGTCGCCCTTCTTCTGCGCGGGCCGGAAGTCGGACCAGTCGGAGCCCTGGACGGTGACGTCGAACAGCTGGGTGGAGTTCAGCTGGTTCTTGAGGGTCTCGAACTCGGTGGCCGTGCCGTCGCCGTAGTGGTCCTTGGTGTAGTTCAGCGTCAGCTTGACCGGGGTCTTGATTCCGGCGGCCTTGAGCAGGTCGGCGGCCTTGGCGGTGTTGGCCTCGCCGTACTTGTTGAAGAAGGCGTTGACGTGGCCGGGGACCGAGGAGGGGACGAGGGAGTACAGGGGCTGGGCGGCCTTGCCGTAGACCTTGTCGATGATCGCGTTGCGGTCGACGGCGGCGGCGAGGGCCTGGCGCACGGCCTTGTCCTTGACGCCGGGGGCGTCGGTGTTGAAGCCGATGTAGCGGATTTCCAGGCCGGGCATCGGGACGAGCTTGACGCCCTTGGGCGGCTTCGCGGCGAACTCGGTGATCTGGGCGGGCGAGAGGGTGCGGGAGACCATGTGGACGGTTCCGGCGGTCAGGGCCTTGCCCATGGCGGCGGAGTCGTCGAAGGTGCGCAGTTCGACCTTGTCGTTCTGCAGCTTCAAGTCGCCCTTGTAGTTCGGGTTCTTGGTGAAGACGGCGCGGACGAGGTGGTTGTCCTTGACCTCGGCCTTCATGGTGTACGGGCCCGAGCCGTCGACGGCGAAGCCCTCGCGGAGCTTCTTGGCGTCGTAGTTCTTCTCGCTGACGATGCCGGCGGCGGGGGTGGAGAGCTTGTACGGGAAGGTCGCGTCCGGGGTCTTCAGGTGGAAGACGACGGTGTCGGCGGACTTCGCCTCGACGGTGTCGAGGGTGGAGAGCAGCGAGGAGGGGCCGTTCTCGTCCTTGATGGCGAGGACGCGGTCGATGGAGTACTTGACGTCCTTGGCCGTGAGGGGCTCGCCGCTCGCGAACTTGAGGCCGGGGCGCAGGGTGCAGCGGTAGCTCTCGTTGCCGGCGTCGGTGAAGCGGCAGTCGGAGGCCGCTTCGGGGACGGGCTGGCCGCCGCCGCGGGGGGTGTGCATCAGCGTCTGGACGGTCTGCCGCAGGACGTTCCAGGCGCCGGCGTCGTACGCGTAGGCCGGGTCGAACGGTGCGGGAGCGTAATCGGCCGCCTCGAACCGGTCGGTGGTTCCGACGACGATCGCTCCGGATCCGGCTGCGCCTCCGCTCGTGCTGCCGCAGGCGGCGAGCGTGGGGGTGAGCAGTCCGGCCGCAGCCGTCAGCACCAGGGTCTTGCGGTTCATGCTGGAAGTACTCCCTTGACCGGCACTTGCTCAAAGCGGCGTAAAGGGCACTTCGCGGCGGTCGCCCGTTCAGGGCGGAACGATCGGGCCGGTGTTGTGACGATCGGTCCACGCGGCTTCGGCGCATGGGTGTGCGTCCTGAGCAGCAGAGGTGCGGCGTAGTGCCCGCGTCGACATTAGTGGTCTGGGAGGGGATGGCTTGAACTGGCAGGACTTGGGGCGTAATCGCACGGTGATGGGTGCGGACTGGCTGTTTATGTGCCCGTCGCCTCAGATTCGGTCAGGAGCTGATCAATCCGGACACAAGGGCAGGTTTCCCGGCCCCCGGACAGGTCCGTCGGGGGTTGGGCGGGTGACAAAGGTCACCCGACTCAACTGCCACGGAAAGGATGGAATTTCGGCCTCCAGGCCATGGAACGGAAGATCCTTCCGTGGGACCTCGGTCACACCGCCGTTCCATTCGGAACGGAGCGTGTGCGATTAGTTCATCGGAGTGATGAGGGAGCGCAGGAACGGAAGATCCACTTCCTCCAGCGAGCTGACGATCGTGCGGCCGGGCGCGGGCGCGATCACGCCGATGGAGGGCACTGCCACGACCCGGCACCCGGCGGCCTCCGCGGCGGCCACGCCCGTCGCGGTGTCCTCGATGACGGCGCAGCGCGAGGGGTGCGCGCCCAGGGTGCGGGCGGCGAGCAGGTACGGGTCGGGGTGCGGCTTCGTACGGGGCACCTCGTCGCCGGCCACGCTCAGCGCGAACCGCTCGGGGCCCAGGGCGCGCAGCACCCGGTCGATGACGCGGCGGTGCGAGGCGGAGACGAGGGCGGTGGGCACGTTGTGCCGCGCCAGCTCGGCCAGCAGCCGCTCGGCGCCGGGCATCAGCGGCACCTGGTCGGCGATCCGGGCCTCGAAGCGCTCGTTGAGCAGGACGCTCAGCTCCGCCAGGGTGATGGCGGCGCCCGTGGACTCGATGAGGAAGGCGGCGGAGCGGGTCATCGGCCCGCCGACGACGACGTCGCGCCAGGACTCGTCGAGCCGGTGGCCGAGCTCGTCGAAGACGTCGACCTCGATCTCCCACCAGAATCCCTCGGTGTCGACGAGGGTGCCGTCCATGTCCAGCAGCACCGCCTGCAGGGCATGCCCGTCGGCCGTACGGGCGACGGACGCGGGAACGGTGCTGGTCATGCGGCACACCTCTCTCAGGGGACGAGAAGGCCGGCCGCCTCTTCCCCATGGGCATTCCCCCGGGGAACAGGCGACCGGCCTGTATGGGACCGACAAGTGTACGTCGGTCCGCGTCAGCGTGCGTTGAAATACTTCGCTTCGGGGTGGTGGATGACGATCGCGTCGGTGGACTGCTCCGGGTGGAGCTGGAACTCCTCGGAGAGGTGGACGCCGATCCGCTCCGGCTGGAGGAGGTCGGCGATCTTGGCGCGGTCCTCCAGGTCGGGGCAGGCCCCGTAGCCCAGCGAGAAGCGGGCGCCGCGGTACTTCAGGTCGAACATGTCCTCGACGGCCGCCGGGTCCTCGCCGCCGAAGCCGAGCTCGGCGCGGACGCGGGCGTGCCAGTACTCGGCCATGGCCTCGGCGAGCTGCACCGACAGGCCGTGCAGCTCCAGGTACTCGCGGTAGGAGTCGGATGCGAACAGCTTGGCCGTGGCCTCGCCGATCCTCGATCCGACCGTGACCACCTGGAGGCCGACCACGTCGGTCTCGCCGGACTCCTCCGGGCGGAAGAAGTCGGCCAGGCACAGGCGCCGGCCCCGGCGCTGGCGCGGGAAGGTGAAGCGGGTCCGCTCGTTGCCGTCGTCGTCGAGGATGATCAGGTCCTCGCCCTTGGACACGCAGGGGAAGTAGCCGTAGACCACCGCGGCTTCGAGCAGGTTCTCGGTGTGCAGCTTGTCGAGGAGACCGCGCAGCCGCGGCCGGCCCTCGCTCTCGACGAGCTCCTCGTACGTGGCCCCGCCGGCGCGGGCCTGCTTGAGGCCCCACTGGCCCTTGAACAGCGCGCCCTCGTCGAGCCAGGAGGCGTAGTCCTTGAGCGGGATGCCCTTGACCACGCGGGTGCCCCAGAACGGCGGGGTGGGGACGGGGTTGTCGACGGCGACGTCGGAGCGGCCGCCCGTCTCCTCCGGTTCGTCCACCTGGAGCACGGGCGTGTCGCGCTTGGCGACGCGGCGCTGCTTGAGCTCGGGCAGGGAGGCCCCGGGGACTCCGCGCTTGACGGCGATCAGGGCGTCCATCAGGCGCAGGCCCTCGAAGGCGTCGCGGGCGTAGCGGACCTCGCCCTCGTAGATCTCGTGGAGGTCCTGCTCCACGTAGGCGCGGGTGAGGGCGGCGCCTCCGAGGATCACCGGGTAGTCGGCCGCCAGCTTGCGCTGGTTGAGCTCCTCCAGGTTCTCCTTCATGATCACGGTCGACTTCACGAGCAGGCCGGACATGCCGATGACGTCGGCCTTGTGCTCCTGAGCGGCTTCGAGGATCGCGGAGACCGGCTGCTTGATGCCGATGTTCACGACGTTGTAGCCGTTGTTGGTGAGGATGATGTCGACGAGGTTCTTGCCGATGTCGTGGACGTCGCCGCGGACGGTGGCGAGCACGATGGTGCCCTTGCCCTCGTCGTCGGTCTTCTCCATGTGCGGTTCGAGGAAGGCGACCGCGGTCTTCATGACCTCGGCCGACTGGAGCACGAACGGCAGCTGCATCTGGCCGGAGCCGAAGAGCTCGCCGACGACCTTCATGCCCTCCAGGAGGGTGTCGTTGACGATGTCCAGGGCGGGCCGGGTCTGCAGGGCCTCGTCGAGGTCGGCCTCCAGGCCGTTCTTCTCGCCGTCGATGATGCGGCGCTGGAGCCGCTCGTCGAGCGGGAGGGCCATGAGCTCCTCGGCGCGGCCGGCCTTGAGGGACTTGGTGTTGACTCCCTCGAAGAGGGCCATCAGCTTCTGGAGCGGGTCGTAGTCCTCGGCGCGGCGGTCGTAGATCAGGTCGAGGGCGGTGTTGACCTGCTCCTCGTCGAAGCGCGCGATGGGCAGGATCTTGGAGGCGTGGACGATCGCCGAGTCCAGGCCCGCCTTGACGCACTCGTCGAGGAAGACCGAGTTCAGCAGGACGCGGGCGGCCGGGTTCAGGCCGAAGGAGATGTTGGACAGGCCGAGCGTGGTCTGCACGTCCGGGTGGCGCCGCTTGAGCTCGCGGATCGACTCGATCGTCGCGATGCCGTCCTTGCGGGACTCCTCCTGGCCGGTGCAGATGGTGAAGGTCAGCGTGTCGATGAGGATGTCCGACTCGCTGATGCCCCAGTTGCCGGTCAGGTCGTCGATCAGGCGCTCGGCGATGGCGACCTTGTGTTCGACGGTGCGGGCCTGGCCCTCCTCGTCGATGGTCAGCGCGATCAGCGCGGCGCCGTGCTCACGGGCAAGCCGGGTGACCTTGGCGAAGCGGGATTCGGGGCCGTCGCCGTCCTCGTAGTTCACGGAGTTGATGACGGCACGGCCGCCCAGCTTCTCCAGGCCTGCCTGGATCACGGGGACCTCGGTGGAGTCCAGGACGATCGGCAGCGTCGAGGCCGTGGCGAAGCGGCCGGCGAGCTCCTTCATGTCGGCGACGCCGTCGCGGCCGACGTAGTCCACGCACAGGTCGAGCATGTGCGCGCCCTCGCGGATCTGGTCGCGGGCCATCTCGACGCAGTCGTCCCAGCGGGCGTCGAGCATGGCCTCGCGGAACTTCTTGGATCCGTTGGCGTTCGTCCGCTCGCCGATCGCCATGTACGCGGTGTCCTGGCGGAAGGGGACGGTCTGGTAGAGGGAGGACGCGCCGGGCTCCGGACGGGGCTCGCGGACGGCCGGGCTGAGCTCGCGGACCCGCTCGACGACCTGGCGCAGGTGCTCCGGAGTCGTACCGCAGCAGCCGCCGACCAGGGAGAGGCCGTACTCGCGGACGAAGGTCTCCTGGGCGTCGGCGAGCTCGGGGGCGGACAGCGGGTAGTGCGCGCCGTTCTTGCCGAGGACGGGCAGGCCGGCGTTGGGCATGCAGGAGAGCGGGATGCGCGCGTTGCGGGCCAGGTAGCGCAGGTGCTCGCTCATCTCGGCGGGGCCGGTGGCGCAGTTCAGACCGATCATGTCGATGCCGAGCGGCTCCAGCGCGGTGAGCGCGGCGCCGATCTCGGAGCCCAGCAGCATGGTGCCGGTGGTCTCGACGGTGACGGAGCAGATGAGCGGGACGGAGACGCCGAGGGCCTCCATGGCGCGGCGGGCGCCGATGATGGAGGACTTGGTCTGCAGGAGGTCCTGGGTGGTCTCGACGAGCAGGGCGTCGGCGCCGCCGGAGATCAGGCCCTCGGCGTTGACCTGGTAGGCGTCGCGGATCGTCGCGTAGTCGATGTGGCCGAGCGTGGGCAGCTTGGTGCCGGGGCCCATGGAGCCGAGGACCCAGCGCTGCTGTCCGGTGGCGGCGGTGTACTCGTCGGCGACCTCGCGGGCGATGCGGGCGCCGGACTCCGAAAGCTCGAAATTGCGTTCGGGGATGTCGTACTCGGCGAGGGCGGCGAAGTTCGCGCCGAAGGTGTTGGTCTCGACGCAGTCCACGCCCACCGCGAAGTACGCGTCGTGGACGGAGCGCACGATGTCGGGGCGGGTGACGTTCAGCACCTCGTTGCAGCCTTCGAGCTGCTGGAAGTCCTCCATGGAGGGGTCCTGCGCCTGGAGCATCGTTCCCATGGCTCCGTCGGCGACGACCACGCGGGTCGCCAGCGCCTCTCGGAGGGCATCGGCCCGGGTCTGGGTGTCAGCGGGCGGGTTCGGCAACGAGGCCATGGCTGTGCTCCCTGGGATGCGACGGCTGTCGGCTTTGCACCCTCGCTGTGTCAAGGGTGCACGCGGTCAGGGTAACCGCGTGGCACCGGACCCGGTGGTGCCGTCCCACGTGGCGGACTGCATTCTGTGCGCGGGGGTCTGCCAGGGGTGTCCTGGTCGACGGAGGCCTGAACAGTTGCCCAACCATGCACAAGGTCGACATGGACCGATACTGTTCAGCATTGTCGAACTACGTCAGCAGGAGGCTGCGCGATGGCACGGAACATCCAGTCGCTCGAACGAGCCGCTGCGATGCTGCGACTCCTGGCGGGCGGTGAGCGCCGGCTGGGCCTCTCGGACGTGGCCAGCTCCCTGGGCCTGGCCAAGGGCACGGCGCACGGGATCCTGCGCACGCTGCAGGCCGAGGGGTTCGTGGAGCAGGACCCCGCCTCGGGCCGCTACCAGCTGGGCGCGGAGCTGCTGCGCCTGGGCAACAGCTACCTGGACGTGCACGAGCTGCGCGCCCGTGCGCTGGTCTGGACGGATGATCTGGCCCGGGCGAGCGGCGAGAGCGTGTACGTGGGCGTGCTCCACAAGAGCGGGGTGCTGATCATGCACCACGTGTTCCGCCCGGACGACAGCCGCCAGGTGCTGGAGGTGGGGGCCATGCAGCCGCTGCATTCCACGGCCCTGGGCAAGGTGCTGTCCGCGTACGACCCGGTCGCCCATACGGAGGCGCTGGAGGCGGAGCGCGAGGCGTTCACCCCCCGGACGGTCACCGACGGCACGGGCTTCGAGGAGATCCTCGACCTGACCCGGGCGCGCGGCTGGGCCGCGGACGTCGAGGAGACCTGGGACGGCATCGCCTCGGTGGCGGCGCCGATCCACGACCGGCGCCGGATGCCCGTGGGCGCGGTGGCGGTCGCGGGGGCCGTGGAGCGGGTGTGCGGGGAGGCCGGGGAGCCCCGCGCGAGCCTCGTGGCGTCCGTGCGGGACTGTGCGCGTGCTGTTTCACGCGATCTCGGCGCGGGCCGGTTCTAGGCCCCTCCAGGGCGTTTCAAGCCACACCCTGGCCGCTTTCTGCCCTCTTTTCGCCATATCCCGGCCACCCGGTGGCCGGGTTTGGCTGATCGTACCTAGTGGTAACGATCCGACACTTTGGCCTGGCCAACCCTTGACGCGTTCTTCACCTGGGATGAAAACTGCCGTTCATCGGTCGGCATTGTCGAACACCTACCGGCAATAAGCGTTAGGGTGTGGCAAGGCCAAGGACCGGTGAAGCACTCACCGAGTGCGCGGACCATCGGACGGGACCCGGTGTCCGCCCACCCCTGCAAGGCAAAGGAGTCGCGGGTGTCCACCTCCGACATCTTCATCGGCGAGACCATCGGTACCGCCCTGCTCACCCTGCTCGGCGGTGGCGTCTGCGCCGCCGTGACGCTCAAGAGCTCCAAGGCCCGGAACGCAGGCTGGCTCGCGATCACGTTCGGCTGGGGTTTCGCCGTACTGATCGCCGCCTACGTCTCCGCCCCGCTCTCCGGTGCGCACCTCAACCCGGCGGTCACCGTCGGCCTGGCCATCAAGACCGGCGACTGGAGCGACGTTCCGGTCTACTTCGCCGGACAGCTGCTCGGCGCCATGCTCGGCGCGGTCCTGATGTGGGTCACCTACTACGGACAGTTCCGGGTGCACCTCTCGGACCCGGAGCACATCCGTGACGCCACGCTCGGCCCGGAGGACCCGCACCCGCACGACCAGGCCGGCCCCGTCCTCGGCGTCTTCTCCACCGGCCCCGAGATCCGCAACGTCGTCCAGAACCTCACGACCGAGATCATCGGCACGGCCGTCCTGGTCCTGGCGATCCTGACCCAGGGCCTCCAGGACGACGGCAAGGGCCTCGGCGTCATCGGCGTCCTGATCACCTCCTTCGTCGTCGTCGGCATCGGCCTCTCGCTCGGCGGTCCGACCGGCTACGCCATCAACCCGGTCCGCGACCTCGGCCCGCGCATCGTCCACTCCCTGCTGCCGCTTCCCAACAAGGGCGGCTCCGACTGGGGGTACTCCTGGATCCCGGTGGTCGGCCCGCTCGTCGGTGCCGCGCTCGCCGGCGGTCTTTACAACATCGCGTTCGCCTGATCAGCCCCGGCACGTATCGCAAGATCCGCACCGCCCCTGATTCCGCCTACCCAGACCTGCCAGGAGCAGCCACATGACCAGCAGCACCGGCCCCTTCATCGCCGCGATCGACCAGGGCACCACCTCCTCCCGCTGCATCGTCTTCGACCGCGACGGCCGCATCGTCGCCGTCGACCAGAAGGAGCACGAGCAGATCTTCCCGAAGCCGGGCTGGGTCGAGCACGACGCCACCGAGATCTGGACCAACGTCCAGGAGGTCGTCGCCGGCGCCATCGCCAAGGCCGAGATCACCGCCGCCGACGTCAAGGCCGTCGGCATCACCAACCAGCGCGAGACCACCGTCCTGTGGGACAAGAACACCGGCGTCCCGGTGCACAACGCGCTGGTCTGGCAGGACACCCGCACCGACGCCCTCTGCAAGGAGCTCGGCCGCAACGTCGGCCAGGACCGCTTCCGCCGCGAGACCGGCCTGCCGCTGGCGAGCTACTTCGCCGGCCCGAAGGCCCGCTGGCTGCTCGACAACGTCGAGGGCCTGCGCGAGCGCGCCGAGGCCGGGGACATCCTCTTCGGCACCATGGACTCCTGGGTCATCTGGAACCTCACCGGCGGCGCCGAGGGCGGCGTGCACGTCACCGACGTCACCAACGCCTCGCGCACCATGCTGATGAACCTGCACACCCTGGAGTGGGACCCGAAGATCGCGGAGTCGATGGAGGTCCCGACCGACATCCTCCCCGAGATCAAGTCCTCCGCCGAGGTCTACGGCCACGTCAAGGACGGCGTCCTCGCCGGTGTCCCGGTCGCCTCGGCGCTCGGTGACCAGCAGGCCGCCCTCTTCGGCCAGACCTGTTTCGCCGAGGGCGAGGCCAAGTCGACCTACGGCACCGGCACGTTCATGCTGATGAACACCGGCGACAAGGTCATCAACTCCTACAGCGGCCTGCTGACCACGGTCGGCTACAAGATCGGCGACCAGAAGCCGGTCTACGCGCTGGAGGGCTCCATCGCCGTCACCGGCTCGCTCGTCCAGTGGATGCGCGACCAGATGGGCATGATCAAGACCGCGGCCGAGATCGAGACGCTCGCGCTCTCGGTCGAGGACAACGGCGGCGCCTACTTCGTGCCGGCCTTCTCCGGCCTGTTCGCCCCGTACTGGCGCTCCGACGCCCGCGGTGTGATCGCCGGCCTCACCCGGTACGTCACCAAGGCGCACATCGCCCGTGCCGTCCTGGAGGCCACCGCCTGGCAGACCCGCGAGATCACCGACGCCATGACCAAGGACTCGGGCGTCGAGCTCGCGGCCCTCAAGGTCGACGGCGGCATGACCTCCAACAACCTGCTGATGCAGACCCTCTCCGACTTCGTGGACGCCCCCGTGGTCCGTCCGATGGTCGCGGAGACCACCTGCCTCGGCGCCGCCTACGCCGCCGGCCTGGCCGTCGGCTTCTGGCCCGACACCGACGCCCTGCGCGCCAACTGGCGCCGCGCGGCGGAGTGGACCCCGCGGATGCCCGCCGAACAGCGGGACCGCGAGTACAAGAACTGGCTCAAGGCCGTCGAGCGGTCCATGGGCTGGATCGACGACGAAGACGCCAGCTGACGCACCAGCTGAGTCAATCGACGAGGAGCTAAGAGATATGAGCACCCTGCAGAGCGTCCCCGCCCTGGGTACGCACCCGACCGCCGGCTCGAACGCGAGCCGCGCCGAGACCCGTGAGCAGCTGGCCAAGGCCACGTACGACCTGCTGGTCATCGGCGGTGGAATCCTGGGCACCTCGGTGGCCTGGCACGCCGCGCAGTCGGGTCTGCGGGTGGCCATGGTGGACGCCGGCGACTTCGCCGGCGCCACCTCCTCCGCCTCCTCCAAGCTCGTCCACGGCGGTCTGCGCTACCTGCAGACCGGCGCGGTCAAGCTGGTCGCCGAGAACCACCACGAGCGCCGGGTGCTGGCCAAGGACGTGGCCCCGCACCTGGTCAACCCGCTCACCTTCTACCTGCCGGTCTACAAGGGCGGACCGGTCGGTGCGGCCAAGCTGGGCGCGGGCGTCTTCGCCTACTCCGCCCTCTCGGCCTTCGGCGACGGCATGGGCAAGGTCATATCCCCGGCCCGTGCCGCCGCCGACAACCCGGGTCTGAAGACGGACAACCTCAAGGCCGTCGCGGTCTACTACGACCACCAGATGAACGACTCCCGCGTCGCCGTCATGACGGTCCGCGCGGCCGTCGAGTCGGGCGCCGTGGTCCTCAACCACGCCGAGGTCACCGGCCTGCGCACGACGCGCGGCCGGGTCACCGGTGCCGAGCTCAAGGACCGCCTCGACGGCACCGAGTTCGGCGTCGACGCGCGCGTCGTGCTCAACGCCACCGGCCCGTGGGTGGACCACCTGCGGCGCATGGAAGACAAGCACTCGATGCCGTCGATCCGCCTCTCCAAGGGCGCGCACATCGTCATGAAGCGCAAGTCGCCGTGGAAGGCCGCCATGGCCACCCCGATCGACAAGTACCGCATCACCTTCGCCCTCCCGTGGGAGGACCAGCTGCTGCTCGGCACCACCGACGAGGTGTACGAGGGCGACCCGGCGGACGTGCGCGCCACCGAGGCCGACATCCAGCAGATCCTGGACGAGGCGGCCTTCTCGGTGAAGGACGCCGACCTGGACCGCTCGCTCATGACGTACGCCTTCGCCGGCCTGCGGGTGCTGCCCGGCGGCCCCGGCGGCGTCGAGAAGGCCAAGCGCGAGACCGTCGTCTCCGAGGGCGCCGGCGGCATGCTGTCGGTGGCCGGCGGCAAGTGGACGACGTACCGGCACATCGGCCGCGTGGTCATGGACAAGCTGGCCAAGCTGCCCGGCAGCCCGCTCACCGACGACATGGAGCCGGTGAAGTCGCTCGTACGCCGGGTGCCGCTGCCCGGTGTCGCCAACCCGAACGCCGTCGCGCACCGCCTGCTGGTGGACCGCGAGCCCGGCACGCGGATGGACCCGCTCACCGCCCGCCACCTGGCCTCCCACTACGGCTCGCTGGCCTTCGACATCGCCCGCCTGGCGAACGAGGACCCGGCGCTGGCCGAGCGGATCCACCCGGACGGCCCGGAGATCTGGGCGCAGGTCGCCTACGCCCGTGACAACGAGTGGGCCGAGACGGTCGACGACGTGCTGCGCCGCCGTACCACGGTGACGGTCCGCGGCCTGGACGACGACTCCGTGCGCGCGCGGGTCGAGGAGATGCTGGGCCGCAAGGCATAGCTCGTACGCAGGTGGGGAAGAGGGGCGGTTCCGAGGGGAACCGCCCCTCCGTCGTGGGCTGTGGCCGGTGTCCCCTCAAGGCTTAGGCTGGCCCACGTACGCAAGGGAACTTCGGAAGGAGACCTGGGTGATCGAGCTTGAGGGCGTGCCCGAGCTGATCGACCCGGTCATGGTGGCCGCGTTCGAGGGCTGGAACGACGCGGGTGACGCGGCCTCCGGTGCGGTCGCGCACCTGGACCGGGAGTGGAAGGGCGAGGTCTTCGCGGCACTGGACGCCGAGGACTACTACGACTTCCAGGTCAACCGGCCGACGGTGTGGCTGGACAACGGGGTACGGAAGATCACGTGGCCGACGACGAGGCTGTCGGTGGTACGGATCGGCGGCGCGAAACCGCGCGACCTCGTACTCGTGCGGGGCATCGAACCGTCCATGCGGTGGCGGTCGTTCTGCAACGAGATCCTGGGCTTCGCGCACGAGTTGGGCGTGGAGATGGTCGTGATCCTGGGCGCGCTGCTCGGGGACACCCCGCACACCCGGCCGGTGCCGGTCAGCGGGGTCACCTCGGACGCGGACCTGGCACGGACGATGGACCTGGAGGAGACCAAGTACGAGGGCCCCACGGGGATCGTGGGCATCCTGCAGGAGGCCTGTACGCACGCGGGCGTCCCGGCGGTGTCGCTGTGGGCGGCGGTGCCGCACTACGTCTCCCAGCCGCCGAACCCGAAGGCGACGCTGGCCCTGCTGAACCGGCTGGAGGATCTGATCGACATCCGGATCCCGCTGGGCGAACTCCCGGAGGACGCGCGGGCGTGGCAGCTCGGCGTGGACCAACTGGCAGCGGAGGACAGCGAGGTGGCGGAGTACGTCCAGACGCTGGAGGAGGCGCGGGACACGGCGGACCTGCCGGAGGCCTCGGGCGACGCCATCGCCCGGGAGTTCGAGCGGTACCTGCGCCGCCGCGACCCGGCGGCCCCCTCGGCCGAGCCGGGCGACGGCTCGTACCTGCGCGATACGAGCAGTGGCCTGACCCGCCCGCCGAAGCGCAAGCCTGACCCCGAGCCGGGGGCCGACACCGAGCCGGGCGAGGACGACACCCCGCAGGGGTAGCCGGACGACACGATGCCCCCTGACCGGACGGTCAGGGGGCATCGGCGGTTTCGGCCGCGGTGCCTTACAGGGCCACGCCCAGGAGGGCGTCGACCGTGCGCGAGACCAGGCCCGGCGCGGACTCGTCGTCCCCGTCGGAGGCGTTCTGGGCGTCCACCCAGCGGTCCACGGCGGCCAGCGCGGCGGGGGCGTCCAGGTCGTTCGCCAGGGCCTCGCGGACCTCCTCGACGAGGGCGTCGGCCGGGAGGCCGTCGGGGCGGGACACGGCCGCGCGCCAGCGCTCCAGGCGGGCCACCGCCTGCTCCAGGACCTCGTCCGTCCACTCCCAGTCGGCCCGGTAGTGGTGCGAGAGCAGCGCGAGGCGGATCGCCGCCGGGTCCACCCCGGAACGGCGCAGCGCGGAGACGAAGACCAGGTTGCCCTTCGACTTCGACATCTTCTCGCCGTGCAGCGCGACCATGCCCGCGTGCACGTACGCCTTGGCCATCGGGAACTCGCCCGTCAGCGCCTGCGCGTGCGAGGCGCCCATCTCGTGGTGCGGGAACACCAGGTCGGAGCCGCCGCCCTGGATGTCGAAGCCCATGCCCAGGTGGTCCAGGGCGATGGCGACGCACTCGATGTGCCAGCCGGGCCGGCCGCGGCCCAGCGAGCCGCCGTCCCAGCTCGGCTCGCCCGGTCGGGCGGCCATCCACAGCATCGGGTCCAGCGGGTTCTTCTTGCCCGGGCGCTCCGGGTCGCCGCCGCGCTCCGCGGACAGCAGCCGCATCGCCTCGGCGTCGAGGTGGGAGACGCTGCCGAAGTTGGCGTCGGCCTCCACCGAGAAGTAGGTGTCGCCGTCCAGCTCGTACGCGGCGCCGGCCTCGCGCAGCCGCTCCACCAGCGGCACGATGCCCGGTATGGCCTCGACTGCGCCGATGTAGTGCTGCGGGGGCAGCATCCGCAGGGCGGTCATGTCCTCGCGGAAGAGGGCCGTCTCGCGCTCCGCGAGCTCGGTCCAGTCCTGGCCGTCGCGCAGCGCCCGCTCCAGGAGCGGATCGTCGACGTCCGTCACGTTCTGGACGTAGTGGACCTGCCGCTTGGTGTCGAGCCACACGCGCTGTACGAGGTCGAACGCGTTGTAGGTCGCCGCGTGACCGATGTGGGTCGCGTCGTACGGAGTGATGCCGCAGACGTAGATACGGGCGACGGGACCGGGGGCGAGGGTGATCGTCCCCTGGGTCGCGGTGTCGTGGATCTGGAGGTCGCGGCCCTTGCCAGGAAGGGCGGGGACCTCAGAAGCGGGCCAGGCATGCATGTGTCGAGCCTAACCGGACGCGTGTTCCGAAAACGAACCGGACCTGCACTGTTGGCTTGATCGGCGGTCTTGCGATCTGGCTGGTTCTGTGCCCTGGCCGGGTGGTGCCCGGCCAGGCCTGTTCAGACCGGCGGCCAGGGGATGGCCGGCCACTGCCCGGAAGGGCGCGGGTGCACTCCGGTGCGCAGGAGATCGGCCACCCGGGCCCGTACGGCGGCCAGCTCGACCGCCGTGATCAGTTCGGCCAGCCGGGTGGCCAGCGGCTCCCCGTCGGCCAGGCCGGCCGCCAGGGCGGTGAGCACCCCGCGCGCCTCGTCGGTCAGCGGTTCGCCGGCCCAGCCCCAGAGCAGGGTGCGCAGCTTGTCCTCGCGGTGGAAGGTCACCCCGTGGTCGATGCCGTAGAGCCGCCCGTCGGGCGCGGGCAGCAGGTGGCCGCCCTTGCGGTCGCCGTTGTTGATCACCGCGTCGAGTACGGCGAGCCGGCGCAGCCGGGGGTCGTCGGCGTGGACGAGCAGCGCGGTGCGGCCCTCCCCGACGTCGGCGAGGGCGACCGGCTTCCAGCCCTCCCCCGCCTCCTCGCCCTCGACGAGGGCCAGCAGGCCGGAGGGATCGCCCGGATCCTCGCCGGCGGACCCGGCGGACCCGGCTGACCCTCCGGACCCGGCGTCCCCGGTCTCCCCGTCGTCACCGGCGTCCCTCTCGTCACCGGAGTCGATCCAGAGCTGGACCATGCCCTCCCCGTACGGCCCGTCGCGCAGCACGGTCGGCGGCACCAGGCTCCAGCCGGTGGCCTCGGAGACCAGGTAGGCGGCGACCTCGCGCCGGGCCAGGTTCCCGTCGGGGAAGTCCCACAGCGGGCGCTCTCCCTTGACCGGCTTGTACACGCAGTCGGCGCTCACGTCCCCGTACGCCACCGTGCACAGCAGCACGGCGTTGGACGCCTCGCGGATCTGGCCGACGACCGTGAGCTCGCCCCGCGCGAGCAGCTCCTCAAGTTCCCCCGTGGCGCTCACGCCTGGCGCCGGTAGCCGTTCTGGCGCGGGCAGACGTGCCCCTCGGGATCGAGCGGAAGGCTGCACAGCGGGCACGGCGGCCGGCCCGCGTTGACCACGTCGAGGGCCCGCTTGGCGAACGCCCGGGCCTGGGCGCCGGTGAGGCGGACCCGCAGCATCGGCGGGCCGTTCTCCTCGTCTTGGAGCAGCCGCTCCTCGGCCTCGGCGAGGTCCTCCTCCGAGTCGGCGTCGAGCTCCACGAGCGCCTGGGCCTCGACGATCATCCGCTGTTCCTCGCCGTCCCAGGCCAGGGCCATGGTGCCGACGCGGAACTCCTCGTCGACCGGGACGTCCAGCGGCGCGGTGTCGGCGGCCTCGGCGGGGGCCACCGCCGGGACCGGGGCATTGCCCCCGGTGCGCCGTACGACCTCGTCCAGCAGCTCGTCCATCCGCTCGGCCAGCGCCGCGACCTGGGTCTTCTCCAGGGAGACGCTGGTGACGCGGGGGCCGGACGAGGCCTGCAGGAAGAACGTACGGCGTCCAGGCAGGCCGACCGTGCCCGCCACGAAGCGGTCCGGCGGGTCGTAGAGGAACACCTGACGGGGCACGTCCAGTCTCCAAGTCTCGGTGGCGGGTTGTTTCGGCCCGTCCACCCTACTGCGCGCTTCGATCACGCCGCGCCCGCGCCGCCTCCGACGACGGCGTTGCCTCCGTCTTCCGTCGCGCTCTCGAAGTCGGCGGTGCCGGCGGCCTCGGCGTCCGGGGCCGGGGCCGGGGCCGGGCGCGGGGCGAGCGAACCGAAGTCCCCCGTGTCGCCGAGCCGGAGCAGGAACGGGCGCGTGGGCGTGTACCGGACGGCGGTGACCGAGCAGGGGTCCACGTGGATGCGCTGGAAGAGGTCGAGGTGCATGCCGAGGGCGTCCGCGACAAGGGACTTGATGATGTCCCCGTGGGAGCACATGAGGAAGACGGCGTCGCTCCCGTGCTCCTCCTCGATCCGCGCGTTCCACTCCCGTACGGCGTCCACGGCGCGCGCCTGCATGGCGCGCATCGACTCCCCGCCGGGGAAGGCGGCGGCCGAGGGGTGCTGCTGGACGATCTTCATCAGGGGTTCGCCGGAGAGCTCGGAGAGCTTGCGGTTCGACCAGTCCCCGTAGTGGCATTCGCCGATCCGGTCGTCGGTGTGCTGCTCCAGTTCCGGGCGCGCGGCGAACAGCGGGGCGAGGGTCTCCCGGCAGCGCTGGAGGGGGCTGCTGACGGCGGCGGCGAGCGGCACCCCGGCGAGCCGCCCGGGCAGCGCCGCCGCCTGTTCGGCGCCGCGCTCGTCAAGGGCCACTCCCGGCGTCCATCCGGCGAGCAGCCCTGCGGTGTTGGCGGTGGACCGCCCGTGTCGTACGAGGATCAGCATGGCCATGACGCAAGCCTAAGCGGTGGGCGCTGCGTGCGGACCGGCGGTGGGCGGGGGACAATGCCGACCGTGATAGTCGACTGCGCCATGTACCGGGACGGCCGCCGCTCCCCCGCGCCCGAGGACCTCTCGAACGCCCTCGACGAGGCGCGGGCCAGTGGCGACGCCTTCCTCTGGGTCGGCATGTACGAGCCGACGGAGGAGGAATTCGAGCACGTCAGCAGGGAGTTCCGGCTGCACAAGCTGGCCGTGGAGGACGCGCTGACCGCGCACCAGCGCCCCAAGCTGGAGGTGTACGACGACTCGCTGTTCGTCGTCCTCAAGCCGGTCATGTACGACGACGACACCGACACGGTCACCACGGGCGAGCTGATGCTCTTCATCGGCGACTCCTTCGTGGTCACGGTCCGGCACGGCGAGGGGGCCCCGCTGAAGGCCGTGCGCCACCGGCTGGAGCACGAGCCGGAGGTACTGCGGCACGGACCGACGGCGGTGCTGTACGCGGTGTCCGACGCGGTGGTCGACCACTACATCGAGGTGGCCGCCGAGCTCCAGGCCGATCTGGAGGAGGTGGAGGCGGACGTCTTCGCGCCGCAGGCGACGGACACCAAGAACACCGCCGCCCGGATCTACGGCTTCAAGCGGCAGGTCCTGGAGTTCCGCCGGGCGACGAGTCCGCTGCTCCAGCCGATGGACCGGCTGGCCTTCGGGAACGTGCCCTTCGTGCACGAGCACGCGCAGCCGTTCTTCCGCGACGTCGCCGACCACCTGACCAAGGCGAGCGAGTACATCGAGGGCCTGGACCGGCTGCTGTCGGACGCGCTGGCCGCGCACCTGGCGCAGATGGGCGTCCGGCAGAACGACGACATGCGCAAGATCTCGGCGTGGGCGGCGATGGCGGCCGTGCCGACGATGGTGGCGGGGATCTACGGGATGAACTTCGACCACATGTGGGAGCTGCGGCAGCCCTGGGGCTATCCGGTCGTGATCCTGGTGATGGTCGGCGCCTGTCTGGGCCTGCACCGCCTGTTCAAGTCCCGCGGCTGGCTGTAGGGGCTCCCCCGGTCCTCACGCGTATTCGGGCGTGGTCACCGGTACGCCGCCCAGCGCGTCGCGCCGCTCCGGCGGGCGCAGGCTGATCATGCGGTGCCAGCCGGCGAACCGCTCGTACGCGTACATCCCGCGGATCCCCGCGGCCAGCGCGGCCGCCTTGGGGGCGGGCCAGCGCAGCAGCCGGCCCATGTGGTCCATGACGGCGAGGCTCACGTCCCGGTAGATGGCGATCTCGGCGAGGGCGCTGTCGCGCAGAACCCGCTGGATGGTCCGGCCGTACCCCTCGCGGACGAGGCGGAGCAGCTCCTCGTGGCAGTAGGCGAGGTGGTTGTCCTCGTCGTGGCTGATCATGCGGACGGCCCTGCCGACCTCGGGGTGGCTCCCGAACTGCCGCACCAGCATCACCATCTGGTCGGCGGCGCGCTGCTCGGTGACCCGGCTGTGGGCGAGGTAGACGACGATGTCCTCCTCGGTCAGCGGCTCCTCGCGGCGCAGCTTCTCGTGCGCGAGACCGATGCCGCGCCGCTCCAGCAGCATCGTGTAGTCCGCCTCCGGCGGCACGGGGACGGAGGGCAGGCCGCGCTTGCGCAGCAGGGCGTTGAAGATCCGTCCGTGCTTGTCCTCGTCGGCGCCGTGCCGGGTGATCTTGGGCGCGAGTGCGCGCATGCCGTCGGGCACCAGGGCCGCGATCCGGGCGTTCTCCCAGCCGCCCTGGGACTCACCGCTGGCCGCGATGGAGCAGAACAGCTGGAACGAGTCGTCGTTGTCGACGATCTCCTGGAACAGGCTGCGGGCAGAGAGCATGCATCGAGTCAACGGCCGATCCGGGGGCCCGGCAACCGAAGGGTGGCACCGCTCGGCCGAATGAACGACGGGAACGGGCGGGGGTGCGGGCGTAACCCGGAGGGCGCCCCCCGCGTTGTGCCTGTGTCGGCCGTGGCGGGGAAGACCCCCGAGCCCCCACCACGGCCGCAGAGCATGCGGGGAGCGGTTACGCGAGGCCGGCGCGCTCCATGGCCTCCGTACCGGCACGCAGGGCGGTGATCCGCTCGTCGAGGGTGAAACCGGCCGGGGCGAGCGTGAGGGTGGTGACCCCGGCCTCGGCGTAGGCCCGCATCCCGTCGGCGATCCGCTCGACGGAGCCGAGCAGGGTGGTCGAGTCGATCAGCGAGTGCGGGACGGCCGCGGCCGCGCCCGCCTTGTCGCCCGCCAGGTACTTGTCCTGGATCTCGGCGGCTTCCTTCTCGTAGCCCATGCGCTGGGCGAGCTGGTTGTAGAAGTTCTGCTTCCGGCTGCCCATGCCGCCGACGTACAGGGCCGTGTACGGGCGGAACATGTCGGCCAGGGCGGTCACGTCCTCGCCGACGGCCAGCGGGACCGTCGGGCAGACGTCGAAGCCCTCCATGGTCAGTCCGGCCTTCTCGCGGCCCGCCCGGATGTGGGTGAGCGCGGTGGCCTCCAGGTGCTCGGCGGCCGGGAAGATGAGCAGGGCGCCGTCGGCGATCTCGCCGGTCTGCTCCAGGTTCTTGGGCCCGATGGCGGCGATGTAGAGCGGGATGTGCTCGCGCTCGGGGTGCACGGTCAGCTTGATCGGCTTGCCGGGGCCGCCGGGCAGCGGCAGGGTCCAGTGATCGCCCTCGTAGCTGAGGCGCTCGCGGGACATGGCCTTGCGCACGATCTCCACGTACTCGCGGGTGCGGGCGAGCGGCTTGTCGAACTTGACGCCGTACCAGCCCTCGGAGACCTGGGGGCCGGAGACGCCGAGGCCGAGGCGGAAGCGGCCCTTGGTGAGGGAGTCGAGGGTGGCGGCCGTCATGGCGGTCATCGCCGGCTGGCGGGCCGGGATCTGCAGGATCGCGGAGCCGACGTCGATGCGCTCGGTCTGGGCGGCGACCCAGGCGAGCACGGTCGGGGCGTCGGAGCCGTAGGCCTCCGCCGCCCAGCAGACGTCGTAGCCGAGGCGGTCCGCCTCCTGGGCCACGGCCAGGTTGTCGGCGTCCATGCCAGCGCCCCAGTAGCCGAGATTGATGCCGAGCCGCATGTGTCGTCCCCTTACGGTGATGCCGGTTTACCGATCAGTAACGTGGGTCTGCGGGGGACTGTAGCGCGCCAGGGCGTCCCGCGTCAGTGCCCCAGTAGTCTCAGCGGTCATGGAGCAGAGGCATCTCGGCCGCACCGGACTGCGCGTGTCCCGGATCGGCCTCGGCACCCTGACCTGGGGCCGTTCCGCGGAGGGCCCGGACGAGTCGGGCGCTGCCGAGCAGTTGAAGACGTTCTGGGAGGCGGGCGGAACGCTCGTCGACACCGCCGACGTGTACGGGGGCGGTGAGGCGGAGTACCTGCTGGGGCAGTTGATCGACGGGCTGGTCCCGCGCCGTGACCTGGTGATCGCGACGAAGTCGGGCTCGGTCCGGGCCGCCGACCGCCGGGTCGACG
Organism: Streptomyces sp. NPDC002181; assembly: GCF_042890485.1. Taxonomy (NCBI): domain Bacteria; kingdom Bacillati; phylum Actinomycetota; class Actinomycetes; order Kitasatosporales; family Streptomycetaceae; genus Streptomyces; species Streptomyces sp. NPDC002181. The sequence continues at coordinate 129,750 of NZ_JBIASC010000008.1, read as the reverse complement.
GCTCGCGCGGCCACCTGCTCGCCGCACTGGACGATTCGCTGGCCCGGCTCGGCACGGACCACGTCGACCTGTGGCAGGTCCACGCGTTCGACCCGGCGACCCCGCTGGAGGAGACCCTCCAGGCCCTGGACCTGGCGGTGAGCAGCGGCCGGGCCCGGTACGCGGGGGTGGCGGGCTTCTCCGGCTGGCAGCTGGCGAAGGCGGCGACGTGGCAGCTGGCCGCCCCGGGGGTGCGGACGCGGCTGGCCTCGGCACAGATGGAGTACTCGCTGCTCCAGCGGGGCGTGGAGCGCGAGGTGCTCCCGGCGGCGCTGGACCTGGGCGTCGGGCTGCTCCCGTCCTCCCCGCTGGGGCGGGGGGTCCTGACGGCCAAGTACCGGGACGGCGCGACCCCGGCGGACTCCCGGGGGGCCTCCCCGACGATGGCCGGATTCGTGGACCCGTACCTGGACGAGACGGCGGGCGGCATCGTGGACGCGGTGGCGACGGCCGCCCAGGGGCTGGCGGTGACCCCGCTCCAGGTGGCGCTGGCGTGGATCCGGGACCGGCCGGGCGTGGTCGCGCCGATCGTGGGCGCACGGACGTCCGCGCAGCTCAGCGAAGCGTTGTCGGTGGAGGCGCTTACCCTTCCGGAGGAGATCTGCCGGGCGCTGGACGATGTGTCCGCGCCCGTGCACCGCTACCCCGACCACGACTGGAGCACGCTGTGAGCACGGACCGCCAAGCCGTTTCCCCGAAGGACCCGGCCACCCCCGAGGCGGCCCCCTCCGGCACGGAAGCGGAGGAGCCGCAGCCCGCCGGTGCCGAAGCGGGCAGCGGGGGGCCGCAGGCGGAGCCCCCGGTTTCGGGACGGCCCGGGGCGGAGGGCGAAGACGGCGCGGAGGGCGAAGACGGCCCGGCGGCGCCGGAGCCCGGGGCCGGGACGGCCCCCGAGGGCGACTCCGACACGCCCGGGGGCGAGGCCGGGGGCGGGGCCGCGGAGGGGGAGGCGGCGCAGCCCGTGGTGAGCGAGGCCGCCGCCGAGCTGGCCGCGCAGAAGGTGGAGCGGGAGCGCATCGCCCGCCGCAAGGCGGAGCGCCAGGGGCCCGTCGACGCCGGAGCCAAGCTCAGCGGGAAGGCCGCCGACCTGCTGGCCGCCGTACGGGCCGTGGAGAGCGGGGAGAAGCCCTCCCCCGTGTACTTCGACGAGGCGCCGGTCGCTCCGCGGCGGGCGCCTGAGGCTCCCGCGGCCCCCCGCCCCGCCCGGCCCGCCGCCCCGGCCCCGACCGCCGCCGGCATCGACGGCGTGCGCGCCGTGCTGGCCCGCGGCGGCGCCCCCGAGGCGCTGGCCGTCCCGGCCGCCACCGCCCTCGGCGAGGACGCCGCCGAACGGCTCGCCGAAGACCCCTGGCTGCTCCTCGCCGTCGCGGGCGTCCGCCCCGCCCAGGCCGACGGATTCGCCCGGGCCCTGCTCGGCCCCGGCGCGGGCCCCGGCGACGAGCGGCGCGCCGCCGCCCTGGTGGGCTGGCTGCTGGAGCAGGCGGCGCTCAAGGGGCACACCGCCCTGGAGGCCCCCGCCCTCGAAGCCGCCCTGGCCCAGTACGGCGTCCCGGACCCCGCCGGGTCCCTGGAGCGGTCCATCGGCGAGGGCGACGTCCTCGTGTTCCAGGAGCCGCTCGGCCCGCCCGTCGCCGAGGGCGAGGAGCAGCCCGTCCGCGTGCTCGTCGGCCTGGAGGGCTACGCGCTGGCCGAGGAGAGCCTGGCCGACGGCCTGGCCCGGCTCGCCAACGCCTTCGACGACCCGGCGGACTGGGAGAAGGCCGCCACCGGCCCCGCCGCCGAGCTGATCCGCGCCGTCTCCGGCCACGGCCTGGTGACCCACACCGGCGGCGAGGCCGCCCGCGCCGAACCGCTGGCCCTGCTCGCGGCCGCCCGCGATCTGGGCCTGCGCGTCTGCCTGGCCGCGCACGCTCCCGCACACGGCGCCGTCACCATCGCGGACCTGCTCTCCGGCGCCGCCGGGCCCGGCCGGGACGCCGACGGGCAGTTCGCGGTGGACCTGCTCGTGGTCCTCGACTCCCCCCAGCTGGACGTGGAGACCGCCGCCGCGCTCGTCGAGTCCGTCCCCGACGGGGCCCGCCTGGTGCTCTCCGGGGACCCCGGGGTGCTCGGATCCGCGGGCCCCGGGCGGGTGTTCGGCGACGTGCTCGCGGCCCGCGCCTGCCCGCAGCTGGTCTCCCGGACCCCCGACCCCGGCCCGGTCGGCGAACTCGTCTCGGGCGTCGGCATCGGCGAGCTGAACCAGGTCGAGGCCCCCGGCAAGGAGGTCGTCATCGTCCCGGTCCGCGACGCCGGGGAGGCCGTCCACCGCGCCGTGCAGCTGGTCGCCGAGTCCGTGCCCCGCGCCTTCGGGATCCCCGCGGACGCCGTCCAGGTCATCACCCCGGGCCACGGCGGCTCGGCGGGTACGCGCACGCTGAACGCGGCCCTCAAGGAGCGGCTGAACCCCGGCCCCGGCCGGTTCGGCGGTTTCGACCCGGGCGACCGCGTCGTGCACGTGCCCTCGCCCGGGCGGGCCGTCCCGGCCAAGGTGGTGTCGGCCGACGCGCAGGGGCTGCACCTGGACGCCTCCGGGGCGCGGATCGTCGTACCCAAGGAGCGGGTGGAGTCGCAGGTGCGGCACGGCTGGGCGGTGACGGCGCACCAGGCGGTCGGCGCGCGCTGGCCCGCCGTGGTCGTCGTCCTGCCCGGAGACGCGGCGCAGGCCCTCTCCCGGGACTGGGTGTACACGGCGTTCGGGCGGGCCGAGCGGCACCTGTCCGTGGTGCACGGCGTGGACCAGGCGCTGCCGCGCGCGGTCGCCGAGGTGCTGCCGAAGCCGCGTACGACCCGGCTGGCCGGCCTCCTGCGGGCCCTCGTGGCGGCGGCGCGGGACCAGCCGGAGTGACCGGCGCGTGAGGCGTGCGCGCCGCGGCCCCCGCCCTTTCGGGACGGGGGCCGCGGCGTCCTGTGTGCGGGAGGCGATCAGGCGGGGGTCAGGCCGGGCCGCGCCGCCCGGCCGCCCGCGTCTTCTTCCTCGTCCTCGTCGAAATCGTCCGTCTCCTCGTCGAAGACCGAGCTCACGTCGAACCGGTGCAGCACGTCCTGCGGATCGGTGTGCCCGAAGGGCGAACCCAGCCACTCCCCCGGTTCCGCGACCTCCTCCGAGGCCGCGATCCAGAGGGTGGAGTCCCCCTCCTCCAAGCCGAACTCCTTGTAGCGGGAGGCGATCTCGTCGGGCTCGTACTCTCCGAAGAGCACGCCCAGCGCACCGGCCGTGCCGCCGTCGAGGGCGAGCTCGGCCTCCCGGTCGTGCGCGGCGACCCGCTCGGCCTGGGCGATCAGCCTCGGCGGTTCGACGACGGCGTAGTCACGGCGGATGAACACGCTGAAGGCGGCGGGCTCGGCGGGCCCGGTGTACGGGACACCGTCCTCGGGCGTGGGGATCTCGAACGGGGTGACCTCGTCGTACCGGTCGTAGAGGAGCTCGTCGTACTCCTCGGCGGCGGCGGCGAGTTCGTTGAAGGCGGCGTAGACGGCCGGGTCCTCGTCCCCGATCCTGCTCTCGACCGCGGCGAGGTGACGGTCGAGCGCGGCCTTGACCGCCTCGGCGGCGGCGCGTACCTCGGCAACACTGGGCAGAGCGGCATCAGACATAGTGCAGACGCTATCCGTAGCAGGGCTCTGCCCGCACAATAGATGCGATGCCGGAATACGAATTTGTCGACGTGTACGTGCCCCGCGGTGTGCCTCGCAAGGAGGCGACCCGCCTGCTCACCGACCATGCCGAGTACGGGAACTGGGAGATCGACAGGCTGGCCCTGTACCGGGACGGCAGTCGCCGGGTGCGGCTGCGCCGGAGGATCATCCGTCAGGTCCGCGCCACCTGGTGACGCGGGACGGATGACGCGGGCCCCGGACCGGGGCCCGCGTCGTACGGCTGCCGCGCCTCAGGCCGCGCTGCGGGCGCGCCGGTAGAGCACGGCGCCGGCCAGCAGCGTGCCGGCGGCGAGCGGAAGGCCCACGCCGAGGACGTCTCCGGCGCCGGTGGCGGCGAGCCCGGCCTGCTGGGCCGGGGCGATGCCCTGGCCCTGGCCGGGGTGGGTCACGGGAGTGACACCGCCCGTGCCGGGCCCGGTGGGCCCGCCGGGAAGCCCGGGGGTACCGGGGGTACCCGGCTGGCCCGGATTGCCGGGCGTACCCGGGGTGCCGGGGTTGCCAGGTGTGCCGGGGTTACCCGGCTGGCCCGGATTGCCGGGCGTACCCGGGGTGCCGGGGTTGCCAGGAGTGCCAGGGTTACCCGGGTTGCCGGGCGTACCCGGAGTACCGGGGTTGCCAGGAGTGCCGGGGTTGCCGGGCGTACCCGGAGTGCCGGGGTTGCCCGGGTGACCGGGAGTGCCGGGGTTGCCCGGGTGACCGGGAGTGCCGGGGTGGCCCGGAGTTCCCGGGTGGCCGGGCGTGCCCGGGTTTCCCGGGTGTCCCGGTTCGTCCTCGTCGCACGGCTCGTCCGGCTCCTCGGGCTCGGCCGGGTGGCCGGGGTTGCCCGGGTGCCCCGGGAGACCGGGGTGGTTCGGCGTGGCCGAGTCGTTGGAACACCGGTTCCCGAAGGCCGGGTTGAGCAGCCCCACCACCGAGACGGTGTTGCCGCACAGGTTCACCGGAGCGTCCACGGGTACGTGGTCGGAGTTGCCGGACGCCACGCCCGGAGAGTTCACGGCATGGCCGGACGTGCCGGAGTCCGCGTGTGCGTAACCCCCGCCCAGCGCGAGCACGCCCCCCGCCGCCGCCATGGTGATCAGCGTCTTCCTGGTGACCGCTGCCTGTCGTCGCATGTGTTTGTCCCCCTGCGGTGTAAGAACAGCCGGGCCCTGAAAGCCCGGCGGCCCCGGAGCGCTGGAATGCGCTCCGGGGCCCAAGACTTCAGAAGCGTCAGGCGTTGACGCAGGTGTTGCCGAAAGCGGGGTTCAGCAGGCCGATCACGCTGATCGTGTTACCGCAGACGTTCACGGGAACGTGGACCGGGACCTGAACGACGTTGCCGGACAGGACACCGGGGGAGCCGATGGCCGCACCCTGGGCACCCGCGTCGGCGGCAGCCATGCCCGCACCCGCGAGAACGAGACCACCGGTGGCAGCCGCAGCGGCGACAACCTTCTTGAGCATTGTTCCTCCTAGTTGGCAATGCGGTCCCAGCCGCGGACCGCACCACCTGTAACGAGGAGGCGTCACCAGGGCTACGAGCGTATGAGTGCATTCACTCTTCCCAGTGAGAAGCGCACACCTTCCCGATTCTCAGCAGTTGTCGATGAATCGGTCCAGAACGCGCACGCCGAACTTCAGCCCGTCGACCGGCACCCGCTCGTCCACGCCGTGGAACATCCCGGCGAAGTCGAGCTCCGGCGGGAGCTGAAGCGGGGCGAAGCCGAAGCAGCGGATGCCGAGGTCGTCGAAGGACTTCGCGTCCGTCCCGCCGGAGAGCATGTACGGGACCGCCCGCGCGATCGGGTCCTCGGCCTTCAGGGCGCCCTGCATGGCGTCCACGAGCCGCCCGTCGAAGTCCGTCTCCAGGGCCTTGTCCCCGTGCACGTCCTCGTACTTCACGCGCGGCCCGAGGATCCGGGCGAGGTCGGCGAAGAACTCGTCCTCGTAGCCGGGCAGGAAGCGGCCGTCCACGTGCGCGGTCGCCTGCCCGGGGATGACGTTGACCTTGTAGCCGGCGCCGAGCATCGTCGGGGCGGCCGAGTTCCGCAGCGTCGCGCCGACCATCTTGGCGATGCCGCCCAGCTTGGCCAGGGTCGCGTCCATGTCGTCCGGGTCGAGCGGGGTGCCGAGCGCGTCCGAGAGCTCGTCCAGGAAGCTCCGTACGGTCTTGGTGACCCTCACCGGCCACTGGTGGCGGCCCAGGCGGCCCACTGCCTCGCACAGCTCGGTGATGGCGTTGTCGTTGTTCGTCATCGAGCCGTGGCCCGCGGTGCCCTCCACCGTGAGCCGCATCCAGTGCATGCCCTTCTGGGCGGTCTCCACCAGGTACAGCCGCAGGTTCTCGTTGACGGTGAACGAGAAGCCGCCGACCTCGCCGATCGCCTCGGTGACCCCGTCGAAGAGGCCCGGGTGCTTGTCCACGAGGTACCGGGCCCCGTACAACCCGCCCGCCTCCTCGTCGGCGAGGAAGGCCAGCACGATGTCCCGCGGGGGCTTGCGGCCGCTGCGCAGCCGGTCGCGCACGACGGCCAGCGTCATCGCGTCCATGTCCTTCATGTCGACGGCGCCGCGGCCCCACAGGCAGCCGTCGGCGATCTCGCCCGAGAAGGGGTCGTACGTCCAGTCGGCGGCGTTGGCCGGGACCACGTCGGTGTGGCCGTGGATCAGCAGCGCCGGCCGCGACGGGTCCTCCCCCTCGATGCGCGCGACGGTCGAGGCCCGCCCCTTGTGGGACTCGAAGATCTGCGGCTCCAGCCCGACCTCGGCGAGCTTCTCCGCGACCCACTCGGCCGCCTTGCGCTCCCCGGGCCCGGAGTGGTCCCCGTAGTTGCTGGTGTCGATCCGGATGAGGTCCCGGCAGAGGTCGACGACCTCGTCCTCGCCCGAGACGTTCCTGCCCGCGCTCGACTCGCTCACGCTGCTTCCTCCCACTGATCGGTACCGACTGCCTCCCCATCCTCCCGCTTCACCCGGCTCCACCCAAGGGCGATCCTCGGCCGCCGGGGGGTGTGATCGAGGACCCCGGAATGTTTGGTAATGTTTTCCACGTCGGAACGGCCCGCGAGGGACGCGAGACAGACACCTTGTCCGGGTGGCGGAATGGCAGACGCGCTAGCTTGAGGTGCTAGTGCCCTTTATCGGGCGTGGGGGTTCAAGTCCCCCCTCGGACACAGAGCGGGATGTTCACAAGATCGTCCCGAGGTTTTCACGGAATGCCGGTCGAGTCGTATGACTCACCGGCATTCCGTCGTTCCCGGCGCGAACGACCCGCCCCCCGTCATGGTGGTTCCCACGAAGGTGGCCGCTCAGCTCGGTCAGGGCCTCGTTCGCCCGATGGCCTCGCAGGGGGCGGCCGGGGGGATTCACAGTGCCCTCGTGAACTCGACGGGCATCGCCGCCCGGGCGACCTTCGTGCCGGTCGGAAAGGCGGCAGCGACGACCACGGCGGCACGTTCCGCGCCCACCTCGAACTGGCCGCCCTGGCCATCGCGCTGAAGCGGCGGGTCATCGTCCTGCAGGCCGTCGAGCACGCGCAGAGCGACCCCGGCAACCCGTTCGAGAGCTTCTCCCGCGCGCTCAGACCGACCAGCAGCGCCTCGACGCACTGGAGTCGGGCATCGCCGCAAGCTGGGCGACGGGGTCGTGTCCGACAGCCGCGCGAGGGACGTGGCGATCGAGATCGCCCGCGACGAGGACGGCTCGGTGGTCGTGTTCCCCGCGCTCCCCGCGTAGGAGCGGGCCGCTCGCCGGGCGCTACCCTGAGGCGGTGACCGAGAACCTTCCCCCTTGCCCGAAATGCTCCTGTGAGTACACCTACGAGATGAACGCCCTCGTGGTGTGCCCCGAGTGCGGCCACGAATGGGTTCCCGCCGAGAGCGGTGCGCAGGCCGCGGAGGGTTCCGGCGAGAAGGTCGTCAAGGACGCCGTCGGCAATGTGCTGCGCGACGGCGACAGCGTGACCGTGGTCAAGGCGCTCAAGGTCAAGGGCAGCCCGTCGGGGATCAAGGCGGGTACGAAGGTGCGCGGCATCCGGCTCGTCGACGGAGTGGACGGCCACGACATCGACTGCCGGATCGAGGGCTTCGGTGCCATGCAGCTGAAGTCCGGCGTGGTCAAGAAGGCCTGAGCCGGGCAAGCGAGAAGGACCCCGCCCGAGGGCGGGGTCCTTCTGCGTGTACGGGAGGGGAGGTCAGCGGTTCGCGGCGATCTCCGCTACGCGTCGGCGGACCAGGAACCAGCCGCCGACGAGAGCGGCGCCGATGACGGGGACGCACATGACGGTGGTGCGGCCGACGCCGCCGTCGCACCACATCAGGACCAGTACGGCGACCAGGAACACCAGCGTGACGATCTGCGTGTACGGGGCCCAGGGCAGGCGGTAGGCGGGGCGCTGCACGCCGCCCTGCTGCGCACGCCGCCAGAAGAAGAGCGAGCAGATCATGACCATCGCCCAGGTGCCGAGGATGCCCAGCGAGGCGAAGTTCAGGACGAGCTCGAAGGCGTCCTTGGGCATCAGGTAGTTCAGGCCGACGCCGGCGAGGCCGAAGGCCGCGGTGAAGAGCACGCCGCCGTAGGGGACCTTGCCCTTGTTCATGCGGGCGGTGAACTTCGGCGCGGAGCCGGACATGGCCATCGAGCGCAGGATGCGGCCGGTGGAGTAGAGCCCGGAGTTCAGGCTGGAGAGCGCGGCGGTCAGGACGACCAGGTTCATGACGCCGGCGGCGCCGGGGACGCCCAGCTTGTCGAAGACGGTGACGAAGGGGCTCTGGTCCGAGGAGTACGAGGTGTACGGGAGCAGCAGCGCGAGCAGGATCACCGAGCCGACGTAGAACAGGCCGACGCGCCACATGATCGAGTTGATCGCCTTCGGCATGATCTTCTCGGGGTTCTCGGTCTCGCCGGCGGCGACTCCGCACAGCTCGACGGAGGCGTACGCGAAGACCACGCCCTGGAGCAGCAGGAGCATCGGGAGCATGCCGGACGGGAAGATGCCGCCGTTGTCGGTGATCGAGGACAGGCCCGGGGTGTGGCCGTCGATCGGGTGGCTGGTGGCGACCAGGTAGATGCCGACGAGCAGGAAGATGCCGAGGGCCGCGACCTTGACGAGGGAGAACCAGAACTCCATCTCGCCGAAGTACTTCACCGAGATCAGGTTCGCGGTGAGGACCACGGCGAGGGCGATCAGGGCCAGGACCCACTGCGGGACGCTGGTGAACATGGACCAGAAGTGCGCGTAGGTGGCAGCGGCGGTGATGTCGGCCACGGTGGTCGTGGACCAGTTGAGGAAGTACAGCCAGCCGGCCGTGTAGGCGCCCTTCTCCCCCATGAACTCGCGCGCGTAGGAGACGAACGCGCCGGACGAGGGGCGGTAGAGCACGAGCTCGCCGAGGGCCCGGACCACGAAGAAGGCGAAGATGCCGCACACCGCGTAGGCGATCGCGAGGGAGGGGCCCGCGTTGGCGAGCCTGCCGCCGGCGCCGAGGAACAGGCCGGTGCCTATCGCCCCGCCGATGGCGATCATGTTGATGTGGCGGGACTTGAGGTCCTTGCTGTAGCCCTCGTCACCCGCGTCGACGTGGCGGGACGACGCCGGGGCGGTGGCCTCGGTCAAGGTGCGGTCACTCATGTAGCGCTTCGCCTTCGTACGTGGGACAGGCAGGCCCGGAACGCCGCGCAGGGGAGCTGGGTGGTGTCACCTGTGCGGGGGTCCGGATGTTTTTGTCGCCCCAGGAGACCATGAGCCCCGGCCATGGCCAAAACCCGGCCTCCCCACGCGGAAGCCCCCGGCGACCATGGAAACGGGCGCCGGGGGCTTCGTACGAGCTGGAAAGCGAGGCGGTACGGGGTTTTCACGGGGACCGGCCGCCCGGGCCGGGCACGGTCACTCCCGGGGGCCGGTCTCCGCGGCCTGGTCGAGGCGGAAGGCCTCGTTCCCGAGTCCGATGCGGGCGTGCACCTCGGGGCGGCGGCTGCGCAGGAGGACCCCGTACAGCAGCCCGACGAGGACGGCGGCGGCGATGATGCCGGGCAGGACCCAGCTGAGCGCGGATCCCTTCTCGGCGCCGACCAGGACGTGGAAGTCCTTCACCGTGTAGACGGCGATGGCGAGCAGGGCGATCCCGGCGGCGCCGGCCGCGACGAGCCGCCAGACCTGGGCGGCGGCGGTGCCGCGGCGGACGAAGAAGGCGATGACGGCGAAGGAGGCGGCGGCCATGAGCAGGGTCACGCCGAGGGCGCCGACGTTGCCCATCCAGGTGAACAGGTGCAGTACGGGCGTGGTGGGGTCCCCGGCCGGCTTGTCGTCGGTGACGGCGAAGGCCAGGACGACGAGGACGGAGACGGCGGTCTGCAGGAGCGAGCCGGTGGCGGGGGCGCCGGTGCCCGCGTTGGTCCGGCCGAAGGCGGCCGGGAGCAGGCCTTCGCGGCCCATGGCGAAGGCGTAGCGGGCCACCACGTTGTGGAAGCTGAGCATGGCCGCGAACATGCCCGTCACGAAGAGGACGTGCAGGACGTCGGTGAAGGTGGTGCCGAGGCGGGCCTCGGTGAGCTGGAAGAGCAGGCCGGGGCCGGCTTCGCCGGAGGTCTTGACGATCTCGGAGGGGCCGGTGGCGACGGTGAGCGCCCAGGCGCTGAGGGCGAAGAAGAGGGCGACGAAGCCGACGGCGAGGAACATCACGCGGGAGACGACGATGTGGGGCTTGCTGGTCTCCTCGGCGTAGACCGGGGACTGCTCGAAGCCGACGAAGGCGGCGATGCAGAAGCACAGGGCGGTGCCGAGGCCGGGGCCGCTCAGGGTCTCGGGGTTGAAGGCGTGCAGCGAGATGCCCTCGGCTCCGGGCTTGCCGATCGCCGCGATGTCGAAGATCACGACGAGCACGACCTCGATGAGGAGGAGGACGCCGAGGACCTTGGCGTTGAGGTCGATCTTGAGCCAGCCGAGCGCGCCGGTGAGGGCGACGGCCGCCAGGGCCGGTATCCACCAGGCGAGGTCGGTCTGGAGGTACGTGGCGAAGAGGCCGGAGATCTCGAAGCCGAGGATGCCGTAGACGCCGACCTGCATGGCGCTGTACGCGACGAGGGCGACGAGCGAGGCGCCGGCGCCCGCGGTGGGGCCGAGGCCGCGCGCGATGTACGCGTAGAAGGCGCCGGCGTTGTGGACGTGCCGGCTCATCTCGGCGTAGCCGATGCCGAAGAGCGCGAGCACGACACCGAGGATCACGAACAGCAGGGGCTGACCGACGATGCCCATGACGCCGAAGGTGGTGGGCATCACGCCGGCGACCACCATCAGGGGCGCGCTGGCGGCGAGTACGGAGAGCAGCAGCCCGGCGGTGCCGAGGCGGTCGGCGCGCAGGGCGCGGTCCTGGCCCTTGTAGGTGCGGATCTCGGGCGCGGTGCCGAGCGTGGTGGATCTGCCCGTCGCCATGGCGGGGTGTCCTTTCGGGGGAAGGTCGGGGAGCGGTGCGGGGTGCTGTGCGGGCGTGCTGTGCGGGTGCGGTGTGCGGGGGTGCTGTCCGGGCGTGCTGTGCGGGTGCGGTGTGCGCGGTGCGGGTGCGCGGGCCGATGCCTCAGGCCGTACCGAGCGCGGCGCTGCGGGCGGCGAGGAAGGCCTTGTGCGGGTCGAGGTCCGGATAGGACCAGGGGGCGGGCGTGGCGTGGCTGCCGATGCGGTGGAAGAGGGCGGCGGCCTCGGCCGGCCGGCCCTCGCAGAGCTTGGCGTGGGCCAGGAAGTTGAGGTCGACCCGGTTGCGGGGGTGGTCCTCGCGCTCCCACTCCAGCCACCAGTCGAAGGCGGAGCGCAGGACCTGGCGGGCGCGCCGGCCCGACCAGTGGGCGGCGGCCCCGTCGGGGGTGCGGCCCCGGGTGGCGGCGAGCACCCGGTAGCGCTCGGCGTGGGCGATGACCGGGAGGACGGCGAGCGGGGAGTCGGCCGGGGACTCCTCCGCGGCCCAGGCGGCGAAGTCGTAGACCTCGTGGAGCGGGTCGTGGCCGGAGGAGGGGGTGTGTTCGGCCAGCTTGGCGACCATGAGGTGGTGGGCGTGGTGGTGCTCGCGGTGGCGGGCCCGGACCTGGTCGAAGTGGCGGCTGAACTCCTCCTCGGTGCCGAAGGCCCGGGTGAGCATGAGCAGCCCCAGCCAGGGGGTGGGGTCGGCGGGGTGCAGCGCGGCCGCCCTGCGGCAGGCCTCCTCGGCGGCTTCGGGCGTGCCCTTGCGGCGCAGGGCGCTGAAGACGGCGGCGCAGGCGAGGAGGGTGACGGCGTCGGGGCTCTCGGGTTCGGCGAGCAGCCATTCACGGGCCCAGGCGGTGGCGGCCGGGGTCTCGGCGAGCACGACGAGGCGGTGGCCGCGGCGGTCCCAGTCGTCGCCGGTGGAGACGAGGAGGGAACGGGCCCTGGCCCACCGGCCCTGGGTGAACTGTGCCCGCACGTCGACCAGTTCGGTGTCGCACAGGGCCGGATCGAAGAGCTGGGCGTCCCGCTTGCGGGCGCGGCCGAGGGGCGGCGGAGGCGGGGACATCCGCGGGATTCCCTCCAACACGGGCGCGGGCGGACGGTTTGGCTGGATGATCACGCACAGCAAAGCGGTAGGCACAGCTCCGCGTCAAGGTCCAGTCCACTGCCTGGCGCGTTTCAACTGGTAGGAACAAGGGGACAGTTGGTGCGCTTCAACGCGTTCGCGACCGCCTCGGGGCGACCCGGGGCGGGCGCACGGCGACGTACGGGGCGACGGGGCTCCCTGCCGGTGGCGGGCCGTCGCTCGCGCAGGCGGGCCCGGAGCACGCGCCGGACGGGGCGGGGGCTGCGCGACTGTGGCCGAATGCCGCGCCGCACACGAGCGGTCCCGGACCCTCCCCACCCCGCAGGGACTCAGCCCACCGCCTTGGCCGCGGCGCGGCCCGCCGCACGGCCCGAGAAGATGCAGCCGCCGAGGAACGTGCCCTCCAGGGCGCGGTACCCGTGGACGCCTCCGCCGCCGAAGCCGGCCGCCTCGCCCGCCGCGTACAGACCGGGCAGCGGCTCACCGGATCCGGTGAGGACCCGGGAGGACAGGTCGGTCTCCAGGCCGCCGAGGGACTTGCGGGTCAGGACGGAAAGCCGTACGGCGATCAGCGGACCCGCCTTGGGGTCGAGGATCCGGTGCGGGGCGGCGGTGCGGATCAGCTTGTCGCCGAGGTACTTGCGGGCGCCGTGGATTGCAGTCACCTGGAGGTCCTTGGTGAAGGGGTTGGCGATCTCCCGGTCCCGGGCCACGATCTCGCGGCGGACGGTCTCCTCGTCGAGCAGGTCCTCCTTGGTGACCGCGTTCATGCCGCGCACCAGCGAGGCGAGATCGCGTTCGACGACGAAGTCCGTGCCCTTGTCCATGAAGGCCTTCACCGGCCCCGGTACGGCCTGGCGCGCCCGGTCGATGACGTCGCGGACCGACTTGCCGGTCAGGTCCGGGTTCTGCTCGGAGCCGGAGAGGCCGAACTCCTTGCCGATGATGCGCTGGTTGAGCACGAACCAGGTGTGGTCGTGGCCGGTCTTCATGATGTGGTCGAGGGTGCCGAGGGTGTCGAACCCGGGGAAGAGCGGTACGGGCAGCCGCTTGCCGGTGGCGTCCAGCCAGAGCGAGGACGGGCCGGGCAGGATGCGGATGCCGTGCCCGGCCCAGATCGGGTCCCAGTTCTCGATGCCCTCGGTGTAGTGCCACATCCGGTCCTTGTTGATGTGGCTGGCCCCGGCCTCCTCCGCTATGCCGAGCATCAGGCCGTCCACGTGCGCCGGGACCCCGGTGAGCATCCGCTGCGGCGGGGTGCCGAGCCGCTCGGGCCACTGAGCGCGCACGAGGTCGTGGTTGCCGCCGATCCCGCCGCTGGTCACGATCACCGCCTGGGCCCGGAGGGAGAACGCCCCGGTGCTCTCGCGGCCGCTCGCGCTGCCCCGCACGGCGTCCGAGGGCTCCAGGACCTCGCCGGTCACGGTGTCCAGGGCGCCGGCCGTCCGGGCGAGCCCGGTGACCCGGTGGCGGAAGCGGAGCCGGACCAGCCCGCGGGCCACCCCGGCACGGACGCGGCGCTCGAAGGGGGCGACGAGGCCGGGGCCGGTGCCCCAGGTGATGTGGAAGCGGGGGACGGAGTTTCCGTGGCCGTTGGCGTCGTAGCCGCCGCGTTCGGCCCAGCCGACCACCGGGAAGAAGCGGACCCCCAGGGCGTGCAGCCAGGGCCGCTTCTCGCCGGCCGCGAAGTCCACGTACGCCTCGGCCCAGCGGCGCGGCCAGGCGTCCTCCTCGCGGTCGAAGCCGGCGGTGCCGCGCCAGTCCTGGAGGGCGAGCTCGCGGCTGTCCCTGATCCGCATCCGCCGCTGTTCGGGCGAGTCCACGAAGAACAGCCCGCCGAAGGACCAGTGCGCCTGGCCGCCGATCGACTGCTCGGGCTCCTGGTCGAGCAGGATGACCTTGCGGCCCGCGTCGACGAGCTCGGCGGTGGCCACGAGACCCGCGAGACCCGCCCCGATCACGATCACGTCTGCGTCGTACGTCATGTGTGCGAACCCGTCCTCCGGTCGGTGGTGGGGCAGATCCTTGGCTACGGAGCGGTAACCAGTCAACAGCGGTGGTTGGATGAGCCGTGTGAGTGCTGCTGACGAAGTGCTGGACGTGGTGGACCGGGACGACCGGGTGACGGGGCGGGCCCCGCGGGGCGAGGTGTACGCGGGCGGGCTGCTCCACCGGTGCGTGTTCGTACAGGCCAGGGACGCGCGGGGACGGGTCTTCGTGCACCGGCGCACGGCTTCGAAGCTGGTCTTCCCCTCCGCCTACGACATGTTCGTGGGCGGGGTGGTGGGCGCCGGCGAGAGCTACGCCGAGGCCGCGCTGCGGGAGGCCGAGGAGGAGCTGGGCGTGGCGGGGCTGGCGCAGCCGGTGCCGCTGTTCAAGTTCCTGTACGAGGGCCCGGGCGGGGGCTGGTGGTCGTACGTGCACGAGGTGCGCTGCGAGCTGCCGGTGCGGCCGCAGGAGTCGGAGGTGGCCTGGCACGCGTGGCTCTCCGAGGAGGAGCTGGCGGGGCGGGTCGCGGACGGGGAGTGGGAGTGGGTGCCGGACGGGCTGGAGGCGTACCGGCGACTGCGCGCGCACCGGGAGTCCGGCCAGTAGATTGATCAGGTGATCGACTTCGTCAAGGACGTGCGCCTCTGGTTCGCGCCGCAGCGGGTGAGGGACGAGGGCGAGACCCCCGACTACCGGTTCTCGCTGGCCAACGAGCGGACCTTCCTGGCCTGGATCCGGACCGCCCTCGCCCTGGTGGGCGGCGGGTTCGCGGTGGACCAGTTCCTGCCGGACCTGCGCTGGGGGGTGCGGGTCGGGATGTCGCTCGCGCTGCTCGCGGTGGGCGCCGCCTGCGCGCTGCGGGCGGTGAACCACTGGGTGAAGTGCGAGCGGGCGATGCGGCGGGGCGATGACCTGCCGATCTCGCGGTTCCCCGTGGTGCTGAGCCTGGGGGTGGGGCTGGTCGCGGTGGCGATGGTGTTGGTGGTGCTGATGGGCTGGACGAGCCGGCCGTGACCGCTTCCGGTCCGGCGGTCCGCGACGCGGGGCTGCAGCCCGAGCGGACCCGGCTCGCGTGGCGGCGTACGACGCTGGCGTGCTCGGTGACGGCGGTGCTGGCGCTGCGGACGGCGCTGCGCGGGTCGGGCTCGCCGGTGGAGGTGCTCGCGGCGGCGGTGATCGTGCTGATCTGGCTGGCGTTCCTGGGCGTCGCGCACCGGCGGGTGCGGCAGCTGGCGGCGGCCCGGCCGCCGGGGCTCTCGGCGCGGTCGGCGCTGGCGGCGGTGGCGTGCACGGTGGCCCTGTCGGTGTTCGCGGTGGCGGTCATCTTCTGAGCCGGTGATCGGATGATGCGGCTTGTTCGCGCCGATCGTGACATAACAGGCGATAAGGGATGTTCCGCACTAGCCTCGGCGCCATGACGACCATGCACCGGGAACACTCCACCCACGCGCACGCCCACGGCCCCGACTGCGGCCACACGGAGGTCTCCCACGGGGACCACGTCGACTACGCGCACGACGGCCATCTGCACCGCGAGCACGCGGGGCACTGGGACGAGTGCGAGCCGGCGGGGCACGCCACCCACGAGGACCACGACCACGACCACGGGCCGGCCTGCGGTCACGAGGCCGTGCAGCACGGCGACCACGTGGACTACGTGCACGACGGACACCGGCACGCCGCGCACGACGGCCACTACGACGACCACTGACCCCCGACCTCCCCCGGCGCCGCCGCGACTGGCAGGATGCTGACCGCTTGTCAGAGCGATCCGGGGAGAGCACGCATGACCGCCGAAGAGCCGTACCTCGTCCAGCCCGCGACCGGGGTGTACGCCTACGTCCAGCCGGACGGCGGCTGGTGCCTGAACAACGCCGGCTTCGTCAGCGACGGCGGCCGGACCCTGCTCATCGACACCGCGGCCACCGAGCGGCGGGCCCTGGCCCTGCGCGAGGCGGTCGTGCGCGCGGGCGTGCCGCTGCCGCGCACGGTGGTCAACACCCACCACCACGGCGACCACACCTACGGCAACGCCGTCTTCGCCCCCGAGGCGCTGATCCTCGGGCACGACAACGCGCGCACCGAGCAGATCGCGGCCGGGCACCAGCTGGAGCTGATCTGGCCCGCCACCGACTTCGGCTCGGTCGAGATCACCCCGCCGGACCTCACGTACAGCGAGCGGACGACCCTCCACATCGGCGAGACGGAGGTCCGGGTCATCCACCCGGGGGTCGCGCACACCACCGGCGACTCGATCGTGTTCCTGCCGCGGCAGGGCATCGTCTTCACCGGCGACCTGGTCTTCGCCGAGGGCACGCCCTTCCTGGCGATGGGCTCGCTCACCGGTTCGCTGCGGGCGCTGGAGCTGCTGCGCTCGCTGGACGCGGAGACCGTCGTACCGGGCCACGGACCGCTGACGGACCCGTCCGCGTACGAGGCCACCGAGCGGTATCTGCGGTACGTGGCCGACTTGGCCCGCGAGTGCAGGGCGAAGGGGCTGAGCCCGCTGGAGGCGGCGCGCCGGGCGGATCTCGGGGAGTTCGCGGCCTGGCGGGAGAGCGAGCGGCTGGTGGCGAACCTGCACCGGGCGTACGCGGAGCTGGCCGGGGAGCCGGAGGGGGCGCCGCTGAACATACTGGCGGTGCTCCAGGACATGACGGAGATGAACGGCGGGACGCCGATCCTCTGCCACGCGTGAACCGGGAATGCGGGCCGGAGGGGATCCCCTCCGGCCCGCACTCGTCCGCGGTGCGCACTGGACGACATACCGACTGGTCGGCATGATGGCACTCGATCGTTCCGTCTCGTCCACTCCGTACGGAGGTGCGCACCATGGCCCCAGCGCCAGCGTCAGAGTCCGCTTCGGCCGGCCCCCGGGGCCTCGACCTGGAAAGGCTGCGCGGTCATCTCGACCGGGTGCGGCCCGGGCTCGTGACCGGGGCACTGCGCGGCCGGCTGATCGAAGGAGGCCGGTCGAACCTCACGTACGAGATCACCGACGGGGCCGGACGCTGGGTGGTGCGCCGTCCTCCGCTCGGCCATGTGCTGGCCACGGCACACGACATGAAGCGCGAGCACCGGGTCATCCGGGCGCTGCACGGCACGGCCGTGCCGGTGCCCGAGCCGGTGCTGCTGTGCGAGGACGAGTCGGTCCTCGGGGCGCCGTTCTACGTGATGGAGTACGTGGACGGGGTCCCGTACCGCAGCGCCGACCAGCTCGCCGGGCTCGGGCCCGAGCGGACCAGGCGGGCCGTGCTGGGCCTGGTGGACACCCTGGTCGATCTGCACGCGGTGGATCCGGCAGCGGTGGGCCTGGGCGACTTCGGCCGGCCCGACGGCTTCCTCGACCGGCAGCTGCGCCGCTGGGGCAAGCAGCTCGACTCCTCGCGGGGCCGCGAGCTCGCGGGCATCGACGAGCTGCACGCCGCGCTCGGCCGCTCCCTGCCCCGCTCCCCCGCCCCGACCGTCGTGCACGGGGACTTCCGGCTGGACAACGTGCTGATCGGCGGTCCGGACGACAGGATCCGGGCGGTGCTGGACTGGGAGATGTCCACGCTCGGGGATCCGCTGACCGACCTCGGCCTGCTGGTCATGTACAGCTCGGACCTGGGGCTGACGGACTCGCCGGTCAGCACGACGAGCGGCGCGCCCGGCCACCCGGCGCCGGCCGAACTGATCGAGCGGTACGCCGCCCGTTCCGGCCGGGACACCGGCGCGATCGCCTGGTACACCGCCTTCGCCTGGTTCAAGCTCGCGGTGATCCTCGAAGGCATCCACTACCGCTACACGCTCGGGCAGACGGTGGGCGCGGGCTTCGACCGGATCGGCGACCTGGTCCCGGTGTTCATCGAGCACGGCCTGGCCACCCTCGGGGGCCGCCACACATCCGAAAACGGCCAGGAAGGCTGAGGCACACCCATGGACTTCGCATTCGACGCCCGGACCGAGGAACTCCGCGAGCGGCTCCTCGCGTTCATGGACGAGTACGTGTACCCGGCGGAACCCGTCGCCGCCGAGCAGCGCGCGCGGCTGGACTCGCCCTGGGGGACCCCGGCCGTCTTCGGTGAACTGAAGGCCGAAGCGCGCCGTCAGGGCCTGTGGAATCTGTTCTTGCCCGACGCGCGGCACGGCGCCGGGCTGACCAACCTCCAGTACGCCCCGCTCGCCGAGATCACCGGCCGCAGCCCGCACCTGGCGCCGATGGCCACCAACTGCGCGGCCCCGGACACCGGGAACATGGAGGTGCTCGCACAGTTCGGCAGCGAGGAGCAGAAGAAGCAGTGGCTGGAGCCGCTGCTGGCCGGGGAGATCCGGTCCGCCTTCGCGATGACCGAGCCGGAGGTGGCCTCCTCGGACGCGACGAACATCGAGACGCGGATCGAGCGTTCGGCGAGCGGTGACGAGTACGTGATCACCGGTCGCAAGTGGTTCATCTCCGGGGCCATGAACCCGGACTGCAAGATCTTCATCGTCATGGGCAAGACCGACCCGGAAGGCGCCGATCCGCGCCGCCAGCAGTCGATGATCCTGGTCCCCCGCGACACCCCGGGCGTAGAGGTGCGCCGGGCGATGACCGTGTACGGGTACGAGGACCACGACCACGGCGGCCACGCCGAGGTGGTCTTCGACGGGGCCCGGGTGCCGGCCGCCCACCTGATCGGCGAGGAGGGCTCCGGCTTCGCGATCGCCCAGGCCAGGCTCGGCCCGGGCCGCATCCACCACTGCATGCGGCTGATCGGCATGGCGGAGCGGGCGATCGAGCTGATGTGCCGGCGCGCGGTGGGCCGTACCGCCTTCGGCAAGGAGCTGGCCGCGCAGGGGGTCGTGCAGAACTGGATCGCGGACGCCCGGGTCACGGTGGAGCAGCTGCGCCTGCTGGTGCTGAAGACGGCCTGGCTGATGGACACGGTCGGCAACCGGGGCGCGCACACCGAGATCCAGGCCATCAAGATCGCGACCCCGCGGGCGGTGGTGCGGATCCTGGACGACGCGGTGCAGCTGCACGGCGCGGGCGGGGTGAGCCAGGACTTCCCGCTGGCCGAACTGTGGGCGGCGGCGCGGACTCTGCGCCTCGCGGACGGGCCTGACGAGGTGCACCAGCGCTCGCTGGCGCACCGGGAGCTGAAGAAGTACGCGGGCCGCTCCTGAACGTGCAGGAATCGTGCAGGAGTTCGCGCGAACTCATGTACGGCGTGAAGGCGGTGCGGGGGGCCTTTTAAGAAACCTTGTTGAACAACCCCGAACCGCCGGTACGTTCTTGATTTGCGCCTGTCAATCGGAACAGGGTTCTCCAGAAAGTTTGACGCCCCACACGTCAGCAAGAGGAGAACTCTCCAGATGGCAACTCACAAGCGCTCGCGCACTTTCCGGTACGCGGCGGTCGGCACGACAGTGGCCGCCGCGGCCGCCGCGGCCCTGGTCGCCAGCCCCTTAGCTGGAGCTGCGACACCGGCCGAGGGCACGGTGTACGGACTGGGCGCACCCGGTGCGATCAGCGGTAGCTACGTCGTCATCCTCGACGCATCCGCGAACAAGGAACAGCTGGCCAAGAAGTACGGCGGCGAGCTGAAGCGCACGTACGGCTCCGGGGTCAACGGCTTCTCGGCCGCCGGGCTGAGCGAGACCGAGGCCAAGCGGCTCGCCGCGGACCCGGCCGTCGGCAAGGTCGTGCAGAACAAGAAGTTCACCATCAACGCCACCCAGGACAACCCTCCGTCCTGGGGTCTGGACCGGATCGACCAGAGCGCCAAGGCAGGCGACAAGAAGTACAGCTATCCCGACAGCGCGGGCGAGGGCGTGACGGCGTACGTCATCGACACCGGCATACGGACGACCCACAAGGACTTCGGCGGCCGCGCGACGTCCGGGTTCGACGCGGTGGACAACGACGACAAGGCCGACGACGGCAACGGCCACGGCACGCACGTCGCGGGCACCATAGCCGGCACCGCGCACGGCGTCGCGAAGAAGGCGAAGCTGGTCGCGGTGCGGGTGCTGGACGACAACGGCTCCGGCACCACCGAGCAGGTGGTCGCGGGGATCGACTGGGTCACCCAGCACCACTCGGGCCCGTCGGTGGCGAACATGAGCCTGGGCGGCGGCGCGGACGAGGCGCTCGACGAGGCGGTGCGCCGGGCCATCGCCTCGGGTGTCACCTTCGCGGTGGCGGCGGGCAACGAGTCGGCGGACGCCGGTCAGGGCTCGCCCTCACGGGTCCCGGAGGCGATCACGGTGGCGTCGAGCACCGTCGACGACGAGCAGTCCTCGTTCTCGAACTTCGGCTCGGTGGTGGACCTGTACGCGCCGGGGTCGGACATCACGTCCGACTGGAACGACAGCGACACCGGTACGAAGACCATCTCGGGCACCTCGATGGCCACCCCGCACGTGGTGGGCGCCGCGGCGGTCTACCTGGCCGGTCACCCGTCCGCGACCCCGGCGCAGACGGCCGCGGCGCTGACGGCCGCGGCCACGAGCGGCGCGGTGACCAACCCTTCGGCGGGTACGGCGAACAAGCTCCTGAAGGTGGCCCCGTAGCCCACGGCCCCATACGCTCCGGGTCGTGATCCATTTCAAAGTGGCCGCAGACGGCCCCGACCCGCTGTCCGTGTGGTTCGAACCGCTCGCCTGGGAGGTGGTCCTCGATCCGGGGGACCACCTCCTCGTCGCGTGGCCGGACTACAGTCCCGGTCCGCAGCTCGCCCCGGTGTTCTGCCACGAGCCGGGACGCCTGTCGATCCTGGAGCCGAACTGGACACCGGGAGGCGAACCGGGCTACGCGCGGGTCTGGAACTCCGCCGGCGAGGAGATCACGTACTAGGGGGTGTCCCTGGGGACTTCAGGGCCGCAGGGCGCGCATCAGCAGGTCGGCGAGGTGATCGGCGACCTGCTGCGGCGTGAGCGGACCGTCCCCCCGGTACCAGGTGGACAGGTGGTGGACCGACCCGAAGTGGTAGTCCACCACCAGGTCCGCGGGGGTGGCGGTGGAGAACACCCCGGTGCGCTGGCCCTCCTCGACCAGCGCCCGGAACCGCTCGTGGTAGCGCCGGCGCTCCGCCCGCACCTGCTTGAACTTCTCCGGGCTGAGCTGGTGCATCGACCGGAAGAAGATCGCCGCGTCGTCGAGGTTCTCGATGGTGGTGACCACCACGTCGGCGGCCGCGGCGCGCAGCCGCTCCTCGACCGGGGCACCGGATTCGGCCACCGCGTCGAGGCGCTGCTGCTGGAGGCGCAGCATCCGCGCGTACACCTCGTGCAGCAGGTCGTCCTTGGACCCGAAGTAGTGGTAGAGCGCGCCCTTGGTGACCCCGGCCGCCTCGACGATCTCCTGGACGGAGGTGCGGTCGTAGCCGCGCTCGGCGAAGAGCCGGGTGGCGACGGCCAGCAGCCGCTGCGGCACCGGGGTATCGTGCGTGCCTTCGGGCTCCGTGGTCCTGGCAGCCATGGCGCTGACCTTCCCTTCCCTGTTCCCTGGTCCGTACGACCAGCTGTGCGAGCGGCTGGACGACCGTACGGCTGCTTTCAGCCGCGGTCGCGCAGCTCCCGTCGCAGGATCTTGCCACTCGTCGTCTTCGGCAGGGCGGGCAGGATCTCCACTTCGCGCGGGTATTTGTACGCGGCGATGCGTGCGGCGCAGTACGCCGACAGCTCCTCCGGCTCGGCCGAGCTGCCGGGGCGCAGGCTCACGTACGCCTTCACGCTCTCGCCGCGGTACGGGTCCGGGACGCCGACCACGGCCGCCTCGCGCACGGCGGGGTGGGTGTAGAGCACGTCCTCGACCTCGCGCGGCCAGACCTTGAACCCGGAGGCGTTGATCATGTCCTTCTTGCGGTCGACGACGTAGAGCCAGCCGTCCCCGTCCATGAAGCCGACGTCCCCGGTGCGCAGTTCGCCGTCCGGGAAGGCCTTGGCGGTGTCCGCGGGCAGTCCCCAGTAGCCGGGCACCACCTGGGGTCCGCGGACGGCGATCTCGCCGGTCTCGCCGAAGGGCACCTCGGCGCCGTGCTCGTCGAGGATCCGTACGAGGGTGTCGGCGCCGGGCAGGCCCACGGAGAGGGTTCCGGAGGCGGGGTCCACGGGTGCTTCGAGGTGTACGGGCACGGAGGCGCAGGGGGCGGTGCACTCGGTGAGGCCGTATCCGTTGCGCAGGTAGAAGCCGTACGCGGCGCGCAGGCGCTCGACGAGGGCGGGCGGGAGCGGGGCGCCGCCGGAGGAGAGCACCTGGAAGGAGGCGAAGTGGTCCGCGGTGGCCTCGGGGTGGGCGGCGAGGGCCATGAAGGCGGTGGCCGGGCCGACGGTGTAGGCGGGGCGGTGCGCGAGGAAGGCGTCGAGGACGACTCCGGCGTCGAAGCGGTGGGCGAGGACGAGGGTGCCGGCGTTGGCGAAGCAGGCGCCGAGCTCGCAGACCATGCCGGTGATGTGGAAGAGGGGGGCGAGGGCGAAGTACGTGGCGCCCTCGGGGAGCGGGTGCCCGGTGACCTGCCGGACGGCGTTGTGGGTGAGCGCGCCGTGCGGGTTCATGGCGCCCTTGGGGGTGCCGCTGGTGCCGGAGGTGTAGCTGATGAGCGCGGTGTCGGCGGCGGTGAGACCGGGGTCCGGCGGGGCGGGGTGGCCCCGGCGGGCCACGGCGGTGAGGTCGGCCGGGGCCGGCGGGTCGGCGGGCCCGGGCGCGGCGTGCTCCGCAGCGGCCGCCGGTGCGGACACGGGTGCGGACCCCGGTGCGGCACCTGGTGCGGACCCCGGTGCGGCCCCCGGTTCGGCCGGGGCGAAGACGCGCGGGTCGTTCCGGCTCTGGAAGTCCCGGTCCGAGGCGGTCAGGGCGACCCGTACGGCGGTGCCGCGGGCGGCCTCGGCCGCGTACGCCGTCCACGCGCGGCCGTCGCAGACCAGCGCGGCGGCCCCGGAGTCACGCAGGATGTGCCCGATCTCACCCGCTTTGTACATGGGATTGAGGGGCACGACCACCGCTCCGGCCTTCCATGCGGCCAGGACGGCGAGCACGAAGTGCGGGGTGTTCTGGAGCATGACGGCGACCCGGTCGCCGCGGCCGATGCCGTGGGCCGCGAGGTGGCCGGCGACGGAGTCGGAGAGGGCGTCGGTCTCGCCGTAGCCGATGCGGCCGTCGAAGTAGGCCAGCGCGGTGCGTTCGGGGGCCCGGGCAACGGCCTCGCGGAAGGCGTGCAGCAGGCTCGGCGGCGGGGAGACGGGGGCGCGCTGGGCCGGACTGAGCAGGCCCAGCCACGGCTTGGCCGCGTAGCCGGAGGGCCGGTTCGGCTGTGTCACCTGGTCTCCCACTTCTGCTGGATGTGGTTCATGCCGGAGATCCAGCGGTCCGGTTCGGTGGCGCGGGCGGCGTAGTAGTCCGCGACCTCGGGGTGCGGGAGGATCAAGAACCGGCCCTTCTCCATGCCGTCGAACAGTGCGTCCGCGACCGTTTCCGGCTCGATCGCGGTCGGCGCGAGGACGAGTTCGCCCGCCGAGCCCGCCGCCGTCAGCATGTCGGTGCGGACCCCTTGCGGGCAGATGGCATGGACCTGGAGGCCGCGGTGGCGGTAGGTCAGCGAGAGCCACTCCGCGAAGGCGAGCGCGCCGTGCTTGGTGACACTGTACGGCGCCGCCCCGATCATGGTCAGCAGTCCCGCCGCCGAGACGGTGGACACGAAGCGCCCGCTCCCGCGCTCCAGCCAGTCGGGCAGCAGCAGCCGGGCCGCGCGCACGTGCGCCATGACGTTGGTGTCCCAGGCCGCTTCCCAGACGGCCTCGTCGGCGAACGCGTCGCCGCCGGATGCGAGTCCGGCGTTCGCGCAGTAGACGTCCACCCGGCCGCCGAGGGCCTCGCGGGCCTCGGCCACGACGGAAGAGGCGTCGCCCGGGACCGCGATCGCCCCGGCGCCGATCTCCCCCGCCACGGCGGCGGCCTTGGCCGCGTCGAGGTCGTTGACCACGACCGTGGCTCCCTCGGCGGCGAAGCGGCGGGCGAGGGCGGCGCCGATGCCGCCGCCCGCGCCGGTGACGACGACTCGCTGGTCCTGGTACGCGCTCACGGGATCACCTTTCAGGGGACTCACGGTCGGATGCCCGGCAGACTAACCGGTCGGTATGTCGGGGTGGAAGAGGGGCGGCGCCTAGCGTGGCGGGATGACGCTGTCGCGACGGGGGCTGCTGGGACTGGCGGGGACGACAGGGGCCTTGGGGACCCTGGGGGCGGTGGGCGCGGCTCCGGTCCCCGCCCCGGACCGGGCCGACGCGGGCGCAGACGCGGCCGCCGACCGGGTGCGCACCGGCTTCGAACAGCTCGCCGCCGACGGCTACGCACTGCTCGACGGCCGGCGGATCGGCGTCGTCACCAACCCCACGGGGATCACCGCCGACGCCCGCCACCTGGTCGACGTACTGCACGCGGACGCCCGGGTGAAACTGGTCGCGGTGTTCGGGCCGGAGCACGGGTTCCGCGGGACGGCGCAGGCGGGCGGCTCCGAGGCGGCCGGGCGCGATCCGGCGACCGGGCTGCCGGTGTACGACACGTACGGCAAGAGCGGGCAGAAGCTCGCGGACGTGTTCACCGCGGCCGGGATCGACACGGTCGTCTTCGACATCCAGGACGTCGGGGCGCGCTTCTACACCTACATCTGGACCCTGTACGACTGCATGCGCGCGGCCGCGCTGGCGGACAAGGCCGTCGTCGTACTGGACCGGCCGAACCCGGTGGGCGGCCGCCGCGCCGCCGGACCCGTACTGGAGCCGGCGTACGCGAGCGGCGTGGGCCGGGAGGCCATCGCGCTCGCGCACGGGATGACGGTGGCCGAGCTGGCCCTGCTGTTCAACGCGGAGTTCCTGGCCGCGAAGCCGGTCAGGCTGAGCACCGTACGGATGAGCGGGTGGCGGCGGGAGTCCTTCTTCGGGGCCACCGGGCTGCCCTGGGTGCCGCCGAGCCCGAACGTGCCGACGCCGGACACCGCCCTCGCGTACGCCGGCACCTGCCTGTTCGAGGGCACCAACCTGTCCGAGGGGCGCGGGACGACCACGCCGTTCGAGGTGGTCGGCGCGGAGGGCCTGGACCGGCGCTGGGCGGAGGCCGCGCAGGAGCTCGGCCTGCCCGGGGTGTGGTTCCGGGAGGCCTACTTCACGCCCACCTTCTCCAAGTTCACCGGGAAGGTGTGCGGCGGGGTCCGGCTGATCGTGCACGACCGGGCGGCCTTCGATCCGGTGCGGGCCGGGATCGGGCTGCTGGTGACCGCGAAGCGGACGTGGAGCGGCTTCGCGTGGCGCACGGACCACTGGATCGACCAGCTCACCGGAACGGACCGGGTCCGGAAGATGATCGACGCGGGGGCCGGGGTCGAGGAGATCGCGGGCGACTGGGCGGCGGGGCTGGAACGGTTCGCGGCGGTGCGGGGGCGGTACCTGCTCTATCCGTGAACTCCCGGGAATCCGCGCGAGTTCCCGCGAATCCGTGGGCGTCGGGGGTCCGGCCGGGTAAGAGCACCGACAGGATGCCGGACGGCACCGGAGTGACGGCGCGGAGGGGGACCTCATGTCGGATGCAACGGCGGTGGGCGGCGGGATCGGGGTCGCTCCGTACGCGGAGCTGACCTTCGACGCCGACGGGGACGTGGACCCGGGCACCCAGGACGCGGTGAGCGCGCTGGAGGCCACCGACCTGCTGGTCTTCGCCCACGGCTGGAACAGCGACCGGTCGACCTCGACGCGGCTCTTCGACCGGTTCTACGCGCCGTTCCCCGGGCTGGTGGGGCCGGGGGTACGGCCGGGGTACGTGGGTGTGGTCTGGCCCTCGATCCGGTTCTCGGACGAGCCGATACCGGACTTCGACCCCCACGGCGCACTCGCCGAGCCGGGCCACGGCACGGCCCTGGACCCCGCCACCCTGCGGGCCCTCGGTGAGTTCTGGCCGGGACGGGTGGCGGAGCTGGACCGGGTCGCCGAACTGCTGGAGGAACGGCCGGAGTCCCCTGCGGCCTTCACCGAATTCGGGGCGCTGGTCCGGGAGCTGGCGGGCGTGGACACGGTGGATGCGGTGGTCGCGGCCGGTGCGGTGGGCGCCGCTGCCGTCCCCCCGGCCGTGCCCGCGGTGCCCGCCATCTTCGCCGAGGACGTGCTGGAGGTGTGCCGGGCCCTCACCGAGGGTCTCGTCGAGGCGGGCGGGCAGCCCGGGGGCGCCGCCGGGCCCGGCTTCTCCCTCGGCGGCGGCCTGCGCGCGCTGTGGAGCGGCGCCAAGGAGCTGCTGCGGCAGGCCACGTACTACCAGATGAAGAAGCGGGCCGGGGTGGTCGGCGAGCGCGGCCTCGGCCCGGTCCTCGCCGAACTGGCGGGCCGCCGCCCGGCCCTGCGCTTCCACCTCATCGGCCACAGCTTCGGGGCCCGGGTGGTGTCCTTCTCGCTGCGCGCGGTGCCGGACGGGGCCCGGTACGTGAAGTCGGCGACCCTGCTCCAGGGGGCCTTCTCCCACTACTCCTTCGCCGACCGGCTCCCCCATGACAAGAGCAGCGGCGGCGCCCTGCGCGGGATGCAGCGCAAGGTCGACGGCCCGGTGGTCGCCTGCCACTCCCCGTACGACTCCGCCCTCAAGGTCTTCTATCCGCTGGCCTCCCGGATGGCAGGGGATTCGGCCGGTCTCCTCGGCCTGGACGAGCGGTGGGGCGCGATCGGGCACGACGGGGTGCAGGCCGTGTCGGGCACACCGCGGCTCACCCTCGACGCGGCCCTGCGCGCGGGGGTCCCGCAGGCCGGTTGCGTCAGTGTGGACACCGGGTCCGTGGTGCGCCGCGGCGGTCCGCCCTCGGGGGCGCACAGCGACATCTGCCACGAGGAGCTGGCCCGGCTCGTGGTTGCCGCGGGGCGCATGGGGCGCTGACTTCCGGCCATGTGCCACCCGCACGCCTCGACCGCCCCCGCATGCGCCCGCACCTGGCCGGGCATGTTGGGCACATCTCACGGTGCGTCGTCGTTCGACCTTGTACGACGCCCCCCGGTGCGGGCGTGGGCGCGACGGAGGTGAAGGTGTGATGGCGGGATTCCGAAGTCTGGCGTACCAGGTGCGGGACGCACGCAATGACCGTGCCCTGCGGCGCCATTCGCTGCGCCGCTGCCTGGAGCGGTTCGCTCCGTACGGGCACCGGGCGACGTGGTGGCATCTGTGCGACCGGCACGGGATCGCCCCCGAGGACCGGGCGGCCGATCCGCAGCGGCTGGTGGCGGCGCTGGAAGAGCTGGAGGAGGCGCGGGCGGTCTGGCTGGAGTACGAGCGGCAGTTCGCGGAGCGGCGCAGGAGGGAGAAACACCACGGGCTGCGCCGGCCCGAGTGGGCGTGGGGCGGCAGCGGGGACGCGGTGGTGCGGTGCGCCGATCCGGGGGTGCGGCCGGACGGCACGCTCGGCGAGGTGCTGCGGCGGCTGGTGGCGGCGCTGGAGTCGGAACCGGGGACGGGGTGCCCGGTCTGCGGGGAGCAGGAGCTGCGCTGGCCCGCGCACGGGCCGGGGCAGAGACGGGGGCCCCATGCGGGGCATCGCGCCTGGGAGGGTGCGTGGGCCTGGGACGGGCCTGTGTGCGCGGGCTGCGGGATCGTCGTGCCGAGGCCGGCGCTGCTGGACGCGCTCTCGGTGGTGGACCCCGCTTCGGCGGGGGCGGCATGAGCGGGCGGCCACCTGGGGCGGCGGGGTCGGACCCGGCATCGGATCCGGATCCGGCACGGCTGTCGGGGCGGGTGCCGGGTCGGCTGTCGGGGCGGGTGCCGGCACGGCTGTCGGGGCGGGTGACGGGTCGGGGGGCCGGTCGGGTGCTGGTCTCGTTGAACGGTGGGCGCGGTGCCGCCGACGGCGTTGCCGTGCCCCTGTCCCCGCCGGACCTGGTGGAGTCGGCGCTGGCGGCGGTGGCCGCCGGAGCCGGGGAGGTGCTGGTCCACCCGCGGACCCCGTGCGGCCGGGAGAGCCTGTCGCCCCGGGTGGTCGGGCCGCTGCTGGAGGCGATGCGGGGCGCGGGGGTCCTCGTACCGCTTTCGGTGTCCGCGGGGATCGGGGCCGAGCCGGATCCGGCGGGGCGGCTGGAGCGGGTCCGCTCGTGGACGGTGCTGCCCGACCGGGCGGTGGTGCATTTCGCGGAGCCGGGGGCCGAGGCGTTGGCTCGGGCCCTGCTGGCGCGGGGCGTGGCCGTGGACGCGGTGGTTCCGCTGGACGGGGAGGGCGGCGCCGGAGCGGAGCCGGACGCGGAGCCGGGGCCGGGGCCGCTGGAGCGGTTCCTGGCCTGGCCCGTACGGGACCCGGCGCGCATCCGGCTCGCCGTGGAGCTGGCCGCCGCCGATCCGGCGCTGGTGGCGGGGGTTCGCCGGCTGCCGCCGGTGCCGCTGCTGCTGTTCGGGCGGGGGGCCGCCGCCTGGCCGGTGCTGCGGCTGGCCGCACGGTGCGGTGCGGCCACGCGGACCGGCGTGGGCGACGTACTGCACCTGCCGGACGGCCGTCCGGCGCGCTCGAACGCCCAGCTGGTGGCGGCGGCCCGGGAGATCTCCGCCGCCGCGGGGGCGGCTACAGCCGGGAGCCGGTGAGCTGTTCGCCGAAGACGTCGTCCGGGTTGGACAGGGCGCAGTTCTTCAGCGAGAGGCAGCCGCAGCCGATGCAGTCGGTCAGGTGGTCGCGCAGGCGCGCCAGCTGGGTGATGCGCCGGTCCAGCTCGGCACGCCAGGCCTCCGAAAGCCGGGCCCAGTCCTCGCGGTTGGGGGTGCGTTCCTCGGGCAGCTGGGCGAGGGCGTCGCGGATGGCGGCGAGCGGGATGCCGACGCGCTGGGCCGCGCGTACGAAAGCCACCCGGCGCAGCGCGTCGCGGCTGTAGCGGCGCTGGTTGCCGCTGGTGCGGCGGCTGCTGATCAAGCCCTTGGTCTCGTAGAAGTGCAGCGCGGAGACGGCCGCGCCGCTGCGGGCGGACAGCTGGCCGACGGTGAGCTCGTGGACTTTCTCGGGAATCTGCGGCACGAGGCCGAGGGTAGTCGGCCGGTCCGACATTCGTTGACAGACGAGTCGTTGACAGATACATGCGGCCCCAGCATGCTGAGCAGCGCGCTGAGCAAGCGCTTATTCGCCCGAGAACGCCAGGGAGAGGGAGACGCATGGCCGAGCCGAGGATCTTCACGTCCGCCGAGGAGCTGCGCGCAGGGACCGGGGAGCCGCTCGGTCCGAGCGGGTGGCTGGAGGTGGACCAGAAGCGGATCGACCTGTTCGCCGATGCCACCGGTGACCACCAGTGGATCCACGTGGACCCCGAGCGCGCCGCGGACGGGCCCTTCGGCTCCACCATCGCCCACGGCTATCTGACGCTGTCGCTGCTGCCGAGCCTGGTCCCGCAGATCATGCGGGTCGAGGGCATGAAGATGGGCATCAACTACGGCACGAACACGGTGCGCTTCCCGGCGCCGGTGCCGGTCGGCTCGCGACTGCGCGCCAGCGCCGTGATCACGGAGGTCACGGAGGCGGGCGGCGGCGTCCAGGTCACGGCGACGGTCACGGTCGAACGCGAGGGCGGCGACAAGCCCGTGTGCGTCGCGGAGTCGGTGTCCCGCTACTACTTCTGAACGGCTCGCGCACTACTTCCGGGGCGTACCGGGGCCGTCCGGGGCGGCTCCGACCATGCGCAGGACGAGGTCGGCGTAGAGCGCGCCGACCTCGTCGGGCGTGCGGTGGCCGGCCGCGTTGAACCAGCGGGCCACGTCGATGCACAGCGACAGGACGGCGAGGGTGGTGCCGGGGAGGTCCGGAACGTGGAACTCCCCCGTCTCGACCCCGTCGGCGAGGATGCGGCGTACGGCGGCGTCGCTGCGCCGCCGCAGTTCCACGATCTCGCAGCGGTGCTCCGGGGCGAGGGCGTCGAGCTCGTACTGGACCACGCGCGCGGTGGTGTGGTGCGCGGCGTGCCACAGCACGAAGGACCGTACGGCGGCGTCGAGGCGCTCGGCGGCCGAACCCGGTCCGGAAGCGGCGGTCTCCAGGATCTCCAGGGCCTTGTCGTGGCCGATCCGGCTGATCCGGTGGAGCAGCTCTTCCTTCGTCTTGTAGTGGATGTAGAGCGCGGCCGGGCTCATCCCGGCCCGCCCCGCGATGTCCCGCGTGGTGGTGGCGTGGTACCCGCGCTCCGCGAACGCTTCGACGGCGGCGACGAGCAGCCGCCGCGCGGCGTCGGGGGTGACCTCCGACCACGGCCGGTAGCCGCCGGTCGTCTCCTCCGCGCTGTCCATCGCTCGCTCACCCTCTTCGTCCCGTGGAAGGAACACCCTACCGGAGGGTGAGCAAGCGCTTAGCGACCTTGGGGTACGCGTGGGCGCCGCTCAGACCTTCGGCTGGAAGGGGTCGTAGTCGGCCATGATCTTCTCCATCCGGGCCTGGTCGACCCGGGTGACGATCTGGGTGAGCTCCTGGCGGTCCCGGATCACCTTGGCGAGGGTGAAGGCCGAGGTCGTGAGGTAGAGGACCGCGATGCCGAGGAAGGCGCGGACCCAGCCGTCCACCTGGAGGTGGTAGATCCCCAGGGCGACGGCACAGATGGCGATGGCGAAGGAGGCGAGGGCCTGACCGTAGTACGCCGCCGAGTTGCGCTGCTTGACCGGTGTCTCGTTCATGGGCCCAGCATCGGGCGGCGCGGCCGCGCGCACCTCCGCGCACGTACTCAAGTGCGTACTCAGAACGGGCCCGCGGGCGGACGGGGCCGCGCTCGGAGCGGGCTCGTGCTCAGAAGGCGGAAACCCCGGTGCGGGCGCGGCCGATCAGCAGCTTCTGGATCTGACTGGTGCCCTCGTACAGGGTCATCACGCGGGCGTCGCGCAACAGCTTGCCCGCCGGGTACTCGTCGATGTAGCCGTAACCGCCGTGCACCTGGAGGGCATTGCTCGCGGCGCGCACGGCGGCCTCGGAGGCGAAGAGCTTCGCGGTGGAGGACTCGGTGGCGAAGGGCTGCCCGCGGTCGACGAGGTCGGCGACCCGCCAGGTGAGCAGCCGGGCCGCGTCCACGTCGACCGAGATGTCGGCGATCAGCTCCTGGACCAGCTGGTGATGGGCGATGGGCTTGCCGAACTGCTCGCGCTGGGCGGCGTACGAGACGGCCGCGTCCAGCGCCGCCTGCGCGATGCCGACGCAGCCGGCGGCGACCGACATCCGGCCCTTGGCCAGGGCCGACATGGCCACGGAGAAACCCTTGCCCTCGGGGCCGAGCATCGCGGAGGCGGGGACGCGGGCGCCGTCGAGGACGAGTTCGGCGGTGGCCTGGCCGCGCAGGCCCAGCTTGCCGTGGATCTCGCGGCGGGTGAGCCCGGGGGTGTCGGCGGGGACGAGGAAGGCGGAGATCCCCCGATGGCCGGGCTCGTCGCCGGTCCGGGCGAAGAGCAGGACCACGTCGGCCCAGGTGCCGTTGGTGATGAACATCTTGCTGCCGCTGAGGACGTACGCGTCCCCCTCGCGCACGGCGCGGGTGGTGAGGCTGCCGGCGTCGGAGCCGGTGCCGGGCTCGGTCAGGCCGAAGCAGCCGAGGGCCCGGCCGGAGCAGAGGCGGGGCAGCCAGGCGCGCTTCTGCTCCTCGGTCCCCCAGGCGGCGATGGTCTTGGCGACCAGGCCGAGGGAGACGGAGACGATGCCGCGCACGGCGGAGTCGCCGCGGCCGAGTTCCTCGGTGACGAGGACGTACGCGAGGTGGTCGCCACCGGAGCCGCCGTACTCCTCGGGGACGGTCAGGCCGAGGAAGCCGAGGTCGCCGAGCTTCTTGACGATGGCCCGGTCGACGCTCTCGGCACGGTCCCATTCGGCGGCGTACGGGGCGATCTCGCGCTCGGTGAACTCGCGGGCGAGCCTGCGCACGGCTTCCTGTTCCTCGCTCAGCTCCAGATTCACCGGGCACCTCCGGGCGGTCCGGCGCGGGTCGACCCGGGAGGGTTAACTAGCACCGGTAGTTTATGGCGGGCAGGCCCTACTATGTGGCGCATGGCCAGACCGCGCAAGCCCCTCCTCAGCCGGGACCTCATCGTCGGGGCGGCGGGCGCGCTGGTGGACTCGGAGGGGCTGGAGGCGGTGTCGACACGGCGGCTCGCCGCCGCGCTGGGGGTCAGCGGGCCGTCGCTGTACAACCACTTCCGCACGAAGGACGAGATCCTGGAGGCGGTCGCGGACGCGGTGAGCGCCCGTGTCGACTTGTCGATGTTCGAGCCGGCGGCGGGCCGTGACTGGCGGGGCGCCCTGCACGACTGGGCGCACTCGTACCGGGACGCGCTGTCCGACCACCCGAACATCGTGCCGGTGCTGGCGCGCGGCCCGGGCCGGCGCCCGGCGGGGCTGCGGGTGGCGGACGCGGTGTTCGGCGCGATGACGGCGGCCGGATGGCCGCCGGCCCAGGCGACCCGGATCGGCGCGCTGATGCGGTACTTCATCCTGGGCTCGGCGGTGGCCTCGTTCGCCGGGGGTTTCGTGGACGACGAAGCCGCGTACGACCCGTCGGACTACCCCCACCTCGGCCAGGCCCACCTGCTGGCCGAGCGCCGGCGCGAGGTGGACGAAGGCGCGTTCGAGACGGGCCTGGCCGCCCTGCTGGACGGACTTGCCCTCCAGCACGAGGCGTTGACGGACGCGGGGCGGGCGGACGGTTAGAACACGACGAGCGAGCGGCCGCCCTTGCCGGCGAGCATCGCCTCGAAGGCGGCGGGGATGCCGTCCAGGGTGATGCGGTCGGTGACCAGGGAGCCGAGGTCGAGGCGGCCCGCGCGGACGTGCTCGGCGATCAGCGGGAGATCGCGCGCGGGGTCGCTGTTGCCGTACACGCAGCCGGTGAGGGTGCGTGCGAAGTGGAAGATCTCCAGGGCGTGGAAGCCCACCTTCTGGTCCTTGCCGCCGATGCCGACGACCGTGGTGCGGCCGCCGCGGCGAGTGGAGTCCCAGGCCGCGCGGATGGACTCCGCCCGGCCTGCGCACTCGACGGCGACGTCGGCCCCCTGTCCGCCGGTGAGGGCGCGGATCTGCTTGGCGGTGGTGTCGGAGGCGAGCAGGAACTCGGTGGCCCCGGCCGCCCGGGCCAGCTGCTCCTTGGCCGGCGAGACGTCGACGGCCACGATCGGGCCCGCCTCGGCGATCCGCGCGGCCTGGAGCGCGGCCAGGCCGACTCCGCCGACGCCGAAGACGGCGACGGACTCGCCCGGGCGCACCTGGGCGCTGTTGCGCACCGCGCCGTAGCCGGTGAGGACCGCGCAGCCGAGCAGGGCCGCCTCGGCGAGCGGGATCCCGGCAGGGGCGGGCAGCACGCAGTGGGCCGCGACGACCGTCTCCTCGGCGAACGCGGCCACGTTCAGCCCCGGGTGCAGCGCGGTGCCCTCGGCATCGTGGGCGTAGACCGCCCCGACCCCGCTGAGCGCCTTGGCGCAGAGCCAGACCTCGCCGATCGAGCAGTGGTGGCACTCCCCGCAGGACGGGGACCAGTTGAGCACCACACCGTCGCCGGGGGCGACGTGGGTGACGCCCTCGCCGACGGCCAGGACCGTCCCCGAGCCCTCGTGGCCGAGGACGGCGGGGACGGGGACCACCATGGTGCCGTCGGTGAGCGAGAGGTCGGAGTGGCAGACACCGGCCGCGGCGAGCCGCACCCGTACCTGGCCGGGGCCGGGATCGGGCAGGACGATCTCCCTTATCTCCAGCGGTGCTCCGACGGCGGGCAGGATGGCGGCGCGGACCATGGTCGTATTCCGTCTCTCGGGCTCAGGAGTGCGGGGCGGTGGCTTGGTGCGGTGCTGAAGGCTGCGGTGCCGTGGGGTGCGGTGGGGCGGGGTGCGGTGGGGTGCGGTGGGGTGGGGTGCGGTGCGGCGCCGTGGGGTGCTGTGCCGTGCTGCCCGTTCAGAACTGCAGCGACTTGGTCTGGAGGTACTCGGCCAGGCCGTGCGGGCCGAGCTCGCGGCCGACGCCCGACTGCTTGTACCCGCCGAAGGGCGCGAGCGGGTTGAAGCGGCCGCCGTTGATGTCCACCTGGCCGGTGTCCATGCGGCGCGCGAAGGCTACCGCGGTCTCCTCGTCCGCCGCCCACACCGCGCCGCCCAGCCCGTAGACGGTGCCGTTCGCGATGCGCAGGGCCTCGTCCTGGTCCTCGTACGGGAGGATCGACAGCACGGGGCCGAAGATCTCCTCCTGGGCGATGGTCATGTCCGGCGTGACGTCGGCGAACACGGTCGGGGCGATGAAGTACCCGCGCTCGTGCGGCGCCTCGGGGCCGCCGGCGACGAGGCGGGCACCCTCCTCGACCCCCTTGGTGATGTATCCGCGCACGCGGTCGCGCTGCTTGGCGTTGATGACCGGGCCGAGGCGGGTGCCCGGGTCGAGGGGGTCGCCGGAGGGGTACTTGGCGACGGCGGCGGCCGCGAGCGAGACGGCCTCCTCGTACTGGTCGCGGTGGACGAGCATCCGCGTGAGCGCGTTGCAGCTCTGGCCGGAGTTGTTCATGACGTGGCCCACGCCCGCCGCGACGGCCTTGGCCAGATCGGCCCCGGGCAGGATGACGTTGGCCGATTTGCCGCCGAGTTCGAGGGCGACGCGCTTGACCGCGGCGCCGGCCGTGGCGCCGATCTGCCTGCCGACCGCGGTGGAGCCGGTGAAGGAGACGAGGTCGACTTCCTCGTGCGCGGCCAGCGCCTGGCCGGCGACCGGGCCGGTCCCGGTCACCAGGTTGAACACGCCCGCCGGGATGCCCGCCTCGTGCACGGCTTCGGCGAAGAGCTGCGCGGTCAGCGGGGTGTCCTCGGCCGGCTTGAGGACGAGGGTGCAGCCGGCGGCGAGAGCGGGTGCCACCTTGGCAACGATCTGGTGCAGCGGGTAGTTCCAGGGGGTGATGGCCCCGACCACTCCGACCGGCTCCAGCAGCACGGTGGAGTTGCCGATCCTCTCCTCGAAGGCGTACGAGGCCCCCAGCTCCGCGAAGGAGGAGGACACCGCGATCGGCGCGCCCACGTGGACCATCTCCGAGAAGCCCTGAGGGGAGCCGAGTTCGGCGGTGATGAGCTCGGCGAACTCGGCCTTGCGGGCGACCAGCACGTCACGGAGCGCCCCGATCAGGGCGGCCCGCTCGGCCGGGGCCGTGGCGGCCCAGCCGGGGAAGGCCGCGCGTGCCGCGCGGACGGCCGCGTCCACGTCGTCGGCGTTTCCGGCCGGGACCCCTCCGATGACCTGCTCGTCGGCCGGGTTGACCACCTCGATCCGCTCGCGTCCGGCGGCGGGCCGCCATGCGCCGTCGATGTACATCCCGTCGTGGGCCTTCA
This sequence comes from Streptomyces sp. NPDC002181, assembly GCF_042890485.1. Taxonomy (NCBI): domain Bacteria; kingdom Bacillati; phylum Actinomycetota; class Actinomycetes; order Kitasatosporales; family Streptomycetaceae; genus Streptomyces; species Streptomyces sp. NPDC002181. The sequence goes on along the minus strand of NZ_JBIASC010000008.1, from coordinate 94,233 downwards.
TGGCTTTCCTCCCGAGCACGCCCGAACACGTGGACGCGTAGACCTGACCTCGTTCGACCACCCTACAAACTACCGCCGGTAGTTTTCGGCCCGCCAGGGGTCCCGGGCTCAGATGATGCCGAAAAGCATCCCTGCCCCGAGGACGACGAGGGAGGTGAGGGCCGCCCATTTCACGGTGAAGCGGGTGTGGTCGCCGAACTCGACCTTGGCCATGCCGACGAGGACGTAGACGGCGGGAACCAGCGGGCTGGACATGTGCAGGGCCTGGCCGACCAGCGCGGCGCGGGCGATTTCGAGCGGCGAGACCCCGTGCGCGGCACCGGCCTCGGCGAGGACCGGCAGGACGCCGAAGTAGAAGCCGTCGTTGGACATGAAGTAGGTGAGCGGCAGGCTGAGCAGGCCGGTGACCAGGGCCATGTGCGGGCCCATGCCCTCGGGGACGACGCCGACGAGCCAGTCGGCCATGTGCTTGACCATGCCGGTGCCGCTGAGGACTCCGGTGAACACGGCCGCGGCGAAGACCATGCCGGCAACGTTCAGGACGTTGTCGGCGTGGGCGGCGATCCGCGCCTTCTGGTCCGGCATGTGCGGGAAGTTGACGGTGAGGGCGAGGGCGGCACCGAGGAGGAAGAGCACCGGGATGGGCAGCAGTTCCGCGATCATCGCGGCGAGGAGGGCGACGGTGAGGCCGGCGTTGAACCAGTAGAGGCGCGGGCGCAGCGTCGGGCGGCGGGGGTCGAGGCCCTGGAAACCTTCCTCCTGCGGGGCGGCGGCGCGAGCGGCGGCGCCTGCGGGGTCCGCGTCGGACCCGGCGCCGGAGCCGGACCCGGCCCCTGCGCCTGTCCCTCCTCCTCCCCCTGCGCCTGCCCCTGTGTCTGCGCCTGCCCCTGCCGTCCCGGCGTCGGCGGACCCCGTGACGGTGGCGACCAGCAGACGCTGCTCGGCGGGCTCCGAGGCTCCCCCGGCCGGCCGCTCCGCTTCCTCGCCGGGCATGACGAGCGTCCCGATCCGGCGGCGCTCCTTGAGCCCGAGGACGTACGCGAGCCCGAACACGAACAGCAGTCCGACCGCGAGGGCGGGGATCATCGGGACGAAGATGTCGGAGGCGTCGACCTTGAGGGCGGTCGCGGCGCGGGCCGTGGGGCCGCCCCAGGGGAGGGTGTTCATGACGCCGTTGGCGGTGGCCGCGACGCCCGTCATGACCACCAGGCTGAGGCCGAGCCGCTTGTACAGCGGGTACATGGCCGAGACGGTGATCATGAAGGTGGTCGAGCCGTCGCCGTCGAGCGACACGATCGCGGCCAGCACCGCGGTGCCGACCACGACCCGCACCGGGTCCGCCTTGCAGAAGCGCAGGATGCCGCGCACGATCGGGTCGAACAGGCCGACGTCGATCATCACTCCGAAGTAGACGATGGCGAACATCAGCATGGCGGCGGTCGGCGCGAGTTTGCCGACACCGTCGATGACGTAGTCGCCGAGGTGGGCGCTCTTTCCTGCGAACACGCAGAACAGCGCGGGGATGAGGACGAGCGCCGCGATGGGCGACATTTTCTTCATCATGATCAGCACCAGGAAGGTGGCGATCATGGCGAAGCCGAGGAAGGTCAGCATGCAGGGAACGTAGGTGCCTCCCCTACGCGTCAACAAGACGTCACGGCGTGAGCAATACGAGCAAAACCCCAGCTCAGGGCAGGGGTGTCAGTTCGACGGGGAAGCCGTTGAGCACCGCGGTGCCGGACAGCGGGTCCAGCAGGGAGCCGTCGAGGAGCTGGTTGACGTTGGCTCCGGGCGCCGCGGAGGCGACGGAGAGCCGGGCCCCGTCGCGGTCGTGGCCCCAGCCGTGCGGGAGGCTGACGACGCCGGTGCGAACGGTGTCGGTGACCTCGACGGGGACCTCCAGGCTGCCGCCGTCGGCGGTGATCCGGGCCATGCCGCCCTCGGTGAGACCGAGCCGGCCGGCGTCCTCGGGATGCACCTGGAGGGTGCATCGGTTGGAACCTCCGGTGAGGGCCGGGACGTTGTGCAACCAGCTGTTGTTGGACCGCAGGTGGCGGCGGCCCACGAGCACCAGGGTGGCGGGGCGGTCGGCGAGCGCCGCGCGCAGCCTGGGGAGCTCGGCCGTGATCGGGTCCGGAAGCAGCTCGATCCTGCCGCTGCGCGTCCTCAGCACCTCCGGGAGCCTGGGCCGCAGCGGGCCCAGGTCGATGCCGTGCGGGTGCGCGAGCAGCAGCTCCAGGCTGAGCCCCTCCTCACCGGCGCCGCTCGCGGGCCCGTCTTCGTCCGCGCCCGATCCCGCCCCGGGTGCGCGGCCGAGGCCGAACCCGTCCCCGTACGGGCCGAGCCGCAGCATCAGGTCGAGCCGGCGCTCGGGGCCGTTCTCCCCGGTGAGCAGGCCGGCCAGGCGCTGCGGGTCCTGCCCGTGCAGCGGGGAGCGCGGGTCGGCGGTCTCCTTGGCGAGGGTGCCGTGGATGGCCGTCTCGTCGACCGCGGAGGGGGCCACGGATCCGTACCGGCCGGAGACGGCCAGGACGAGGCGGGCGTGGATCTCGCATTCGTCGAGCCGGTTCGCTTCGAGCGGGACGGCGGGCCGGCTGTAGCGGACCTGGTTGCGGATGGCGAAACCGTTGAAGGCGAAGTCGTGGTGCGCGCTCTGTGAGGGCGGTGGCGGGGGCAGCACGACGTGGGCGTGGCGGGAGGTCTCGTTGAGGTACGGGTCGATGCTGACCATGAAGTCGAGCCCGGCCAGGGCCGCGTCGAGGCGCCGCCCGTCGGGGGCGGACAGGACCGGGTTGGCGGCGATGGCGATCACGGCCCGGATCCTCCCCTCCCCCGGCGTCTCGATCTCCTCCGCCAGGGCGGCGATGGGCAGTTCGCTCTTGGCCTCGGGGTGGCCGCTGACCCGGCTGATCCAGCGGCCCAGGGTGAAGCCCTTGCCCGGCCCGGCGGGGCGCGGCCGGGGACCGGCGGCCGGGAGCGGGAAGAGGACACCCCCGGGCCGGTCGAGGTTGCCGGTGAGGATGTTCAGTACGTCGACCAGCCAGCTGGCCAACGTGCCGTACTCGACGGTGCAGCTGCCGATCCGCCCGTAGACGGCGGCGGCGGGCGCGGCCGCCAGAGCGCGGGCCAGGTCGCGGATCTCGGCGGCGGTGAGGTCGCAGGCGGGGGCGACGGCCTCGGGTGTGAAACGCGCGAGGGCTTCGGCGAGTTCCCCAAGCCCCTCGGTCCGTTCGGCCAGGGCGCCGGGGGCGGCGAGCCGCTCCGCGAGGAGGGTGTGCGCGAGGGCGGCCAGCAGCAGGGCGTCGCTGCCGGGGCGCGGCGCGAGGTGGAGGTCGGCCAGTTTGGCGGTGCGGGTGCGGCGCGGGTCGACGACGACCAGGGTGCCGCCGCGGGCCCGCAGCGCCTTGAGCCGGCCCGGGAAGTCGGGGGCGGTGCACAGGGAGCCGTTGGACTCGACCGGGTTGGCGCCCAGGAGCAGGAGGAAGTCGGTCCGGTCGAGGTCGGGGACCGGGATGGCGAACGGGTCGCCGAAGAGGAGCCCGCTGGAGACGTGCTTGGGCATCTGGTCGAGGGTGCTGGCGGTGAAGAAGTTGCGGGTGCCGAGCGCTTTGAGCAGAAGCGGCGGGTACAGGTTGCCCGCCATGGTGTGCACGTTGGGGTTGCCGAGGACGACGCCGACGGACTGGGCCCCGTACTCCCGCACGAGGGCCGGGACCGCGGCGGCGATGGCCTCGTACGCCTCTTCCCACGTCGCCTCCCGCAGCCGGCCGTCGCGGCGGACGAGGGGGGTGCGCAGGCGGTCGGGGTCGGCGTCGAGCCCGCCGAAGGCCGCGCCCTTGGGGCAGATGAATCCGTGGCTGAACACGTCTTCGCGGTCCCCGCGGGCGCCGGTGACGGTGCTGCCCTCGATGGTGAGGGTGAGGCCGCAGGTGGCTTCGCAGAGGGGGCAGATGCGCAGGGCGGTGCGGGGCATGGGCCCTCCAGGGGCGGCAGGACGCGACACGAACACGCGGCGAGCCGAGCATACCGACCGGTTGGCACGCGCGGGAGGGGTCTGTGGAGGGGCCCCTCGACCCCTGGCCCCCGCGGCCCCCGGGCGCGCCGGCCCTTCGCCGCCCCAGCCCGGCGGGGCAGGCGGGGCGGGCGGGCGGGGCGGGTCAGTCCAGTACGCGGGCCAGGTACGCGTGCATCATGGCCCGGATCTCGGCCACGATGGCGGGGTCGCCGCCCGGGTCGGCGCGGAAGGCCAGCTTCGTGAGCGCGTCCGTGGCCTCGACCGCGACCAGGACCGCCCGCTCCAGGGCGGGGTCCGTGGTCAGGCCGAGGTGGGCCGCGAGCAGTTCGGTGAGGCGTACGGCGACCAGCCCGTTGGGGTCGGCGGCCGGGCCTTCGGCCGGGGGCGCGGGCACCCCGAAGTCGACGAGCGCGAAGCCGGGGACGGTCCGCTTCATGACGAGGTACTCGTCGAGCACCGCGTCCACGACCGACCGCCAGTCGCCGGCCGGGAGCGCGTCGAGGCGCTCCGCGATGGCGTCGCTGTACCGGTCCAGGTTGCGGTGGGCGAGGGCGATGGACATGGCCCGCTTGTTGCCGAAGAAGCGGTAGACCGAGCCGATGGGCACGCCGGCGCGCAGGGCGACGGCCCGGGTGCTGAGGTTCTCGTAGCCGGTCTCGTCCAGGAGTTCGGCGCAGGCGTCGAGGATCCGGGCGAGCCGGTCGGCACTGCGCTGCTGGATCGGCGTCCGGCGCAGGGGGTGGGCGGGGGGCACGGGGTCCATCATGCCGCTCCTGGCTCCTCGGTTGGGCAGTGGTCTCAGTTCAGCAGGAGGCCGATGCCCCCGATCGTGTAAGTGATCATGAGCGCGAGCAGCGGCAGCTGGCCGGCGACGGCCCTGGCGGGCGGGAAGAGGCGTACGGAGCGGTCGTGGGCGGCGATCACGCCGAGTACGTGGCCGGTGACGACGGCGATGACCTGGAGGGCGGCGAGAGCGCCGGGACCCAGTGGTGGCAAGGGTTCAGGGGCGTTGTCAGTGCCGAGTGCGATGGTTACCGTACGTGGTCCTTCGGTGACGAGGAGGGAGAAGTAGTGGGCGACGAGATAGCCGAGCGCGATCGGCACGAGTGAGTGCGCGAAGGCCGTCAGCGGGCCCGGGTGCGGGCCGCAGACGAGGCGGGTGGCCGCCGCGCAGAGGCAGTACAGGGTGGCGACGAGGGCGATGGCGGTCAGCAGTCCGAGCGTGGCCGTGGGGGTGCGGCCGAGGGGGGAGGTCTGGAGGGTGTTGATCCACGAAGGGTCGTCGGAGTAGCCGTCGTAGGCGGTGGAGCCGAGCAGGACGCAGACGGTGGCGACGAGTCCGGGCCGCTCGGGCGTCGCGTCGAGTCCGTGGAAGGGGTTGCGCAGGACCAGGCGGCCGTCGCTGCGGCGGCCGAGGGGGGAGAGCCGGGCCAGGAGGGAGGAGTACGCCTCGAAGGCGTCGGCGTCGGCGAACCAGCGCTCGCCGTAGCGGGCGGCGAACGCGAGGTGGACCGCGGCGTAGAGGGCGAGGGCGGGCAGGAGGGCGGTGGTGGATGCGGGATCCGGAGCGGCGAGTTCGAGCCAGGTGAAGCCGAACAGCCCGGCTGCGGCGGGCCATTGCCCGAGCCGGGCGGGAAGGGGGGCGGGTGCGTGGTGCCGCCGGCGGGCGCGGGGCAGCCGGCGGCAGAGGCGGTGGAGGGTGCGGAGCGGGTTGAGCAGGCGCCAGACGGGGCCGAGGAGGAGGGAGGCGGGGACGAGGCCGACCCAGAGGAGGACGTAGACGGCGCCGGGGGCGGGGTTGCGCGCGGGGTCGTCGGGACCGAGGAGCAGGCAGAGCAGGAGGGCGAGGGCGGCGGCGAGGCCGAGTCCGCGCAGGGCGGTACGGGTGGCCGGCGCGTCGGCCACCCGCTCCAGGCCGGCGGGCAGGGCGGCGCCTGACCGCTCGCCGCGGAAGCGGGAGGAGGACCAGAGGAGGGCGAGCGCGAGGAAGGAGACGAACAGTGCGGCGAAGGCACCGGCGAAGGCGTAGAAGGGAGAGATCGGCAGATCGTGCCGGGAGCCGATCCCGTGCGCGAGCGTGGTGAGCGGACCGGCCGGACCAGGGACCACGCCCCGGCCGCCGCCACCACCGCCCGCGACGGGCCCGAGCCCGAGTGCGCCCGCGACAGGCCCGAGCCCGAGTGCGCCCGCGACGGGCCCGAGCCCGAGTGCGCCCGGGGTCATGACGGCCCGTCCGCCGCGGGGGCGCCCCCCGGTCCGGGCGGGGTCATCGGACGAGGAGCTGGGTCAGGACGAGGTGGGACCCGTGGGTCTCGACCTCGAAGAGTCCCGTACGGTCGGCCGTCAGGACCAGGGTGGCCTCCTGGCCCGCCGGCAGGGCGAGTTCCTTGTCGTAGCCGTGGACGTGCAGGGTGTCCGCGCGGTCGCTGGTGACGCGCAGGGCGACGCGCTCCCCGCGCCGCAGCTCGGTGCGGCCCGGGGCGGGGGTGACCTTGCCGTCCCGGACGGTGAGGGTGACCGTGCGGTCGGCGGGAGCCGGCGACGGCGACGGCGACGAGGGCGCCCACGGCGGGGTGTGGCTGTGCCCTGCCTGGCCGGGGGCCGCCGCGGAGGCGGTGAGCTCCAGCGTGCCCTCGATCGCCTTGCCGGCGACGGCCCAGGCCGTGTGGTCGTCGGCGTAGAGGCGAACGGTCAGGGTGTGGGCGCCCTCGGGCACTTGGGCCGCCGGGAGGTGGAACCAGGGGCCGTACAGCCGGGCCAGCTTGCGGCCGTCGAGCTCCAGGTGCGCGTGGCCGGCGCCCGGGAGGGCGGCCCCGCCGGTGCTGTCGGGGGTGAAGCGGAAGTTCTTCACCGTCAGCTGGAGGTTCCAGCCGTCCTCGGAGTCGGGGCGGGCGGTGAGCCGCACCTCCGGCGCGCCCTGGGCCGGGACCTCGCGGAGCCGGTGGCCGGTGGGGTCCTGGGCATCGAGCAGGGTGCCGACGCCGCCGGTGGCCTGCTCGTGGCTGGTGCCGGGCTTGTGGTGGGTGGTGGCCCGGCCGCCGCAGCCCGCGGCCGCGCCACCGGCCAGCAGGAGGGCGACGCCGAGCAGTGCCGCGATGCGGGCGGCCCGGCCCCGCCCGCGGGCCGCGCGGGGGTGCGCGCCGCCGCCGTGGCGCCGGGCCCTGCTCTCGGAGCGGTCGTTGGGCACGGTCACGATCGGCCTCCTGTGGGTCGTCATGCCGGGGTCGGGCGGGGGGCCGGGTGCGGGGCCGGGACGGGGTCCGGCGGGGTGGGGTCGGCCGGGGCGGGGTCGGGCGGCGGGGCGGTGGGGCGGGCCGAGGCGACGACTGCCCAGAGGGTCCAGATCACGGCTGCCACGGCGCGGAACCAGGCGGGGCTCAGGGGGGTCCAGGGGATCATCAGGATCGCCTTGTCGAAGGCGTCGAGGAGGGTGAGGGCCGCCAGGAGCAGGGTCAGCCGTGCCAGCCAGGGGCGGGTGGGCCGCAGGACGAGGCCCGCGCCCGTCCACCACAGGCCCAGCAGGAGCAGCGCCAGGGCCGGTACGGCGGTGTGCACGAGCGGCATCGTGGAGCCCGCCACGTCCAGGGCCAGCCCGGCCAGGCCGAGCAGCGAGGCCGCCGTCCCCAGGCGGGACCCGCGCAGCCGGCGCCACCACAGCACCCCGCCGACGAGGAGCAGCACCGCCGCCACCGCCAGCGCGATCTGGGTCTCGACCCGCTCCAGGCCGCGCGCGCCGTACCAGTCGCAGCCCGCGGGCAGCTTGCGCGCCTGGACGCTGTAGTCGGCGCAGACGAGGAGCTGGGCCAGCTTCACCGGCTCGCCGACCAGCCGCGAGGAGGCGCCGGACACCTCGCCGCGGCGGTCGCCGCAGTGCGGGAGCGTGCCCGGGGTGGAGCCGTCCGGTCCGGGCTGCCAGCAGTTCCCCCTGCCCTGCCCGTCCCACCACACGTCCATCCCGTTGGGGCGGGACGCCCCGGACTTGTCCTTGCCGAGGACGTTGGCGGCGTAGCGGTTGTGGTGGGAGGTGTCCGTCTGCTTCGACCACTCCTCCTCGCCGCGGATGAACGCCGGGACCGCGGAGAGGAAGAAGCCCGCGCGCCGGTGCCCGTACACCCAGTTGTTCTCGTACACGTTCCAGTTGCCGCCCGCCGTGATGATCCCCGTGCCCGGCGGCATGGAGATCTGCGGGCAGACCACCCCCTGCTCGTAGCCTCGCTCGACCGGCGGCTTGGCACAGGTGCCGTCGGCGACGTACCCGTAGTAGTCGGCGTTGTTGTCGTGGATCAGGTTCCGCTCGAACTTGGCGTGGTTCTGCGGGAGTCCGGGGTGCCCGGGGAAGGCGCTGTCCATCGAGGCGCCGCCCATGTTCGCGTCGAACTCGTTGTCGTGGACCCAGACGGAGTCCCCCGCCGTCCCGGAGTAGCCGACCATGTTGTGGTGGCTGTGGCAGCCGGTGATCTCGATCGAGTAGCGCGGGACCTCGTAGCCCCGGCCGTCGTTGATGTTCGAGGCGCTGCCCGGGTAGATGCCGGAGTCGCCGTTCCCGTACGACTCGCAGTTCTTGTACAGCCCGTGGTCGCTGGCGAAGGTCAGGAAGCCGTACTCGTCGTTCCAGCGGGTCAGGACGTCGTCGATGACGAACCCGTCGCCCGCGAGCACGTACAGCGAGTTGAAGGTGGTCCGCTGCGCGGTGAAGTTGTGGAAGTAGATGCCGTTGGACTGGTCGGCGCGGATGGCGTTCAGCTTCTGGTACTTGGCGTCGATGACGACGTCCTGGCGGCTCGCGCCCGTGCCCTCGATCTGCAGATCCTTCTTGCCGAGGATCGCGACGAGGTTCTGGTTGTGCCGGCACCGCACCTGCTGCTCGTACGACAGGATCTGGTAGCCCAGCGCGGAGTCGGGGGCCTTCAGCGCGGCGCACTCCCCCGCCGGCTTCGGCAGTGAGGGCTCCTCCTCGTACAGGCCGGGGAGGATCGCGATGTTCATCCCGGGCCGGTCCACGGCGTCCACGGCTTCCTGGAGGTGCCGGTAGCCGCTCTTCCCGCACCGCTCGTACAGGGCGAGGTTGCGCTGCCGGAGCTCCTCCGGGAAGGCGGATATGCGGCGCTCGAAGGCGGGCCGGTCGGTCTTGCAGACCAGGAGGTCGGGCTCGGCCTTCCGGTACTGCGGTACGGACCCGGAGCCGTCCGGCAGGGTCACGGGGCGCTCCTCGTGCGCGCGGGCGGCGGGCGCGGCGGCGAAGAGGGACAGGAGCGCGAGGAGGGCGGCGAGGAGCGCCGCCGGCACGGCAGGGAACCTGCGGGTCCACGACATGCGCGTGAGAGTAGAGCAATGTTCATCTTTTTGGAGCCCCTGCGACCGCGCGAAATCGAGAGCGCGAAGTCAAGGGCGCCATTGACGGGCGGGCCCCGGAATCCTACTGTCGACCATAGGATTCCTTCGACCGTCACAGAGCGGGAGCACCCATGAGCGAGCAGGCCGAGCAGGCGAGGAAGACGGCGGAGGCATTGGAGTACCTCACCGGCTTCGGCAACGAGCACAGCTCGGAGGCCGTCCCCGGCGCCCTGCCGCCCGGTCGCAACTCGCCCCAGCGCGCCCCCCTCGGCCTCTACGCGGAGCAGCTCAGCGGCAGCGCCTTCACCGAGCCCCGCAGTCACAACCGCCGCTCCTGGCTCTACCGGATCCGCCCCTCCGCGGCCCACCCGCCCTTCACCCGGACGGACAACGGCGCCCTGCGGTCCGCGCCCTTCACCGAGGCCCCCGCGGACCCCAACCGGCTCCGCTGGAACCCGCTGCCCGACGCCGCCCCCGGCACCGACTTCCTGGCGGGCCTGTGGACCCTGGGCGGCAACGGCGACGCCACCCAGCGCAGCGGCATGGCCATCCACCTCTACTCCGCCAACGCCTCCATGACCGACCGGGTGTTCAGCGACTCCGACGGCGAGCTGCTCATCGTCCCCGAGCGCGGCGGCCTGCTGCTGCGCACCGAGCTCGGCCTGCTCAGCGCGGGCCCCGGCGAGGTGGCCCTCATCCCGCGCGGCGTCCGCTTCCGCGTGGAGCTGCTGGACGAGGACGCCCGCGGGTACGTCTGCGAGAACTACGGCCGCCCCTTCGAGCTGCCCGACCTCGGCCCCATCGGCGCCAACGGCCTCGCCGCCGCGCGCGACTTCCGCGCGCCGGTGGCCGCGTACGAGGACGTCGAGCGCCCCACCGAGGTGGTCAACAAGTTCTGCGGCAACCTCTGGTCCGCCACCTACGACCACTCCCCGCTGGACGTGGTCGCCTGGTACGGCACGCACACCCCGTACGTGTACGACCTGCGCCGCTTCAACGTCCTCGGCTCCATCAGCTACGACCACCCCGACCCGTCGATCTTCACCGTGCTGACCTCGCCCTCCGACACCCCGGGGCTGGCGGGCGTGGACTTCGTGGTCTTCGCCCCGCGCTGGCTGGTCGGCGAGGACACCTTCCGCCCGCCGTACTTCCACCGGAACGTCATGAGCGAGTACATGGGCCTGATCGAGGGCGCCTACGACGCCAAGGCGGAAGGCTTCGTCCCCGGCGGCGGCTCGCTGCACAACATGATGTCCGCGCACGGGCCGGACCGGGGGACCTTCGACAAGGCGAGCGCCGCCGAGCTGAAGCCGCAGAAGATCGACGACGGCCTGGCCTTCATGTTCGAGACGCGCTGGCCGATCACCGCCACCCCCCAGGCGGCCGGCGCCGACCACCTCCAGCGCGGATACGACGACGTCTGGCAGGGGCTCCAGCGCCACTTCCGCGCCTAATATCGCCCCGTGGGCGCGCAAGGCGCGCACCCCGGAACACGCGGCACACGGCACGCGCCGCGCGCCCCACGCCCCGTCCGTACGGAGAACCACCCGTGACCGCCTTCGCCCCCGACTCGCTCGTGCTCAACCGGAAGCTGCCGCTCTGGTACCAGGTGTCGCAGTCGCTGCGCGCCTCGATACTGGGGCGCACCCCGGACGCCTCGCTGCGCCTGCCCACCGAGGAGCAGCTCGCCGAGCACTACGGGGTGAGCGTGCTGACCATGCGCCAGGCGCTCAAGGAGCTGGAGGGCGAGGGGCTGATCAGCCGCCACCGGCGGCGCGGCACGTTCATCGAGCCGGGTGCGCGGCGCGGGGCGCCGGTACGGCTGCTGGGCTCGGTCGATGCGATCGTGGCGCAGCAGTCAGGCGATCGCACGACGATTCTCGGCCATGCGCGGACGGCCGTGTCCGGGGAGCTGCTGGAGCACTTCCCGGACACGGCCGAGGTGGTCACGTACCGCCGGCTGCGCCATGACGGCGAGAGCGGCGAGCCGACGAACTGGGCGGAGAACGCGGTCCGACCGGAGCTCGCGGAGTCGGTGGACCTGGCCGATCTGGCGCGCTGGCCGATGACCAAGGTGCTGCGTGACGTGGTGGGCGTGAAGATCAGCCGGATCACGGACACGGTCGAGGCGCGGCTGGCCGACCCGGAGACGGCAGAGCTGCTCCAGGTACCGCTGCTCAGCCCGATCCTGCACTACACGGGCGTGACGTACGACGAGGACGGGCGGGTCGTGGACGTGGCGCGGATCCGCTACCGCGGTGACCGGTTCTCGTTCACGGTGACGGTCGACGCCACCTGAGCGACGGTCGACACCACCTGAGCGACGGTCGACACCACCGGGGCGACGGTCGACGCCTGCCGGGCGGCGGTCGACGCCACCTGGGCCCGGCGCGCCGGGCAGCACCCCCGGGCGGGGTCTGCGGGGGCCTACTCCTCGTCCGTGCCGCGCTCGCCCTCCGCCTGCGACGGCGTGGTCCGCATCGTCTCGGGGTGGTGGTGCTGGATCTTCTCCTTCTCGTCCATGTCCTCGTCGAGCCGCTCGCCCTCCGCCTGCGACGGAGTCGTGTATTCGTCGTAATGACTCATGTCCGCTCCTCGACATCGACACATACCCACACATAGGGAGCGTAGCTCTTCGGTCCCGCCCCAGCCCGGCCGCCGCCTCCCGTCGCTACCATCTGCCGGGTGAGCGAAGACGTACCGCTGCTGGACGACCTGATGCCCTGGGCCGTGGGCGCCCTGCGCCTGGGCCGGGCCTGGGTGGCGGCCCCCGGCCCCGCGGCCCTGCGCGCCCGCTGGGCGGCACTGACCGGCGCCGAAGGCACCGAGCGGGACCGGCTGTTCCGCCCGACGAGGAGCCGTACGCCCACCACCGGCGCGGCCGCCCTGCCCGGTCAGCGCTCGCCGTCGACCGCCCGTTTCGCCGATGCGCCGGGCCCCTGCCCGGAGCCCGTGCGGGTGCTGCGCGATCCCTTCGACGAGCAGTGGCTGCTGCCCGACCAGCGGCTCATCGACCTGGCCCGCCCGGAGCTGTGGCGGGTCCTCGACGAACACCAGCTCTTCGCCGTCGAGACCCCGGAGCTGCTGGTCACCGCCCGCCTCCCGGTCGGCCGCCTGGGCCGGATCCGACCCCTCCACCGGCGCCCCGGCGGAGCCGAACCCAATCTGGCGCCGGGCCTGCTGCCCCTGCTGGGCGAGCGCTACGGCGGCTGGGTGACCCCGCAGGACGTGCTGTGCTGGATCCTCGCGGCGGGCCGCCCCGGCCCCCGGGGGTACGAGGTCCCGCTCACCGGGGACCCCGGCCGCTGGCGGGCCGGGCTGGAGCTGGGGCACCGGCTGCTCACCGTCCAGCTGCGCGGCGGTCCCGGCGCCGAGCCGCCCCGGCTGCCCGGCGGGCGGCGCCCGTACGTCCGCTCGGCGGTCCAGGCCTGGCCGGAGGGGCTCGAGTACGACCCGGAGACCGAGACCCTGAGCCTGGGGACCGGGACGGTCTCCCCCGTGCCGCCGGGCGCCTGGGCGTACGAGGTCCAGGGCGGCATCCGGGTCCTGGAGGCCTGGTTCGCGGCCCGCACCGCCCACCGGGCACCCGGGGCCGACGGGCTGGAGGCGATCGGACCGGCCGAATGGCCGCAGGCCTGGACCTCGGAGCTGCCGGCGCTGGTGACCACCCTGGCGCTCCTGGCCGATCTGGCCCCGGAGCGGGCCGCGTTCTCCCCCGGAGCGCCGCTGCCGGCCGCCGAGCTGGCGGCGGCCGGGGTGCTGCCGCCGCCGCGCTGGTCCCGCCGCCCGGCCTCCGTGCTGGACCACCACGAGGAGGGCCCGGGCGGCCAGTTCGCCCTGCTCTGACGGGTCCCGGCGCGCGAGGGCGTGGTGACAGACCGGGGTGCGAGCGGGTAGGCAGGCTCCATGACTGCCGACTCGCCCGCGCCCGCACCCGCGCCCGCACCCTCGCCCGTACCCGAGCGCCCCGCGCACCCCGTGGAACCGCCGCCGCTCGACGGGGTGACCGTCGTCGCCGTCGAACAGGCCGTCTCGGCCCCCTTCGCCACCCGCCAGCTCGCCGACCTCGGCGCCCGGGTGATCAAGGTCGAACGCCCCGACGGCGGCGATTTCGCGCGCGCCTACGACACCGCCGCGCACGGTCTCGCCTCGCATTTCGTCTGGGCCAACCGCGGCAAGGAGTCGATCGCGCTCGACCTGAAGGACCCGCGCGGCCTGGAGGTCCTGCACGGGCTGCTCGACGGGGCCGACGTGTTCGTCCAGAACCTCGCGCAGGGCGCCGCCGCCCGGCTCGGGCTCGACGCGGCCGCGCTGTGCGCGCGGTACCCGCGCCTGGTGGCCGTCGACATCTCCGGGTACGGGGCGAAGGGCCCGTACGCCCACAAGCGCGCCTACGACATGCTCGTGCAGTGCGAGGCGGGGCTGGTCTCGGTGACCGGCACCCCGGAGCAGCCCGTCAAGGCGGGCATCCCGGCCGCTGACATCGCCGCGGCCATGTACGCCTTCTCCGGGGTCCTCGCGGCCCTGCTGCGCCGCGGGGCCACCGGGCGCGGGGGCCCGGTCGAGGTCTCGATGCTCGACGCGCTGGCCGAATGGATGGGCCACCCCCTGCACCACACGATGCACGGCGGGGAGCAGCCGTTGCGCACGGGCCTGGCGCACGCCGTCATCGCCCCCTACGACGCCTACCCGACCGCGGACGGGGACCGGGTGCTGCTCTCGGTTCAGAACGACCGCGAGTGGCGGCGGCTGGCCGAACAGGTCCTGGAGCGGCCCGAGTTGGCCGATGATCCGGCGTACGCGACGAACGCGGCGCGCACCCGGGGCCGGGAGAAGACCGACGCCGTGGTCGCCGAGGCGCTGGCCGGGCTCGGCGCGGACGAGGCGATCGCGCGGCTGGAGGCGGCGGGCATCGCCTGCGCACGGCTGAACTCGGTGGCGCAGCTGGCGCACCACCCCCAGCTCGCGGCGCGGGACCGCTGGCGCGAGGTGGGATCACCGGCGGGTCCGCTGCGGGCGCTGCTGCCGCCGATCGGACTGCCGGGGGGCGCGGCACCGCACATGGGTGCGGTGCCCGCGCTCGGCGAACACACCGAGGCCCTGCTGCGCGCCCTGGGGATGACGGGCGCGCAGATCACGACACTGCGCCGGGATGGTGTGGTTGCGTAGGGCCGGGGCGAAACCAATGACGGTCGGGGACGTTGTTACGAACGGCGGCTGCCGAAGAGCGTGCGACGCAGACGGCGCAGCGGGGCGAAGAGCGAGACGCGCGCGCTCCTGCTCCGCAGGCGGTGCGTGTGGTCGCGGGACGTCAGTTCGCGCATGAGGAGCGTCGCCTCGGCCGCCTCGCGGTGGGGGACGGCGGGTCCGCCCAGCACGGCGAGGTGGCGGTCGAGGCGCGAACTCGTCGCACCGCTGCCGCAGGTGATGGCAGGCACGCGAGGCGGCCTGCTGCGCATTGCTATCTGTTCCATGATCTCTCCCCACCCGTACGAGGGCACCCGGCCCGGGCAGGGTAACCCTATCGTCCCCGCGTCGTGCTCGGGTATCCCGGTGGTGTGAATTACCCCTATGGGGCTGGGGAGTTGACGGTTACTCAGCGGAGTCGACCGTCACTCTCCGCAAGGGATGCGGGGCTTCGAGGGCGCGCGGAGGGCGCTTCGGGGCGTCTTCGCAGGGGGCTTCGCGGAGTCCCGGTGGCAAATCCGCGGGCCCCGGCCGCCTCCTCCGCCGCCGCCCCCGCCCCGGGCACCCCCGCCGCGGTCAACCCCGCCGCGGCCCACCGCCGCCGCGGCCACCCCCGCCCCCGCGACAGGCCCGCGCGCGAGTCGCCGCGCGGACCGGGGTCGCGACGCGCCTCCTGCGCTAACTTGGAGTGACCGCCCGCCGACACACGGACACGCCTGGGGGCTCGCGTGAGTGACAGCATGGGTGAACCGGGCGGGGAATCCGCCCCGGGCCGTGTCATCGCGGGCCGCTACGTGCTCCTCGACCAGCTCGGCCGCGGCGGCATGGGCACCGTGTGGCGGGCCCGCGACCAGGTGCTGGGCCGCGAGGTGGCCGTCAAGGAGGTGCGTCCCCCGGCCGGACTGGACGGCGCCGAGATCGGACGGATGTACCGGCGGCTCGAACGGGAGGCCTGGGCGGCGGCCCGCGTCTCGCACCGCGGGGTGGTCACGGTCTACGACGTGGCCACCGAGGACGGCCGGCCGTGGATCGTGATGGAGCTCGTCCGCGGGCTCTCGCTGGCAGACGTACTGGAGGCCGACGGTCCCCTCACCCCGCAGCGGGCCGCGCACTTCGGGGACCAGGTGCTGGCCGCGCTGCGCTCCGCGCACGAGGCCGGGGTGCTGCACCGGGACGTCAAGCCCGCCAACGTGCTCATCGGCAACGACGGCCGGGTGGTGCTGAGCGATTTCGGGATCGCCAGCCTGGAGGGCTCCTCCGCGATCACCATGACGGGCGAGGTGGTGGGCTCCCCCGAGTACCTCGCGCCGGAGCGGGCGCTCGGGCGCGACCCGGGCCCCGAGTCGGACCTGTGGTCGCTCGGGGTGATGCTGTACGCCGCCGTCGAGGGGGTCACGCCCTTCCGGCACGACACCCCGCTGTCCACCCTGCGGGCGGTGGTGGACGACGAACTGCCGCCGCCGCACCGGGCCGGCCCGCTGACGCCCGTACTGGAGGGGCTGCTGCGCAAGGATCCGGCGGAGCGGCTGCCCGCGGCGGAGGCGGCCCGGATGCTGCGGATCGTCGGGGCGGGCGGGATCCTGCGGGGCTCCGGCGGGGCGGTGTCGGGCCCGGACTCCCCGACGGCCACGGCCCGCCACCGGCACGGCGGCCGCGCGGACGGAGCGACCCCGCCGATGCCCGTGCCGATGCCGGCGCCTTCTCCGGTGCCCGCTCCGGCCGGGCACGGCGGGCCCGGCGGGCCCGGCGGCGGGGCACCGGCGCGCGAGGGGCGGGCCGGGGCGGTGCTGACCGCCGGCATCGTGGTGCTGCTGCTGGCCATCGTCTTCCTGGGGTGGCTGTTGCTCAAGGACCGCGAGGAGCCGGGCGGGACCGGGGGCACCGGTACCACGGCACCGGCCACCGCCTCCTCGGCAGCGTCCGAGAGCGCCTCCGCCTCGGAGCAGCCGTCCCCGTCCCCCTCCCCTTCGGCCTCGGCGTCCGCTTCGCCGTCGGTCACGCCGGCGCCGCGGTTCGCCGTGGCGGTGCGCGCCGTACGGAAGGACTACCGCGGGACGTGCCCGCCGCCCGAGGACCTGGCGCCGGCCTTCACGGCGACGGTCGAGGCGGACCGTACCCCCGCCGTGCTGGAGTACCGCTGGGCGACGCGCAGCGGGGTCACCTCCGAACCCGGCTGGCAGTCCGTCATGTACGAGGAGGGCGGCTCCCGGAGCCGGCAGCTGGACCACACCGAGCTCACGTACTACCCGAACGCGACCTTCACGGACGCGGTCCGGCTGGAGCTGCGGGGAGCCGAGCCGACGGCCTCGGAGTGGGTGGAGTTCTCCGTGACCTGCGAGGACGAGGGAGGGGAGGGGGAGACCCCGCCGGCCGGCGCCTCCCCCTCCCCCGGTACGAGCGCCACGCCGGCCCCGGTGACGGCGGGTCCGGTGTCCGCGGCCCCCGAGTCACCGGAGGCACAGGCCCCGGACCCGGCGACGGAGGCGGCCGGCCCGGAAGCCGCCGCCTCGTGACCGCTTGCGGACCGGTCAGGCGGCGTTGGTGAACACCGGCAGGTAGCCGCCGGACTGTCCGGCGGCCGTGGGGTGGTAGGACTCCCCGATGTTGAGCCAGTTGACGCTGTGCAGCCACGCATCGCCGGAGCAGATCTCGTGGCCGGTGAAGGCGCCGGCGACCGAGGCGAAGGTGAACCCGTGGTTGGCGGCGCGTTTGGCGATGGCGGCGTTCAGGTAGTCGGCCGCGCCGTTGATGGCGGTGCGCTCCCCCTCGGTGAGGCCGGTGACGCAGTTTCCGTTGAGCTTGTAGAAGCGGGGATAGCCGAGGACGACGACGTGGGCGCCGGGCGCCCGGCCGTGGATCGCGTCGTAGACCTGGTCGAGCTGGCCGGGGAGGGTGGAGTCGACGTACGCCTTGGCCTGGTTGACGCGGTTGACGCAGGTGGACTCGGACTGGAGCACACAGGTCGTCATGACGTCGGAGAAACCGGCGTCGTTGCCGCCGATGGTGATGCTGACCAGGTCGGTTCCGGAGTTCAGCGGGGAGAGCTGGCCGGAGAGGACGTCACCCGTACGGGCGCCCGAGCAGGCGGCGAAGGAGAAGGTCTGCGGTGCGTGGGCGGCGGCCCACAGGGCCGGGTAGGCGCGGGTGGTGCGCTTGCAGTTGCCGCTCCCGCTGTCGTAGTTGCCGGCGCCGACGCCGGAGGAGTACGAGTCGCCGAGGGCGACGTAGCCGAAGTCGGCCGTGGCGGCGGCCGCCTGTCCCGCGCCGAACAGGGCGGCGCCCGCGGCGAGTAACAGGGAGGAGGTCAGGGCGGCGAAGCGCGACGTCTTCATGCTCATGTGTGCGGCTCCTTGTGGGGGGAGGTACACGGGGGTTACTCGGGAGTTACTCCTGAGTCCGTGGTACTGGGAGCCGGGCATGGCCGGAAGTGTTCATGCCAAGAATTTTCAGCGCGGAGTTGTGCCCCGAACCTTCACCACCGGCGCGTTTGAAGAGGGAACCCGGCCACCCGATCCGGCGAAACACGGGTGCACGAGGCCACTTCGTGCCGGATCATGGGCGCCATGCCAGCCAACCCGCATGACGCGCTGCCGATCCGGCTCAATGTCGACGACAGCGATTCACCGTCTGACGTCGTGGACGCGCTGTTCCTCGGCCGGTTCGCTTCCGGCGAGCAGCCCTACTCGCACAGCGTCACGATCGAGCGGGTGAAGGCGGAGGCGACCCTGCTGCCGCCCGAGGCCACGGTGCTGCGCTCCGCGCGCGACTCCGACCGCAGCGCCACGCTCGCCGAGGGCGAGGGCTGGACGATGCTCGTCTCCCGCTGGAGCCGCGGGGCGGACGTGACGGTGACGGCGGTCAGCGACGAACTGGCCTCCAGCGTGCTCGGCGAGGCCACGGAGGGGGTGCAGGACGAGCCCGAACCGCAGCCGGAGAACGTCACGATGGGCTTCTGGTACGTCTCCCCGCGCCGCGGCCCGTACCGGACGACCCGCCAGATCGCCGCCGGGACCTGGGCGGAGGTGCGGCCCAACTACACGGCTCCGGTGGCCGGGGCGATGGACCGGCTGATGAAGGTGACCCCGGACGACATCGCGGGCCGGCTGCTCCTGCTGCACGGGCCACCGGGCACGGGCAAGACCTCGGCGCTGCGGACGCTGGCCCGGTCGTGGCGGGACTGGTGCCAGGTGGACTGCGTCCTGGACCCGGAGCGCCTGTTCAACGACGTGGGCTACCTGATGGACATCGCGATCGGCGAGGACGAGGGCACGGCGAAGGGCCGCTGGCGGCTGCTCCTCCTGGAGGACTGCGACGAGCTCATCCGCGGCGAGGCCCGGCACACGGCCGGCCAGGCGCTGTCGCGGCTGCTGAACCTGACGGACGGTCTGCTGGGCCAGGGCCGCAACGTCCTGGTCGGGGTCACCACGAACGAGGACCTGGAGCGGCTCCACCCGGCGGTGGTCCGGCCGGGCCGCTGCCTGGCCCGCATCGAGGTGGGCCGGCTGACGCACGGCGAGGCGGTGGACTGGCTGGGCACGGACGAGGGCGTGTCGCGCGAGGGCGCCACGCTGGCCGAACTGTTCGCGCTGCGGCGGGGGTCCGGCCCCGCGTCGCTGCTGCCGCCGCAGGGCCAGCACGGTGCGGAGCCGGGCCTGTACCTGTGACCGCCCCGGCGGGCGGGGCGCGCACGGGCCGCCCCCGCGCGCCGAAGACAATGGGCGGCGGACCCGGCCGAGACGGCCGGGGACACCCACCGAGCAGGAGAGTGCACGTGCCCGAGCCGGCGCAGGAGAATCCGTACCCCGACAGCCACGTCCTCGGCGAGGGCCCCGAACCGCACCCGCAGCTGACGCCGGTGCTCTCCCTCCTCGGGCGCTGGCACGGCCGCGGCCGCGGTGAATACCCGACCCTGGAGCAGGGGTTCACGTACGAGCAGGAGATCACCTTCAGCCACGACGGCCGGCCGTTCCTGCGCTACGAATCGCGGGCCTGGCTGATCGACGGGTCCGGCACGGCGCTGCGCCCCTCGGGGCGGGAGTCGGGGTGGTGGCGGGTCCTGCCCGACGCCTCGCTGGAGGTCGTCCTCGCGCACCCGACCGGCATCGTGGAGACGTACGTCGGCCGGGTGTCCGGGACGGAGATCGAGATCGCCACCGAGACCGTGGCGCGCACCCCGCGGGCCAAGGAGGTCACCGCCATGCGGCGCCGGTACGCCCTCGGCGGCGGGGAGCTGACGATCGAGCAGGACATGGCGGCGATGGGACAGCCCCTGCAGCACCACCTGCGGGCGCGGCTGCTCCCGCGGAAGGGCTAGTTCCTAGTTGCCGTAGCGGGCGCGCAGGGCGTCCAGGGCCGCCGCCGTCGCCTCGTCGAAGCTCAGGCCCAGCCGCTTCGCGCGCTCCGCGTAGGCCTGGGCGGCGGAGGCCGCTTCGCGGGCGGCCCCGTCGCCGGCGGCCGCGACGAAGGTCCCGTTCCGGCCGCGGGTCTCGATCACCCCGTCGCCCTCCAGGGCCCGGTAGGCCTTCGCGACCGTGTTCGCCGCCAGCCCCAGTTCCTCGGCGAGCCCGCGCACCGTCGGCAGCTTGTACCCGACCGGCAGCTTCCCCGACCGCGCCGCCTCGGCGATCTGCGTGCGCAGCTGCTCGTACGGGGCTGCGGCGCCGGCCGCGCCGTCGATCCGGATCTTCAGGTTCGTCGAGGTCACCCGGCGATTCTCCCCCATCCGCCGGGAAATTCGCAGGCGTCCCCCTCCTCGCCGATCTACGGTCGACCCCATGACCGCCACGATCCGCGACCTCCGCCCCGGCGACCCCGGGGACGCCGAGTCCGTCGTACGCCTGCGCCGAGCCGCGCTCCCGTTCCTGATCACCACGCCCGCCCGGGTGGCCTTCGAGGCCGCCTCCGCGAACCCCGCCGCGCGCCACCGGCTCCTCATCGCCGAGAACGAGGCGGGCCTCGCCGTCGGCACCGCGGAGACCGGCCTCGCGTACGACAGCCCCGAGCCGGGTCTCTCGTACGTCAACGCCTACGTCGACCCGGCCCGCCGCGGGCTCGGCGCCGGGACGGCCCTGCTGCGCGCGGCCGAGGAGCACCTGGCCGCCGAGGGCGCGACGCACGCGTACTCCTGGGTGCTGGACGAGCCCGGTCACCGCGCCTTCGCCGAGCGGCACGGCTACCGCGCCTCGCGCTCCGCGCACTTCCTGCGCCTGGACCTGGCCGCGCACCCGCTGCCCCCGTACCCGGCCGCACTCCCCGCCGGGGTCGAACTGCGCACCGCCTCCGACTTCGCCGCCGATCCGCGCCCGCTGTACGAGGCCGACGCCGAGGCGACCTCCGACGAACCGGGCGACGTACCCATGGAGCTGGACGACTACGAGGACTGGCTGCGCAGCGTCTGGCACGACCCGTCGCTCGACAAGGAGCTGACCACGGTCGTCCTCGTCGACGGGGCCGTCGCCGCCTTCAGCGCCGCCCGCACCGACGGCACGGGCCGCTACGGCTCTGCGATGACGGGCACCCTGCGCGCCCACCGGGGCCGCGGCCTGGCCACGCTCGCCAAGACGGACTCCCTCCACCGGGCCCGCGCGGCCGGCTGCACGCAGGCCTTCACGGGCAACGACGCCGGGAACGGGCCGATGCTCGCGATCAACCGGCGGTTCGGATACGAGATCTGCGCGACCGAGACGCGCTACGCGAAGCGACTGGAGCCCACGTCATGACGGCCACCACCACCCTGACCGTCACCCTCACGAAGGCGGGCCGCACCAAGATCCGCTATCCCGCCGCCCTGGTCACCGACACGGGCGACCGGATCTCCGTACGGGCGCCCTGGGCGGCGGACGGCGTACGGGACTTCGGCTTCGTGCGCTTCGAGCCCGGCGACGTGTTCACCGAGCACTTCTGGCGGACCCGCTGGTACGCCGTCAAGGAGGTCCGGACGGGCGGGGGCGTCCTCAAGGGCTGGTACTGCGACGTCACGCGCCCGGCGGTGGTGGCGGACGGCGGGATCCGGGTCGAGGACCTCGACCTGGACCTGTGGGTCTCGGCGGACGGAACGAGCGTCCTGCGCCTGGACGAGGACGAGTTCGCGGCGAGCGGCCTCGCGGAGAGCGACCCGCAGGCGGCGGCGGAGGCCGTCCGCGCCCTCGACACCTTGGCCGCCCAGGCGCACACCCCTCAAGGCCTGACCGCCCTCCTCACCTGAACCCGGCTCCCGCGGGGCCGCTTCCTTGGGTGCTGCTTACCGGTGCCTTAAGCGGAGCGTAAGGATCTTGGGGAGGGGGCCGGACGGGGTGGCGGCGGGGGTGACGCGGGCTAGCTTGGCGGGGCCGAGGAGGGCACGGGGCGGCGTCGGATCCCACGGGGGGCGGCGCCGCCCGGCCCGGCTCCCGGCACACCCACGACCGTGGTGCCCGCATCGCCGCCCCGAAGGAGATCCACCCATGCCCGCACGCCGCCGCACCGTCACCCGCATCGCCGCAGCCGGCCTCGCCCCGCTCGCGGTGGCCGCGTACGCCGCCGGGCCCGCGGCCGCGCACGGCTCCATGACGGACCCGGTCAGCCGGGTGGCGGCCTGCTACGCCGAGGGGCCCGAGTCGCCGAAGTCCGCGGCCTGCAAGGCGGCGGTGGCGGCGAGCGGCGCGCAGGCGTTCTACGACTGGAACGCGGTGAACATCGCCAACGCGGCCGGCAACCACCGGTCGCTGATCCCGAACGGGCAGCTCTGCTCCGCCGGCAACGACAAGTACCGGGGCCTGGACCTGGCCCGCGCGGACTGGCCTGCCAGCCCGATGACCTCGGGCCCGCACACCTTCCGGTACAAGGGGACCGCCCCGCACAAGGGCTCCTTCGAGCTGTACGTCACGAAGGACGGCTACGACCCCTCGAAGCCGCTGAAGTGGTCGGACCTGGAGCCGGCTCCCTTCGCGAAGGCCACCGACCCGGGCATGCAGAACGGGGACTACGTGTTCTCCGGCAGCGTGCCGAACAAGTCCGGCCGGCACCTGATCTACAGCATCTGGCAGCGCTCGGACAGCCCGGAGGCCTTCTACACCTGCTCGGACGTGGTCTTCGGCAAGGACAACGGCGGGAGCGGGGGCGGGGGCAACGGCAACGCCAACGGCGGCGCGAACGGCGGCGCCGGCGCCACCCCGAGCACGAAGCCGAGTACGGCCACCGGTACGAAGCCCGGCGCCAAGCCCTCCGACGCGCCGAAGGCCCCGACGGACCAGCAGATCGCGGACGGCGAGAGCAAGTCCACCGTCGAGCACAACGGCCACGGCGACAACGACCCGAAGACGAACGGCAGCACCGCCCTCGCCCCGCTCCCCGCCGGATCGCAGTCCCCGGCCGGCACCAACCTCGCCGAGACGGGCGGCAGCGCCGCGACCCCGGCGATCGCGATCGCCGGGGCGGGCGTGCTGGCCGTCGGGGCGGCCGTGCTGTTCGGCGTGGCCCGACGCCGTGCGACGGCGCCGGGCCGCCACGGACGCTAGCCGGACCGGTTCACCGGCCCCGGCCCCGGCCCCGACTCCGGCCCCTCACCTGCGCGTCACTCGAAGACCGACGCGCAGGTGGTGCGGGAGGCGTGCGCCGGGTCGAGGGAGTTGACCGCCTCGTGCCAGGCGATCCGGTCGGTGAGCCCGATGGCCACGTGCTCGGAGAGGTCCAGCGGGCACAGGTCCTGGAGCACGACGTTCCGCACGTTGGCCCCCTGGAGGAAGGCGCTCCGGTACGGCGTGACGACCTCGTCGTACTTCGTCGCGATGACCGTGTACTGGACCCCGGGGACGGTGTCCCCGCCCGCGTTCAGCTTGGTGACGAAGGGGGATCCGGCGATCTGGTCGGCCAGCCCCGGGGTCGCCGAGCTGATCAGGTCCTCGGCGCCGGGGAAGTACGGGAGCAGCTGGGTGAGCCCGTCCAGGGTGGTCCCGTGGTTGTCGGGGGCGAGCCCGATCAGGGCGTTGACCTTGGGGGCGCCGCCGAGGAACTTGAGGTAGTAGTTCGGCATCATGCCGCCCTGCGAGTGGCCGATCATGTCGGTCTTCTTGGCACCGGTGGAGGCCAGCACCTTGTCGACGAACACCTGGAGCTGGCCGGCGGACTTGTCGATGGGGCCGAGCCCGTTGAAGAAGGGCACCCCGGGCAGTTGCCCGTAGTCGAGCGAGTAGACGCAGTACCCGCGGTGTACGAGGTACGGCGCGAAACCGAGCCAGTTGTCCACGGAGTTGCCGAAGGTGCCGTGGACGAGGACGACGGGGCGCGGATGGGCGGCGGAGGGCTTGCAGGACCAGTCGTTCCAGCCGCTGCTGGGTGCGGACGCGGCCTGCGCGGCGCCGGCGGGGGCGACGAGGGCGGCGGCGAGGGTGAGGACGGCCAGTGGGCGGAGCAGGCGTCGCCAGTGCAGCATCGAGTGATCTCCTTGCGGGTCAGGGAAATACGTGGGGGTTCGTCCCGTGATCCGGATCACAAGGGGGCTGCTTTCCCGTCAAATTACGGGCGAGTAGCAAGACTTGGAAGTTACGCGTCAGTAAAAAATCCGTGTCGGGCCCCCGATTCGAGTAAGGGGCGACCGTCCGTCAAGTCGCGTCCGAGGCGGACGCGTCGCCGCCGCCGCCCGAAGGCCCCCTCAGGCCGCGCGGCGGAACGTGGCCGCAGGCCGGAACGTGGGCGCAGGCCGGAACGTGGCCGCAGGCCGGACCGTGCCCGGGCCGAACCGGGCGTTCGCGCGGTCGACGGCCGCCTCCACCGTCAGGCGGGCCTCGCGGACCGGGTCCAGCGAGATCTGCAGGGGCGCCCGCCCGGCGTCCGTGAGGTCCTCGGCGCGCAGCACCATGCCGGTCAGCCGGGCCCGTTGCAGCCCGGCGGCGTCCAGCAGCCGGTACGCCGCCGTCCGCAGGTCCTCGTCGTGCCCGGAGGCCTCGGGGAGCCGCCGGGTCCGCTCCCAGCGGGTGCCGCCGGCGAACTGCAGCGTCAGCGACAGGGCCCGGGCGGCCTGGCGGCGGCCGCGCAGCACCGCGCCGAGGCGGACCACCAGGGCGAGCAGTACGGCCCGGGCGTGCGGGCCGTCGAGCTCGTGCCGGGTGAAGCCGCTGCGGACGGCGGCCGACGGGGGCAGGTCCTTCGGGGTGACGGGGCGCGGGTCGATCCCGCGGGCGCGCTCCGCCGCCAGCCGGCCCGCCCGCTGCCCCAGGATCCGCTCGACGGTGCCCGGGGAGACGGCCGCGACCGCGCCGACCGTGTGCAGTCCGTACCCGCGCAGCGCCTCCGCCTGCTTGGGGCCGACGCCGTGCAGGGCCTCCACCGGCAGCGGTCCCAGGAAGCCGTCCACCCCGTCCTCGGGCACGGCCAGGACCCCGCCGGGCCCGGGCACCCGGGCGGAGGCCGTCGCCGCCACCGCCCAGGTGCCGGCGACCCCGATCCGTACGTCGGTGCCGAGCCGGGCGAGCGCGCGCAGCCGCACCAGCTCGGCGATGCGGCCCGCGTCCGCGCCGAAGTACCGCTGTGCGCCGCGTACGTGCACCAGCGCCGCCCGGGGCGGCAGGGCCCGCACGGTCGGGGAGAACTCCCGCAGCAGTTCCAGGACCTCGCGGTACCCCTCCTCGGTCAGCGCCGCGGCGCACCGTACGTGCAGGACGCCGCCCGCCCCGGTCATCCCGCGCTCCCCGGGCTGGAGTGCCACAGCTTGCGCCCGGTGGCGGCGCGGTCGCCGGCCGGCTGGAGGTCGGCCCACGCGTTCATCTCGTACCCGGTGGACAGGTGGATGCTGCGCCCCGGACCGGTGGCGCCCCCGTCACCCGGCAGCGGCTCCGCCAGCCGGGCCGCGACCGCGTCCAGGCCGCCCGACGCCCGCAGTTCCACCAGCTCGGCCAGGTTCCAGGCCGCCTCGCCGACCACGCTCAGGCTCTGCGGTCCGCGCCGCTGGACGACGCCCCGCACCAGCAGCAGGAACGAGTGGAAGACGGTGTGCGCGCACGCCTCGTGGCTGTCGTCGAAGAAGGCGAGGTCGACCAGGCCGGTCCCGTCGTCCAGCGTGGTGAAGACGACCCGCTTCCCGGACCGGATCGGCGGGGTCTGGGTGGCCGCCTTGGCTCCCGCGACCAGCACCGTCCGGCCGTGCTCGACCTCGCGCAGCCGGCGGGCGGGGACCGCCCCCAGCTCCGCGAGGAAGGCGTGGTGGTCCTCCATCAGGTGGCGCGAGGCGTCCATGCCGAGCACGCCCAGCTCCGCGCTGAGCCGCTCCGCCGCGTTCAGGTCGGGCAGGCCGACGGGGGCCGTGGACCGGCCGCCGTCCAGCGGGAGTTGGACGGCGCCCGGCCGGGACCCGGCCGAGCGCTGCGCGCCGTGCAGCTCGGCCACGTGCAGGAGCAGGTCGCGCCGGTTGGCGCCGAACGCGTCCAGGGCCCCGACCTGCGCGAGCCGCCCCGCGACCGGCCGGCCCGGGTGCGCGCGGTCCCAGAAGTCGCGCAGCGATCCGTACGGCTGCCCGTCCTCGATCCGCCGGGCCTCCGCCTCGCTGATGCCGTGGACGTCGGCCAGGGCCAGCCGGAGCCCCCATGCCGGTGGAGCCCCGGCCTCGGACACCAGTTCGATGCGGTGGACCACCGCCGAGCGGTTCACGTCCAGCGGCAGCACCGGCACGCCCCGGCGCCGCGCGTCCGCCAGCAGCAGCCGCTTCGGGTACATCCCCGGGTCGTGGGTCAGCAACCCGGCGTAGAAGGCCGCCGGGTGATGGGCCTTCAGCCACGCCGACTGGTACGTGGGCACGGCGAAGGCCACCGCGTGCGCCTTGCAGAATCCGTAGCTGCCGAACGCCTCGACGATCTCCCAGGTCCGGCCGATCACCGCGGGCGAGTAGCCCCGTTCGCCCGCCTTCGCCGCGAACCACACCTTGATCCGCGCCTGCGACTCGGGGTCGGAGAGCCCGCGCCGCACCCGGTCCGCCTCGTCGCGTCCGCAGCCGGTCATGACGTGCACGATCTCGATGACCTGCTCGTGGAAGACCACCACCCCGTACGTCTCGCGCAGCGCGTCCGCCAGGTGCTCGTGCGGGAAGCGGACCGGGGCCCGCCCGTGCCGGGCCTCGATGAACGGCCGCACCATGTCGGCGGCGACCGGGCCGGGCCGGAACAGCGAGATGTCGACGACCAGGTCGTGGAAGGTGTCCGGCTGGAGCCGCCCCACCAGGTCGCGCTGGCCCGGGGACTCGATCTGGAAGCAGCCGAGCGTCTCGGCCGAACGGATCAGCCCGTACGTCGCCGGGTCGCCCGGCGGCACCTGCGCCGGGTCGTCCAGGTCGAGCTCCTCCCCCGTGCCGCGCCGGATCTCCGCGACGGCGTGCGCCATCGCGGACTGCATCCGTACGCCCAGCACGTCGAGCTTGAGCAGCCCGAGGTCCTCCACGTCGTCCTTGTCGAACTGGGACATGGGGAAGCCCTCACCGCTGGTGGGCACCACGGGGGTGCGGGCGAGCAGGGAGGCGTCGGAGAGCAGCACCCCGCACGGGTGCATGGCGATCCCGCGCGGCAGCGCGTCCAGCGCCTCGACGAGCTCCCACAGCCGCCCGTGCTCCTCCCCGCGCACGTCGCGCAGTTCGGGGAGCTCGGCCAGCGCCGCGCGGGCGTCGCGGGCCCGGATGTGCGGGAAGGCCTTGGCCAGCCGGTCGACGGTGGCCGGGTCCATGGACAGGGCGGCGCCGACGTCGCGGATCGCGTGCCGGACCCGGTAGGTCTCGGGCATGGAGACGGTGGCCACGCGCTCGGTGCCGAAGCGGTCCATGATCCGCCGGTAGACCTCCAGCCGGCGGGCGGACTCCACGTCGATGTCGATGTCGGGCAGGACGTGGCGGCGCTTGGACAGGAACCGCTCCATCAGCAGGCCCTGTTCGACGGGGTCGGCGTGGGCGATGCCGAGGAGGTGGTTGACGAGGGAGCCGGCGCCCGAGCCGCGGGCGGCCACCCGGATGCCCATCTCCCGTACGTCGTCGACGACCTGGGCGACCGTCAGGAAGTACGAGGCGTAACCGTGGTAGGCGATGATGTCCAGCTCGTGGTGCATCCGCTCCCAGTACGCGCGGTCGTCGGCGTAGCCGCGCAGCACCATGCCCGCGGAGGCCCGGGAGGCGAGGACCCGCTGGGCGGTGCGGTGGGCCGCGCCGACGAGGTGGGCCTCGGGGAAGTGCACGGAGCCGATGCCGAGGTCGTCCTCGGGGTCCACCGCGCACGCCTCGGCGGTACGCCGGGTCTGCGCGAGCAGTCCGCGCGCGTCGGCGGGGCGCAGGCCCGCGGCCCGGCAGATCCGGTCGGCGGCCTCGGCCATGGCGCCGTGGTCCTTGAGCCAGCGCTCGCCGCCGTCGAGATTGCGGGGGTCGACGGGGACGAGGCGGCGGGCCGCGTCGAGGATGTCGGCGACCGGGCCCTGGCCGGGGTCGGCGTACCGGACGGCGTTGGTCAGCACGGCCGGGACGCCCTGCTCGGCGGCGAAGCCGACCGTACGGGCGGCCAGGCGCAGCGAGCCGGGGCCGGTGCCGGTGCGGCCGTGGTCGACGGCCTCCAGGCGGAGGGAGTCCCCGTAGACCTCCCGCCAGGGCGCGAGCAGCCGGGCGGCCCGGTCCGGACGGCCGGCGGCCAGCGCCCGCCCCACTTCGGAACCGGGTCCGAGCAGTACGCACACCCCTTCGCCGCGCAGTTCCGTCCGGGGCAGCACCGGCGGGCCCCCGCCCGCGTGGGCGTGGGCGGCGGTGACCATGCGGCACAGCTCGGCCCAGCCGGTGGCGCCGTCCCGGGCGAGGAAGGTGGCCCGGGGCGTCGACTCGTCGACGAAGGCTCCGCCGACGACGGGGGTCCGCCGCCGGTGGGACGCCTCGCCGGAGCCGCCGGAGGCGCCGCCGGAGCCGCCCGGTCCGGCGGAGCCCCCCGGCACCGCCGGGCCGGGCGCGGGCGACACGGCCAGGTCGACCCCGAACAGCGGCCGGATCCCGGCCTTCTCGCAGGCCTTCGCGAACCGGACGGCGCCCGCGAGGGTGTCGCGGTCGGTCAGGGCGAGGGCGTCCATGCCCCGGTCGGCGGCGCGTTCCGCCAGCCGTTCGGGGTGGGAGCCTCCGTAGCGCATGGAGAACCCCGAAACGGTGTGCAGATGCGTAAAACCAGGCACCCGCGGCCTCCTGCTTCGCTCGAACGTGAACACCACCCCCGTCTCCACCATAGAGCAATTCGAATATCCGTGCGAAACATTCGTTCGATACCCCTGCCGGCCCGGGTACCTCCCGCCCGTCATCCGTTCGGCCCGCCCCTGCTGCGCCCCGCCCCCCGTACGCCGAGCGTGTGAGACATGACCCAGCCCACCTCCCCGCCCCCGTCCGCCGGGTTCCTCGCCGAGGTCAAGGACGCCGTGACCGTCCGGGCCGCCCTGCTGCTCCTGGGGGTGCTGGCGCTCCAGCTCGCCTTCGTGACCTCGTACATCGGGGCCTTCCACCAGCCGAAGCCCAGCGAGATCCCGATCGCCGTGGCCGCCCCCGCCCGGCCGGTCGCCGAGCAGTCCGCGCAGCAGCTCGCCGACCTCCCCGGGAAACCGCTCGACCCGCACGCGGTCACGGACGAGGCGGCCGCGACCGCGGAGGTGGAGAACCGGGACGTGGACGGGGCGCTGGTCATCGACCCGGCCGGACCGACCGACCGGCTGCTGGTCGCGAGCGGCGCCGGCGCCTCGCTCTCGCAAGCCCTCGAACAGGTCGTCGGCCGCGTCGAGCAGGCACGGGGCCGGGCCGTCCGGGTCGTCGACGTGGCCCCGGCCGCGGCGGGCGACGCGCGCGGCCTGAGCGCCTTCTACCTCGTCATCGGCTGGTGCGTCGGCGGCTACTTGTGCGCCGCGATCCTCGCGATCAGCGCCGGCGCCCGGCCCGCCAACTCCCACCGCGCCTTCATCCGGCTCGGCGCGCTGCTGCTGTACTCGATCGCCGCCGGGCTGCTCGGCACGGTCATCGCGGGCCCGGTCCTGGGCGCGCTGCCCGGCGGCATCACGGCCCTGTGGGGGCTGGGGACCCTGGTCGTCTTCGCGGTCGGGGCGATCACCCTGGCCTTCCAGGGGGTGGCGGGCGTGGTCGGCATCGGCCTGGCGATCCTGGTGGTGGTGGTCTTCGGCAATCCCAGCGCGGGGGGCGCCTACCCCTACCCGCTGCTGCCGCCGTTCTGGCGGGCCATCGGCCCGGCCCTGCCGCCGGGCGCGGGCACGTACGCCGCGCGCTCGATCACGTACTTCAAGGGCAACGGCGCGGCCGGTCCGATGCTGGTGCTGGCCGCCTGGGCGGTGGTCGGCTCGGCCGTCACCGTGGCCTGCGCGGTCTTCCGCAAGGGCCGCCCGGGGGCCGCCGTGGGCAGCGGGCTCCCGGAGGACGCCCCGGCCGGTGAGGCCGGTGAGGGCGCGACCGCCCGATGAGCACCCCGGGCGGCGGCGCCGGCGGGAGCGGCAGCGCCACGCACCTCCCGGCCGGCCGGATCGCGGCGGGCACCCGGGGCCGCCGGGTGCTCCCGATGGGCCGCCCCCTCGCCCCGGAGGAGCACCCGGAGACCTGACCGGCCCGCTTCCGCGGCCTACGCCTTGTGGACCACCTCGCCCGCCACCACCACCGTCTCGGCCACCGTGCCCGGGATCCGTTCCGGGGCCACGGCCAGGATGTCCCGGGACAGCACCACGAAGTCCGCCGCCTTGCCCACCGTCAGCGAACCCCGGTCCCCTTCCAGGAAATTGGCGTGGGCCGAGCCCATCGTGTAGCCGTACACCGCCGTGGCCACGTCCACCGTCTCGGCCGGCTGCCACGGGTCACCGCCGTCCAGCGGGCGGCGGGTGACCGCCGTGTAGATCCCGATCATCGGGTCCATCTCGGCCACGTTCCAGTCGCTGGAGAACGCCAGCACCGCCCCCGCCTCGGCCAGGCTCCGCATCGGCCATGCCTTGTGCCAGCGGTCCTCGCCCACGTTCTCCGCCCAGTCCTGGCCCGGCCCGGCGATCTCCGGCGCGCAGTGCCGCGGCTGCATGCAGGCCACCACGCCGAGTCCGGCGAAGCGCGGCACGTCCGCCGGGTCCAGGCACTCCACGTGCACCACCTGGTGGCGGGCGTCCCGCGGCCCGTTGACCGTACGGGCGTGCTCGACGGCGTCCAGGACCGTACGGATCCCCCGGTCGCCCGTGGCGTGCACGAAGCACTGGAACCCGCGCGCGTCCAGGCGCGCCAGCAGCTCCGCGAACTCCTCCGCCGGGTAGAAGGTCTCGCCGCGGTGCGCCCCGCACCCGGTGTACGGCTCCAGCAGCGCGGCCGTGCGCGGCTCGACCACGTCGTCGATGTACAGCTTGAGCGGCCCGACCCGCAGCCGGTCCCCGGGGTACATGCGGGCCGCCGCCGCGAAGGCGTCCAGCTCCTCCTCGGTCGTACCGCGCGGGTGGAACAGCGCCGCCACGATCCGCGAGCGCAGCCGGCCCTCGGCGCGGGCCCGCTCGTACAGCTCCAGGTCGTCCAGGGAGTTCTGCGGTTCCACGACCGTGGTGATGCCGAAGCCGATCGCGTCGTCCAGGCTCTTGGCGAGGCGCCCGTACTGCCGGTCCGGCGAGGCCCACGGCACGCCGAGCTCGCGCAGCGCCCGGTGGCCGTCCCGGGAGAGCCCCTTGATCGCGAAGTCCTTGACGAAGCCGGTGGGCTCGCCGGTCTCCGGGTCGGTGGCCGCGGTGCCGAAGGGCAGGTCGGTACGGTCCTTCGCGACCCCGAGCCGGCGCATCGCCGCCGTGTTCAGCCAGGCGGTGTGCACGTCGTACGAGAGCACGATCGCCGGGACCTCCCCGGTGACCGGGTCCAGGTCGGCGGCGGTGGGCATCCGCCCTCCCGGGATCGCGGAGTAGTCGAAGGCCTCGGCCTCGATCCAGGCGGCCTCCGGGTGCGCCTCCCGCCAGGCCCCGATCCGGTCGAGGATCGCCTCCAGGGTGCGTACCCCGGCGAGCTGTACGCAGGCGTCGTCGGAGCCCAGCCGGACGTGGTTGTGGGCGTCGATGAACCCGGGCAGCACCAGCCGGCCGCCCGCGTCGATCCGCTCGGTGTCGGGGCCCGACCAGGCGGCGGCCTCCGCGTCCGGGCCGATCCAGACGATCCGGCCGTCGCGGACGGCCAGGGCCTCGGCCTCGGGCAGGTCCGGGTCGACGGTGTGGATCCGGGCTCCGGTGAGCAGCAGGTCGGCGGGGAAGGGGTGCGGCATGGGCGGTGCTCCTGTGCAGAGGGGGCGGAGGGCGGCGGAGGGGGATGTACGAGGGGTCAGGCGGCCGGGACGTACGCGGGCACCCGGCGGGCCAGGGCCCAGTACGTGAGCGCGGAGACGACCGAGCCGAGCAGGGTCAGGTCGGCGCCGCCGAGCGGGGCCACCAGCGGTCCGGTCCACAGCTCGGAATCGCAGGTCAGCGCGGAGAAGGCCATGCCGGCCAGCAGGGCGGCCATGCCGGCGGGGTGGTAGCCGGCCCGGTACCAGTAGGCGCCCGCGCTCCCGGCGTGCAGCGCGTCGGAGTCGTAGCGGCAGCGGCGCAGCAGCATGTCGGCGAGGAAGACCCCGCCCCAGGGCGCGAACACGATGATCAGCAGCGAGAGGAAGGAGAGGAGCGAGGTGGTGAAGTCGGCGAGGAAGAGCGCGGCGAGCGATCCGGCGGCGGTGACCGCGGCGCTGATCACGATGGCGCGGGCACGGCTCCACGGGATGCCGAGGACCTGGAGGTTCAGGCTGGAGGAGTAGAGGGTGATGATCGAGTTGGTGACGGAGCCGCCGAGGACGAGGGCCAGGAAGGCCGGCTTGAACCAGCCCGGGAGCAGGCTCTCGGCCCCGGCGACGGCGTCGGTCATGTCGGTCTGGGTGGCGGCGGCCACCCCGGCGACGCCGAGGGCGACGGAGGAGACGAACCCGCCGAGCGCCCCCATCCAGGTGATCGACTTCAGCGAGGTGGTCCGGGGCAGGTAGCGGGTGTAGTCGGCGGGCATCGGCAGGTACGAGAAGGGCCCGGCCAGCATCACGACGAACGCCAGGCTCCAGCCGGACAGGCCGGGGGCGGCGCCGCCGGCGGGGCCGCCGGTCTCGGCACCGGGCAGGAGGAAGACCAGCAGCGCGCCGAAGCCGAGGGCGAGGACGTAGGCCATCCAGCGCTCGGCGAACTGCACCGTGGCGTGGCCCCACATCGCGACCGCGAAGGTGAGCGCGAGGGTGATCCCGAGCGCGAGGGCCCGTGCCGCCGTTCCTTCGCCGAGGCCGACCTCGGCGAAGAACACCTCCAGGGCGAGGGTGCCGACCACCGTGTTGACGATGGTGTAGCCGATGCTCACCACCCAGTTCAGGACGCCGGCCGGGAAGTTCCCGCGGACGCCGAAGGCGGCCCGGGAGATGACGAGGGTGGCGGTGCCGGTGCGGATGCCGCTGAGCCCGGCGGCGCTGACCGCGAAGAAGGACAGTCCGCTGATCACGACGACGGCGGTGGCCTGCCAGAAGGAGAGGCCGAAGGCCACGGCGAGGGCGCCATTGATCACGTAGGTGAAGGTGAGGTTGGAGCCGAACCAGAGCCAGAAGAGGTCCTGGGCGCCGCCGTGGCGCTCGGCATCGGGGATGGGGTCGATGCCGTGGGTCTCGACCCGGAACACCTCGTCGACGTCGGCCGTCGTGTCGTGCGTCGCGTCCTGCTGCGTCATGCGCCGTACCCCTGACTGTGGACCCACTGAACCTTGAATGACGTTCTAAGTTCTTGAATGGCATTCAAGATGCGCCGCCGATCGGGACCTCGTCAAGACCCTGTCCGGGATAAGGTCGGCCCACGAAGATCGGGAAGGCGGCAGGGGTGGCGGGAGCAGCCGGGGCAGGCGGGGCAGGGGGTTCGGCGCGGCGGCGCGACGGGCGGATCGCCCAGGAGCGGATGCTGGAGGAGGCCATGGCGGCGATCGCCGAGGGCGGGCTGGCGGAGCTGACGATGTCCGCGCTCGCCGAGCGGCTCGGCACCAGCGGCGGCCACATCCTCTACTACTTCGGCAGCAAGGACCGGCTGCTGCTGGCCGCGCTGCGCTGGAGCGAGGACCGACTCGCCGCGGAGCGGGCGCTGTTGCTGGCCCGCAGGGTCACCGCGCACCGCAAGCTGGAGCTCTTCCTGGAGCTGTACCTGCCGCGCGGACCGCGCGATCCGCGCTGGACCCTGTGGATCGAACTGTGGGCCCGCACGCCCGCCAACGAGGACCTGCGCGCCGCCCAGCAGGAGATCGACGACGGCTGGCAGCGCGACCTGGAGGCCCTGCTCGCCAAGGGCGTGGACCAGGGCCGCTTCGCCGCCGCCCTGGACGTGCCCGCCCGCGCCTCGGAGCTGCTCGCACTGCTGGACGGGCTGAGCACCCGGGTGGTGCTCGGGCAGCGCGGGGCGGACCGGGCCGCGTCCCTGGAGCGGGCCCGTGCGGCGGCGGCCCTGCTCGTCCCGCACGCGTAGGACGGGTACGCGCCCGGGCCCGCCCGGGTGACGACGGCCCGCCCGGCGGCGCAGATCATGCCGAGCGGCAGCGGCCACGGCGGACAGCCGTCAGCGCCCGCCCGCCCGCACCCCTACGGTCCGGACTCCCGGCGCAGTGCCGCCACGACCGCCTTCCCGCTCACCGTCAGTTCCGCCGCCCCTTCGAGCCGGTCCAGGGCGCGCTCGACCCGGCCTGCGCCGCGGAACCCTCCTTCGGCCCGGTGGAACGCCTCCGCCGCGACCTCCGCGTGGGCGTCCGCCAGCAGCAGCGACACCGGCACCGGCTCCTCCCGCCACGGGGACGGGTGCAGCCACTCCCCGTCGTCGGCGTACAGGTCGGCCACCTCCGTCAGCTCCCGCAGCCGGGCCCGCCGGCGGCCGGTGAGCAGCGCGAGCGCGGTCTCCCGTACGCCCGCCCGGGCCGGCACGCCCAGCGCGCCGGGCCCGCGCCGCGCGCCCTCCCCCGCGGTGCCCGCCCCCTCCCCCGCGGCGCCCGTGCCCTCGAGCGGGGTCAGCGTGGTCAGCCCGGCCGCCGTCTCGTGCGCCGCCGCGGGCACCGTGCGGTGCAGCAGCTCCCAGGCCTCGGCCAGGCGGCGCCCCCAGCGCTCGGCCCCGGCCGCGGCCAGCCTCGGCGCGGGCGGCCGGGCGAAGCAGTCGCGGTCGGGATCCAGGTCCTCCAGGGCCGCGGAGAGCCCCTCCGCCCCCGCTCCGCCGGCCAGGGCCCGGACCGGCTTCCAGTGCGCAGCCTCCACCCCCGCGGTGAGGATCCGCGGTCCGCCGTCCTCCCACCGTACGGAGAACCCGTCACCGGTGGCCCGGACCTCGGCCCGCCCCCGGTCCCCGCACAGCAGCCCGAGGGTGGGCAGGTACAGCCCGCCGCCCCCGAGGACCACGGGCACGGGCAGCTCCAGCCGCCCCCGCACCACGGCGGCCGCGGCCAGCGCGGACAGCCTGTGCCCCGGCGCCACCCGCGGCGGCCCGCCCTGCCGTACGGCGGCCAGGGCGTCGAGCAGCCAGGTACGGGTGTACGGGTGGTCCAGTACGGCGTCGAGCGCGGCGGGCGCCCCGGCCTCGACGGCCGTGACCAGCTCCCAGGAGCGCAGCCAGTCCGCGTCACCGCGATCCTCCAGCTCGGCGTGGAGCCGGACCAGGAGCACCCGGGTCAGCTCCCGCTGGGAGGCGGCGAGCGCCTCCGGCCCGGTGGCCTCGGCGGCCACGGAGGCTCCGGCGGTGCGCTGCTCGACCCCCTCCACCAGCGCCTTCAGGTCGGTGCAGTAGACCGACGGATTGTCGAAGCCGTTCCGGGCTCGGTACCGGTGGGCGTAGAGGCCGCCGCCGCACGAGCGCACCACGGGGCAGGCGCGGCACTCGGGGCCGACGCCCGCGAGGCCCAGCTGCCGGGCCCGGATGCCGGGGTGGGCGGCCACCTCGTCGAAGGCGTGCCGGAAGACGTCGAAGCCGGTCGCGGCGGCCCCCTCGTGGGCCGTCTTGAGCGAGTCGGCCTGCTCCAGGGTGCCGTCGGTCTCGACGACGACCAGGTCGGTGGGGGTCAGGCCCAGGGACTCCGTCAGGCTCGGCCCGCCCCGCAGGGTGCTCAGCAGCGAGTCGAAGAGCCGTACGGGCACCGGCCGGCCCAGGCCGTCCCAGTGGTCGAAGAGCCGCAGCAGCCAGTGGGCGTAGGCGTCCGGGCGCCCGTACGGGCGGAGCGGGGGCGCCTCCCAGGTGGCGTGCGGCAGCAGGAAGTCGATCCGCGGCGGGGCGAGCGCGAGGAGCGCGTCGAGCACGGCCGCCGGGTCGTTGCGCACGTCGATCGTGCAGAGCAGCCCCTGGTAGAGGGGGCGGTGGCGGCCCTCGCGCAGGAGGCCGATCGCGTCGAGTACGCGGGAGTGGCTGCTGCGGCCGTTCGCGTACCGGCGGTGCCGGTCGTTGGCGGCCCGGTCCCCGTCGAGGGACACCCCGACGCCCACCCCGTACTCGGCGAACAGCGCGAGGAAGGACTCGTTCAGCCTCAGCCCGTTGGTGTGGATGCGCAGGTCGAGTTCGGCCACCCCGTCGAGGGCCCGGGTGAGCGCCTCGCAGAGCTTTCGCAGCCGGGCGGGGCCGGCCAGCAGCGGCTCGCCGCCGAGGAGGATGACGGTCGCCGACGGCAGTGCGTGGGTGCGCGCGTGCTCGGCGAGCCGCTCGGCGAAGCGTTCCACGACCGCCTCGGGGATCACCGCGGGGCGCCGGCGCCAACTCTGGTCGGCGTGCTCGTAGATGTAGCAGTGGTCGCACGCGAGATCGCATCTGGCGTGCACCTTGACCACGAACTCGCGGAACGGGACGAGGGCCGCTGCGGCGCCGGCCCCGGTGGGCTCCATCGCGGCGGGGGCGCCCCGCTCAGAGCGAGGAGTTGAAGGTGACCGTCCGCGCGGCGGCCGGGGAGACCGCGGCGGCCGGGCGGGCTGCGGCGGGCAGTACCCGGGCGATGCGCCGGTCGGCGTCCGCGCCGCGCACGGCGAGCGAAGCCAGTGACGGCCGGGCGCCGTGCTCCTCGTGCACCGGTGCGGCTGCGGGCTGCTGCTTCTGAACGGGCGTCACGGGTCCCCCTCCGGATCGTGGCTGTGCTTCCATCAGGACATCGGGAGCTGTCGGGACGAGACTAGGGACATTCACAGGCAGCCGGTAGACCGCGGAGGCGTGGTGCGCGTCGAGGTGAGGGCAGGGGACGGCCGCAGGCTCGTCGCCGAGGACTGGGGGGACCCGGGCGGACTGCCCGTCCTGCTGCACCACGGCACGCCGGGCTGCCGTCTGGGGGCCGCCCTGGCCGACATCACCGAGCGCTGTCCGGGCATCCGCTTCTTCGCCTACGACCGGCCCGGGTACGGGGACTCCGACCGCGCCCGGGGCCGTACGGTGGCCGACGCGGCCGCGGACTCCGCCGCCGTGGCGGACGCGCTGGGCGTGGACGCCTTCGCCGTCGTGGGGCGCTCGGGGGGCGGTCCGCACGCCCTCGCCTGCGCGGCGCTGCTCCCGGAGCGCGTGACCGGCACGGCGGCCCTGGTCAGCCTGGCGCCCTGGGGCGGGGCCGGGCTCGACTGGTTCGCCGGCATGAACGCCCACAACGCGGAGCACTACGCCCTGGCCGCCCACGACCCGGCAGCCCTGGAGCGGCGGCTCACCCCTCGGGCGGCGGCGATCAGCAGCGATCCGGGCAAGCTGCTGGAGGAGCTGCGGGAGCAGCTGTCCGAAGCCGATCTGCCGGTGCTGTCGGACCGCGCGGTGCACCGGGCCCTGATGGACAACTACCGCGAGGCGCTCCGCACGTCCGTGTACGGGTGGCTGGACGACAGCCTGGCCTTCTGCCGGCCGTGGGGCTTCGACCCCGGTTCCATCCGGGGCCGGGTCCTGTTGTGGCGGGGCGCCGAGGACTCCTTCTCCCCGCTGGGGCACTTCCGGTGGCTGGCCGGGCACATCGACCGGAGCACCGCCGTGCTCAAGCCGGGGGCCGGTCATTTCGCGGCTCAGTACGCGCAGCCGGAGGCCCTGGAGTGGCTGCTGTGACGGGCTGCGCCTCCTCGGCGGGGTGTTCCTCCTCGACGGGCGCGACGACCGCCTCGCGGGCGCCTTCGAGGCACTGGACGATCCGCTCGTGGGTGTCGCCGACGCTGTCGACGACCTGGATGCGCATGTAGAAGGCCCGGACCTCCTCGATGAACCGCTTCGAGAACACCCCCACCCCTACGGTCTCGTACGTGCCCGTGGCGACGAGCGGGTATCCCGCCCCCATCCCGACGAGGCGGAAGTCCACCGTGGCGCGCAGTCCGGCGGCGGTCAGCCGTTCGCCGACGCCGGTCAGGCTCGTCCACCCGTCGTCCTCGCCGGGCCGCCCGGCCGGGTCGCCGGCCAGGACCAGCCGGTAG
The DNA here is from genome assembly GCF_042890485.1 of Streptomyces sp. NPDC002181. Lineage (NCBI taxonomy): Bacteria > Bacillati > Actinomycetota > Actinomycetes > Kitasatosporales > Streptomycetaceae > Streptomyces > Streptomyces sp. NPDC002181. The sequence goes on along the minus strand of NZ_JBIASC010000008.1, from coordinate 56,292 downwards.
TCCACGTGGTCCACCACGACGTTGTGCTGGCCGCCGTTGAGGACGCCGACGCTCCAGTCCTTGCCGGGCCCGGGCAGCCGGCCCGCCACGAACTCGGCCCGCCAGCCCAGTGCGGGCCGCACCGTACGGGCGTACTGGGCGCGGGCCAGCACGGCACCGGCCGCGACGGCCAGCAGGCTGGCGAGGGGTTCGGGGCTCATCAGCTGGAGGCGCCAGGGCCAGTCGCCGCGGGATGCCTCGGCCACGTTCCCCCGCACGATCTCCCAGACGAGTACGGCGCCGAGGAGGCAGAGCAGTACGAGGGGTGCGGTGAACAGCCAGCGGTTGCGCCGGATCCGCCGCTGCGCGTCGGGGGCGGTGCCGCCCCGCCCGGAAGGTGCACTGACCATGCGCGCTACCCCTTTTCCCCCGAAAGGCGAGCCCCCGCCCGGTAGTTGGGCGGGGGCTCATTGTGCCGCAGGGCGGACGGGTCAGTACACGCTCACGCCGTAGGCGTTCAGCGCCTCGACCGCGGGCTGGAAGAAGGTGGTTCCGCCCGAGGTGCAGTCGCCGCTGCCTCCCGAGGTCAGGCCGATGGCGCGGGTGCCGGAGTAGAGCGGGCCGCCGCTGTCGCCGGGCTCGGCGCAGACGTTGGTGCGGATCATGCCGTAGACGATGTCGCCGCCGCCGTAGTTGACGGTGGCGTTGAGTCCGGTCACCGAGCCGCCGTGGGTGCCGGTGGTGGAGCCGCGCCGGGTCACCGACATGCCGACGGTGGCGTTGGCGGCGCTGGTGATGTCCTGGCTGCCGACGGTGCCCGGCGGCACCGGCGAGCTGCTGGCGTACTTGATCAGGCCGTAGTCGTTGGTCGGGAAGCTGGATCCGACGGTGGAGCCGACGGTGGTGGTGTGCGAGGAGTTCGTCCACCAGGTGCCGGCGCCGTCGGTGCAGTGCCCGGCGGTCAGCACGTAGTACGTGTTCCCGCTGCGCACGTTGAAGCCGAGCGAGCAGCGCCAGCCCGAGGTGTAGATGGCGTCGCCGCCGGAGATCAGCTTGCGCAGTTTGCCGGGGGTGCGCTCGATGCGCAGGGCCGCGGCGTCGGCTCCGGCCTCGCTGCGGATCCTGGCGAGGTCCGCGGCGGTGACGGTGGAGTCGGCGGTGACCACGAGGGTTCCGCTGGCGGGGTCGGTGTACCAGGCGGTGCCGGCGACGTCGGCGCGCTGGACGGAGGCTCCGGCCGCGGCGAGCCGCGCCGCGCTGAAGCCGCTGTCCGCGCTCGCCGCGGTGGGGGCGGCGAGCCCGGCGACGGCCGCCAGGCCGGCGGCCACGGCGAGCAGCCGGGTACGGGTGATGCTCTTGATCCTCACTTCTCGTCCTCCCGGGAGGGATCGGGGGCCCGGCGGACAGTGGGGGGCGCCGGAGCCCGTGAGGCGCAGCCGGGGGTACGGCGGGCGCACTGGATTTCGTCGTGCCCCTGACAAGCCCCCGGAAGGCGCTGTCGGGAGTGTCTCGGCGTCAGATTCGGTCGGCAAGGGCATCTTTCAGCCTCCGCTCGCCCGCCGCGACCTCGAAGGGCAGGGTGTTCCCCGGTGGCGGGAACGGGCAGATGAAATGGTCCGCGAAGGCGCAGGGCGGCAGCACGGTCCGGTTGAAGTCCACGGTGATCGAGCCGTCCACCGGGTCCGGGATCCCGGGCTTCAGGAAGCGGAAGCGGTAGCTGGAGCTTCCTCCGGTGGCATCCCCGATCACGGCCCAGAGGCTGCCGTCGTCCTCGTCGACGGCGACCTGGAGGGTGTGTTCGGAGCCCCGGTACGCGAAGCGCAGCTCGCCGCCGAGGCCGAGCCCGCGCGCCCGCCCGTCGGCGTTCGCCACCTGGACGGTCCGGTCCCCGCCGTACGGGCGGAAGCGCCCCGGCAGCACGAAGTCCGGGTCGTACGGGGTGGCCTCGATGCCGGCGAAGGCCCGGCGGGCCGCGGATCCGGGGTCGAAGACCCGGACCGCCCACTCCCCCTCGCGCCGGATCACGGTGATCCGGAGGTCCCGGGCGGCGGCGACCCGGGAGCGCGCGGGCGGGGCCTCGTCGGCGGCGAGCACGGCGTCACCCGTGAGGGGTTCGCCGTCGAGGCTGAGGCCGTCCTCGGGGGCGGCGCGCAGCGCCACCCCGCCCTCGGTGGCCCGCCAACGCCCCGGAACGGCCGGAATTCGACCTTCCGGGTAGTCGGAGAGCCAGTGGGTGCCGATGAGGGACAGGGGGCCGTAGGGAGCGGACACGGAAGCCACCCGGTGCTCGTGCCACGTCCGCCAGGCGGCCTTCGGATCGTCCGCTTCATCCGGGTCGTCCGCGTCATCCGGGTCGTCAGCGTCATCTGCGTCATCTGCGTCATCGCTCATGCCGCTCACCCCTTCCACACGGGCCCGGACGGGAATCTTCCTGTACGCCGTCCGGCCCCGTGGGGATCTGACGGGCCCTCAAGCCCGTGCGGCTCTCAGCAGTCGCAGCCGCAGCCGTCGCAGCAGCACCCGTCGCAGTTGCAGCAGTCGCAGCAGCCGCTGCAGTCCGGGCAGCCGTTGCCGCAGTCGCAGGCCTCGCACCACGCGTCCCGCTTCTTGCGGGACCAGGGGCCCTCGTGGTCGGTGCAACACAGCTGGCAGGTGCAGAACAGCCCGATGGAGACCGCGCAGCCGGCGAGCAGCCCGCGGCGCGGCTTCTGCGGGGGCGGCCCGCCGCCGGGGCCCCCGGGCGGGCCGGGGATCCAGGGCCCGCCGGGCCCGCCCGCGCCGCCACCGCCGTACGGGCTCCCCCCGTGACCGCCGTGACCGCCCTGGCCGCCGTACGGGGCGCCCCCGTACGGGCCGCTGCCGTACGGGCCCGCCTGGCCCGGTCCGTAGCCCTGCGGCGGCGCCCCGTGGCCGCCCTGCCCCGCCGCGTTCATCTCCGCGGGCCCGCCCGCGATCCCGCCCGCGTGTCCGCAGGCGCCGACCCCGAACGCCCGGTCCACCGAGGTCTTCAGCTCGTGCACGAGCAGCCGGTGGGCCAGCCCGGCGTCCGTGAACTCGACCTCGCGCAGCGCCAGCCGGATGCCGTGCAGGGCGTCGTCGGCCAGCCGCCGCGCCTCGGCGAGCGGGGTCCCGGTGGCCGTGAGCGGGTTCCAGGCGCCTGCGGCGGCGTCCGCGGCCTGGTCCTCGACCGCGTCCAGCAGGTGCGCGAGCCGCCCGAAGTAGCGGCCCGCCTCGGCGAGCGCGGGAGCGTTGCCTGGCCGTCCCGCCAGCTGCGCGGTATGGGCGAAGGCGGCGGCGGTCGCGGTCTCCGTGGGCTCGGTCACCACGAGCACCGGCGTGCCGGGCCCGGCGAGCGCCTCGACGCCCTCCTGCCGGTCCACGGCGTCGACGAGGACGGCCGTGTCGAAGCCGATCCGGGCCCCGGCGCGGGCGCCGGCCCGGTCCCAGCCGCGGGCCACCTTGCGCGCGGCGGCGGCGATCGGCGCGCGGGCCAACAGCCCGTCCCGGTCCGCCACGTGGTCCCGTACCTTCGCCGAGGCGAGGACGAGCGAGACTGCGGCCGCGAGCCGGGCACCCTCGCCCTCGGCCACCGCCGCGGTCCGCATCCCCCGCAGCGGGCAGGGGCCCGCCTTGCGGCGCGAGCCGGGCGCGGGTCCGGACTGAGCCTCCGTCAGAACGGAGACCAGCAACCCGTCGTAGTTCGTGACGATCCGTGCGAACTGTCCGTGGTCCTTGCGAAGTGCCAGGCAGAGCCCGCAGAGATGCGCCATCCACTCGGTCTTGAAGCGCTCCCCCAGCCGGTGCGTGCAGGGTCTGACGATGCCGAACAAACCGGTCCCCCGTGTGTCATACGCGTGCGTGATGCGCATCGTATCGAGCGGGATCGTTCACCCGTACGCCTGTGTGGGTCACCCACACGGCAGCAGCGGTCGTATTTTCACTCAGTCAGCAGCGGTAGCCGCCAGGAGGCTTGACGGTGCAACGGATGTTCTGCACCAGTACCGTCACGAAACCCCTGCGCGGCGGCTATCCACTTGGCGCGTTGTCAGCATCATGGACGACCATAGGGGCAGCGGAGAGAAGACGACTGACCGCGGTGAAAGGAGGCGACCATGGGTTCGGTACGCAAGGCGAGTGCCTGGTTGGGTCTCGTGGAGGACAGCGACGACGAGCGTTACTACGACGACGACTACGCGGAGGCCGCTCAGGGTTCCGTCTCGGGCCCGGGCGACCAGTGGGTCACCGACCCCCGTGTCAAGGTCGCGTCCGAGTCGGCCGTCGAGCAGGGCCGGCGGATCGCGACGGTCACCCCGGACGGATTCCGTGACGCCCGCGGCATCGGCGAGCTGTTCCGCGAGGGCGTCCCGGTGATCGTGAACCTGTCGTCCATGGACCCGGCCGACGCCAAGCGCGTGGTCGACTTCGCGGCCGGCCTGACCTTCGGCCTGCGCGGCTCGATCGAGCGGGTGGCGACCAGGGTCTTCCTGCTGACCCCGGCCGACACCCAGATCGTGAGCGGCGAGCCCGCCGGCCGCTCGCGCGACTTCTTCAACCAGAGCTGAGCGGGGCTCTCACCGGAAGGCGTCGAGCCCGGTGAGCGCCTTGCCCAGCACCAACTGGTGCATCTCGACGGTGCCCTCGTAGGTGAGCACCGATTCGAGGTTCGTGGCGTGCCGCATGACGGGGTATTCGAGCGAGATCCCGTTGGCACCGAGGATGGTCCGCGCGGTGCGGCAGATGTCGATGGCCTCGCGGACGTTGTTGAGCTTGCCGAAACTGATCTGCTCCGGCCGCAGGGTGCCCGCGTCCATGCGCCGGCCCAGGTGGTGGGCGAGCAGGATGCCCTTGTGGAGTTCCAGCGCCATGTCCGCCAACTTGCCCTGGGTGAGCTGGAAGCCGCCGATGGGCCTGCCGAACTGCTCGCGCGTCTTCGCGTAGCCGAGCGCGGCCTCGAAGCTGGCGCGCGCCGCGCCCATGGCCCCCCAGACGATCCCGTACCGCGCGTGGCTGAGGCAGCCCAGCGGCCCCTTGAGCCCGGTGACCCCGGGAAGCACCGCGTCCGCGGGCAGCCGTACGTCGTCCATGACCAGCTCGCTGGTCACCGACGCCCGGAGCGACCACTTGTGCTTGATCTCCGGCGCGGAGAACCCGGCCGAGTCGGTGGGGACGGCGAAGCCGCGGATCCCCTCGTCGGTCTGCGCCCACACCACGGCCACGGCCGCGACGCTGCCGTTGGTGATCCACATCTTGCGCCCGTTGAGGACCCAGTCGGTGCCGTCGCGCTTCGCGTACGTGCGCATGGCGGCCGGGTCGGAGCCGACGTCGGGCTCGGTCAGCCCGAAGCAGCCGATGAGCTCGCCGGCGGCCATGCCGGGGAGCCAGCGCTGCTTCTGCTCCTCGGAGCCGTACTTCCAGATCGCGTACATCGCGAGCGAGCCCTGTACCGACACGAGGGACCGGATCCCGGAGTCGGCGGCTTCCAGTTCCAGGCAGGCGAGCCCGTACTGCACGGCGGAGGCCCCGGCGCAGCCGTACCCCTCCAGCGACATGCCGAGCGCCCCGAGCGCCCCGAGCTCCCTGGCCAGCTCCCGGATCCCGGGCAGCTCGCCGCTCTCGTACCACCCGGCGATGTGCGGCAGCACGCGGTCGGCGGCCCAGCCGCGCACGGTGTCGCGGACGGCGAGGTCCTCGGGCGAGAGGAGCTCGTCGATCCCGAGCGGATCGGTGGGTACGAAGGGCACGGCGCCTCCTGGTGCGGACCGGCGATACGAAACCTAGCGCTGCAAGTTTGTCGGCGCGACGGCCCGCGGTCCACCCCCGCCCGCCCGCGCGGCGGGAAGGCGGACCGGATCGCCACCGGCGTCGTGCTCCGTGGCCTCGCGCTCGGCGGCGTCCTGCCCCGCGGCATCGCACTCGGCGGCGTCGCGCTCGGCGGCGTCCGGACACTCCATCACCCGCGGCAGCTTCAGCGCCATCACGGCCCCCGCCAGCAGCAGCCCGGCGCTGACCACCAGCGTCACGTGCAGCCCGTGGACGAACGAATGCCGCGCCGCCGCGTAGAGCGACTGCCCCGCCGCACCCCCGAGCGCCCCCGCGATCTGGTACGCCTGGCCCAGCGAGTTCGCGGCCCCCGCCGCGTCCGACGCCGATACCCCCGGCACGTGCGTCAGCCCCGGCGCGTAGGCCGCGTTCATGACGCTGCCGAGCAGGGCGATGCCCATCCCCGCGCCCAGCTGGTACGAGGTCTCGCCTATGGAGGCCGCCCCGCCGGCCGTCGCCGCCGGAGCCTCGCTCAGCATCGACTCGTACGCCGCGAACAGCGTGGTCTGGAGCCCGAAGCCGAGCAGGATGAACCCGGCCGTGAGCAGCACCGGCCGGTCCTGCTGCCCCATGAAGGTCAGCAGCAGCACGGCGAACGCCGTCAGCACGAAGCCCAGCGACACCATCGTCCGTGGCCCGACCCGGGCCAGCGTGTACGACCCCGTGGCTCCGGCCGCCATGGCGGCGAAGGTCAGCGGCAGCAGCCGCAGCCCCGTCTCCAGCGGGCTGAGGTGCAGCACCAGCTGGAGGTACTGGACCGCGATCAGCTCCAGCCCGACCAGCGCCAGCATGGCGAGCACGATGCAGCCGACGGAGGTGGAGAACGCGGCCCGCGAGAACATCCGCATGTCGATCAGCGGGTGCGTGCGCCGCTTCTGACGCCGTACGAAGAAGATCAGCAGCGCCACGCCCACCAGCAGCGGCACCAGCGCCTCGGCGTCGAGGAGCCGGCGCTCCGCTCCGATCCGCTTGACCCCGAGCACGAAGCCCAGCACGCCCGCGGCGGCCATGAGCGCGCCCACCACGTCCCAGGGCCCGTCGGCGGCCCCGCGCGATTCCGGCAGCAGCCAGCGCCCGAGCGGCAGGATCAGTGCCATGAGGGGGATGTTGATGAGGAAGACCGATCCCCACCAGAAGTGCTGGACGAGGAAGCCTCCGAGTACCGGTCCGCTGGCCGCGCCGACGGCGGCGACGGCGGTCCAGATGCCGATGGCGAGGGCCCTCTCGCGCCGGTCGGGGAAGACCTGCCGCAGGATCGAGAGGGTGGCGGGCATGATCATCGCGCCGCCGACGCCGAGCAGGGCGCGGGCGGCGATCAGGACCTGGGCGTTGTCGGCCAGGGCGGCCAGCGCCGAGGCCGCGCCGAAGAGCCCGTAGCCGAGGAGGAGTATGCGGCGGCGGCCGACGCGGTCACCGAGGGTCCCGAAGAGGATCAGCAGTGCGGCGCAGACCAGCGGGTAGGCGTCGACGATCCACAGGAGTTCGACCGCGCCGGGGCGCAGGTCCTCGGTGACGGAGGGGACGGCGACGTGCAGGATCGTCGCGTCGAGCGCGACGAGGACCAGGCTGACGCAGAGGACCGCGAGGACGAGCCAGCGGTTGGCCCCGCCGGAGGCGGCTCGCAGCCGCTGCCGGAAGGAGGCCGCGTTCGTCCCCGACATGCATGTACCTCCCAGATGATCGCTCGCACTCGGCGGACCAGCGTTTGCGGAGCCACGGGGGTGGGGCACTGTGCGGCGTCCTACGGGGTCCGGCATCGACACGCGAGTGAAGCGTCAGCGTACGCGAGTTCGTGTGTCCGACACGTGGCCAAGCTCTCACCGCGGCGGGGACCGCGGTGTGGTGTGCGCCACTCGCCTCACCCCGCCCTCCCCCTCTTTCCCTCCCCCGCGTACACGCGCGGTCACGACCCGTGGTTCTGCGCCGACGGCACCCGCGTGCGCCACCGATAATCATGCCCGTGAAAGATCTTGGATTTCGCCGGGCCGCGCCCGCCCTGGCCGTCTTCGCGGCGGTCCGGCTGCTCGGGCTGGCCGTGCTCGCGCTCTGGTGCGCGGCCGCCGGCAGCAGTCCGCACACGCTGCTGTCGGCGCGCTGGGACTCGCTCTGGTACGCCCGCATCGCCGCCGAGGGGTACGGGTACGAGGTGCTCCTCCCCAACGGGGACGTGCACTCGAACCTGGCCTTCTTCCCGCTGCTGCCCTGGCTGGAGCGGCTGGTCGCGGCTCCGACGGGGCTCGGTCACGGTTCGGCGGGACTGGTGGTCTCGGTGGTGGCCGGCCTCGCGGCCGCCTGGGGGATCTTCGCCGTCGCGGACCTCCTGCACGACCGCCGTGCCGGGATCTTCGCCGCCGGGGTCTGGGCCGCGCTGCCCGTCGGGATCGTGCAGTCGATGGCGTACAGCGAGTCGCTGTTCACGGCGCTGGCCGCCTGGTCCCTGTACGGGGCGCTGCGCGGCCGGTGGCCGGCGGCCGGCCTGCTCGCGGCCGGGGCCGGGCTGACCCGCCCGGTCGGCGCCGCGGTGGTGGCGGCGGTCTGGGTGGCGGCCGCCCTGGCGTGGCGGCGCGGGGAACGGTCCTGGCGGATGGCGGCGGGGGTGGCGCTGGCCCCGCTGGGCGCGGCCGCGTACGTGCTGTGGGTCGGGGCGCGCACCGGTGGCGGGCTGCTCGGCTACCTGGACGTGCAGGCCGGCTGGGGCAACGGCTTCGACGGGGGCCTGGCGTTCGCCCGCTTCATCGGGGCGAGGCTGGCCTCCTCCCCCGCCGGCGCACTGGCCGGGGTCGGGCTGATCGCGGGGGTCGCGCTGGTGCTGTGGCTGTACGGGCTGTGCGTACGGCAGCGCCAGCCGGCCGCGCTCCTCGTCTACTGCGGGATCGTCGTGGCGCTGGCGCTGTGCGCGTCGGGGTACTTCGGCTCCAAGCCGCGGCTGCTGCTCCCGGCGTTCCCGCTGCTGCTGCCGCCGGCGGTGGGGCTGGCCCGGTGGCGGACCGGGCGGGCGGCCGCGGTGCTGGGCGCGGTGGCGCTGGCGTCGGCGGTGTACGGGGCCTTCTGGCTGAACGGCTCGGGGCCGCCGTAGGAGGTGCCTCGCCGAGCGGGCCGGGCCCCTGGAGGCCTCGCAACGGAATGGATCATTCCGATCCATCTTTCAGCAAAGTAATTGAGCTGCGGTGATAAAGCGCGGCTAAGCATGCGAAAGAATGGCCAGGACAATGGATCAAGACACCTCCAACTAATGCCCGAATGCCAGGAATTAAGCCCCGCGTGAGACCAACTCCACATCACATGGTCATCACAAAGCCCGTGATTCGACCGGGCCGCCCAGCGGCGCGCGGTAACGTCGATTGAGTGCGTACCGACCAAATCCTGACCCGTCCGGAGCGGGTGTTCGCCCGGCTGGACCGGGAACCAGAGCGACCGGCTCATCTGCAAACACCGCAGATGAGCCGGCACCGCGTCGTGCTCCTCGGATCGACCCTCGCGTTCTACCTCGCGATCGTGGTGGCCGTCCTGACCACGTCCTGGCTCGTCCGCCTGGACTGGCAGGTCATGTTCTTCCGCCCCTACGAGCAGTGGCCGCAGCTGCACGCCTTCCTCGACTACCTCGTGGTCCTGGGCCAGCGCGGGCCCACCGCGGTCATGGTCGCCGCATGGCTCGGCTGGCGCTCCTGGCGCCAGCACACCCTCCGCCCGCTGATCACCCTCGGCGTGGCGCTGCTCCTGCTCAACATCACCGTCGGCGCCGTCAAGCTCGGCCTCGGCCGGCTCGGCCCGCACTACGCCACGCAGATCGGCTCCGCCGAACTCTTCGCCGGCGGCGATATATTTCCTTCCGGCCACACCGCCAATGCCGTCGTGACCTGGGGGATCCTGGCCTACCTGGCCTCCACCACGGTCACCCGGCGGGTGCTGTCCGTGGTGTCCGCCACCGTCTCGCTGAGCGTCGGCGCCACCACCGTGTACCTCGGCACCCACTGGGTGAGCGACGTGCTGCTCGGCTGGTCCGCAGGTCTGCTGATCATGCTGGCGCTGCCCTGGTTCGAGCCTCTGATCGCCGGCGTCGAGGCCCGGGTCTTCGCGCTCCGGGAGCGGGTGCGCCGTCGCCTGGAGACGGGAACCGTGCCCGTCCCGGTCGCCACGATGCTCACCCCGCTGCTCTCCGCGGGCGGCAAGTGGCAGCTCCGGCTCGCCGACGAGGCCCCCACGACCGCCACCGCCGCCGGCGGCCCCGCCGGCGCGCGGGAACCCGTCGCCGCGGCCGTCCCGGTGAGCGCGCAGGCCGCCGCCGCGAGCCCGGGGCACGCCCCGGCGCCCCGGCCCGCCGCGCACGTCTCCGGCCGGCCGCACCTGATCCGGTCCGAGCGGACCCCGGTCACGCCGGCCGGCAGCCGCCGCCCGGCCCACACCGAGCGGCCCGCGGCGGGCCGGGCCGCGGCCCGGCCGGCCACCGGCGGCTGACTCCCCGTACGGGGACGCGGCGGGCCGTACGAGAGCACCGCGGGGCGGTACGCACCACCTCACCCCGCACCACCGAGGCGGGCCGGGTCATCACCCGGCCCGCCTCGGCCATTTCGGTGATCTCCCTCGCGCGCCCGGGCGGAACGTCAGCGCAGCGCCCGGAGGTTCGTCCGTACCGGGTCACGCTTGGGTCACGGAATGTCGACAGTTCTTTGACGGGCCCCGCTTCATCCGCGCCGCCGTGAAAACGGCCGCGCGCCATTCTTTTTCCGGCCCGCGACAAGGCGCGCACACATCCCGTTCCGCATTCCTTCCGGGCCCCCCGGAATTCATCCGGGGATTGCGGTGACCCTCCCGGCACGGCGGGTCAACCCCCCTCGGTTTCCTTACATCTTCTCCACGGCCCGCCCGAGAAGGTCCCGGGCGGCTCTGATCCGGTCCGCCAGCTCCGGCGGCTCCACCACCTCGAACTCACAGCCGAGCAGCATCACGTGAATGACGAGGACGTCGAAGCTCACGGCGCCCGTCCGCAGCAGACAGCTCTCGGCGTCGAGCGGCTCCAGGGCCCCCTGGCTGGGGCCCACGATGGCGGCCGCCGCCTCCGCCGGCACCTTCAGCCGCAGCACCGCCCGGGCCGCGTACACACCCTGCGACACGCCGCGCGACACGTACGCGGCGAGGTCCTCGGCGGGCCCGGGACGCGGGGTGAACCGCGGCCCGTGCGGCGGTCTGGGCTCGATCCGGTCGGCGCGGAAGGTCCGCCAGTCCTCCCGGTCCAGATCCCAGGCGACCAGGTACCAGCGCCGCTCGGTGCACACCAGCCGGTGCGGCTCCACCACCCGGCGGCTGACACCGCCCGCGTGGTCCCGGTAGTCGAAGCGCAGCCGCTCGGCGTCCCGGCACGCGGCGGCGAGCTCGGTCAGGACGGAGGGATCGACGGTGGCCCGCCCCGGACCGCGCAGCATCGGCACGGTGAACTCGTTGAGTGCCGACACCCGCCGCCGCAGCCGCCCCGGCAGGACCTGCTCCAGCTTGGCGAGCGCCCGTACGGAGGCCTCCCCGATCCCCTCGACCCCGTTCCCGGCGGCCGTCCGCAGGCCCACCGCCACCGCGACGGCCTCGTCGTCGTCGAGCAGCAGCGGCGGCAGCTCGGCCCCGGCGCCCAGCTGGTAGCCGCCGCCGGTGCCCGGGCTGGCGTTCACCGGGTAGCCGAGCTCCCGGAGCCGGTCCACGTCCCGCCGCACCGTCCTCGGGGTCACACCGAGGCGCTCCGCGAGATCGGGGCCGGTCCATTCGCGGTGGGCCTGCAACAGGGACAACAGGCGCAGCAGTCGTGCGGAGGTCTCCAGCATGCCGAGCAGTCTGCCGGTACCCCGGCCCGGGTCCGAATCGCCCGGGCGGGCCGAGGCCCCGTCAGGGGGCGGGCACGGCCGCGGTGGCCGGCGCACGGGCCGGGACCGGGGGGCTCGCCGCCGGCTCGGCGGCCACCGGCACCGGCTTCGGCACCGGGACCGGCACCGGCTTCGGGACGGGCGTCGTGACCGGGACCGGCGTCGTGACCGGGACCGGCGTCGTGACCGGGACCGGCGTCGTGACCGGGACCGGCGCGGGAGGTGCCGGCGGACTCGACTGCGTCGACGGCGGCAGGGCCAGCAGCGTGCCGACCACCAGCGCCTGCGGCTTCGGGCCGATCACCGTCCGGTTCGCCTCGTACAGGGCCTGCCGGCCGCCCTTCACCCCGTACCGCCGGGCGATCTTCTCCAGGGTGTCCCCGGCCCGCACCGCGTGCATGCGCCCCGCCAGCCCGTACCGCTTCGAGCACACCGGCCACGCGTCCCACCCCTGGAAGCCCACCACGTCCTCGGCCACCCGGATCTGCTGCTCCCGGCTGGCCAGATCGGCCCGGGCCGCGAACGCCGTCCCCCCGTACTCCTCCCACGTCGGCTGCCAGAACTGCAGGCCCCCGTAGAACCCGTTGCCGGTGTTGACGGCCCAGCGCCCGCTGCTCTCGCAGTCGGCCACGCAGTCCCAGGGCCACTGCCCGCCCGGCCCGCAGTCCCCCGGGCCGGTCCCGATGATCCCGGGCGAGCCGGGGTGGGCCGCCCCCGCGGGCCCGGGCGCGGGCGGCGGCGGGGCCGCGCCGGCCCCCGCCGGGAGTACGAGGACGAGGGCCAGCGCGGCAGCTGCGGCGGCGGCAGCCGGGGCGGTCCGCCGGATCCGGAGGTCGGGCATCGCGTCACGCTACGCAGCACCGCGGCCCCCTCCCGGGCTTGCCACGCGGCCCGTGCCGCGGCCCACCCGGTCGGCGCAGCCGCCGCCCCCGTCGGAAACGGCCAGTACCGACCACCAACTGCGCGCATGCGGAAAAGAGTTGGCATGAAAACAAAGCTCCGGTCCGACCGTTCACCCCTCCGGGGGCCCGGTTCGATTCCGTTCCCTCCAACGGCGTGACCCCGGCCGCCGCCGCGCCGTTGAGCCCGGCGAGCCGGGAACCGCCCGGCCGCCCCCGCTCGCCCAATCCGAGGAGCCAGCCCGTGCCCCGCATGCTCGACGTCAGTGATGAGGTACGTGCCGAGATCGGTGACGAAGAAGCCGAGAGGCTGCTCACCGGCGACGACGCACCGCGCAGCTACGACTGCACCTCCTGCCGCACCCCCGGGGACCCCGAGACCGACCGCACCAGCACGGTGCTGTTCGTCGGCGAGGAGACCGCCGTCCTCGCCTTCGCCCACGCCGGCTGCATCCCCTCCCAGGTGGTCAACGTCTCCGAGGAGCAGCTCCAGGGGGCGGTCCGCAGCATCACCGGCGACGGCCCCGCCGGCGGCGACGCCCCGCAGAACGTGCCCGGCGGCCAGGCCGTCCTCGGCATCACCAGCGGCCTGGTCCTGATCGGCGGCGAGCTGCACCCCGCCCTCGTGGTCGAGCCGACCGCGCCGATCGCCCGCCCCGGCACCGCCGGCCCCGGCGACGACTTCCTGCCGCTCCTCATCGAGCAGGGGTTCATCCCGGTCACCGACACCGCCGAACTGCCCTCCCCGCTGGCCGGCTGGTCCGTGCTGCTCGCCGCCGGCCAGCTGCACGCCGTGCTCCAGCCCGGCGTCGAGGGCGGCGGCCAGGTCGCCTGGTGGCAGGCGCACCAGGCGCTGTCGGTCACGGACGGCTGGCGCGCCGCCGTCAACAAGACCCAGCGCGTGCTCATCTACGCCGCCCCGGTCGGCTCCATCGGCCAGCAGCCCCGCGAGGACCTGCTCCGCGACGCGCTGGACAAGGCCGCCGCCGGCGGCAAGCTCGTGGCGGCCTCGATGCCGCTGGCGGGCACCGCGGGCGCCTGAGCCCCCCGCCCCGGCAGGGGAGCCCGGAACGGCCGCGCCGCCCCTCGGCCAGGGGCGGCGCGGTAAGCGCGCCGGGGGTACGCGGTCCATCCCGCGCACCCCCGGCGATCTGCGTTTTTCTGCTTCCGCCCGCATCCGCAGGGCCCCGGGTTCGTTGGCTGATACGTGCATTCATACGACCCCTCCCGCGCCCCTGCCCACGCGAGCAGCGTCTCCCCGATGCGCCCCGCCGTCTCGCACACCCCGATCTACGACGCGCTCTACTCGGAGTACCTGCGGGCCTTCCGGGCCCTGCCGGGCGACCGCACGGGCGAGGAGGACCTCGGGTTCACGGCGTTCTCGTACGGGGGCTCGCACGCGGGCGCCGTCACCGCGTACGGGGGCGGCTCGTACGGGAGCGGCTGGAACGGTTCGGCATGGCAGACGGACCCGTGGCCGGCCGCGTACGCCCCCGCGCCGCAGCCCTCGTACGCGTACGCCGGGTCCGCGACCGGCGGCGAGAACCCGGGCACCGGCTCCGCTTATGCCAACGGGCGGCAGCACCACACCGGGATGCAGCACATCCCGGCGGCCCTGCCGCCCGCTCCGCGCCGGGGCTACTGACCCCGGACCGGCGAACCCCCCGTTGCCGGTTCTCCCGCTCCTACTTCTTCTTGTACTGTGCGCCGCGCTTCTCGCGCACCCGCACGGAGATGTGGATCGGGGTCCCCTCGAAGCCGAACTCCTCGCGCAGGCGGCGCTCGATGAAGCGCCGGTAGCCGTGCTCCAGGAAGCCGGAGGCGAAGAGGACGAACCGCGGCGGCTTGCTCCCCGCCTGGGTGCCGAACAGGATGCGGGGCTGCTTGCCGCCGCGGATCGGGTGCGGGTGGGCCGCGACGACCTCGCCGAGGAAGGCGTTCAGCCGGCCGGTCGGGACGCGCGTCTCCCAGCCCGCGAGGGCCGTCTCGATCGCCGGGACCAGCTTCTCCATGTGGCGGCCGGTCAGCGCGGAGACGTTGACGCGCGGGGCCCAGGAGACCTGCTGCATCTCGGTCTCGATCTCGCGTTCGAGGTAGTAGCGGCGCTCCTCGTCGAGCTCGTCCCACTTGTTGTACGCGATCACGATCGCGCGCCCGGCGTCGACGGCCATCGTGATGATGCGCTGGTCCTGGACGCTGATCGTCTCGGTGGTGTCGATCAGGATGACCGCGACCTCCGCCTTCTCGACGGCGGCGGCCGTGCGCAGGGAGGCGTAGTAGTCGGCGCCCTGCTGGAGGTGCACCTTCTTGCGGATGCCCGCGGTGTCCACGAACTTCCAGGTGACGCCGCCGAGCTCGATCAGCTCGTCGACCGGGTCGCGGGTGGTGCCGGCCAGCTCGTTGACGACGACACGGTCCTCCTTCGCGACCTTGTTGAGCAGCGAGGACTTGCCGACGTTCGGACGGCCGATGAGCGCGATGCGCCGGGGGCCGCCCACCGGGGTGCCGCCGAAGGTCTGCTCGGGCGCCTCGGGCAGCGCCTCCAGGACGGCGTCGAGCATGTCGCCCGTACCGCGTCCGTGCAGCGAGGAGACCGGGTGCGGCTGGCCGAGGCCCAGGGACCACAGGGAGGCCGCGTCGGACTCGCCGCTCTGGCCGTCGACCTTGTTCGCGCACAGGACGACGGGCTTGCCGGCCCGGCGCAGCAGCTTGACGACGGCCTCGTCGCTGTCGGTGGCGCCGACCTTGGCGTCGACGACGAAGACGACCGCGTCGGCGGTCTCGATGGCGTACTCGGCCTGGGCGGCGACGGCGGCGTCGATGCCGAGGACGTCCTGCTCCCAGCCGCCGGTGTCGACGACCTTGAACCGGCGGCCGGCCCACTCGGCCTCGTACGTGACGCGGTCGCGGGTGACGCCCGGCTTGTCCTCGACGACCGCCTCGCGGCGGCCGATGATGCGGTTCACCAGGGTCGACTTGCCGACGTTGGGGCGGCCGACGACGGCGAGCACGGGCAGCGGCCCGTGGCCCGCCTCCGCGATCGCGCCCTCGACGTCGTCTACGTCGAAGCCTTCCTCCGCGGCGAGCTCCATGAACTCCGCGTACTCGGCATCGCCGAGCGCTCCGTGGTCGTGCTGGTCGTTCATGAAGTCCGTTCCTCGTCGTTCGTGGTGGTCGGTGGCACCCGCGCAGCGCGGGCACCACTACTGGGTCAAGTCTCGCTCAGCGCCCGGTGAGGCGCTTGGCGTCGGACAGGTGGGCGGTCAGCCTGCTCTGGATGCGCAGGGTGGCCTCGTCCAGGGCCGTACGGGTGCGGCGGCCGGTGCCGTCGCCCGCGTCGAACGCCGATCCGAAGACGACGTCGACCCTGCTCTTGAACGGCGGCAGTCCGCGGACCAGCCGCCCCTGGCGCTCGGTGCTCCCGAGCACGGCCACGGGCACGACGGGCGCGCCGCTGCGGACCGCGAAGTACGCGAGTCCGGCGCGCAGCGAGGCGAAGTCACCCTCGCCGCGCGTGCCCTCGGGGAAGATCCCCAGGGCTCCGCCGCCTTCGAG
This sequence comes from Streptomyces sp. NPDC002181, assembly GCF_042890485.1. Taxonomy (NCBI): domain Bacteria; kingdom Bacillati; phylum Actinomycetota; class Actinomycetes; order Kitasatosporales; family Streptomycetaceae; genus Streptomyces; species Streptomyces sp. NPDC002181. Next base: position 40,193 of record NZ_JBIASC010000008.1, on the reverse strand, counting down.
CACCGCGAGCGCCTTGCCGATCGCGCCCCGGTCCACGCCCGTACGGTCGACCTTGACCTGGCCGATCCCGTCCAGGAACGGGCCGAGCGGGCCGACGTACGCCTCCTTCTTGATGAGGAAGTGCAGCGGCCGCGGGGCGGTGCCCATGACCATCGGTCCGTCGATGTTGTGCGCGTGGTTCACGGCAAGGATGACAGGCCCCGAGGCGGGGACGCGCCAGGCGCCCAGTACGCGCGGCTTCCACAGCCCGTACATGAGGCCGATGCCGATCCGCCGGCCGAGCGCCGCACCCTTGAGGGAGGGCGTACCGCTCACTTGCGCCCCGCCCGCTTCTCTTCCACGAGCGTGACGACGCACTCGATCACCTGGCCGAGCGTGAGCTCGGTGGTGTCGACCTCCACGGCGTCGCCGGCCTTGGCCAGCGGGGAGGTCTTGCGGCCGGAGTCGGCGGCGTCGCGCTTGATCAGGGCTTCCCTGGTGGCCGCGAGGTCCGTGGCCTCCTTGCCGCGCAGCTCACCGCTGCGGCGCGCGGCGCGGGCCTCGGGGGACGCGGTCAGGAAGATCTTGAGGTCGGCGTCGGGCAGGACGGTGGTGCCGATGTCCCGTCCCTCGACGACGATCCCGCCCTCCGCCGAGGCGGCGATGGAGCGCTGGAGCTCGGTGATCAGGGTGCGCACCTCGGGGACGGCGCTGACGGCGCTGACCTTGGAGGTGACCTCCTGGGTGCGGATCGGGCCGGAGGCGTCCAGGCCGTCGACCGTGATGGTCGGCGCGGCCGGGTCCGTCCCGGAGACGATGCCCGGCTTGCCGGCCGCCACGGCGATCGCGTGCGGGTCGTCGGTGTCGATCCCGTTGGTGATCATCCACCAGGTGATGGCCCGGTACTGGGCACCGGTGTCCAGGTAGCGCAGCCCGAGCTTGGCGGCCACGGCCTTGGAGGTGCTGGACTTGCCCGTGCCGGAGGGACCGTCGATGGCGACGATCACGGCGGACGGAGCTGCGGTTTCCACGGTGCGGGCACCTTCCTGGTTGCGCGTACGTGTCCGGGCGCGCCAAAGCGCCCCTCCCCAAGGTTACCGGCCCCGGGCACGGGCGCCGCCCAGTACCGGGGAGTACCGCGGAGAAGGGGCTCCCGGCCGCTTCCGGGACTACTGCTGGCGCAGGGCCCAGCCGCGTTCGCGCAGCTCCGCCGTGAGGGAGGCGGCGGACCTCGGGTCGACCATGAGCTGGACCAGACCGGCTTGCTGGCCCGTGGCGTGCTCGATCCGTACGTCCTCGATGTTGACCCCGGCCCGCCCGGCGTCGGCGAAGATCCGCGCGAGCTCGCCCGGCTGGTCGCTGATCAGCACGGCGACCGTCTCGTACGCGACGGGCGCCGCGCCGTGCTTTCCCGGTACCCGGACCCGGCCCGCGTTGCCCCGCTTCAGGACGTCCTCGATGCCGGCCGCGCCGCCGCGCCGCTTCTCGACGTCCGCCGACTGGAGCCCGCGCAGCGCGTCGACCGTGGCCTCCAGGTCGGAGGCGATCCCGGCGAGGACGTCGGCCACCGGGCCCGGGTTCGCCGAGAGGATCTCCACCCACATCCGGGGATCGGAGGCGGCGATCCGGGTCACGTCCCGGATCCCCTGCCCGCACAGCCGCACCGCCGTCTCGTCGGCCTCTTCCAGGCGCGCCGCGACCATGCTGGACACGAGCTGCGGGGTGTGCGAGACGAGTGCGACCGCCCGGTCGTGCGCGTCGGCGTCCATGACCACCGGTACGGCCTTGCACAGGGCCACCAGCTCCAGCGCCAGGTTGAGCACCTCGTGGTCGGTGTCCCGGGTCGGGGTCAGCACCCAGGGCCGGCCCTCGAAGAGGTCGGCCGTCGCGGCGAGCGGGCCCGAGCGCTCCTTGCCGGCCATCGGGTGGGTCCCGATGTACGTCGTGACGTCCGCCCCGAGGGCCGTGAGCTCCCGGCGGGGGCCGCCCTTGACGCTGGCCACGTCCACGTACGCCCGGGCCACGCCGCGGCCGATCGCCTCGGCCAGCGTCGCGGCCACGTGGGCCGGCGGTACGGCCACGATCGCGAGGTCGACCTGGCCCTCGGGGGCCTCGTCGGTGCCGGCGCCGAGGGCGGCGGCCGTACGGGCCTGGGCGGGGTCGTGGTCGGCGAGGTGGACGGTGATCCCGCGGGCGGTCAGGGCGAGGGCCGCGGAGGTGCCGATCAGTCCGGTTCCGATGACGACGGCGGTTCTCACGGGGGCGCTCCAGGGATGCGGGTGACGACGGGTGGGTGACGGGTAACGGCAAGTCAGGCCCAGAGTAGCCAGCGCACACGGCGCGAGGGCCCGGCAGCCCGTCATGTGGGACGGCGGCCGGACCCTCGGCGCTGCTTTGCGTACGACGCTCCTAGAGGTTCTGCTGCCGGATGATGTCCTCGATCGACCCGCCGGGGATCGAGCCGCCCGGGCTCAGCTTGTCGACGGCCTGCGGCAGGGACCGCGCGATCTGGTCGGCCGCCTCCTCGGGGCTGATGCCCGTCTGTTGCGCGACCTCCCGCAGGGTGTCGTCCGGCAGCGCCTCGGTGATCTGGGCGCCGCTGACGGGTTCGTTGTCTCCCGTGCCGATCCAGGACTGCGCCTGGTCGGCGAGTCCGGACTTGGCGAGCATGTCCATCAGCCCGCCGAGCGGGTTGCCTCCGGCGGCCTGGGTGCCGGAGGCGCCGCCGCCCATGAGGGCGCCGAGCAGCGCGCCGAGGACGTTCCCGCCGCCGCCCGCCTGGCCGCCGCCTCCGCCGCCTCCGCCGCCTCCGCCGCCTCCGAGGAGGCCGCCCAGAAGGGACCCGAGGTCGTTACCCGTCATCGTCCATGCCTTTCGAGAGGGTGCGAGACACGGACAATGTCACCCGATCCACCCCATTCCGCCACTTGGTGCAACCGTACGGCGGGCGCTGGGGTAGAACGATCCGCATGATCTTCCACATCGTGCCGCTCGCCGACTGGACCGCCGCGCCCGAGCTCCCGTACGCCCCCGCCTCCCTCGACTCGGAGGGCTTCGTGCACTGTTCGGCGGACCGCCCGACCGTGCTCGCGATCGCGGACGCGCACTACCGCGAGGCACCGGGTCCACTGCTGGCCGTCGAGCTCGACGAGCGGGCCCTGACCTCGGAAGTCCGCCGCGAGGGCGCATCGGGCGGCCGCTACCCGCACGTCCACGGCCCGTTGGACCGGGCGGCCGTGGTCCGCGTCTGGGAGGTCGTGCGCACGCCGGGCTCCCCGGCGGAACTCGTCCCGTGGGAGCGGGGCTCCTGAACCGGGCGGCGCGGGGGCTTCTCCTGGGGCCCGGCAGGCGCCAGGATGCTGCTCGCCATCCCGGAGCGACCCGATCGAGGAGCACACCATGAGCGACCCCACGCCGACGGCACGCCGCACGGTACTGGCGGCAGGAGCGGCCGTCGCGCTGGCCGGCGGCACGCTCACCGCGTGCGGCGGCGAGGACAAGGGCCCCCGGAGCGAACCGGGCAGCCCCTCCACCCCGCAGGCCGCGGCCCCGTCCTCCCCGTCCTCCCCCGCGCCGGCAACGGGCAAGGCGCTCCTGAAGTCCTCCGCGGTACCGGTGGGCGGCGGCACGATCCTCAAGGACGAGAAGCTGGTGGTCACCCAGCCCACGGCCGGGTCCTTCCGCTGCTTCACGGCCGTGTGCACGCACCAGGGCTGCCTGGTGAACAAGGTGGTGGACGGCACCATCGACTGCCCCTGCCACGGCAGCAAGTTCCAGATCACCGACGGCGCGGTGACCCACGGCCCGGCGACGCGCCCGCTGGCGGAGAAGCAGATCACGGTGGCCCCGGACGGCGAGATCTCGCTCGCGTAGCCCGCCCGTCCCGGCCTACGCTCCCGGGATGAACGAGCAGACGACGCCCCCGGAAGCCCTCACCCTCGTACGCGACCACACGATCTACGCGTGCGTGATGGGGTCGCGGGCGTTCGGCCTGGCGACGGAGGCGAGCGACACCGACCGGCGCGGCGTCTACCTCGCCCCGACTCCGCTCTTCTGGCGCTTCGAGAAGCCGCCGACGCACGTGGAGGGACCGCGGGAGGAGGAGTTCTCCTGGGAGCTGGAGCGCTTCTGCGAACTCGCCCTGCGCGCCAACCCGAACATCCTGGAGTGCCTGCACTCCCCGCTGGTGGAACGGCTGACCCCGCAGGGCGAGGAACTCCTCTCCCTGCGGGGGGCCTTCCTGTCCCGCCGCGCGCACACCACCTTCACCCGCTACGCCATCTCCCAGCACGCCAAACTCCTCGCGGACGTCCGCGTCCACGGGGCCCCGCGCTGGAAGCACGCCATGCACCTGCTGCGACTGCTCCTGTCCTGCCGCGACCTCCTGCGCACGGGCCGCCTGACGATCGACGCCGCCGGGCACCGCGACCGTCTCCTCGCGGTCAAGCGCGGCGAGCTGACCTGGCCGGAGGTGGACGCCTGGATGACCCGCCTCCAGGAGGAGTCGGAGAAGGCCTTGGCCACCACGCCCCTCCCCCCGGAACCGGACCGGGCCCGCGTGGAGGACTTCCTCCTGCGCGCCCGGCGCACGTCAGCCGCGTAGGGTCCGCCGCCGGACGACGAACGCGTCGAGGGCGTCGTACGCCGACCCGTGCTCGGGAAGGGCGGAGCCCGCCCGGGCCGTCTCCAGCACCGCGTGCAGCGCCTCGAAGTCCTGCCGTACGCGGTCCGGGGCCGGGCCCTCGTAACCCCCGTGCTCGGCGGCGACCTTGGCCTCGATGAGCGAGGCGAGGTACGGGGGCGCCTCGGGCACCTCGGCCAGCAGGGTCGGCAGGTGCGCCTGCACCTCGGCCGACCGCATCAGGTGGATGCCGGTGAGCAGCGCCCTGAACGCGTAGAGCAGCGGCTTGAGCTCGGCGGCCTTCTCGAAGAGCCGCCACTGGGTGCCCGCGAACCCGCGGTAGTGGTGCGCGTGGTGGGAGGTCAGCACGCCCGGGGCCAGTGCGATCAGTTCCTCGTGCGCCGCCGTCGTGTGGACCACGAGGGGGGAGAGCACCTGCTCCAGGACGTAGCCGTTGCGGTTGAGCATCAGGCGGACGAACTTGCGCAGGTCGTGCGTGACGAGGTCCATCTCCACCCCGTCCCGGTCCCACATGCGGGTGCGGGTCTCCTCCGGCTCGCGCAGCCCCAGGAGGTCCTGCGCCGGGAGCAGGTGGGCCCCGCGCAGGTCGATGTCCGAGTCCCGGGAGGGGAAGCCGTACAGGTGGGCGCCCGACACCGTGGCGAAGAGCAGCGGGTCGGGCTGCTCCGCCACCACGGGGGTCAGGTCGATGCTCAGTGCGTCCAGCATGGATCAAGCATCCCAGAGGGCGCCGAAGGCCAGGAGTTCGTCCCGGTACTCGATGCGGCCCTCCCAGTCGCGGGGCCAGACCTCGGCGCCGAGGTGGGCGCCCGCGAAGGCGCCGGCCAGGCAGGCGATCGAGTCCGAGTCGCCCTTGGTGCAGGCCGCGCGGCGCAGGGCCGTCAGGGGCTCCTCCGGGAAGAGCAGGAAGCACTGGAGGGCCGTGGCGAGGGCCTCCTCCGCGATCCAGCCGTCGCCCGTCGTCAGGCACGGGTCCGTTTCCGGGGAGGGGGTCCGCAGGGCCGCCGCCAGGCGGTCCAGGACGGCGAGACAGTCGTCCCAGCCCCGGGCCATGAAGGACTCCGGGCCCGCGTCCGAGGCCGTGCGCATCCAGAGGTCGCCCAGCCAGCGCTCGTGGTAGCGCGTGCGGTTGTCGAGGGCGTACGAGCGCAGTTGCCCGACCAGGCCCGTCACCTCCGTGCCCCGCGCGAGGAGGTGGACCGCCCGCGCCGTCAGGTCGGAGGCCGCGAGGGCCGTCGGGTGGCCGTGGGTGAGGGCCGACTGGAGCTGGGCCGCGCCGGCGCGTTCCTCCTCCGTCCAGCCGGGGACCAGGCCCACCGGGACCACGCGCATGTTCGCCCCGCAGCCCTTCGAGCCGATCTGGCTGGCGTCGCGCCAGTCCCGGTCCGGTGCGTCGAGGAGGTGGCACGCCCGCAGGCAGGTGTTGCCCGGAGCCCTGTTGTTCTCCGGGGAGTGGTACCAGTCGACGAACTCCTCCCGGACCGGGCGGGTCAGGCTCAGCGGGCCCACGCGCCCGCGCTCCGCCGCCGTCCGTATGCCGCGTGCCAGGGCCAGCGTCATCTGGGTGTCGTCCGTGACGATCGCCGGGCTCGGCAGCCGCATCTCGCGCCACGGTCCGGTCTTCGCCAGGATCGACGGGACGTCGTTGAACTCGGTGGGAAAGCCCAGCGCGTCGCCCAGGGCGAGGCCGAGGAGGGCTCCGGTCGCCGCCCGCTTCTTCGGGGCCGGGGTCATGTCGGGTGTCACTTCGCGTGTCCTTCCGTGGGGCGGAGCAGGGGCGGGTGCAGGGCGGTCGCCGGGCCCGCCCGGTACAGCGCGGCCGGCTTCCCGCGTCCTCCGGTCAGGCGGGCCGCGCCCGGCACGGCCTCGACGAAGCCGGGCGTCGCCAGCACCTTGCGGCGGAAGTTGGGCCGGTCCAGGGCGGTGCCCCAGACGGTCTCGTAGACGGACTGGAGCTCCCCGAGGGTGAATTCGGGCGGGCAGAACCCCGTGGCCAGGCAGGTGTACTCCAGTTTCGCGCCCACCCGGGAGCGGGCGTCCGCCAGGATCAGCGCATGGTCGAAGGCCAGACCGGCCGCCTCCCCCACCGGCACCCAGCGCGCCCGGTCCGCGTCCCCGCCGCCCTCCGCCGCCGGCTCCGGCATGTCCGGGACCAGTGCGGTGAAGGCCACCGAGACCACCCGCATCCGCGGATCGCGGTCCGGATCGCTGTACGTGCGCAGCTGCTCCAGGTGCAGCGCGGCGACGACCGTCCGCGACAGGCCGGTCTCCTCGGCCAGTTCCCGGCGGGCCGCGGTCTCCGCGGACTCCCTCGGCAGGACGAAGCCGCCGGGCAGCGCCCAGGCCCCCTCGTACGGGTCCTGCCCGCGCCGGATCAGCAGGACGTGCAGCGCCCCGCCCCGGACGGTGAACACCGCCAGGTCCACCGTCACCGCGAACGGCTCGAACGCCCGCGGGTCGTAGGCCGCCGCGGTCATCGGTGCTCCGGCAGCGGGTCCGCGAACTGCCAGCCGCCGGCGAGCAGCGCGTCGACGGCTTCGACGGCCTGCGCCAGCCGCGCCTCGCGGTCGCCGCGCACGACCAGGAAGCGCCTGCCGGTGCCGGTGAGTTCCGCGCGGAACCGGTCCGTCATCCACGGCCTCAGGTGCTCGCCGTCGCGCAGCCCGTCGTCCTCGAACGGCACGTCCGCGTGGTCCGTCAGCAGGTAGAGGTCCCGGTGCGTCAGCGCGGCGATCTTCTCGACCTCCTCGCTGCGGGCGCCCGTGTAGCGCTCGTGCCAGATGCCGGTCGCGAAGGAGTCGGTGTCGCAGATCAGCACCGGTGAACCCGCCCGGGCCGCCCGCTCCTCCTCCGCGTCCTGCCGCCGCGCGATCACCGGGAACTCCTCGGACGTGAAGGACACGGCCTCCCAGGTGGCCGACGGGTCCGCCGCCCGCGCCGCCGCCAGCTTCTCCTCGCTGTACGTGCGCCCGTACTCGGCGACCCAGCCCGTCGCGGCCCACACCCCGCCGCGCGCCCGGTAGTGCGCGGCGAGCGCCCGCGACAGGGTCGTCGTACCGGTCGATTCGGCGCCGAGCACGACGATCCGCCGGGTCAGGGCCGCCCGTACGCCCGGTCCCAGGAACTCCCAGTTCCCGGCGGGGTCCGCCCGTACCGCCGTGCCCGAGACGGGATAGCGGGCGCGCCGCGGGTCCACGCAGACCTCCTCGGCCCCGAATCGCCGGGCGAGCTCCGCCCCGTACTCCTCCGACGTGAACACGGCGTCGACGCGCTCCGGCACCGCGCCCCGGAAGACCGCCATGTGCGCCTCCCAGACCGCCGGGTCGTGCAGGTCGACCGGGATGTCGTCGACCGCTCCGACGACCTCCGCCCCCGGGTGCGCCTCGCGCATCCACGCCACGCGGTCGGCGAGCGGCACCGACTCCACGGAGGCCGCGCACACCAGCACGGTCAGCCGCTCGCACCGCTCCTGGGCGGTGCGCACCAGATGGTGGTGGCCGGCGTGCGGCGGGTAGAACTTGCCGAGGACCAGCCCGTGGGCGTGGCGCTTGGCGGCGCTCATGCCGCGGCCCCCGAAACCGCCGTGCGGGAGCCGCCCGCCGGGAGCGTGCGCCGCCAGCCGAGCAGGCCGACCACGCAGAGCGCGAGGAAGCCCGCGTACAGGGCCGAGGTCAGGTACAGCCCCTTGTAGGCGTAGAGCGGGATGTAGACGAGGTCGGCGGCGATCCACAGCCACCAGGACTCGACCAGCTTGCGGCACTGGCCGTACGTGGCCATGAGCGAGAGCCCGGTGGTCAGCGCGTCCCAGAACGGGACGGTGGAGTCGGTGACCCGGCCCAGCAGGAGCGTGAGCCCGAGCACCCCCACCGCCCCCGCCGCGGCCAGCACGGCCCATTCGGTGCGCGTGGTGCGGCGCACCGGCAGGGCCTCGGCGGTTCCTGGTCCACCCCCGTGGGTCCAGGACCACCAGCCGTACGCGGCGAGGGCGATGAAGACGATCTGGAGCCCGGCGTCGGCGTACAGGCCGGACCGGGCGAAGAGCACGATGAAGAAGACGTTGTTGGCGATGCCGATGGGCCAGTTCGCCACGTGCTGCCGGGCGACGAGCCAGACGCACAGGGCTCCGGTGGCGAAGCCCAGGATTTCGGTCCAGCTCATGACGCCCGACCCCCTCGTTCTTTAATAGTCATGTTGACTATAAACAGGGGGGCGGGTCCCTGACAAGCGAAAAGCCCGCAGTGCCACGTGGGCACTGCGGGCTTCTCCCAGCCGGTGGGCAAGGGGTTACAGACCGACCTCGCGCATGAGCATGCCGACCTCGGTGTTGGTCAGGCGGCGCAGCCAGCCGGACTTCTGGTCTCCCAGCTCGATCGGGCCGAAGGAGGTCCGGACCAGCTTCTCGACCGGGAAGCCGGCCTCGGCCAGCATGCGGCGGACGATGTGCTTGCGGCCCTCGTGGAGGGTCACCTCGACCAGGTAGTTCTTGCCGACCTGGTCGACGACGCGGAAGTGGTCGGCGCGGGCGTACCCGTCCTCCAGCTCGATGCCGTCCTTGAGCTTCTTGCCGATGTCGCGCGGCAGCGGGCCGGTGATCGCGGCGACGTACGTCTTCTTCACGCCGTACTTCGGGTGCGTGAGGCGATGGGCCAGCTCACCGTGGTTGGTGAGGAGGATGATGCCCTCGGTCTCCGTGTCGAGCCGGCCGACGTGGAAGAGCCGGGTCTCACGGTTGGTGACGTAGTCGCCGAGGCACTGGCGGCCGTCCGGGTCCTCCATGGTGGAGACGACGCCGGCGGGCTTGTTCAGGGCGAAGAACAGGTACGACTGGGTGGCGACCGTCAGGCCGTCCACCTTGATCTCGTCCTTCGGCTGGACGCGCTTGCCCTGCTCCAGCACGATCTCGCCGTTGACCTCGACGCGGGCCTGCTCGATGAGCTCCTCGCACGCGCGGCGCGAACCCATGCCGGCACGGGCGAGCACCTTCTGCAGGCGCTCGCCTTCCTCCTCGGCGCCCGGGAAGGTCTTCGGGGTCTTGATCACGGGCTTGTCGGCGTACCGGTCGCGCACGCGCTCCTCGATCCGCGCGTCCAGCTCGCGGGGACGGGACTGGCCGCTGCGGCTGCCGGGGCCGCGGCGCGGGCCGCCGGCCCCGCCGATGCCGGGGGTCTTGGAGGTGCGGGGACCGCCCTTGGCGCCACCGCGCGCCGCGTCACCGCGGGCACCGCCGCGGTTGCCGTCGGCCGCGCCGCGGGCACCGCCGCCACCGGCCTTGGCACCGCCGCGGCCGTTGCGCTCGCCCTCGGGGCCGACGTCGTAGCGGCGCTCCTCGGGGCGGGGGTTGCGGATGCGGGGCGCGGGCTCGCGGTCGCGGTCGGAGCCGCCGCCCTGGTAGCCGCCGCCGGAGCTGCCACCGCGGGAGCCGCCCTGGTAGCCACCGCCGGAGCTGCCGCCGCGGGAACCGCCCTGGTAGCCACCGCCCGAGCTGCCACCGCGGGAGCCACCCTGGTAGCCACCGCCCGAGCTGCCACCGCGGGAGCCACCCTGGTAGCCACCGCCCGAGCTGCCGCCGCGGGAGCCGCCTCCCGAGCCGCTGCCACCGCCGGAGCCGCCACCGCGGTAGCCACCACCGCCGCCGCTGGAGCTGCCGCCGCGGGAGTTACCACGCCCGCCGCCGCCACCGCCGCCGCTGTTCCTGTTGCCGCCACCGTTGCCGTTGCCGCTGCTTCGCATCAAAGTTCCGTCGTCTTGTCGTCTTCATCGGTATCCGGTGCATCCGGATCGAACGACGGAACACCCTCTTGCGTATCGGCTTCGATCGCGTCCGCCTCGGGGAGGAAGGGCGCGAGCTCCGGGAGCTCGTCCAGGCCGCGCAGGCCCATCCGCTCCAGAAAGTAGTTCGTCGTCCTGTACAGGATCGCACCTGTTTCGGGTTCCGTGCCCGCCTCGGCCACCAGACCCCGCTGGAGCAGGGTCCGCATGACCCCGTCACAGTTCACTCCGCGGACCGCCGAGACCCGCGATCGGCTCACCGGCTGGCGGTACGCGACCACCGCCAGGGTCTCCAGCGCCGCCTGGGTCAGCCGGGCCTGCTGGCCGTCCAGTACGAAGCGCTCGACGGCGGCCGAGTACTCCGCCCGGGTGTAGAAGCGCCAGCCGCCGGCGACGAGCCGCAGCTCGAAGCCGCGCCCCTGGACGGTGTACTCGTCCGCCAGCTCGCGCAGGGCGTCCGCGACCTCGCGCGGGGCGCGGTCCAGCACCTTGGCGAGGTGCGCCTCGGTCGCGGGCTCGTCCACGACCATGAGGACGGCCTCCAGGGCGGGCTTCAGCGCGAGCCCGGCCACGTCGCTCATTCCTTGACCTCCACGATCCGGTCGAACTCGTCGGTGACGGTCGGCATCCCGTCGCCGTCCCCGCCGCTCCAGCGGACGGTCAGTGTCTTCAGGGCCTCCTCCTGGTCGAGGACCACCGCCTTCTCGCGGTAGAGCTCCAGCAGGGCCAGGAAGCGCGCGACGACGGTGAGGGTGTCCCCGGCGTCCTCCGTGAGCTCCTGGAAGGTGGCCTCGCCGCGCGCCTTGAGCAGAGCGACCACGAGAGCGGCCTGCTCCCGCACGCTGACGAGCGGGGCGTGGATGTGGTCGACGTACACCTGGGGCTTGGCCCTGGGCTGCATGGCCTTGACCGCCAGCCGGGCGAACCCCTCGGCGCCGATGCTGATGACGACCTCGGGCAGGAGCTCGGCGTGGTGGTCCTCCAGGCCGACGGTGCGCGGGTAGCGGCGGCCCTCGCTCTCGGCCCGCCGCTCGAAGATCTCGGCGATCTGTTTGTACGCGCGGTACTGGAGCAGCCGCGCGAAGAGCAGGTCGCGGGCCTCCAGGAGGGCGAGGTCGGCCTCGTCCTCGACCTCGGCGGCGGGCAGCAGCCGGGCGGCCTTGAGGTCGAGCAGGGTCGCGGCGACCACGAGGAACTCGGTGGTCTGGTCGAGGTCCCAGTCGGGCCCCATGGCGCGGATGTGCGCCATGAACTCGTCGGTGACCTTGGAGAGGGCGACCTCGGTGACGTCGAGCTTGTGCCGGGAGATCAGCTGGAGCAGCAGGTCGAAGGGCCCCTCGAAGTTGGCCAGCCGCAGCGTGAACCGCCCGCCGGCCTCGCCGGAACCGCCCCCCGCCGCCCCGGAGGCCACAGGAGCCTCGCGAGGCGCCTCCGGGGCCCCTTCGGCCGCTCCGGCCCCCTCGGCGGCCTCCCGGGCCACCTCGGGGGGCGTACGGGGCTCAGCGGGCGCGTCAGCGGCCTCGGGGGGCAGGTCGGGCTCCTCGCCCGGTCCGCCCGCCGCGGACCCCTCAGGGGGCACGTGAGCGTCTCGGGGCTCGGACTCGGCCCGGGCACCGGGCCCGCGCCCGAGACTGCGGCGGGCGGGGCGGCCGGGATCGGCGGGAAGGGGCATCGGGGTCCAAGGCGGTACGGAAGCGGTGTGGGTCGGCCGGAGCCAGCCCCAAGGCTGCCACGCCCGGCCCGCCTCCCTCCCCCGGACCCGCCCGGGGGACGGAAGCGGCGGGGTGGCGGAATCGGAAGGTCAACCGGCGCAGCGGGCCGGCTGCCGCCGGGGGCGAGGTCGACGACCGGGGCAGCGGGGGCGGCGGAAGACGCCGGGGCGGAAGCGTGAAGTCGGCCGGCGGAGGCGGGGGCGGCTGCCACCGGGGCCGAGTCGGAAGGTCGGCCGGCGGAGGCGGGGGCAGGAGACGCGCGATCGGGGGCGGGAAATCCGCACCGGGACGCGGTCAAGGCAGGCCCGGCGCCCGCCCTCCCCGTCTTCCGACCGCCCGTCACGGGCCCTCCTGCCGCCTGTGCCACCGGTCACCACGGGCAGGAGGGTCCACCGGCCCGAGATCCCCGCCAGGTCGGCATCAGCCACCGTCACAAGCGACCGCAAACGACGCGTCGCAGGGCGGGCCCACGGGACGGGACGACGGACAGGGCGTCGTAAGAGGCGGGGAAGACGACTCGCAGGCCGCGTCCGGCATCAGGCCCGGCAGGCAGGGGCGGCTTCGGGCCTGCCCGCGGAATCACGCCCCGCACTCCACCCACACCGCCCGACCGGAGCCACCGCCATCACCCGCCACAACCGGCAACCGCCGACCCGCGCCCCGGCACCGCCAAAGGCCATGCGCCCGGCGCAACCGGCGGGCACCGCCCCGGCACCGCCAAAGGCCATGCGCCCGGCACCCCCGCCGCCGGTCAGGCGGTCAGCGGCCGCGGAGTCTGCGGACCAGGATGCTCGCGTCGCCGCGGGATTCCAGGTCCGCGAGCACGACCGCCACCGCCTCGCGGACGATGCGGCCGCGGTCCACGGCCAGGCCGTGCTCGCCGCGCAGCACCAGCCGCGCGTGCTCCAGATCCATGAGCTCCTCGGCGGAGACGTAGACCGTGATCTTCTCGTCGTGCCGTTCGCGCCCGCTGGGCCGGCGGTTCGCCCCGCGGCCCTGGCCCTTGCCCCGCCGGGGCTCCGGGCTGACAGAACCTTCCTGCGGGCGCCGGGGTGCGACCACCGATTCCGGCCCGGCCGCCGTCGCCTCCCGGCTGCGGCCCTCGCCCGCCGTGCCCTCGGCCGACGCCGCCGCGTGCTCCCCGGCGGTCGACTCCTCCGGGCCGCGCCTCGGCGAGGACGCCTGGAGCGCCATCCCACCGGTCGTACGGAACAGTTCGTCGGCTCCGGGCAGACTCACTCGGCGTGACACCGGGCGAGCACCTCCCTGGCCAGCTGGCGATAGGCGGCGGCCCCGACGGAGTTGGAGGCGTACGTGGTGATGGGCTCACCGGCGACGGTGGTCTCCGGGAAGCGCACCGTACGGCCGATGACCGTGTGGTAGACGTGGTCGTCGAAGGCCTCGACGACGCGCGCCAGCACCTCGCGGCTGTGCACCGTACGGGAGTCGTACATCGTGGCGAGGATGCCGTCGAGCTCCAGCTCCGGGTTGAGCCGCTCCTGCACCTTCTCGATGGTCTCGGTCAGCAGTGCCACTCCGCGCAGTGCGAAGAACTCGCACTCCAGCGGCACGATGACCTTGTGAGCCGCCGTCAGGGCGTTCACGGTCAGCAGGCCGAGCGAGGGCTGACAGTCGATCACGATGTAGTCGTAGTCGGCCATCAGCGGCTTGAGCGCCCGCTGCAGCGTCGACTCTCTCGCGACCTCGCTGACCAACTGCACTTCGGCGGCCGACAGGTCGATGTTGCTCGGCAGCAGGTCCATGTTCGGAACCGCGGTCTTGAGCAGCACCTCGTCGGCCGACATCCCCCGCTCCATGAGCAGGTTGTAGACCGTCAGGTCGAGTTCCATCGGGTTCACGCCGAGGCCCACGGACAGCGCGCCCTGCGGGTCGAAGTCGACGAGCAGCACGCGGCGCCCGTACTCGGCGAGCGCGGCACCCAGGTTGATGGTCGACGTGGTCTTGCCCACGCCGCCCTTCTGGTTGCACATCGCGATGATCTTCGCCGGACCGTGGTCGGTCAGCGGACCCGGGATGGGGAAGTACGGCAGCGGCCGTCCGGTCGGGCCGATCCGCTCCCGGCGCTGACGGGCAGCGTCGGGGGCGAGGGTGGCCGCGTACTCGGGGTCGGGCTCGTACTCCGCGTCCGGGTCGTAGAAGTGCCCTTCGGGCACGTTTTCGTAGTCGGCGAAACCCACGGGCTTTTCGCCGCTCAGGTCGCCGGCCCTGGAGTTCACGTCTAGGCCGTCCATGCTCTTTTGGGGCGTCGTCATGTGCTGGTGGTTTGCGAAGGTGCGGACCGCGACGGAGCCGACCGCTTCGAGCCCGCCGGATCCTTGGCCCCGGTCTGGCGTCCCCGCTCGACCACCTCCGGGAGCAAATGTCGACTCATTCACAAGTCGTCTTACCTCCTCGGACGTGACCAGGACACTTATCGATAGGTCAGCGTGGCACCATGCCGACGGTTGGCGACTCTATGGCGTGTCACCACTCAGCGGCAACACAATCCGTCGGACCGGCAACGATGTGTCGGCAAGCGAACACCACTCTGTCAAGGGCGTCCGGGCCGTCGCCGGGAAGTTTCGCAGGTGTGCGAAAGGGTTAAAGGGTTACGTTCGAGGCGAGTTGAGCCGTGCCCGTGCGCACCCCGCATACGCCTCCGGCCGGACCTTGGGGGCAAGGTCCGGCCGGATACGTGAGATTGACGTCAGTCGTTGACGGGGTCTGACCGATCAGCCGAGCAGCGTGCTCAGCTCAAGGGTCGGCAGGCCGTGCGCCTCGGCGACCGGACCGTAAACGACCTGGCCGTCATGGGTGTTGAGGCCCAGCGCGAGCGCGGGGTCACGGCGCAGCGCCTCGGCCCAGCCGAGGTTCGCGAGCTGCACGATGTAGGGCAGCGTGGCGTTGGTCAGCGCGTAGGTGGAGGTGTTCGGCACCGCGCCCGGCATGTTGGCGACGCAGTAGAAGACCGAGTTGTGGACCTGGAAGGTCGGCTCGGCGTGGGTGGTCGGACGGGAGTCCTCGAAGCAGCCGCCCTGGTCGATCGCAATGTCGACAAGGACACTTCCGGGCTTCATCTTGGCGACGAGCTCGTTGGTGACCAGCTTCGGGGCCTTCGCACCCGGGATGAGCACGGCACCGATGACGAGGTCGGCCTCGACGACGGCCTTCTCCAGCTCGAAGGCGTTGGAGACGATCGTCTTGATCTTCGTGCCGAAGATCTTGTCGGCCTCGCGGAGCTTGTTGATGTCGCGGTCGAGCAGGGTCACGTGGAAGCCCATGCCGATGGCGATCTGCGCGGCGTTCCAGCCGGAGACGCCGCCGCCGATGACCACGCACTCGCCGGCGTGGGTACCGGGGACGCCGCCGGGGAGCACGCCGCGGCCGCCGGCCGAGCGCATCAGGTGGTAGGCGCCGACCTGCGGGGCCAGGCGGCCCGCGACCTCGGACATCGGGGCGAGCAGCGGGAGCGCGCGGTTCGCGAGCTCGACCGTCTCGTACGCGATGGCGGTGGTGCCGGACTCCAGGAGGGCGTCCGTGCACTCGCGGGAGGCCGCGAGGTGCAGGTAGGTGAAGAGGGTCTGGTCCTTGCGGAGGCGGTGGTACTCCTCGGCGATGGGCTCCTTGACCTTCAGCAGGAGGTCGGCGGTCGCCCAGACCTCGTCCGCCGTACCGAGGATCTCGGCGCCGGCCGAGACGTACTCGGCGTCCGTGATCGAGGAGCCGACACCGGCGTTCTGCTCGACGAAGACCTGGTGGCCGTTGCGGACCAGCTCATGCACGCCGGCGGGCGTGATGGCGACCCGGAACTCGTTGTTCTTGACCTCGCGGGGGATGCCGACCTTCATCGTCGATCACGGTCCTTGGCTCAGGGGATTTTTCGGGGCACTTCCATACATACCCGCCCACAAGAACGCGCAACGGGATGCACCACGGGATGTCGTGGTGAAGCCAGTCTAATGAAGGACGACGCGCTGTCTAGCCTTGCAAACCAATAATCTCAGTCGGAACCACTGCGGATTTCGCAGGCTGCGGGGTCATCTCCCAGCAATCTGTCGGCTGCGGACCGGTGCAGCCTGGCAGCCGCGGGGTCGCCCAGCCGGTCGAGGGTGTCGGCGAGGCGCACCTGGAGCGCGGCCTGAAGCCGCAGGTCTGCGGCCCGGCGCGCGAGCTCCACCGCCTCGCGGCAGGTGTGCAGCGATTCCTCCGGCCTTCCGGCGTACTCCTGGATCCGCGCCATCTCGCTCAACGCCTTTGCCTGGCCCGGCACATCGGCCAGCTTCCGGTACCCAGCGGCGGCGGCCCGCCAGCTGCGCAGGGCGTCCCCGTAGCGGCCCGCGTAGGTGTGCACGTTGCCGAGCCGTCCGTACAGCCGGGCCTCGTCCGCCCGCTCCCCGCGCGCGAGGGCCTGGGACAGGGCCCGGCCGAACCAGTCGGCGGCCCGGTGCCAGTCCGCCAGCTCCTGGTAGGCGCCGCCTACGGATTCCATCGCGCGGCCCGTCGCGTACGGGTCGTTCGCGGCGCGTCCCGCGTCCAGTGCGGCCCGGTAGCGCTCCAGCGCCTCCTGGGTGCGGCCGGTCTCGGCGTCCAGGTCGGCCAGGTTCAGCAGGGCCGCGGCCTGCTCGCGGTGCAGGTCGCGGCGGACCGCCACGTCCAGGACCAGGCGGTGCAGCCCGTACAGCTCGGGGGCGGCGGCCGCGGTGCCGCGGTGCTCGGCGAGGGCCCGTACGAGCGCCGCGACCAGCCGGCGGGCCAGGGTGTCCAGCCCGCCGTCGGCCACGGCCAGGGTGGCGGCCGCGGAGAGCGCGGGCAGCCTGGTGTCGAGCCAGGTGGCGGCGGCGCGCCGGTCGGGGAAGCGCAGTGCGCGCGGCAGCCCGTCCAGCCTCTCGCGCAGGTCCGTCCCCGCCGCCCCGTCCGCCCCGTGGTCATCGGGCTCGGCCATGACCCGGCAGGAGTGCAGCAGGCGTACGGTGCGCTCCAGCATCCGGGCCCGGGCCAGCTCGACCTCGCCGGCCCGCTCCTTGGCCTCCAGCAGGGCCTGGAGCAGCGGTACGAGGCAGCCGGGGAGCTGGAAGAGCCCGTCGGAGGCATGGCGCAGGAGACCCAGCCCGGCGAAGTCGTCCAGGGTGGACTGGGCGGCGGCCACGGAGCAGCCGGCGAGGGCGGAGGCGGTGTGCGAGTCGACGATCCCGGCGGGCGCCAGGGGCAGCAAGCGGAGGGTGCGCTGGGCGGGCTGCGGGAGGGACTCGTAGACGAGCCGGAAGCCGCGGCCGAGCGGCCCGCCGGCGCCGGACGGCATGTCGTGCAGCTGCTTGGCCACGTCGGAGACGGCGGCCTTGGGGTGCGCGGCGAGCCAGCCGCCGACCAGGGCCAGTGCGGCGGGCTGGCCCCCGCACGCCTCGGCGAGGTCCTCGGCGGCGCGGGGGTCGACGGTGATCCGGGTGTCCCCGATGCGCTGGACCAGCATCTGGACCGCGGAGGGGGTGTCGAGCCCGCCGAGGGTGCAGGGGCGGACATCCGGAATCCCGGTGAGCGGCCCCTCGGCGGTGATGACGACGAGGCATTCGGGGGTGTCCGGCAGCAGGGCGTCGACCTGGTACGGGTCGGCGGCGTCGTCGACGAGCAGGATCGCCTTGCGGTGGGCGAGGGCCGCGCGCAGGGCGGAGCTGAGCTCGTCCTCGGCGGCGCCGGGGGGCGTGGGCTCCCCGAGCCCCTCCAGCAGGGTCCGGATCGCCCGCTCGGTCGTGACGGCCTGCCCGCCGGGCGAGCTGAGGCGGGTGCGCAGGACCCCGTCGGGATAGTCCTCGCCGACCTCGCGCACGAAGGCCTCGGCGAGGGCGGTGCGCCCCGACCCGGGGCGCCCGGCGACGAGGAGCACGCGCGCCCTGGGGGACTTGGCCTTGCGTCCCGAGAGGGTGTCGAGCCCGGTCCGTGCGATGTCCTCGCGCAGCTCCTTGAGCTCACGCCGCCGCCCGACGAAATCCGTCACGGATCCGCTCCTCTCCCTGCCTTCGGGTTGCGAGCGTAGTTCACGCAGAGCGACGACCCGTGTGGAGCGCGGCGGACACATCGCCCAATCGGATCAGCGGATCGTCACACCACGCTCCCGGGGGCCGACCTGCGGGGTCAGACCTCGTACGGGCGGGCCGGCCACGGGGGCTGGGCCGGGCGCAGGGCGTCCAGGCCGCCGGGGGAGGCGAGGGCCGCGGACAGTGCCAGGGCCCCGGTCACCAGGCCCGGGTTGCCCAGCCGGCCCTCCAGGACCCCGCGGACCAGGTCCGCCAGCGGGACGCGGGCGACCTCCATGTCCGCCTCTTCCTCCGACACCGCGTACCGCTCCCCCTCCGCCTCGGAGAGCCCGCGCGCGAGGAAGATCCGGATCGCCTCGTCGGAGCCTCCGGGGGAGGCGAAGAAGTCCACGAGCACGCGCCAGTCCTCCGCCTTGACGTGCGCCTCCTCGTACAGCTCCCGCTGGGCCGCGTGCAGGGGGTTCTCGCCGGGTACGTCGAGCAGACCGGCCGGGAGCTCCCACAGCTTGTGCCGTACGGGGTGGCGGTACTGGCGCAGCACGAGCACGCCGCCGTCCTCGTCGAGCGCGAGCACGCACACCGATCCCGGGTGCACCTGGTAGTCCCGGCGCACCACGGATCCGTCCGTCATGCTCACCTGGTCCGAGCGGACCGCCGTCTTCGCGCCCTCGAACGGGGTCCGTGAGGCGATGACCTCCCACGTCTCCGCGCTGTCTGCGATGCCCATGGCCATGACCCGTACCCCGTACCTTCCGAAAGCGAGACAGAAAAAAGCGACAGAAGACGCGTCAGAAACGCGACGGCCGGGGCACGTTCCGTGCCCCGGCCGTCTACGTTATGCGGTCAGACCGTCACTTGGCCTTCGCGGCCTGCTGGCGCTCGACCGCGGCCTTGACCAGGCCCGCGAACAGCGGGTGCGGCCGGGTCGGGCGCGAGCGCAGCTCCGGGTGGGCCTGGGTGGCCACCAGGTAGGGGTGCACCTCGCGCGGGTACTCGACGTACTCGACGAGCTTGTTGTCCGGGGAGGTGCCGGAGAAGACGAGGCCCGCCTTCTTCTCCAGCTCGCCGCGGTAGGCGTTGTTGACCTCGTAGCGGTGGCGGTGGCGCTCGTCCACGTACGCCTGGTCGCCGTAGACCTCGCGCACGATGGAGCCCTCGGCCAGCTTGGCCGGGTACATGCCCAGGCGCATCGTTCCGCCCAGGTCGCCCGCGCCCTCGACGAAGGCCAGCTGCTCCTCCATCGTGGAGATCACCGGGTGCGGGGTGGAGGCGTCGAACTCGGTGGAGTTGGCGTCCGCGATGCCCGCCAGGTTGCGCGCGGCCTCGATGACCACGCACTGCAGGCCCAGGCACAGGCCGAGCAGCGGGATCCTGTTCTCGCGGGCGTAGGTGATCGCGCCGACCTTGCCGTTGACACCGCGGTCGCCGAAGCCGCCGGGCACGCAGATCGCGTCGACGTCGCCGAGCACCGCGGCGGCGCCCGCCGGGGTCTTGCAGTCGTCGGACGTGACCCACTTGATCTGGACGCGGGCCTTGTTGGCGAAACCGCCGGCGCGCAGCGCCTCGGTCACCGACAGGTAGGCGTCGGGCAGGTCGATGTACTTGCCGACGAGCGCGACCTTGACCTCGTGGTCGGGGTTGTGGACGCGGTCGAGCAGGTCCTCCCAGACCGTCCAGTCCACGTCGCGGAACGGCAGGTCCAGCTTGCGCACGACGTACGCGTCGAGGCCCTCGGTGTGCAGCACCTTCGGGATGTCGTAGATCGACTTGGCGTCGATCGCCGCGACGACGGCCGCCTCGTCCACGTCGCACATGAGCGAGATCTTGCGCTTGATGGAGGTGGGGACCTCGCGGTCGGCGCGCAGCACGATCGCGTCGGGCTGGATGCCGATGTTGCGCAGGGCCGCGACCGAGTGCTGGGTCGGCTTGGTCTTCAGCTCGCCGGAGGGGCCGATGTAGGGCAGCAGCGAGATGTGCACGACGAAGACGTTGTCGCGGCCGACCTCGTGGCGGACCTGGCGGACGGTCTCCAGGAACGGCAGCGACTCGATGTCGCCGACCGTGCCGCCGACCTCGGTGATGACGACGTCCACGTCCTCGGTCGCCATGCGGCGGATGCGGTGCTTGATCTCGTTGGTGATGTGCGGGATGACCTGGACGGTGTCGCCGAGGTACTCGCCGCGCCGCTCCTTGGCGATGACCTGGGAGTAGACCTGGCCGGTGGTGACGTTGGCCGAGCCGTCGAGGTCCACGTCGAGGAAGCGCTCGTAGTGGCCGATGTCCAGGTCGGTCTCGGCGCCGTCGTTGGTGACGAACACCTCGCCGTGCTGGAACGGGTTCATCGTGCCCGGGTCGACGTTCAGGTACGGGTCGAGCTTCTGCATCGTGACCCGCAGGCCCCGCGCCTTGAGCAGCGCACCCAGGCTGGAGGCCGTCAGGCCCTTGCCGAGGGAGGAGGCAACACCCCCGGTGACGAAGATGTGCTTGGTCGTCATGGCTGTGCTCGCCAAGAGGGGGCTCCCGTGGTCGCGAAGTGAAGTGCGGTGCTTCCGGCGCCGGCCACCATCGAACCGGAGGCTCTCAGGGGGCGCCGAAGCTGCGGTTTCGGGGCTCCTGATTCGCACAGGCAGACCACCGGTCCACGGGGTACCAGCCTATCAGCGCCCGGGCCCGTCCGCCTCCGGCCACGCGCCGCCACGACCGCTCGACGCAGCGCCACCGGCCGTTCCCGGGCCGGTCACGCCGACATTCCCCCAGGTCACCCATTCGGACTAGACACATTGTCCCCGGACTTCAGGAGATCACTAGGGTGCCGTCATATCCTGCTCGGATATCGCATCACATCGCCGCCGAGCAGTCCGGCAGACGGCGTAACCCGGCCGCATCCGGAATCATGAGCTCAGTGCGGGGATCCATACCCACGGGACCGCGCAACCGCGCAATGCAAGCGCCCTTCGGGGCGGACGTGGCCGTTCGACTGGGAGATCTAACGTGTCCGGGCGCATCGAGGATTACGCACTGATCGGGGACATGCAGACCGCCGCACTGGTCTGCCGGGACGGATCGGTGGACTGGCTGTGTCTGCCCCGTTTCGACTCCCATGCCGTGTTCGCGGGCCTCCTCGGAACGGAGGATCACGGCTTCTGGCGCATCGGCCCGGCGTTCCCCGGGGGCGCCGCGGCCCCCGCGGCGACGCGCCGCCGCTACCAGGGCGACTCACTGATCCTGGAATCGGAGTGGGACACGCCGCGCGGCACGGTCCGCGTGACCGACTTCATGCCGCCCCGCGAGGACCACGCGCCGCAGCTGGTGCGCATCGTCGAGGGCGTCAGCGGGCGCGTCCCGATGCGCTCCGCACTGCGCATGCGCTTCAGCTACGGCCGCGTCGTGCCCTGGGTGCACAAGGTCGACGGGCGCACCGTCGCCGTCGCCGGCCCCGATTCGGTCTGGCTGGACACCGACGCGCAGACGTACGGCAAGGACCTGACCACGTACTCCGACTTCACCGTCGGCCCCGGCGACCGCAAGGCCTTCTGTATCAGCTGGCAGCCCTCCCACAAGGGCGCCCCGGACACCCCCGACGCCCAGGAGGCACTGGCGACCACCACCGCCTTCTGGCGCGAGTGGGTCGACCACTGCACGTACCACGGCCCCTACCGCGAAGCCGTGATCCGCTCCCTGATCACCCTCAAGGCACTCACGTACGGACCCACCGGCGGCATCGTCGCCGCGCCGACCACCTCCCTCCCGGAGGAGATCGGGGGCGTCCGGAACTGGGACTACCGCTACACCTGGCTGCGCGACGCCGCCATCACCCTCTCCTCGCTGCTGCGCACCGGCTACCGCGAGGAGGCCCAGGCCTGGCGCGAGTGGCTGCTGCGCGCGGTCGCCGGCGACCCGGAGAACCTGCAGATCATGTACGGGATCGCCGGCGAGCGGGAGCTCGGCGAGACCGAGCTGGACTGGCTGCCCGGGTACGAGGACTCCCGCCCGGTCCGGGTCGGCAACGGCGCCGCGCACCAGCTCCAGCTGGACGTGTACGGCGAGGTCACCGAGGCCCTGCACCTGGGCCACATGACGGGCCTGGCGCGCAACGACTACGCCTCGGTCCTCCAGTTGAAGCTGATCCGCTACCTGGAGGAGCACTGGGACCAGCCGGACGAGGGCATCTGGGAGGTGCGCGGTCCGCGCCGGCACTTCGTGCACTCGAAGGTGATGGCGTGGGTGGCCGTGGACCGCACGATCAAGCTGATCGAGAGCGGGGACGCGGACGGACCGCTGGAGCGGTGGCGCGAGCTGCGCGACGAGATCCACCAGGACGTGTGCGAGAAGGGCTACGACAAGGAGCGCAACACGTTCACGCAGTCGTACGGTTCGAAGGAACTGGACGCCTCGCTGCTCCTCATCCCGCAGATGGGCTTCCTGCCGCCGGACGACAAGCGCGTCATCGGCACGATCGAGGCGATCCAGCGCGAGCTGTCGACACCGGACGGGTTCATCCTGCGCTACCCGACGACGGGCGACGAGGCGGGTGTGGACGGCCTCGAAGGCGACGAGGGGGCGTTCCTCGCGTGCTCCTTCTGGATGGCGGACGACCTGGCGATGATCGGCCGCGTCGACGAGGCGCGCCAGCTCTTCGAACGGCTGCTGGCGCTCCGCAACGACCTGGGGCTGCTGGCGGAGGAGTGGGACCCGCGCCTCCAGCGCCAGGTGGGCAACTTCCCCCAGGCCTTCAGCCACGTCCCCCTGATCGACACGGCCCTGCGTCTGACGGCGAGCGGGGCGTACGGGGGGTAGTGCGGGCGTTCGACGCGCGGGGCCGGGGCCGGCCCCGGTCCCGCCGCGCCCCCCGCAGCGGCCACGCCTACGCTGGAATGGTCCTACGCCTCCTGCGGAAGGAGGGCCGCAGCCATGGCTCCCCCGTCAAAGGCCGGCCAGGCCCTGGCCGAGTTGCGCGACGACCTGGCGGGTCAGGTCATCACCCCGGACGACCCCGGGTACGACGAGGCCCGGACGGTCTTCAACTCGATGATCGACCGCCGCCCCGCGGTCATCGCCCGCTGCGAGAGCGAGGCGGACGTCGTCACCACCGTCCGCTTCGCCCGCGGACTGGACCTGCCCGTGGCCGTCCGCGGCGGCGGCCACAGCGTCGCCGGGATGTCCCTCAACGACGGCGGCGTGGTCGTCGACATGCGCGGCATGCAGGAAGTCACCGTCCACCCCGGCGCGAAGGCCGTACGCGTCGAGGGCGGCGCGGTGATGAGCCTGCTGGACCGCGCCTGCCAGCCCTACGGACTCGCCACCACCGGCGGCCGGGTCTCCACGACCGGGGTCACCGGCTTCACCCTCGGCGGCGGCTCCGGCTGGCTGGACCGGAGGTTCGGGCTGGCCGTCGACAACCTGCTCGGCGTGGACCTGGTCACCGCCGACGGCAGCACCCTGACGGCGACCGCCGAGGACAACCCCGAGCTGTTCTGGGCCCTGCACGGCGGCGGCGGGAACTTCGGGGTCGCGACCTCGATCACGCTGCGCCTGCACGAGCTCCCGGAATTCGCGATCTGCCTGCTGCTCTACCCCCTGGAGTCCGGGCCCGAGGTCCTGCGCACTTACCGCGACGTCATCGAGAGCGGCCCGGCCGAGGCGAGCGGCGGGGTGATCTACCTGACCGCCCCGCCGGAGCCCTTCGTGCCGGAGCACCTGGTCGGGACCTTGATGGCGGGCGCCCTGCTCACGTACGCGGGCGGCGAGGAGGCGCTGCGCAAGCTGGCGCAGCCGCTGCTCGCCCTGCCGCACGAGGTGGAGGTGCTCACCGCCCTCCCCTACGCGGACTTCCAGTGCATGCTGGACGACCCGCCGGGCCTGCGCAACTACTGGTCCGCGGAGTACCTGACCGGCCTGCCGGACGAACTCGTCGACGTCTTCTGCGCCGTCGGGAACGAGACGCCGACGGGCGGCACCCAGCACGTGATGTTCCCGCTGGGCGGGGCCATCGCCGACGGGCCGCCGGAGTTCCCCGTGCCGTACCGGAACTCCCCCTGGGCGGCGCACCCGTTCGGCATCTGGGAGGACCCCGCCGAGGACGAGCGCGCCGTCGCGTGGGTCAAGGACGTCCGTGCCCGCGTGCAGCCGTGGAGCTCCGGCGCGGTCTACCTCAACTTCACCGGCGACGAGGGCTCCGAGCGCGTCGCGGCCGGTCTCGGGGAGGAGAATCTGGCCCGGCTGGCGGCGGTGAAGCGGACGTACGACCCGGACAACGTCTTCCGCTACAACCACAACATCAAGCCGGCCTGACCCCCTGGTAGCGTCCCGCGACATGGACAACCAGGGCGGGATCACCGTTCAGCGGGCGCTGGAGCTGCCGGGACTGCGCAGCGGGCTGCCGGAGGTGGTGGCCTGCGCCGACCGCCTGGGCCGGACCGTGCGCTGGGTGCACGCGGGCGAGGTGCCCAACATCGCGTCCCTCCTCAAGGGCGGGGAGCTGCTCCTGACCACGGGGCTGGGCCTCGGCACCCGCCCCGCCGAGCAGCGCGCCTTCGTACGGCGCCTCGCGGACCGGGGGATCGCCGCGCTGGTGGTGGAGCTGGGCCCGCGTTTCACCCGGCTCCCGGCGACGCTCGTCGAGACGGCCCGGGCGGCCGGGCTGCCGCTGGTCCAGCTGCACCGCGAGGTGCCGTTCGTGGCGGTCACGGAGGAGGTCCACACCGAGATCGTCAACCACCACTACGCCCTGCTCCAGCGGGCCGAGGAGGTCCACCGGAGATGTACGGAGGCCCTGCTCAGCGGCGGGGGGATCCCCCAAGTCCTGCACATCATGGCCGACTTCACCGGTAACCCGGTGTTCCTGGAGACCCCCGACGGGCAGCTCCTGTACGCGGCGGGCCCGGTCTCCGGGGAGGCCGCGGCCGACCCCTTGCAGGTGTGGGAGGGGCTGCGGGGCCAGCGCGAGGCGGAGCCGTCGGCGAACGCGGTGCTCGTCGACGTCCCCGGCGGCGGCCACGGCACGGGCTCGGTCCGCGCCCGGATGGTCCTGCTCGGCGTGTCGGCGCCGCTGCTGCCCGTCCACCGAATGGCGGCGGAGCGGACGGCGGGGGTGCTGGCCGTGGTGCTGATGCAGGCCCGCCAGGAGGACGAACTGGCGGCGCGCGGCCGCGGGGACTTCCTGACGGACCTGGCGGAGGGCCGCATCTCGGCGGAGGACGCACCGGCGCAGGCGCGCGTCCTGGGCTTCAAACCGGGCGCGGGCCCGCTCCTGCCGGTGGTGATGCGGCTGTCCTCGTCGCTGGGCCCGGCGGGCAACTGGGCGGTCCTGGCGCGGGCGGTCCTGGAGGAGCTCTCCTCGGTGGGCGTCCCGGTCCTGCTGGGGGTGCGCCCGGTGGAGGGGAGGGTTCCCCTTCTGGTCTCCCTCCGCTCCGAATCGGAACGCACCACGGTGGCGGACCGCGTGGCCGCCGCGCTGCGGGCGGGCGTGGAACGGGCCGGCCTGGACCGCGCGGCGGCCCCGCCGGCGGTGGTGGTGGGCGTGGCGGGCGGCTGGGCGGCGGCTTCCTCGGGCCTGCGCCACGCGGCGGAGACGGCGACGGCGGCGCACGGCCTGCCGGCCCGGCCCTGGTACGACGCCCGCCGCCTGGACATCGACCTGCTGCTGTGGCGCCTGCGCGAGCACCCCGACCTGGCGGCGTTCGTGGACCGCGCGATCGGCCCGCTGCGCGTGCACGACGTGGCGTCCCGCCCGCCGCTCCTGCCGACCCTGGAGACGTACCTGGCGCACGCGGGCCGCAAGGCGGAGACGGCGCGCGAGCTCCATCTGAACCGCCAGACCCTCTACAACCGGCTGGCCCGCATCTCGGAGCTCCTGGGCACGGACCTGGACGACCCGGAGACGGTCCTCTCCCTGAGCCTGGCCCTGCGTGCCCGGCGCCACACCCAGCCTTCCCGCCACGCCCAGCCTTCCTGACGCCCCGGCCGGAGTTCCCGCGGGGCGGCCGGAGGCTATTTGCGGCGGTCCATCAGTTCGTCGTAGACCGAGAGGATCTGGGCCACCGTGTCGTCCTCCGTGGGCCAGGTGGCCGCCTGGGCCTGGCCGGCCGCGGCCAGGGCGGCGCGCCGGGGCGGGTCCGACAGGAGGTCCGTCACCGCGGCGGACAGGGCGGCCGCGTCCCCGTACGGCACCAGGATCCCCGCGTCCCCGATCAGCTCCGGTACGCCCCCGACCGCCGTGGCCACCAGCGGCACCCCGGCCCGCAGGGCCTCCTGCGCCAGCAGGGACCGCGCTTCCCAGCGGCTCGGCAGCACCGCCACGTCCGCCGCCGCCAGCAGCTGCGCCGCGTCCGGGCGCCGCCCCAGCAGGCGCACCGGCAGCCCCTCGGCCTCGATCCGCCGGGCGAGCTCCGCACGCTGCGGTCCCTCCCCCGCGATCACCACCAGCGGCAGCGGCTCCAGCACCCGCCAGGCCCGCGCCGCGTCCAGCAGCACCGAGTACCCCCGGTGCTCCACCAGGCTCCCGACCGCGATCAGCAACGGCCGGTCCACCGCCCCCAGTTCCGCCCGGGCCTTGCCGGGGTCCGCCCCGGCCTCCGGACCGGCGGCCTGCCCGGTCGGCACGGCCACCGGCGCCAGCCGGGCGTCCCGCGCGCCCCGCGCCCGCGCCAGGTCCACCTGGTCCGAGGAGGCGCCGAGCACCACCGCGGCCGCCCGCGCGACGTGCCGTTCCAGCACCCGGCCCAGCCGCCCGAACGGGCCCTCGGCCGCCGGCCCGCCGCCGTGCCAGGACACCACCAGCGGCACCCGGCGCCCGCGCAGCGCCAGCACGGCCCGCATCCCGGCCCGCGCCCCGTGCGCGTGCACCACGTCCGCCCCGGCGCACACGGCCCGCAGCGCGCTCACCGCGTCCGGGGTGAAGTGCGCCCCCGCGCCGGTGAAGTCGTACTCCCCCTCGGCCTCCACGGGCGCGCACACCGTGACCCGCACCCCGCGCGCGGCGAGTCCGGTCGTCAGGGAGCGTACGTGCGCGCTGCTGCCCGCGCCGGCACCGCCGAGTACCTGGACGGTGCGGAGCGGCGGCCGCCCGTACGACTGCGCGGGGACCGGGGTCGAGACCGGGGAGCTGCTCACGGGCCGAAGCTCCAGGGTGAGGGAGGCAGAGTCGTCGCCCAGGATGCCAGTCCGCACGCGCGTTCCGGGACCATACGGGTACGGATCCCGCAGGAGATACCGCCCCGCACCCCCGAGCCTCACCCACACGGCGTAGCGCGCGCCACCCTCCGGGCGTACGCCGGGGGCCCGGGACGGCTTCCGTCCCGGGCCTCGAGAGCAGCGGCCGCGGCGGCTACGCGTCCGCGCGCGCCGCCGCCAGGAGTTCCTCCGCGTGCGCCCGCGCGGAGACGGAGTCCTCGTGGCCCGCCAGCATGCGCGAGAGCTCTCGGACGCGGTCCTCGCCCTCCAGGACCTTGACCCCGCTCCTGGTCACCGATCCGTCGTTGGTCTTCTCCACCAGCAGCTGCCGGTCCGCGAAGGCGGCCACCTGCGGCAGGTGCGTGACGACCACGACCTGCGCCGACTTGGCCAGCTTCGCGAGACGCCGCCCGACCTCCACGGCCGCCTTGCCGCCGACGCCCGCGTCGACCTCGTCGAAGAGGTACGTCGGCACCGGGTCGGAGCCCGCGAACACGACCTCCACCGCCAGCATCACGCGCGAGAGCTCACCGCCCGAGGCGCCCTTGGCGATCGGCCGCGGCTGGGCGCCCGGGTGCGGGGCCAGCAGCAGTTCGACCTCGTCCGTGCCCGAGGGCCCGTACGCGACCGGGCGGCCGTCGACCTCCACCCCCTCGGGGTCCTCCACCTGCCGGACGTCGATCGTCACCCGTGCGTGCGGCATGGCCAGCGAGGCCATCTCCGCCGTGACGGCCGACGCGAACCGCGTGGCCGCCTCCACCCGGGCGTCCGTCAGCGCCTGCGCCAGCAGCGACAGTTCGGACCGCAGTCCGTCCCGCTCGGCGGTCAGCTCGGTGATCCGCTCGTCGTCGCCGTCCAGCTCCAGCAGCCGCGCCGAACCGCGCTCGGCCCACTCCAGCACGGAGTCGATCGAGTCTCCGTACTTGCGCGTCAGCTGGGTCAGCGCCGCCCGGCGCTCCTCCACCGCGGCCAGCCGCAGCGGATCGGCGTCCAGGTCGTCCGCGTACCCGGCCAGTTCCCCGGCCACGTCGGCCAGCAGGATCCCGAGCTCCCCGATCCGTTCGGCGAGCGCGCCGAGCGCCGGGTCGTGGGACCGTACGGCGTCCAGGGCCCGGTGCGCGCCCGCGACGAGGGTGTTCGCGTCGACGCCCTCCGGGTCCTCGACGTCGCCGGCGAGCGCCGCGTGGGCGATCTGCGCCGCCGAGGCGAGCGATTCGGCGTGCCCGAGCCGCTCGGCCTCCGCCGCCAGCTCCGCGTCCTCGCCGGCCAGCGGCTCCACGGCCGCGATCTCCTCCAGGCCGAAGCGCAGCAGGTCGGCCTCCTGGGCCCGTTCCCGGGCCCGGGTGGTGATCTCGTCGAGTTCCACGGCGACCGCGCGCAGCCGCCGGTAGGCGGCCCCGTACTTCTCCAGCGGTACGGCGACGGCGTCGCCCGCGTACCGGTCGAGGGCCTGCCGCTGCCGGGCGGGCCGCAGCAGCCCCTGCTGGTCGGTCTGGCCGTGTACGGCGACCAGGTCGTCCGCGAGTTCGCCGAGCAGGCCGACGGGGACGGAGCGGCCGCCCACGTGGGCGCGCGAGCGCCCCTCGGCGGACACGGTCCGGCTGATCAGCAGGGCGCCGTCGTCGAGCTCGGCCCCGGCCTCCTCGGCCCGTAGGGCGGCGGGCGCGCCGGGGCGCAGGACGATGCGGCCCTCCACGACCGCCGCCTTGGCCCCGATCCGCACCAGGGCCGGGTCGGCGCGACCGCCGAGCAGCAGGCCGAGGCTGGTGACGACCATCGTCTTGCCCGCGCCGGTCTCGCCGGTCACCGCGGTGAAACCGGGCGACAGCTCGACCACCGCGTCGTCGATGACCCCGAGCGACCGTATCCGCATCTCCTCAAGCACGGGACGACGATACCGAGGTTTCACCCGTGCCATGTGACGTCACCCGTCGGGAGTTTTCCGAACGCATGTGCTATTGGAGGGTCTCCCGGCGGGTGCGGGGCCCCGCAAGGAAGTCCCGCGGTGGGACCTCGCAGTGGGGCCTCCCAGTGGAGCCTCTCAGTGGGGAGCCCCGCGCCACCCCGACACCGGCAGCGCGAACTTCGCGACGAGCCGGTCCGTGAACGACGCGTGGTGCAGCCGGGCGAGCCGCACCGGCACCGCCCCGCGCCGGACCTCCACCCGGGCACCGGCCGGCAGCTCCAGCATCCGGCGGCCGTCGCACCACAGCACCCCGTGCGGGACCCCGTGCTGCACCTCCACCGCCAGCACCGAGTCCGGCGAGGTCACCAGCGGCTTCGCGAACAGCGCGTGCGCGCTGATCGGCACCATCAGCAGCGCCTCCACCTCCGGCCAGACCACCGGCCCGCCCGCGGAGAAGGCGTACGCCGTCGAGCCGGTCGGGGTCGCGCAGACGATCCCGTCGCAGCCGAAGCCGGACACCGGGCGCCCGTCGATCTCCAGGACCACCTCCAGCATCCGCTCGGGGGCCCCCTTCTGGACGGCGGCCTCGTTCAGCGCCCAGTCCCGGTGGAGCACGTCACCGTTCGTCCGAACGAGCACGTCGAGGGTCATCCGCTCCTCGACCTCGTACGCCCGCGTCACGACCCGCTCCACGACCTGGTCCAGGTCCTCCCGCTCGGCCTCCGCGAGGAAGCCGACCCGGCCCAGGTTCACACCCAGCATCGGCACCCCCGAGCCGCGCGCGAACTCCGCGCCGCGCAGCAGGGTCCCGTCGCCGCCCAGCACGATCAGCAGCTCGCAGCCCTCGAGCACCTCGGGGGTGCACTCGGACACCAGCTCCACCTCGGGCGGCAGCGGCAGGTCCCTCGCCTCGTACTCGACGACCCGTACGCCCAGGCCGTTCTTGAGCAGCCCCTGGACGACCAGTTCCGCGCTGCGGATGGCCGCGGGCCGCCCGGTGTGCGCGAGGAGGAAGACGGTCCGCCCCGGCCCCCCGGCCGCCGGGTCCGGGCTGTCGGCGTTGCTCGACGTGTACGACGACCTGTCCGCTGCATCAGTCACTGAGGCCCCTCCGCCACTGCACGGTCAACATCCGCCGGGTCGAGTGCCGGTGCCCCCGCCCGCAGCCACAGAAAGTACTCGACGTTCCCAGAAGGACCGGGCAGCGGGCTCGCGGTCACCCCGAGCACGCCCAGCCCCAGCTTCGCCGCCTGGGCCGCCACCTCGCGCACGGCCTCCGCGCGCAGCTCCGGGCTGCGCACGACGCCGCCGCTGCCGAGCCGGTCCTTGCCGACCTCGAACTGCGGCTTGACCATCAGCACCAGGTCCGCGTCCGGCGCGCAGCAGCGCACCAGGGCCGGCAGCACCAGGCCGATGGAGATGAAGGACAGGTCGCCGACGACGAGGTCGACCGGGGCCCCGTCGAGCTGCTCGACCGTCAGCTCGCGCACGTTCGTACGGTCCTTGACGGTGACCCGGTCGTCGCTCTGCAGCGACCAGGCGAGCTGCCCGTAGCCGACGTCGACGGCCATGACGTGGGCCACGCCCGCGCGCAGCAGCACGTCGGTGAACCCGCCGGTGGAGGCGCCGGCGTCCAGCGCGCGGCGGCCCTCGACGGCCAGCCCCCGCGGCCGGAAGGCCGCGAGCGCCCCCGCCAGCTTGTGGCCGCCCCGGGAGACGTAGTCGGGGTCGCTGTCGTCCTTGAGGACGACGAGGGCCGCGCTGGTCTCGACCTGGGTGGCCGCCTTGGTCGCTGTGGCGCCGCCGACGGTCACCCGGCCCGCGGCGATCAGCTGGGCGGCGTGCTCGCGCGAGCGGGCCATGCTGCGGCGTACCAGTTCGGCGTCCAGGCGGCGGCGTGCCACTCCTGCCACGTTCGGTTCAGCTCCTGTTTTCGTACGGTCCGGGGACGGGCGGTGCGTCCAGCGCGGTCAGCGCGTCACGCAACCCCCTGTGCACATCCTCGTACACCGCGACGTGTCCGTCCGCCGTGAGGTGGTCGGCGTCGGCCAGGCGCTCCAGGTGCGCGTCCACCCCGGGGTGGCCGGTGGGCGTACGGACGAGCCCCAGGGGCTCGGGCGCCGCCTCCGCGGACGCGCCCGGTGCGCCCCCGTCCGTGTCCGCCGCGTCGGCCGTGTCGTCGGTCATGCCCCGACGCTACCCCGAAGCACCCGGGCGGCCGCGCGCGGCTCTGCGGTACGGTCGAGATCACGATGGCTACGATCGATGAGTGCCGAGCCGCACTCGACAGACTCTCCGGCAACCTCGCACAGGCCGATGGCGGTGTGCGCGGCGCCGCCGCGATGGACCGCTCCCTGAGCTGCCACATCACGGACCTGGACCAGACCTTCACCGGCCGCCTCGAAGACGGCCGGATCCGAGTGGACGCGGTCTCCCCCGGTCCGCCCGCCACGAAGGCCGAGATCCGGCTCGCGATGACGGGCGACGACCTGGTGGCGATGGTCGCGGGCGACCTCAAGTTCGCCAAGGCCTGGGCCTCCGGCCGGGTCCGTCTGGAGGCCGGTTTCCGCGACCTGCTCCGCCTCAAGAGCCTGCTGTAGTCCTCGTCAGCAGCCCGGCCGGGGACTTCGGCCTGCGCGCCGCCGGGATCACCAGCGGGGTGCCCGTCTCCGGGTCGTCGATGATCTGGCAGCGCAGGCCGAAGACCTCCTCCACCAGCTCCGCCGTGACCACCTCGGCCGGCGGCCCCTCCGCCACGACCTCGCCGCCGCGCATCGCGATCAGGTGCGTGGCGTAGCGGGCCGCGTGGTTGAGGTCGTGCAGCACGGCCACCAGGGTCCGCCCCTGCTCCTCGTGCAGCTCCGCGCACAGGTCCAGCACGTCGATCTGGTGCTGGATGTCCAGGTACGTGGTCGGCTCGTCCAGCAGCAGCAGCGGCGTCTGCTGCGCCAGCGCCATCGCGATCCACACCCGCTGGCGCTGCCCGCCCGACAGCTCGTCCACCGACCGGTCCGCGAGCTCGGCGACCCCGGTCGAGGCCATCGACTCCCGCACGATCCGCTCGTCCTGCGGCGACCACTGCCTCAGCAGCCCCTGGTGCGGGTACCGGCCGCGCGAGACCAGGTCGGCGACCGTGATCCCGTCCGGCGCGATGGAGGACTGCGGAAGCAGCCCCAGCGTCTTGGCGACCTTCTTCGCCGGCATCGAGCCGATGGCGTGCCCGTCGAGCAGCACCTGCCCGGCGGACGGCTTCAGCATCCGCGACAGGGCGCGCAGCAGCGTGGACTTGCCGCACGCGTTGGGTCCGACGATCACCGTGAACGAGTGGTCGGGGATCTCCACCGACAGGTTCTCGGCGATGACCCGCTGGTCGTAGCCGAGGGTCACGTTCTGCGCGGTCAGCCGCTGCTGCACCTGCGTACTCCTTGAGTTGCTCGTGTCCGTGCTCATATACGTCCCGCCTTGCGCTCGGTGACGAGCAGCCAGAGCAGGTAGACGCCGCCGACCAGCCCGGTCACCACGCCCACCGGCAGCTGGTCGGCGCCGAAGGCGCGCTGCGAGGCCCAGTCGGACACGAGCAGCAGGACGGATCCCATCAGCGCGCCGGTGAGCAGGTTCGACCCGGGCGAGCGGGTCAGGCGGCGCGCCAGCTGGGGCGCGGCCAGGGCCACGAAGGAGATGGGTCCGGCGGCAGCGGCGGCCGCGGTGGTCAGCAGGACCGCCGCCAGCATCAGCAGCATCCGCGTACGTTCCACCCGTACTCCGAGGGCGTACGCGGCGTCGTCGCCCATCTCCATCATCCGCAGGGCCCTGCCCTGGCCGAGGACGAGCGGGAACAGCACCGCGCAGGTCGCCAGCAGGGGCCAGACCTGGCTCCAGTCCCGGCCCGCCAGCGAGCCGGTCAGCCAGACCATCGCGCGCGTCGCCTCGACGAGCTGGGCCTTGGTCAGCAGGTAGTTGATGACGGCGACGAGCATCGCGGAGACGCCGATGCCGACCAGGACCAGCCGGTAGCCGTGGATGCCGCGCCGGTAGGACAGCAGGTAGACGAGGACGCCGGTGAGCAGCCCGCCCACCAGCGCACCCGCGGAGACCTCCGTCGCGCCGCCCTTGAACAGGACGATCACGGTGAGCGCGCCGACCGCCGAGCCGTAGCTGAACCCGAGCAGGTCCGGGGAGCCGAGCGGATTGCGGGACACGGACTGGAAGACGGCGCCGGCCATCCCGAGCGCGGCGCCCACCAGCAGCGCGACCACCACCCGCGGCAGCCGCAGGTCGTTGACGATGAAGTCGTTCGCGGGGGTGCCGTTGCCCAGCAGGGTCTGTACGACGTCCCACGGCGCGATCTCGAAATCGCCGGTGCCGATGAGGACGACGGCCATCGCGAGGGCGGCCGCGACGAGCAGCAGCCCGACCGCCAGCGCGCGCGGCTCCAGCCGCAGGGACAGCCCGCCGGGGCCGCGCAGGGCACGGGATCCGGGCTTGTCCGCCCGAAGGTCGACGGTCACAGCTGGGCCATCCTCTTGCGCCGGACGAGGTAGATGAAGACGGGTCCGCCGATCAGGGCGGTGACGATGCCGACCTGGAGCTCGGCGGGCCGTGTCACGACGCGGCCGATGACGTCCGCGCCCAGCAGCAGCACCGGGGAGAGGACCGCCGAGTAGGCGAGCACCCACCGCATGTCGGGACCGGTGATGATCCGCACCAGGTGCGGGATCATCAGCCCGATGAAGACGATCGGCCCGCAGGCGGCGGTCGCCGCCCCGCACAGCAGGGTGATGGCCACCATCGCGCCGATGCGGGTCCGCGTCAGGTGGGCGCCCAGCGCCCGCGCGGTGTCGTCGCCCATGGCCATCGCGTTGAGCGGCCGGCCCAGGGTCAGTGCGATCACCGCGCCCACCAGCAGAAACGGAGCGACCTGCCGGACGGTGTCCATGTTCGCGGAGGCCAGGGAGCCCACGGTCCAGAAGCGCAGCTTGTCCAGCGCCTTGCTGTCCATCAGCTGCACGGCGTTGATGTAGCCGACCAGGGCCGCGCTGGCCGCCGTACCGGCGAGCGCGAGGCGCACCGGGGTCGCGCTGCGGCTGCCGCCGAGTACGTAGACCACGACGGAGACCACGGCGGCGCCGAGGAAGGCCCACCACACGAACTCGCTGAGCGAGGAGGCCCCGAGGAAGGTGATCGCCGAGACCACGGCGGCCGCGGCGCCCGCGTTGACGCCGAGGATGCCGGGTTCGGCCAGCGGATTGCGGGTCAGCGCCTGCATCACGGCGCCGGACAGGCCGAGGCCGAGCCCGACCATCAGCCCGAGGAGGGTGCGCGGAACCCGCAGATCGCGCACCACCACGTCGGAGGGCGTCCCCGCATAGTGGAACAGGCCGTGCCAGACCTGATCGAGGGGCATCTGCTTGGCGCCCACGGCGATGCTCGCCACAGCGATCAGGGCCAGCACCGCGAGGGCGCCGAGCAGACCGGCGGCGCGCGCGGCGTGCCGCGGGCGGATGGCGGCGACCGGCGCCGCGCTCTGTTCAGGAGGACTCTCGACCAACACGCAGGTTAGGTTAGCCTACCCTGCGCCTGAACAGCCCCTGGAGCCCGATCCGTACACAGGTCCTAGAGCCCGATCCGGGCCAGCGCCTTCCCCGCGTCCAGCGTGCAGGATCCGTCCCCCGCGCGCGTCCACGCCGCCGCGCACAACGCGCGCAGCCCGTCGAGCGGCTCGCCCTCGCCCCGCAGTTCCAGTGCGTCCCCCGCCGCCACCGCGGTCCAGCCCCCGCAGCGGAAGCCCTCCCCCGCCGCCACGACCTCCGGCTGCCCCGTCAGCAGCCCCCGCAGGTCCCGGTCCACGTACGTGGGCCGGTGCGCCGGCTCGGCCCGCAACAGCTGCGCCCCGTCGGTCACCCCGGTCAGCACCAGCAGCGAGTCCACCTCCCCGTTGAACGCGCCCTCGATGTCCGTGTCCAGCCGGTCGCCGACCACCAGCGGCCGCTCCGCCCCCGTCCGCAGCACCGTCTCCCGGTGCATCGGGGGCAGCGGCTTGCCCGCCACCTGCGGCTCCGCGCCCGTCGCGATCCGTACGACCTCCACCGCGGCCCCGTTGCCCGGCCCGATCCCCCGCGCCCCGGGAATCGTCAGATCGGTGTTCGAGGCGAACCACGGCACCCCTCGGTGGATCGCGTACGAGGCCTCCGCGAACCGCGACCACGGCAGGTCCGGGCCCCCGTACCCCTGGACGACCGCCGCGAGGCCCTCCTCGTCGGCGGAGTCCACCGGTACGAGCCCCCGCTCGCGCAGTGCGACCCGCAGCCCCTCCCCGCCGATCACCAGCACCTTCGAACCCGGCTCCACCTGCTCCGAGATCAGCCGGGCCACCGCCTGCGCCGAGGTGATCACCTCGCCCGCCTCGGTCGGGATCCCGAGCTCGCCCAGGTGCTCCGCGACCGCCTCCGGGGTGCGCAGCGCGTTGTTCGTGACGTACGCGAGGTGCATCCCGCCGTCCCGGGCCGCGGCCAGGGACTCCGCCGCGTACGCGATCGCCTCGCCGCCCGCGTACACCACTCCGTCCAGGTCCAGCAGGGCCGTGTCGTACGCCTGGTGCAGGCTGCGCTCGCTGCCCGCCGGACTCGTCCTGCTCTGCCGGGTCATCCTGTCGGCTCCTGTCCGCTCGATCCGTCCTCGACCGGTCCGCACCTGACATCCGTCGGCCGGTGACCGATACCGAACGCCCGTGACTTGCGGTCTTCCTCACCCGATCATCCCGCATCGCGAGACGCGACTTACCATGCACCAATGACCACATCTGGTACCGCGGACGACGGGCTGCGCCTGATCCCCTTCCACGGACTGCGCTACGTCCCGGAGCGTGTCGGCAGCCTGGCCGCCGTCACCTCACCGCCGTACGACGTGGTCGTGCGGCCCGACGGAGTCGACCACCTGGAGTCCGCCGACCCGCACAACATCGTCCGCCTGATCCTCCCGCAGGCCGACACCCCCGCGGAGCGCAACGAACGGGCCGCGCACACCCTGCACGACTGGCTCGCCAAGGGCGTCCTCAGCGCCGATCCCGAGCCCGCTCTCTACGTCTACGAGCAGCGCAAGGGCGGCGTGCTCCAGCGCGGCGTGATCGGCGCCCTGGCCCTCTCGAAGCCCGACGCCGGCATCGTGCTCCCGCACGAGGACGTCATGCCCGACGTGGTCACCGACCGGGCCGGTCTCATGCGGGCCGCTTCGGCCAATCTGGAGCCCCTCCTCCTCACCTACCTCGGCGGGGACCCCGCGGCCGGCGCGACGGCGGTCGTCGAGCGGACCGCCGCGGGCGCGCCCCTGCTGGCCACCACCACCGAGGACGGCTTCCGGCACCGGCTCTGGGCCATCACCGACCCCGCGGACCTCGCCGCCGTCACCGCAGACCTCGGCCACCGCCAGGCCCTCATCGCCGACGGCCACCACCGCTGGGCGACGTACCTGCGCCTCCAGGAGGAGCACCAGTCCCCCACCGACTGGGACTTCGGCCTGGTCCTCCTCGTCGACACCGCCCGCTACCCGCTCCAGGTCCGCGCCATCCACCGGATGCTGCGCCGCCTCCCGGTCGCGGACGCCCTGGCCGCCGTGGAGGGCCAGTTCCTGGTCCGCCCGGTCGACGGCCCGCTGCCGCTCGCCCTGGAGGCCCTCGCCGACGCCGCGGAACGCGGGAACGCCTTCCTCCTGACCGGCGACGGCACCTTCCACCTGGTCACCGACCCGGACCTGGACCTCCTGGAGCGCACCGTACGGCGCGACCGTCCCGAGGCCTGGCGCCGGCTGGACGCGACCGTGCTGCACGCGACGCTGCTGGACGCCCTGTGGCGGATCCCGGACGCCCCGGACCAGATCACCTACATCCACGACGCGGCGGCCACCGTCGCCATGGCCGAGCGCCACGGAGGCACCGCGGTCCTGCTGCACCCCGTACGGGAGGCGGTCGTCCGGGACCTGGCCCGCCAGGGCGTCACGATGCCCCGCAAGTCCACCTCGTTCGGCCCGAAGCCGGCCACGGGCCTGGTCCTGCGCAGCCTCGACTGACCCCGGCCCGACCCGATCGCGGACACGGAAAAGGGCGGTACCCCCGGAGGGGTACCGCCCTTTCTCAACTCAGCCGGTCAGGTGCTCAGGCCTTGTCGCGGTCCTGCACGTCGTCCTCGTCCTCGTCCTCGACGACGGCGATCTCGTCGGTGGCGTCGACATCGGCGTCGGCGTCCGCGGAGCGCTCGACGGGCTCGTACTCCTCGTCGTCCTCGTCGTAGTACTCGGCCTGGTCGGAGGCGCGCTCGGCGGCGGCCACCTCGGCGGCGTCCTGCTCGTCGTCCTCGTCCTCGGCGTCGTCGGCGTCGATGTCGTCCGGCTCATCGCCGCCGAGCGCGTCGACGAACTCGACCCCGTCCAGCTCGGCGAGCCGGTCGGAGGCGTCCATCGCGCCGTCCTTGTCCGCCTCGACCGTCTTGGCGAACCACTCGCGCGCCTCGTCCTCACGGCCGGCGGCCAGCAGGGCGTCGGCGTAGGCGTACCGCAGGCGCGCGGTCCACGGCTGCACGGAGTTGGAGGCCAGCTCCGGGCTCTGCAGGGTCACGATGGCGGCGTCGAGCTGCCCCATGTCCCGGCGGGCACCGGCGGCGACCAGGCGCATCTCGACCTGGCCGGCCTTGTCCAGCTTCTGCACCTCGGGCTCGCCGGCCATGGCCAGCGCGCGCTCGGGGCGGCCGAGGCCGCGCTCGCAGTCGGCCATGACGGGCCACAGCTCGACGGAGCCGGTCATGCGCTTGGCGGCACGGAACTCGGCGAGCGCCTCGCTGTACTTCTGCGTGGCGTACGCGGCGAAGCCGGCGGCCTCGCGCACGGCGGCGACGCGGGAGGCCAGACGCAGGGCGATGCGCGAGTACGCGTACGCCTGCTCCGGGTCCTCGTCGATCAGCCGGGCCACCATGACCAGGTTGCGGGAGACTTCCTCGGCCAGCCCCTTGGGCAGGCTCAGGAGCTCCTGACGGACATCGGCATCGATCTCGAAGCCGGTGACGTCCTCGTCGATCGGAAGCCGCTTGACCGGGTCCCTGTCGCGGTCCGCACGGTAGTCGCGGTCGCCGCCGCGGTCATCGCGACCGCCGCGGTAGCCGCCACGGTCGCCACCGCGGTCGTCACGGCCACGGAACCCGCCGCGGTCGCCGCCTCGGTCGCCACCGCGGTCGTCGCGGCGCGGGTAGGAGGGGCGGTCGCCGCCGCGGTCGTCACGGCCGCCGCGGAAGCCACCGCGGTCGTCGTCACGGCGCGGGTACGAGGGACGCCCACCACGGTCGTCATCACGACGGGGGTACGACGGACGGTCGCCGCCGCGGTCGTCACGGCGGAAGCCACCGCCACCGCCGGCGGGACGCCCACCGCGGTCGTCATCGCGACGCGGGTAGGAGGGGCGGTCGCCGCCGCGGTCGTCACGACCGCCGCGGAACCCACCGCGGTCGTCGTCGCGACGCGGGTACGAGGGACGGTCGCCGCCACGGTCGTCGCGGCGGAAGCCGCCGCCACCGCCGGAAGGCCGGTCGCCCCGGTCGTCGCGGCGGAAACCGCCACCGGCGGGCCGGTCGTCACGGCGCGGGTACGAGGGGCGGTCACCGCGGTCGTCGCGACGCGGGTAGGAGGGGCGGTCGCCGCCACGGTCGTCACGACCGCCGCGGAACCCACCGCGGTCGTCGTCGCGACGCGGGTACGAGGGACGCCCACCACGGTCGTCATCACGACGGGGGTAGGACGGACGGTCGCCACCACGGTCGTCACGGCGGAAACCGCCGCCACCGCCGCCGGCGGGACGCCCACCACGGTCGTCATCGCGACGCGGGTAGGAGGGGCGGTCGCCACCGCGGTCGTCACGGCGCGGGTAGGACGGACGGTCCTCGCGGCCGCGGAAGCCGCCACCGGTCGGACGGTCGCCGCCACGGTCGTCGCGGCGGAAGCCACCGCCACCGCCGGAGGGCCGGTCACCCCGGTCGTCGCGGCGCGGGTAGGAGGGGCGGTCGCCGCCACGGTCGTCACGACCGCCGCGGAACCCACCACGGTCGTCATCGCGACGCGGGTACGAGGGACGGTCGCCGCCACGGTCGTCGCGGCGGAAGCCACCGCCACCGCCGGAGGGGCGGTCACCGCGGTCATCGCGACGCGGGTAGGACGGGCGGTCGCCGCCACGGTCGTCACGACCGCCGCGGAACCCACCGCGGTCGTCGTCGCGACGCGGGTACGAGGGACGCCCACCACGGTCGTCATCACGACGGGGGTAGGACGGACGGTCGCCACCACGGTCGTCACGGCGGAAGCCACCGCCACCGCCGCCGGCGGGACGCCCACCACGGTCGTCACGGCGGAAACCGCCGCCGCCACCGGAGGGACGGTCACCGGTCGGACGGCCACCGCGGTCGTCGCGGCGGAAGCCACCACGGTCACCGCCACGGTCGTCACGGCCCCCGCGGTAGCCGCCCCTGTCACCGCCGTCGTTGCGCCGAGGCTCGCGCTCCGGACGATCGTCGGGAGAGTTGGACATGGGTGTGACTCCTGTCTTCGGGGTACCGCTAGTCATTCTCGCGCAACCAACCCATGGCCGCGCTTCGGCGTAAAGAGGTGAAAAACAAAAAGGACCCTTGGTCCAGCGTTGAACGCTGGACCAAGGGTCCTTTGAAAGATTGTTCGGCGGCGTCCTACTCTCCCACAGGGTCCCCCCTGCAGTACCATCGGCGCTGAAAGGCTTAGCTTCCGGGTTCGGAATGTAACCGGGCGTTTCCCTAACGCTATGACCACCGAAACCCTATCGGTTTCGAGCGAACAAGCACACTTTGTAGTTGTGTTCCAGCTCTGAAACCAGCAACTGTTCGTTGCTTCAGAACTAACACAGTGGACGCGAGCAACTGAGGACAAGCCCTCGGCCTATTAGTACCAGTCAGCTCCACCCGTTACCGGGCTTCCACATCTGG